>NZ_CP125854.1:1800815-2401087 GCF_030169785.1 Bdellovibrio sp. 22V
ATTGGCGGTATGGAAACGCAAGATCAAGCGAAATGGGGGCACGCGATTTTGTATCTCGGGGCCGGACAGGTGTTTGCAAAAATGGGTTTTAGAAAAGAAGAGCCGACAAGCATCGTTTCTCTTCACGAAAACATCCGCTGGTATATCACCCAAGATACCTTCGTTCAGGGAAAACGTGCCGCTTATCCGTCTTATTTTCGTTGCGACTGGCAGGGAATTAAAACGCGCGTGGCTTCTTCGTCTTTAGCCGCCGCGTGGAAAGAGCTTCAGGACATCCGCAAAAAAATATTCGCCGAAACTTATATGCAAAAAAGCGACGACCACGAAAGTGAAAGCGCGCGTTTAGAAAAACTCGAAGAGGTCGTCAAAGGTTCTACGGAACCTGCCTTTATCAAAAATCTACTCTTAGCATTGATCAACAATACGCGCGATCAAATCCATCTCTTGGATGCGATAATCGTAGGCTCCTAACCATTCTCAAACTGAGATGAAGAGCTAATTTGCTACGTTTGCACGAAAATACCGAACGAATCATGTAAACACGAGTGTCCATCTTATACAGACCCGCCATTCCCTAGCCGATAAGTTATTACTAGGGGGAATTGCGAATGAAAAAGAGTCTTCTTTTTTATCTCATGATGTTTTTCTTAATGACGGTTTCCTTTCAGAACTGTGCGCCCAACGCTGGCGTGCAATTCGGGATTGATTCGCAGTCCGCCTACAGCGTTTACGGTGAGTTGCCGGATAACGCCAAAGTCGTAGAGCTTCAGCCCAAAGAATCCACGGAGTATCCTTCCACACAAGTGGTTCTTGTCATCGACAACTCGGCGACGATGAAACAATCTCAAGAAGAGTTGGCGGAAAGAATCGACAGCCTTTTGGCGACGTTGTCGAATAAGAAAGTCACGTTGCACATGTTCTCGACTTCGCAATACCTCTACGCAAGTAAGAGCACTTTCGGGACGTTTAAAAACGGTGTCGAAACTTACGTGAATTCAGCGGCAGATCTAAGTCCCACTGAAACTGATGCAATTATGAAGTCGGAGTTTGGTCCTAACACTCTTCCTTTCGTTTTGAATCCGACGGATTCAGCATCGGTGAGACAAGCGGCTATTAATAGAATTAAACAGTCGATCCTCGTTATGGGTATCAGCGGAGATGACAATGAATCAGGGCTGTGTGGCGTTCTGCAGATGGCGAACCGCAAACCTCTTTTTGTAAATACCAACGAAAAAGTCGTGTTCTTTGTTTTGACCGACGAAGACAACTATAACGGCGCGACTCATTGTAAGGCTGAACAAGTTTTCAATTGGGACAAAACTCAAATGATTACTTACAAGCAGACGCAAGTCAGCTATACGTTCACGGGTGTTGGTTATCGCGATGGCGTTACAGCTGTTGAAGAAACTCGTCCGTTTGTAGGAGTCGGAGCGTCTGTTATCAATGGGGCCGCAAGCTTGGCCGGTCAGGAATGTCATAGCGAGGACTGGAAGGTCGTTCAGTCACGCGTGAATGGTTATATTGGTAAAACACTCAATCTTACGGGCGTGAACTTCTATTTCAAAGATGCGACTGTGACGGGCTGTCAGTACAAAGAAGCGTCGGTGCTGCACACATTCTTAGAAAGCGAAGGCCTTATTGACTATTGCAACAACTCTTACAGAGGCTATTCAAACGTTTTGACATATTTGGCGGCAACGAAAACGGGTGTCTCTGCCAGCCAGCCTTGTCTTTTAACTTCACAAAGTATGGCGCGTGGAGTGATTCGCACTAAGTACTTCTTAGAAAATCCGACAGACGTGGCTTCGACGTTTCTTTCTCAGATCAATACGGCTTTGCAGGATAAATATTTTGTCAGCGTCGTGATGAATAAAGAAGGCCAATCTTGTGGTTTGAAAAGCGGTCAGTCTTACGGCGCTATTTTCCAGCGCATGGCGGAGCTCAGTCCCTCTAAAGTGCAAACGTACTCTTTATGTCAGGGAGACGACGGATATAAAGCCGCATTTAAAAAGATTGCAGAGTCTATTTCTTACGTGAGCCAGGATTTTGCTCTTGATGTACCTGCGGGAATGAAAATCCGCGACGTGCTTTTGTTTCCTCAAGGCAGCGGGTCAGCCTCCCTGCAGCTGACTCCTGATCAATACGAGTACCGCGACGGTCGAATTAAAATTAATGCGAAACTCTCGGGTACTGACAAATTAAAAGTTATCATCTTCTAAAGTAAGTTCAGGACAAACTCTTACATGTCGTAAGAGTTTGTCTTTTTCACATCCATCGCCTGCAAAGCTTCAATCACATTTGCGTTGTTACTTGCCTGTCTTACATTCAATTTGCTTTCGTCATGGCAAGGAGTGTAAGCCAAGATCGCTTTGGAGATCTTAGGAACACGTTGCGACTTCGCTTGGGGGCGTAGAACGTCCCAGTAAGATTTTCTGCTAAACAACTCGTCTTCGCGGCGGATCTGATCGTTGATCATGGAAAGCGCACAGCGGAATGTTCCTTTTGTGGTTTGACCGTCGCCGTTGTCACAGCCTTTGGAGTAAACGCCTTCTCTTCCGTTATGAAGTTGCAGCAAACCGACAAGGCTTCCGTTCGGGCCTTTTGCTGTGACAGCTTTGTTGCAAGTGCTCTCATAGTGAGCCATCGCATTGAGAACCAGCACCCAGAAGTTGGCTTTGTCAGTAGGTTTCATTTCTTTATAGGTCGGGCAGAGGCGGTGGATATCTTTCGCGCCCTCATCAAGATTGCTAAAATCCGAACTCATATAGACGCTGCGAATTTCTTGCGCCCATTTGCCTAATGTCGATTCGTCTACGAAGTTTTCGCATTTCTGGCCCCAATCAAGCTTGTCGTTGATATTGCCCAGAGTCGTCGCGACATAACCCAAATTATTTTTCATACGAGGACCGTTGGCGGTTTGCACAAGGCACGTCTCACAATGAGACGCCTCTGTAGTTCGGCCCGATGCAAAGACTTGAATGGGAATAAGCAAAGTCACACAGCTCTTAATGATGAAAGTCTTTAGGTTCATAAAATCCCTCCTCGTTTAACAAATCAACAGGTGAGTTCCGTTTTTTGTTTCTCTTGGTCCCAGCGCGAATTTATTTCAATCGCGCCAGACATTTTATGAACATTGCTGTTTTGATGCCAAAACGAGGGATTTCCGAGCGAAAGTGTTCGTGGGTTTCTTATCGAACGCTTCTGTCTTTTGATTTTAGATTACTTTGCCAGGCAAGCCGCAATAGCGTCTCGAAATGACTTAGAGCCGAAAGCAGAGGTGCCTGAGTTTGTGTAGCGTGCGCCGGCCTTAACCACATACTTCGCTTGGCAGCCTCCGTGAGTGTTGATGCCTACGATCTCGTTTGTTCTTTCACTGATGATCGGAGCTCCCCAGCTTCCATAGGAAGTATCGGCATTGTGTTCGACGATTTCAGGAATCAAGAAGATACCAGCCTTCACCAAGAGCCCCCGAGACACTTGTTGCGCAAAGTTCATTGAGTCACCAAGAGTGTTCGGCAAGACATCTCCGCTGCGGACATAATCCGTATCATTCAACGCATAAGAGTAGCTAACAACACGAATGGGTTCGTTGTTATAATACTTTCTTTTCGCCACTTGATAGAAGCCTTGAACATCTCCGGGAAGTTTTTGAGTAATACGATTCGGTTCAAGCTCCATAACAGCCCATTGATTGCCGATGCCTTTTTGTCTGAAGACCGCAGATCCTCTCTTAACGTAATAAGTGTCTTCGGGAGTGGAAGCTTGCGGAATGCCCGCGATGGAAACAGGGGCGTTGAACTCTACATAGTCACGGTCTTCGGCACACGCACCGACAGTAATCACGCAGCTGCGCCCGATCAAAGTCGCCGCACAACCTTGATGTTCACCTTCGCGGGCTAAGCGGCCCACTTTGGGATCGAACGAAAGAGTGCGATCGTCAGTTTTTCCGCAGATATCCGCGAAAGCAGGGGAAGCAAAAACAAAAATAGCCGTAAGTAAAAGCCAGTTTTTTTTCATAAGTTTTCCTTTTGTTGAAGGAAGGGTTCATAACAACAAAAAAGAAGTAAGGGGATGCAGCAAATAGTTGCCAGCAGAGAATCCGTTCGCAGAAACAAGTAAAACGGGAAAAAGAATAACTACATTGCGCAATTGTAACCGGCAGAAATGAAATACCTGTTTTCTCCCGACGAAGTTTCAAAAAGAGACAGACAATTGAGTTCTTTGCGAGCGTACATCTGCCGATAAGAAGGATATGAAACACCTGTTTTTATGGAACGTTGTCATTGTTTTTATGGGTGCTCATGGCGCATATGCCACGCCCGGAAGTTTAACTTACCAGGGGCGAATCATGCACTCCAACGGAACACCGTTTGAGTATGATAACGTCAGCTTTATCTTTGAGATTACAAACCCCAGTGGATCTTGTGTGCTCTATCGCGAACAGCGTGATGGTATCAGTATGGCGAATTCGGCAGGGGTTTTTGATGTCCCTATTGGAGGCGGTACGAAGCTGTTTCCGGCAAGCGTGGGGTTGTTAGATGTGTTTAAGAATACGGGAACTTTCGATTGTGCGAATGCCAGTCATGTGCCTTCGGGCGTGACTTACAGCCCGACCGCAAGTCATGAGCGTTTGTTAAGAGTTCAATTTCATGACGGATCTAGCTGGAATTTGATCAGCCCTGACAACGTGATTAGAACGGTTCCTTTTGCGGCTCACGCGAACTCTGCTGGAAAGTTAGAGGATAAGACAGTGGCTGACTTTATGTTGGCGGATAAGTTTCCAGGCAGCGGTTGTGGCGCAGGGGAAGCTCTTACCTTCAACGGGACTCATTTTGTTTGTAGCAATATCAATGGGGCGACATGGCCCGCAACTTCAGGAACAAACGGGCAGGTCTTAACAACAGACGGGGCAGGGCAGTTATCTTGGACCGATCAAAGTTTCGCTGTAGGCACGGCGGGTACGGCGCCAGGATTTAATTCCAGCGGCGGAGTTCACACGCTGAATATCCCGATGGCGTCCTCGGGGAGTGTGACGGCGGGATTGATCAGTAAAACGGATTTCGACAGCTTTAGCGCGAAATTTTCCGCGACGATTTCTTCTCCTTCGGCAAGACAGGTTATTCAATACAACGGCAGTAACTGGATTAATGCCGCCATCAATGCAGCGACGGATCTTTCGGGTATTCTGCCGGTTGCAAACGGAGGCACGGGCGCTTCGTCCTTAGGCTCTGGGAATATCTTAATCGGAGGCGGAACGGGAGCCGTGACCTCGTTGGCTTCAGGTTCTGCCGGAAACATCGTTTATGGAACTGGCATCGCGAGTTGGGCGAGTGGAACTCCGGATGTCGCAGGCATTGTTGATAAGTCTTCTACGCAGACGATCAGTGGAGCCAAAGCCTTTACGAACTATGTGCAAATGGCATCGGGCAATGAAATTCGTTTTGCCGATGCGGATTCTTCGAATTATGTGGCCGTGAGATCTCCGGCGAGTGTCGGTTCAAATCTCAGTATGACTTTGCCAGGCACTTCGGGTTCGTCAGGAGACGTCATGACGACTGACGGTGCGGGAAACTTGTCTTGGAGTTCTCCACATGCGCCGACAAATGTGGTCGCCTCAGGTGGAGCGGTAGATCTGCGTCTTAGTAATATTCATTATCTTAACAATGTTGGTGGCTCTACAATCACTCTGTCAAATGCCGCGAACGGCGGTGTTTATACCATCGTTGTTGCGGATACGACGTCGCGCGAATACAGCTTTAGCGGATGCGATAGCTCTTACTTTAACCCGGAAAGTGGGCCGACGACCGCGGGTTCTCAAACAATTTATGGAATCACGATGATCTATGTCGCGGCCTCGTGGAAATGTTATATCACTTGGTCTACGGACTTTATGTAGAGGACGACCCATGCAACTTGCACGTTTGTTAGGGATAAGCCTCATTGTGTTCGGCTCTTTCGCTGCTCACGCACGACCTCAACATCAAGGTTTCAATCAGATGTTGGGAAAGTGTAGTGCGGCGGACGTCAGCATTGCGCCCTCTTCCGCGCAACTTTTGACCGAAGGACAAGGTGTAGTGAATTTGACGGTCAGCCTGTCAAAAAAAGCCTGTATCGATCTTCCGATTTTTTACAATTATTTTTCCACTGGCACGGAAGGCACGCATTTTTCTACCGGCGGCACGAAGTCGATTACTATTCCTAAAGGACAGACGAGCGCGCAGATCAGTATTGATATTCTTCAGAATGGACTGACCGAAGATGAAAAAAATCTTTACGTCTATCTGAAGGGAACAAATCAGAAAAAGCAAAAAATTAAATTAGGATTCGAACCATATCGGGCTTTCATGATCGTTGATGATGAATCGACGTATGTGAATTTAAATTCCGTGGCCACTTCTGCCGGTCACATATGTCTTTTGAACTCAGATTCAAAAATTAGATGTTGGGGTGTAAACGCTTATGGGCAAGTCGGAAACGGAACCTTCACGACTGTCAAAGTCCCCACGGCCGTTGATTCTGCAACGACATACAAAGAAATTAAAATGAGTGCGAACTCTACTTGCGGAATTACTCAAGCAGGTGTTTTGAAATGTTGGGGTCACAACTCTTATGGACAAATTGGAGACGGCACTACGATAAATCGATCGTCTCCTACGGTTATTAATTCCGGCACGAACTATGACGTTGTCGGTATGGGATACACGCACACTTGCGCGGTCACAACGGGTGGAGTCGCTAAATGCTGGGGCGCGAATAACAAAGGTCAATTGGGTGACGGAACTTTGACAGCGTCATCGTCTCCTGTTCTTGTCAGCGGAGGTGCTTTATACAGTGATATCTCAGCAGGTGGAAGCAACGACGGTGGAGGCGGCCATACTTGCGCCATCACGCAAGCGGGTCAGTTGCAATGTTGGGGACGGAATGATTTCGGTCAATTGGGAATCGGAAGTTTAACGAATCAGTCGAGCCCACAAAATGTTGATGCCGGTGTTACTTACTCATCGGTCGTTATTGGTTACAATACGTCGTGTGCTATTACAACATCGGGCGCATTGAAGTGTTGGGGCGGTAACGCCAAGGGGCAGGTCGGCGATGGGACAGTCATGACACGAACAGCACCCGTTCTTATTGATTCCGGCGTTTCCTACGCGAAGGTGTCCGTTGCTCAGGATCACGTCTGCGCGCTGACAACGGGAAATAAAGTGAAATGTTGGGGCGACAACACTTCATTTCAATTGGGAAGAGAAACTCAAATAAAAGTACCAACGGAAATCGATGCTTCTGAAAACTATAAAAGCCTTTCCGTGGGCGGAGGAAGTTACAATGCCTCGGTTCCGGTCTCGTGCGGTGTGACTGTTGGAAATTATCTTAAATGCTGGGGTGTAAACCCCAACGGGATCTTTAATAACAGTGTAGTAGGTGTAGAAACGGTGAGCGTGCGTGACGTTGATATCGGTGCCATCTATTCGAAAATTTCGATGGGCGGACGCAGCGGTTGCGGAATCTCGGCGGATCAGGATTTATTGTGCTGGGGTGCTAACAATAACTTTCAAATTGGCGATAGAACGGACTGGAACCGCTACACTCCGGTTTTCGCGGATGCTGGAAATAAATATTCCTTTGTATCAGTCGCTGCCGGCACTGTGACGTCGTCGCAAACGCCGCACACGTGCGCAATCACAACAACAGGTGTGTTGAAATGCTGGGGTGATAACTCCTATGGAAAGATCGGTGACGGTACGACCGTTGATAAGACCATGCCTAAAGTTATTGACCCAGGTGTAACCTACACGAAAGTCGCCGTGGCTGCTTGGAATACTTGTGCTGTGACGACGGCCGGGGTGTTGAAGTGTTGGGGGCGTAACAACAACGGGCAATTAGGCATTGGCACTACCGTGGATAGCTTAACGCCGAAAGTAGTCGACGCGGGAGTGACCTACAGTGAAGTTGCCATCTCAGAAGATTATGACAATGGTAAAGTGCATGCTTGCGCCATAACGACTGCGGGAATTCTCAAATGCTGGGGGAGCAACGCTCACGCGGCATTAGGTGACGGGACAACGACAAACTCAACATTGCCGAAAGTGATCGACTCCGTAACTTATACAAAAATAGCGGTCGGTGCTGCCTTCTTAGGTGGTTACAGTTGTGGAATTACGACATCTAATGAGTTGAAGTGTTGGGGCTATAATGGCCAGAAGAATCTAGGTGACGGAACCACGACACAAAGAACTTCACCGATTGTAATAGATGCGGGAACACAGTTTAAAGAAGTATCTTTAAAAGGCTCGCACTCCTGTGCAATCACTCTTGCTGGGGTATTAAAATGCTGGGGATATAACTTTTATTCCATGGTAGGGGATGGAACGACGGTCTCTCCGAATGCTCCCATCGTTATCGATAGCGGAACAAGTTACTCAAGTATTTCCGTGGGCCACGCGGCATGGACACGAAGTGCCAGCTGCGGAATCACGACAGCCGGCGGACTGCGCTGTTGGGGGATCGACTACTTCGGAGAGATGGGGCTTCCAGTAGGAACTCATCTTCCGTCTTATGTTCCCGGGGCGCGGAAGTAGTTCCTTCTAGGAAATGTACTTCGTGATTTCTTTGATCTCGTCAAGATCGATATCTCTGTGATTTCCATCCAGGCAGTGTTCGATATGATCGTGAATGTAAACACTCTTTGCCGCAGCAAGAGCTTTCACGACAGCGTGAAGCTGCCTGGCCACGTCCACACATTCTCGCTCGTCTTCAATCATAGCAATAACGGTTTCAAGATGCCCTTTGGCTCTTTTTAAGCGTTTCGAGACATCTTCATGACTTGCGTGTTGCTTTTTGTGTGACATGTTGGTAAGTATCCCCTCCCGGGGGATGGGATGTCAATAGGGATGGAAAAATGTTAAAGATTGAAACACAGCTGCTGGTTGGAAGGCTTTTGACGAGATCTGGAGACCAAGCTTGGGACTTTGTGATTCCCTTTGCTTTGCTTCATGTGTTTCCAGGAAAGCTGCAGATCGCAGCGTTCTATTATCTTCTCATAAAAATCGGTTCCTTTTTATTAACTCCCTGGGTGGGGAAGTGGATTGATTCCAATCAACGCAACCGCGTCGTAAAAAACGGCATCTGGATTCAGTTCTTCGCTGTTCTGGGGGGTGTCTTCTGTTTTTACTTCTTGGACGGAGCGGTTCATCGCCAATGGGCGTACTTTGAAGGAAACGGAGTGATTGTTTTTCTTTTTGCCCTGCTTGCGATTTTTGGCATCTTTGCTTCGTTAGGCTCGCTGATCACGGATATCTCTGTGGGGAACGATCTGGCGCCCGCGTTGGTTTCTTCCGACAAATTGACAGAGTTCAATAGTTGGTTGCGACGGATTGATTTAGGGACGGAGGTTGCGGCTCCGATTGTCGCGGGGATTTTGTTCGCTTTAGATTCCGTGCATGTTCATCTCTTGGGTTTGTGGCTTGTAGCGCTTTGGAATCTTATTTCTTTTGTGCCCGAGTACATCCTTCTTCTAAATGTCATCAAAGTTTCAGGACTGCAGAGCAAAGAGATTGAGGCCCCTAAAACTTGGAAAGAGCTCTTTCATTTCAATATCAAAGAGTCGGTTGCGAATCCCATTTTTTGGCTGATCTTCAGTTATGCGCTGTTGTGGCTATCCGTTTTAAGTCCGCATGGGGTTTTGCTCGCGGGATATTTGCAAGACGAGATGGCCTTGCCCGAGGCGCAAATAGGATTATTCAGAGGACTTGGTGCCGTCTTCGGTCTTATTTCAACGGTGACCTTTCCCTATTTTGTTCACAGATGGGGTTTGATCGGAAGCTCGAAGCTGCATTTAGGATTTCAAGGCGTGATGCTTGTGATGGGGATTGTCGCCTTCGCAGTGGGATCAACAACGGGCATCTATATTTTTCTTGTTTGTATTCTGTTTTCGCGCATTGGTCTTTATGGGTTTTCAAACGGCGAGTTTGAATTAAGGCAGCGTCTTATTCCCGAAAGAAAACGGGGAGAGTTGAATTCACTCAGCTATCTTACGACAACGATGGCCACTCTTGTGTTATTCGGCGCGGGCAGTCTTTTGCCCGGCACTCAGGATTTTAAATATTTAGTGTATGGCTCGCTCGCGGCCGTTCTTATCGCAAATGTCGTTTTCCTAAGATGGGCTGACAAGAATAAGGCCGCCGCTCGCGATTAGTCGCGAGCAGTGCAGGTCAAAGTATTATAGCGGGGTTTTAAGCCGTCAAACGCAGGATCGAATTCAATCGTGAAAGGCTTGCGTGGAGTCCGAGTTAAAATGCTCTTGGGCAATTTGAACTTAATCAAATAGTCTTCGTTGCTCGTGACGAAAACCAAATCGCCTTTTCGGGATTCAACGGTATCAAGAAACAATTCGTAAGTTTCGAGGCCTTTCGTGACATAGCCTTCTTTGTCTTCTAGATGCATGAGCGCATTTTGCGCGCGCTCATCGATTTCAATCACAGCGTGAGTGCGATAGTTTTTACATTCGAGAGTCAATTTCGCGTGACTGAGATTTGCGCTCAGTACAATTGCGGCAAAAACGTACAGTGATTTCATAAAGTCTCCTATTTGGAGTCAGGGGTCATGCGATGTTTATGCCACGTTCTTTGATCCCGTTAGATTCGTTATGAAGGCAAAAAAAGTGTTTAAGGGTTTAGCAGCTTTGTAAGACATTCCTTAGGGTTCAGAAGCCAAGCGTTGCGGCCCTGACTCTTGCGGTGGTCTTTCGATGCGCTCACTTTCAAGGATTTGACCTTACGGTTGTTTCGTAAATCTGTGCGAACAGAATCTTGCGTTTTTCAGCGGACTTTGCGTGAAAATAACAAAACAGGCACGGGGGCCTCTTGCCCCGTGCCTGTTTTCGCAATACATCTCCCGGTCATAAAATATTTTTCAAGTGAGGTTCAAGATGAGAAGACGGTTTTTGGCGACACTAATGCTTGTGTTCCCATTATGCTCTTCAGTTTCTTTCGCGGAACTGCGTGCGTTGACGGATAATGAAATGAAACAGGTCGAAGGACGAATTATCTCGCCGGCATTGAACGAGCGTCAGGCCATCGTTCTTATGGAGCTTATCGCCAATAATCGCAACACGACAGAGTTGCTCACGGACAAAATAAATGAGCGCTTGCAGATCATGCACCTTGAACTTGTTGCGGAAGAAACCATTCGCAGAGAGATTCAACGTATGAACAGCGTTGCGATGTCAGATGCTCGCTTGGCGCAAAGTTTGGATATGCTCAACCGTATGTTTATCAACAGACGTCTTTACGAAGAAGCGCAACTTCGGGATGCGCAAAGAAGAGCCATCATGCAGGGATTTATCAATGCGGTGATGCATTCAAACTTCAAAAATAATCCGTCCTATGCGGGCGCTGTTCTTCTGCTTGAGCACCTAAATCCTTATAGCATCTTGGCGAAATATCCGAATCTTTTGCCGGGACCCAACGGAGAAGTGATCAGCAAGTACGGACCCAACAGTCCTAGTCTCGATATTCACTTCTCGCGCTAAAAAGAATTAGTACACAAGTGGATGTCTTTTGAGAACTTCCGCTTGTGCCGGTGTCAGATGAAAGTTGGCGTGACCGACGCTAGGGTACATCATGTTCTTGACGTCACAAGCGCTATTGAGCGGATCGCGCACTCCCATAGGGACATTGAAGGCCGGCGCTTCACAGACGTGATACAAGCCGAGGTAGTGCGCGATTTCATGAGCTGTCGTTAACGCGTAGTCGGGGATGGACAAGACCGAGTCCATGGCAGTGTAATCCATTTTATTCGGGTGATTTAACTCAGCTCGGGTCATCATCGTCTTCATTCGGATCATCACACCCGTCGAGTAGGGCGCTAAATAAGGGCCTGCCAATTGATAGGCCACCGCAACGGTGCCTCGGCCGATCCAGTCGAAATTTGTTTTCGCAAAATAGATATTTACCGCGTCGTTTTTAGAGTGCTTCAACATATGTTGTAAGCCACCGGCCATATCCGTAAATACGGTGTCAGGCGTATCTTCCCTTGAAAGGACTTCCACCTCGATGTTGACGAGGGCGAAAATATCTTTAAGCACCTTCATGAAAAGTTTAAAGTCTTTGTTCTTCGCCGCGGAAGAAGCAGTCCACAAGCTCTTGCCCGGGAAATACAAGCGCAGAGGAAGGGTTGCCTTTTTTCCCGTGTTCGTATTTTTCTTAATGATAATTTGCACCAAGCCTTTAAGTTTTTTGCATTCGTCGTGTGGTGCCGAGCACGTGAATTTCAACCGCCATTTGCCGGGGATCAGACGTGTATCAAGGTTATTGCCCACCAAAGCCGTCGCCATTCCGGTAATTGAGGAGGGCGCAGAGGGATTTTCCCATTCCAGATAAGGGACTTCATTTTTTAAAGACTCGTTGATGTAGTTAAACTGACGGACTCGCTTTCCCATAACAAAATGACCGTTGGGATCAGACAGGGATTCAAAATCGATATCCGCATAATCACTGTCAGCCGTGTATTGCACCAGAAAGCTTTTTATATTTGCCGGCACATCAAAAACGATTTCGTCGCTTTTACCCGCACTGTTGAAATCGACTTCTTTAAAGCTCAAAACCTGGATATCGCTTCTTTCAGTCAACGCTTTTCCCGAGCTTGAAAGGGGAGAGAACAACAATGACATTGCTGAAATGAAAATAAGGCATAATGGTCTTTTGTGCATCGCCGGCTCCCACTGTTTCGGAGGGGGAATCCTCGAAACGTGTCTAAGTATTTTGCAAAGTGACTTCCGATGTTACAGACGCCTGTTCGATCGAACATGGCTCGGTATTCATTCAGAAATCACGGATTCATTATGGGATTTTGCAATAAGGATACTAGCGAAGCGGGACCGGCGGAGAGTTCCGCCCTCCCTTACAGCACCATCTGCCGTTGTTCCAGCATCTGGAGACCCTTCATAATCATCTTCATTTGATCGCTGAAGACCGTAGAAGGGGATTCACTCAGGGTTTGAGTTTTACACGAGGCCAGGCCGAAAGCGGACTTGAGATTGCTGCATTTGACAACCGTCTGACAACGGATGTTGTTGCAAGCAATCGCTTCACCGTTAAAAAAATTAAGCGTGGGATTTGTTTGAAAGGCTCCGCTGTCAATGGCCCGCGAGCAGGCTTCGCGACGCTGGCTGCTTTTATCGTTAGGACACATCCAGTCTTTAACAACCGTAAGAAACTCTTTTCGCGAGGACTGCATTGAGAGGGGTGTGACCGACGGAAATAATAAAGTGTAGTGAATGAGGGCCGCAGGAATTTTATCAGTATTTGTTGAAAAGACTTTATAGAAACCCAAGCCTCTTCCGAATTTCCCCACGGCTCCACGATAAAGCGTATTGGAAGGTTTCATGCGCAGACATTCAAGCTTTGAGCACTTGATTCGCTCACGCACGATACTGGTGGTAGAACCAATGCGTGAAAGGTTCTCAGGAAAAAATCCTTCGTCGTGAAAGTACCATTTCCCATCTGACATCATTTCTTGAAAGTCGTCAGAGGTGAAACTTCCAAACGCCGGGCGATTCCATATTTTTGCCGCAGCCGGGGCCATGACCCAAGCAGAATTGCAGGAATGGAAAACGGCTATGGCATTCGGAGCAAGGAACTGCTTGAGCTTTGTAAATTCTGCGTCTTCGGGAGCAAGGCGTGAAGAGCCCTCGAGCTGCATGCCGACACGAGGGTTTGAGTGAGCAAAGAATTGCAAAGAAGAGATAGAGACTTGATAACGGTTTAACAAAGCCAAAAGATTTTCTTTATTGAGTTTTTCTTTATCAGCCTTGCGCAGATGCAATCCAGCTTCGGTCAGAAAGGCGCTTTCGTGATAAACGGAATCGTCTACGGCGCTGATAATGAGTCTTTGTCTTTGCGGGAAACGGTCTCGGGAAACTTTCGCTCCTAAGATCGCAGCTTTAATAAAAAGATCCCCAAGGTCGCCGCCTTCTCCCGCGACAAATACATCGGTTGGAATTCCGGCCTGCAATTGTGCGGGCTCGTTCGCCACCAAAAAAGCGTGACTGGATTCCGTGATCGTGACACCTGTCACGAGTAACGCAGACAAAAACATTTTTAAGTTCATAATCTATTTCCTGTTTGTCGAGTGCATATACAGAAATAAGGAAAACTCGGAAAGAAGCCTTTCGAGGTTTGTAAAAATTCACTGCGGTTGTAGGGAATAAAGGTGATGCGGTTATTCGATGAAAGAAATCGAACAGATGATTCTACGGATCGAAGACTTGCTCCCAGAAAGGGAGAACACCAAAGGTTGAATTGTCACCGCCATAGACCATGAGATGGCCATTAGATAAAAGCGTCGCCGTATGAAGCGCACGTGCTTCTTTTAACGGTGTTGCCAACGCCCATTGATTTGTCTCTGGATTATAAACTCGTACATTAGCGTCGCTGCTAGTGTCGCTTCTCGTACCTCCCGTAACGACAATCTCCCCAGAGGGCAGAAGATTCGCGATTACATATTGAATGGGCGTATCAAGAGGGGGTCCCGCGGTCCAGGTGTTGGTGTCTGGATCATAAATTTCTGTGCTGGCAAGAGTTTGACCATCCAAAACGTTGACTCCTCCGATCACCATAACTTTGCCAGAGAGTAGGCGTATCGCCGCATGGTAAGCGCGTTGAGCTGTCATGGAGACGACTGCAGTCCAAGTGTCGGTCGAAGGCTGATACGTCACGTTTCCGTAAGCGCCGATGAATAAATATTTATCGGAATTCAACGGTATGACAGCGTCATAAAGCCCGTTAGGTCGGTCCGCCGAAGCTGTGCACGTTCCCGTAACGGGATCGCAAATTTCATTTTTCGTCGTAATATCTGTCGTATTGATCCCACCAGAAAGCAGAACTTTTCCATTGGGCAATGCGATTGCACTATGAGCAGCACGCTCCATAAGCAATGGCATCGTGGTGATCGTATTTGTGCTTGGATCGAAGATATCGGCGGTCTGATTATAACCTAAACCACCTCCGGCACCTGAGCCACCAGCGATAAATACTTTTCCGGAAGCTAAAAGTGTCGCGGTATGATTTTGTCGTGGGGTTGAAAGATCGGGACCTTTCTGCCACTGATTTGTCGCAGGGTTGTAAATCGCGGTGCTGCCAATAATTTTTGTGCCCTCATTTCCGCCAGTAACTAAAATTCTGCCGTCTTTAAGAAGAGTCGCGATATGCGCGCCTCTTCCGGGTAAAAGTGGAGGCACTTGCCATTCTTCCGCAGCGGCAACGCCTGCACGGTACGACTCCACACTCGTCATGGCATTGTAGGGATCGGCACCGCCGATGATCAGGATGCGTTGATCTTCCAGCGTAACAACAGAAGGCAGGCCGCGAGCGTTGTTTAAAAGTCGGGTGTCAGTACTCCAAGTGTTAGTGACAGGATTATAGATTTCAGATGTGGCGTAAACGTTAGCCGTTGTAGCCTGTCCGCCAAACACGATGATTTTTCCGTCGGGCAAAGTGGCTGCTCCGGCAGAGTTGCGCGCCGTCGTCATTGCGGGGCCCGGCTGCCACGTATCCGTTGCGACATCATAAATCTCGACGGAGCTTAAAGCGCTGCTTGAGTTATATCCGGCAGCGACGAAAATTTTTCCGCCCATGCGAACCGCGGCGTGGGCGACTCGGCCTGTAGTCATTGAAGCGCCAATGGTCCACGTGTTTGTAGCAACGTCATAAATTTGTGCCGCTGTAAGATAGGTGGCGGTTTGGCCGCCGATGACGACGACTTTTCCTCCGGCCCCTCCCGGGACGAGTGTTGCTGAAGGATAATAACAAGGTGTTGGCATGTTGGCGCCAAGGCTCCACGTGTTGGTGTCTGGATCATAGATCTCAACTTCAGCGGGCCGTATGCTGCCGCCGAAGTCTCCAGTTCCACCTAAGACAAGAACTTTTCCATTCGGTAAGAGAGTTGCCGTGTGCCCGGAGCGAGCCTTAGTTAACAAAGGCCCTGCAGTCCACGTGTTTGAATCGGGATCATAGATGTCTGTCGTATTTAAAATATTCGCCGAGTCCTGACCGCCAACGACAAGCACTTTTCCGTTCTGTAAAACAGTGGCGGTGGCACGGGCTCGTGGGGCCGTAGAGTCCGCGCCTGTACTCCACGTGTTGGTCACAGGATCAAAGATTTCAGTCGTTACGGGATAACCCAAGCTTGGTGATGTATAAACACCGCCAGCCACCAGCACTTTGCCATTTTTTAAAAGGGCCGCAGTAGGAATAAAACGTGCGATGGACAAGCTGGCTTCGGATTTCCAGAGGAACCCCGATATATCCAGTTTTTCCGGCGTCGTCACAGGAGAGTTGTAGTTCGTTCCTGGAAGTCCGCCAAGAATAACCAAATATTTGCCTGCGATGTTCGCCGTATGCAGATAACGAGTGCTGCTTTTAAGACTCGCGAAGGTTTCCCACTGATTTGCAGCGGGATCGTAAATCATCGTGTCTTGATAAGTACTTGTGTCGGAACCACCACCGACAACAAAAACCCTGTTGCCAACCAGAGTCGCCGTATGAAGTTTACGGACAGCTGGCATGGCGGGACCATTTGAAAACGAACCGACGGCTCCAGCCGTGGGATCGTACACAGTGGTATCTGCAAGTAACGTCAGATTGTCCATTCCACCAATGATAACGACTTTACCATCAGGGAGCAGAGTGGTCGTGTGATCTTTTCTGGATTTTGTCAGTGAAGGACCTGCAGCCCATGTATTCGAGGACGGAGTATAAAGGGCTGTCGTTACAAGCGTTGAAGTGTTTCTCCCGCCTACGATGAAGACCTTACCGCTCTTAAGTACGATTGCGCTATGGTTTGCTCGTTGTGCTGTCATGCTCGCAGCGGAGGCCCACGTGTTGGTTGTAGGATTATAGATTTCAACACTGCTGATATAATTTGCCGTTACGAGAGATATAGAATTCTCCGTTCTGCCGCCAGCGACCATCACACGTCCATCCGGAAGAAGTGTGGCTGTGTGAAAACAACGGCCCGTTGTCAAAGAAGCAGCCGAACTCCACGTGTCGGTACTTGGGTCATAAAGAGACGCGGTAGCAAGGCACGCAGTGGTGATGACATTGTTAATGGCTCCGCCGATGAACAAAACTTTTCCATTCTGAAGCAAGGTCGCCGTGTGACTAAGTCGTTCTTGGGGAAGAGACGCTGCTTGCGACCAAACACCTGTCTCTGGATCATAAATTTCCGCACTGGAAAGAGCGAGGTTGGTTGGTGTGGTACTCCTATTGAGGGCTCCGCCCGCCACAAGAATTTTTCCGTTTGGAAGAGTCGTCGAGGTATTCAGAACGCGAGCGATTTGCGGATATTGAACTCTGAGGAGCTTTGAAGAGTTGAGGGTGTTATCAAGGCTTGGAAGGTCGGTGATTTCCTCGGAAGCATCTATGGCCACTTCCAAAGTACAGCCGTTCAGCAACGGCATAGTAATAAATAATATAGTCCAAAGGACTGAACCGATTACGTTCCTCATATTGATTAGATAACTTATCGGGAAATTTGCGACAGTCTTTTAGCAATACAAAGCGCTTCAGAAATATTTTTTGTTCAGTACTTGATAAGTCTCAAAAAGAGACGGAAAAATGCTTCCGGCGCCTTTGCTGGAACAGTTTAGCGAAGTGGATCTTTGTTTTTCGCTGAAATTTCGTTGAGTTCTGCGGGAGACATGCCGAGGAGATCGCCCCACTGATCGAGGATCTTTTCGTACTTGCCCGAAGTCAGCATCTTCTTCATTCCCTCGTCAAATTCTTGCGCGTACTTCGCGCCCTGACGATGTTTTTTGCTGAACATTACGTACAACCCGCCGGAGCCGATGGGACCAGAAATTTTCAATGCATCTCGAGTTTTGGGATCCGTCTGTTTTGCGTGATAGTAGTACGCCAAAATATTGATAACTCCGTAAGTCGCTCTTTTATTGGCAACGATCTTCAAAACATTGGCATCTGAGTTGGCAAAGTGCTTGTCAATTTTTGTGTCGTAATCAAAGGGACCGTAAGAGTAACCCGTTGTTAGAACAACTTTCTGTCCATGCAAGTCGGAAATTTGGCGCACCTTCGGTCCTAACGTGTTATCTCGATGAGTGATGGCCACAGCGCTGATCACGACAAGCGGAGATTTCGGAAATATCAGCACGTTGGTCATCTTCTCGTCATAAGTGGAATTGAAACACGCCAGTTCCGAAGCATTCTGCGTTTTTGTCAAACAGCGCGAGTAAGGAACGCCTTCAAAAGTGACATCAATGTTTTGTTCTTTGAATGCGGCACGTATGATGTCGACAGACAACCCCTTTAGAGTGCCCTTTTCCATATAGCTGTAAGGCGGGAAATCATCTTCGGAAAGAATTTTTATCGTCTCTGCAAAGGATAGAGCCGGGATTGTATTTGATAAAAATAAACAACAAAGAAGGAATGCTCTCAATACTTTCTCCAGACGAGGTATTTGACTTAGATTTTGAGTTTTTTTTTGCTCGATCGGCAAGTCTTTTGATGAATCTTTGGTTCGCCTTAACTCAGCGAACGCATCCAAGTGTGTAATGCCACAACGAGGACGGTTAGTTCTTATTGCGAGCAGTCCGCAGGAAAACTTGTGTGTCGTTGAAGATAAATATGAGTTGTTGGATTCGTAGAAGACACTTGGTTGAAATCAATTTGCAAAGCGGTTTGATAGCCGGTTTTTAAAGCGGCGTAGTCAATAACACCGTTATCTAGAATCACCCAAAGATTCGTGCTTGAGTCAGGCACAAGGCCGAACATCGTATTTTTGGAAGTAGGACTTCCCCAAAAAGGTGTGAAGGCTCCGCCGGGATCATCAGCACCGAAAAAATACCCTTCGTAGGCACTGATGCTATTGTTAAGACTTTCGCTCTCTGCTTTGAGTTCTTGCGAGTACCAGGTTAAGGCAATAGGTCCCGAGGGTGCGGGAGTGGGGCTTACTCGATCTTGACAATCTTGAAGAGAGGAGTAAGCGCACTGCAATCCTGAAATGTCGTTCGCGGTAATATTGTAAAACACTCGACTGAAAGTGCCGCCCATTAAAAAACAATCGGTTTGCCAGGCGCCGTAAACGTCAGAAAGTGTCCAAGCACCTGAAGGCGGAGGCGTCGCTGGAGTGTCAGGAGTTGAAGCTAAGTCGGATCTGCTTGCTTTAAGGTCCAATTCCAAAGAACAAGAAGAAAGTAGCATCGCAAGGCCGATGGCGAGTGTGCCCCTGATAATCAACTTCATGAACGCTCCCTGTTGACACCAAGCTGATCGGTTGTCCGTAGGGCTACTAAAGACTTATTCTCAGTCTGAGACAGTTTTGCGATGCGACCTCTCAAAAATGTGTTTGCTGTTCGCATCAATTTGCCAGTCCGCTCGATCAAATGCGGAAAGTATCTCTACTCAGACAAAATACTATTCGCAAAATCTATGGCGATGCGATCATTCTTTTTTTCCAGCATGTGAACGCTTTCCACCAGAGTTGTCACGACGAGGTCGATGTGCGTGGAGACAGTGGTGATATGCTCGTCAATCTCGGCAAGACTCTTCAGTGTGAGGACCGAGTTGTAAGCTTTCGCCGCAGGATTATACGCAGGACTTTTATTGAGGGGTTCGACAGACTGTCGACCCTGTTGTGCTCCTTGATGAAGTTTCTCATAAAAAGCCGAAGCAAGTTTGAAGCTCTCTTGTGTTTTTGCGAAAGCGTCGCGGGAGGCTTTCGTGCCCATGGCGCTGTACACGGTGCCGCTTCTTCTTACGATGGCGTTGCTGACGAAACTCATCGTTTCTGCTGCCTGAGCGCTATCAATAGCGCTTCTGCTATCTTCCAAGGATTGGAGGGCGCGACGACCTTCTTCGATGTAGGGAACCAGGTTTTTCGCAACTAAAAGATTTTTTCGTGCCTCTTTGTCATAGGTGATAACGTGAGCTAAGGCATAGAGGTAAATACTGTTTTTATAGATTTCAACGGTCTGATTTTCTTGCGTGATCAACTCGTCAAAACCGCGAGCGGTTTGTCGATGACGCCATTCTTGGAGCGATGGAAATATCTGCCATGGCTTTTCTCTTTGCTGAGCTAAGACGGCTTCTTGCTCGCGATACCATTTGGCGTAATAGGCTTCCTTTTGTTGGCGTTCTCTGATTTTGCGGATTTCTTTACTGATGGTGCGAATGCGCGCGGGGATATTCAATTCTTTCGCTTCGGCTGTGGCGCCATTGAGGAAAGAAAAGGTGAGGATAAAAAGAAGAAGCATTCTCATAAGTTCTCCAGGAAAAAATCAGCTTTTTTAAAGCAAGAAATATTCCCGCAGTATGTCGGTAAAAAGAAACGCCCGATGTGGGCGTTTCTCAGATAAGTTACTTATGAAATGACACTTGAACATGAACGTTATGCAGATTCAAACCAACGATTTCAACCATGCCGATCGAAGGGCCACCGCCTAAACGAACGGCTCCGATTTGAATGCTCTTAAAATAAGAAGGAATAGCGACTGTGGTTTTTACGCCATTTGCATCCAATGTCATGGTGCCGTTGTACTGAACACCATCGACCACGATATTGTCTAAGCTAATACCCATAGCGCCAAAAATGAGCTGCGTTTGGCCAATAAATGTTTCTGCGCTGATTCTTCCGTCACCGTCGTTAGCGTCGGCAACGAGCTTTGCTTGAAGGTCGGCAAAGTCCTGAAGAAGGCGTTCCTTATTAAAGCCCTCTCTCCCAGTCACCGACGCAAGCTCGTTATCAGAGAGAGGTTCCATTGCATAACCGGGTTGAAGGGCCATGACACAGCCAAGGACAAGAAGACCGTTGAGTAAATTTATCATCTTCATAAAATGAACTCCTTTGATTGGAGTCCCATCGGTTGCAAGGCTCACACCAACAGTGTTCGCACGCAAAGACGCGAACAAGAAAAGGTGCCAGGCCCTGTTTCTGGAAGCGCCGTTCCCAGAAACAGGGCCTGGCACCTTACGGGACTATTTTACTCGCTGAGCAAGGGCTTTTTCAGAACCGAAATAAAGGTAAGAGCCTTGCTTTGTTGTAATACCTAATTCATAGCTGATGTTCTTGTTGCCTGAAGATTGCAATGCAGATTCGAAAGGAGCACCTGGAGCTAGTACTTGGAGCGTGTTTTCCTTCGTCCCAGCTAACAGTTCATATTGCGCGAGAAAAGCCTCTGCGATCGGATTCATTCTGAGTTTCACCGAAGAGAAGCGGGCGTCCTTGATAGGCAGTTCAAGAGTGACGTCAGGCAAGTGAATGCTATAAGCGGCAACTCCTTCAAAGTCTTTTGTGTTGATTCGGCAGCTCTGCGTGCTTTCACCACGAGGGAAAGACTGCGAAGAACCGAAAGTGGCGTAAACATCTGTTGTTGTTTCAGATTCCCAGTGAGTGGTGAGGCTTCTTACTTTCAAAGTGAATTGGCCCACTTTAAATTGCCCCGTCACGTTGCAGACGTATTCGTTGTCGTCTGAGAAAGCTTGCTTGGAGAGCGCGATATTTTCTTCACTCTTAGCCGGCGAAGATTCAACTGATACCTCCACAGAGTAAAGACCGGCATTGATTTCAGTCGGGATGCGCGCGTGATTGGACGCATTTCGCAGATCAATGGTTCCTTGATAAACCGTTGCAGCTTGCGCCTGAGCCGCGAGAGCCAGGATTAGAGAAGAAATAAACACTTTCATAAGAGGTCTCCTTTGGGCGACCACTTAATGAAAATCGGTTCGTTATGTAAAGTTAGGTTTTGGTTAAGAGCAAAGACCTTTAAGATCTTGAATTAAACAAGAAAGGAACCGAGTATTAGATGAGGAAGGCCGGATCGACTTTATGACTTCAACGAAAATAGTAGATAAAAACGAAAAATTGGAAAAGGCGATTGCTCTTGGTCGAAGCCGAATCACATATCCGTCGATGTTTGCGGCGTTTTTCCCATGGCTATTATTTATTGTTCTTAGCAACTACGGATTGGTTGAATCTGTAGGAACAAAGGGGTTCTTGTGGTTTGCCTTTTTCTTCGGAGGAGGCTTTGTGCTTGGTTGGCTTGTTTGGTCAGTGCAAGTACCTAAATGGAGGCTGCAAGCATATTCCATTGTCGAAAATATTGAAGAGTTAAAAGAGGCAGCGATTGCAGCTTCTTTAATATGGCCTGACAAAAGTATTTTTACGAAGACAGAAATCGCGTCGAAGGAATTAAGAGAAAAAATACGTCTTCTTGAATCAAAGAAATCGTAATCGGGTAACAAGGAGTAAGGCTCGGTCTTCTCAGGCCATCCGGGCCTGCCGCTTTTCGAGTCATGCTACCCCAAAGACGTAGTTCGGCCTTTAGCAGATACTTTGGTTTCTATGTTGTTCTTTGATTTTTTAGAAAAAATGGATGGGGTAGCAGGACTCGAACCTGCGAATGACAGAATCAAAATCTGTTGACTTACCAACTTGTCGATACCCCAACAAGATGACTTACGAACCGCTAAATTACGGATTCTGGGGCCGAAAAGCAATAAATGACGCGTTGGCTAACTAAAAAAGCCCGTCGGGATGCGACGGGCTTAAAAGGACCATGGGACTTTTGTTGAAGCCGCCTCCCTTGTCTTCTCCACACCAGAAGGCAAGTCGGCGAGTGAGCAGGGAACTTCAGACTAGTAATCGTCGCCGTAGTCGCTGTTAGGCGCCTTTTGGCGTTTGAGATTTACTAGCGTTTCGCCCATGGATTTCAATTCTTTTTCATATGCTTCAAAAATCAGATCCTCGATCATTGTGCGCGTCTCTTGGTTTAGAGGATGCGCGATATCGCGGAACTGACCGTCTTTCCGTTTCTTACTCGGCATTGCCACAAACAAGCCGCTAGTGCCTTGAATCACCTTCAAGTCGCGAACGACGAAACAATTGTCGAGAGTGATTGAGACGTAGGCTTTGAGCCGGTCCTCATTGACGGGGAATACTTTGACCTCGGTGACTTTCATAGAGTCCCTTTCCTGTTGCCGTTCTTGTTGCACACCTTGGAGCCAAACTATGGTCCGTATTTCTTCTCGGCGACGCCTTAAAAAACTAAAGACCTAGGTCGAGGAATTTTTTAATTTCCGTATTAAATCGCCTCATCGTCTCAGATTGAGCCGACAGTTGCTTGTTTATATAGCACGAAACTCGGAGATGCCTACTCGCAGATAGGTAATGAAGCGGTGCTCGCTAAAATAAAAAGCCCGTCGGAATGACGGGCTTTGACGCTTTGTAGACGTAAAAATCACCGGACACCTTTTTTAAGGGGTTTGGAGGGTGATGATTTGGATGCGGGTGTTGCGGGCGATGCGGAGAGTGTTTTGGCCCTTTTTGAGGTTTTTGAGAACGTCTTTTGTGTTTTCGACAGCCACTTTGTTAACGTCAAGAATGACGTCACCGACACGCAGGCCATTGCGGCTTGCAAGAGACGCGCGCTCTGTTTCGATCACCACAGGTTGTTTCATATCTTCAGGGAGGCCCCACTCTTTGCGCAAATCCGGAGTGGGATCAGTCACTGAGAAGCCCAGGTTAAAGGGAGCTTTTTGCCCTTGATAAGTTTTTACGAGAGCTCTCGTTGGACGTTTTTCTTCCGCACGCTCTGCAACGCTGACGTTCAGGGTGATTGTCTTTCCATTGCGGATGACTTTGGCCTTAGCCGATTTGCCGATCGGAGCGTCAGCAACAGCGTCGATCAAATCCAAGGAGCTGTTGATGGTTTTGCCGTTGAACTCTGTGATGATGTCATAGATTTTCATTCCAGCTTTCATCGCCGGACCGCGCGGATCCATATTTGTGATAACAGCACCGCGAACGTCACCAAGACCAAGATACTCAGCCGCTTCAGGATCAAGATCGCCAAGAGCAGCGCCAATGTAACCGCGAGCAATACGGCCTTTCGTTTCTAGAATCGCGATAACCGCTTTCACTTCGTCGATAGGAATCGCAAAGCCAATGCCTTGCGCGCGCGCATCAATCGCCGAGTTCACGCCGACAACTTGACCTTTTGTATTCACAAGAGGACCGCCTGAGTTCCCTGGGTTGATGGAAGCATCTGTTTGAATCAAAGGAATCTTATTGATCTCTGTGATGTCGCGGCCTTTAGAGGAAACAATCCCTTTTGTCATCGAGTGACCGTGGCCGAAAGGATTCCCGAAGGCAGCAACCCATTCTCCGACTTCAAGATCTTTCGAAGTTCCAAGAACTGCGACTGGCAATTTTTCTTTCGGAGTGATTTTTATAAGAGCGATATCTGTTCTTTCGTCACTGCCGATCAAAGTCGCTTCATAAACGTCTTTGGATTTCTCACTGAGCTGAACGTTGATCACATCCGCACCGGCGATCACGTGATTGTTCGTCACAATCAAACCGTCTTCACGAATGATAAAGCCTGTGCCCAAACCCATTTGTTGCGGGCGTTGCTGCTGCGGCTGTTGCATGCGGAAACCATAAAGCTGTTCCAACATGTCGAGCATAGGATCGCGGCGGCCCGGCATGTTTTTAGGGAGAGCCGTTGTAGAAATATTCACAACCGCAGGGTTGATCGCCTTTGCCAATTCGACAAAAAGATTTCCCGGAAGCGGATCGTTGAGTTTCAATTTCGGCGCTTCCTTCGGAAGAGGAAGAGTCGTCTGCGCCTGAGCCAACGGCGCCATCATCGTCATAGCAAGAATCACTACCAACAGCTTCTTCATACAAGTCTCCTTTAACAGAACCCTATACGGACACGTATTTCATTTGTAGATCACTGATTAAGTTTTCCAAAAATTTAGCTTCGTCGCTACTGAGATTTCCCTGAGTCTTTTTTTGTAAAACCAGCAAAAGGTCGATATTAAACCGAGCCATATTCTTATCTTTGCTGGTTTCTCCCGTTTGGGGATGAGGCGCCAACCCCATCGCCATAATGGCGGAGGAAGCGATAGACATAACTAGGACTGAAAAAGAGGCTTCTAGGTTTTCATTCATATACGACCTCGTTATTTAAAAACGTGAGTTGAAAAATCCTTCTGTCAAGCCGCCGCAATTAGATCGGATAATATCCCATCAGTTTTTGCAGTCTCACTTCGATAGGAGGGTGAGATTTTAAAAATAAATTCTTTTGTTCAAAACCCTCTGGATTCACCATGAACAAGTGACTTGTGCAAGGCGGAACTTCCAGAGGATGTGTTTGCGCAAGGCCTTCCATGCGCCACAAAACTTCGCCAAGACGGTTGCGGTTTTCAAGAAGCTCCGACGCCATGAGGTCGTTTTCGAAAAAAGTTTTCTCGACAACAACGCCTTTGATGATCAGCCAGCCGATCGGAGACAAAAGCGGCATAAAAAATTGCAACTTGTAAGGCAAGAAAGAATCCAAAAATTGGCCAAGGCCCACGACGGAATTCGCAAGTGTACTGCTCACGCTAAAGGCGAAAGTATCAAGACGGCGGATGTGACAGATTTGATGGGCAACGACCGCTTCGAGTTCGCGCTCGTCTAATTTCTGCAAAAGCCCCGCAGTGAAACCCAAGGAGCCGCGCTTCCAAGAGTGACCCACGCAGAACGCATTCGCGGAAGAGTGTGGTGTAACATAAATCGCCGGCGTCGGCATGCGCAGTTGCGCGGCCATTTTTTCAACTTTGTCAATGAGGCCCCAGGCATCTTGACCGCGCACACGTTTCGCATTGAGTTTTGCAAGCACGCGGCTCTCGCCGTAAAAGAAAACGAAAAAGTTAAGAAAGAGAGCGAAAAGAAAACCGATCAGCAACCCCAGTCGTTCGCCTAACTGGTACCCCAAAACAAGAAGGGCTAAGGAGCTAACAAGAATGAATATCCAGACTTTTGTATTGTTGTTGATCATAATATTTTTGTCCCATTTTATTCGGGCCTTGGCAAGGGTAGAGGAAGCACTGTTCTAGAAACTCTAAGCTTGCGAAGTCTCAGGGAAAACTGTGAAATAAATAAGTTAATCTCTTAGGAGGAATGCAGCGTGAGTGAAGTCGATATCATGGCCCTGAATGCCGCCATTAAGCAAGAAAGCCAATTCATCGAAAAAATGATGGCTGAAATCAACAAAGTTGTCGTGGGGCAAAAAGAAATGGTGGAGGGCATTATGATGGGCCTTCTCACCGGTGGACACATTCTTTTGGAAGGTGTGCCTGGCTTGGCGAAGACGCTGACGATTGCCACGGTTTCAAAATCCATTTCTTTGGATTTTCAACGCATCCAATTCACGCCCGATCTTTTGCCGACGGATCTTATCGGGACGATGATTTTCAATCCGAAATCAGGGGAGTTCGCTCCCCGTAAGGGACCGATCTTCACGAACATCGTTTTGGCTGACGAGATCAATCGTGCGCCGGCAAAAGTTCAATCCGCTCTACTTGAAGCGATGGCGGAAAAACAAGTGACTATCGGCGACGTCTCTTACAAACTCGAAGCGCCATTCTTGGTTCTTGCAACGCAAAACCCGCTGGAGCAAGAGGGAACTTATCCACTGCCAGAAGCGCAGATGGACCGTTTCATGTTCAAGATCAATGTGGTTTACCCAGGCAAAGGTGAGGAACTTGAGATCCTCAACCGCATGGGAACAAACGACAAGCCGGTGGTAAACTCTGTGATCTCGAAAGAGGATTTGTTGCGCGCGTCTCAACGTGCCGACCAAATCTATGTCGATAACAAAATCAAAAACTACATCGTTGAAATCATCATGGCTTCACGTAAGCCGGGTGAGTACGGTCTTAGCCGTATCGCGAATTTGATCAACGTGGGCGGCTCACCGCGTGCGACGATCAGTCTGTATCGTGCAGCAAAAGCGCATGCGTTTATTCGCGGTCGTGGTTATGTGACGGCAGAGGACGTAAAGGCGATTGCTTATCACGTGATGAGACATCGTTTGATCCTCACTTACGAAGCCGAAGCGGAAAACATTAAAACCGACGATATCATCAAAGAAATTCTTAGCCAGGTTGAGGTTCCCTAGTGAGTTTACCTCCTGAGGTCTTAAAGAAAGTTAAACTCTTAGAGATCAACACAAGAAAACTTGTGAACAATCTCTTTGCCGGTGAATACCATACGGCCTTTAAAGGTCAGGGTATGACTTTCGCAGACTTCCGCGAGTATGTTCCGGGCGATGACGTGCGCAGCATCTCATGGCCTCTGACGGCTAGAACCGGCAAACCGTATATCAAAACTTTTGAAGAAGAACGTGAATTGACGTTGATTCTTGCCGTCGACGTCAGTGGTTCCAGCGATTTCGGAACCGGGCCTTATTTCAAAGGGGAAGTCATGACTCACATGGCGGCTCTTTTGGCGTTCTCGGCTGTGAAAAATAATGACCAAGTGGGTTTGTTATTGTTCAGCGATCAAGTGGAACATTTTGTTCCTCCGAAAAAAGGCCGCGGTCACGTGCATCGTCTGCTTCGGGATTTGTTTTATTATAAACCCAAAAGCCATCGCACTAAGTTGTCTTCAGCCTTTACTTATTTGCAGGGGATTTTGAAGAAGCGTGCGACTGTTTTTGTGTTCAGTGATTTTATGGATGAAAACTTTGATCAAAGTTTACGCCTTTTGGGAAGAAAGCATGATGTCGTTGCGTGCGTTGTGAACGATGCGGCGGAGTACTCTCTTCCGAAAATGGGCGTGATCGAAGTGCAAGATGCAGAGACCGGAGAAATTCTCACTGTCGATACATCTTCACCCTCATTCCGCGCTCAATATGAAGAGGCGGTGATGAAACGAAAAGATCAACGCGATCGTTCGCTGCGCCTTTCTCAGGTAGAGCGCATCGACGTAAGATCCAGCGAAGATTACGTAAATCCGCTGGTGGCTTTTTTTAAGAAGAGAAAATAATGGCAGCTGTGCAGTGCAAAGTAGAAACGCCCTCTGTTCAAGGGCTCAATGACAACCAACTCACGGTGGGTCGTGAGTTCTTGTTGGTTTGCGACGGTGAATTTCCGAAAGATCTCGCGCAGGAAAAATTGCACTTTATCCTCAAGCCTGAAGAAAAATATCAAATTCATTTGCTGGGTTTTGAATTCCGCTCGCCAACGACGGCGGATCTCAAAGTCACCGCTTATAAGGCGGGAAATTTTCAATATCCAGATTTGCAGCTTAGCGATGGGACAACGACGCTCGCTTTGGGGCCAGTGCAGTACCAAGTGCAAAGCGTTTTGCCGCCACCGAATCCGGGGGAGCCGCCAACGAAGCAAGAGCCTTTTGGACCGATCGGTCCCGCCGAGATCGGTGTCCCGATGTTGTATTGGGCGATACTTGCTGGGGTCATAGGGTTGTTTGTTCTTCTCTGCGTTTCTAAAATTTATCGAATCGTACAAAGAAGAAATATGCTGGAACGCTTGAAAGAGCATGACTCGGCATTGACGCCTCTGAATCAATTCCATCAAAGTCTGCGCCGATTGCAACGTCAGAACAAAGTTTTCTTTGGAGTTCCGGCCGCACAAGAAGAAGTGCAGGAAGTTTTGCAGGAAACAAATAAGATGCTTCGTCTGTATCTGACGCGCAAATATCGTTTGCCGGCAATGGAGTGGAGCGATCGACTTATCTTGAAAGATATTAAGAAATATCATCACAGCGTTTATGTCGAGTACGGCGATGAGCTGCGGAAGCTTCTTAACGAGTATCACCGCGGCTTTCAAGATAAAGACCAAGTCAAAGAACAAGACGTTCTGAATTTAACGAAGCACTGCCGGATCTTGCTTGAGAAGATGGAGAGAATGTCATGACTTATCATTCTCTTTGGGCTTTTTGGTTTTTAGTTCCTCTGGTTTTGGTGCTGGCGTGGATTTTCTGGAATAGAAAAAAGAAAACGCCGACGCTGCAGTTTGGTGATCTTACCGCTCACAGTCGTTTTGATTTGATCTTTAAACATCAAAACCAATGCAACGACGACAACCAATAATAGGATGTATTCAGTCGCACCTTGACCGGATTTGTTTTTCAATAGCTTCTTAGAAAAGTTCTTGAACTTCTTCATAGATGTTCCCCCTTAGACACAATATCGGATAATTTTGGGATTCTCTTTAGGGGACGGATTACAGAAACCGAAGTTTGAACGTGTCTCATTTTGAGAAATGGAAAGGGAGGCCCCTTAGACCTTCTTCCTGTCGAAGAGTTTTACGATTTCAAACTGTTTGTACGCGAAGTTTTTGATAGACCTTGGTCAAGTGAGGATTGACGAAGGTCCTAAGAGTGCATAGATTGGGGCTGAGGGAGTTCTCAGCATGCCAAAACAACTTGTGTTTCTCTATGCGTTCTGTGTGGTTATTCTTTTTGTCGTGAACGTCGTCGTTTCTTAGTTCTTCAACGTATAGATATCTGGATAGTTTCTTCCGATTTCTTCGGAGTCCATGCCGTATCCAACTACATAGCGATCGTCGATCGTCTTGCCGATATAATCCGCTTTGATTGGCAATTCACGGCGAGCCGGTTTATCCAACAAAGTTACGATTTTCAATGAAGCCGGTGCTGACGCAAATAAACGGCTTCTCAAGAAGCTCAATGTGCGGCCTGTATCGATGATTTCTTCAACGATCAAAACGTGTTTGCCGGCGATGTTTACAGAGATGTCTTTCACGATCTTGATCGCGCCGCCTTTTTCAACCGCTTGCACGTGAACAAAGTCCACTTGCTGAGGAAGATCTACTTTGCGCATAAGATCCGCGGTGAAATGAACGGAACCGCGAAGAGGGCAAATAAAGACAACATCCTTTCCTTCATAATCGCTTTCGATTTGCATCGCTAGTGACTCGACAAGTTCAGCGATTTCGTCGCTCGTAAGGAAGGGAACCATTTGTTCTTTAAGTTGTGCCATTTTTGCCTCTACAAATCGATGGAAGTAATGCCAGCTGCTTGAGCCATTTTCAAATAGCGCAAAGCCTCGGGATGTTGTGGATCCCGAATGAGAATATTCTCCCATTGTTCTGTGGCCTCGGCAATATTGTTTGAGTTGTAATAGATAGCCCCAAGCTTTAGGCGAGCTGGGATAAGGTGCGGGTACTCACGAATCAAAGCTTTCAGATCTTTAATTGCGCGCTCAGTTTGACCCAATTGCACATAAACCTCTGCAATTCGCAGAGTCACCTCGGCTTTGCGGCTTGAAAGTTTTTGTGCTTTAAGAAGTTGCTCTAAAGCTTCGTTGTAGCGTTTGTATTGGTAATACAAGTCCGCAAGCTCTTCATGCTTAGAAGCAAGTTTTTCATCGACGAAAGGATCTTGTTTGCCAGATTTTTTCTCGAGCTGTACTTGCGCATCGAGAAAAACTTGTTTGCCCTCATCGTATTTTCCAAGGTCGTTCAAAATAATCGAAAGACCGACGCTGGCATCCGTGTAAGTGGGATCAATTTCAAGAGCGCGTTTGAACGTTTTAATCGCTTTGCTGAACTGACCTTTGTCGTAAAAGATCGTCGCGAGCATCTGATAAACTTCAGGATTGCGCGTGTTCTGCAAAAGCATTTGATTCAAAATCGGCTCGGCCATTTTATAATTGCCGTTGATGAAATAACCGCGGGCCTCGGAAAGCATATCGTCATGAAGAGCGTTCATTATTCGATCTCCTTCTCAGCATCGCGAAGTTCTTTACTTCCAGGGAAGTCACGAGCCAAAAGTTCTTGGTATTTTTTTGCTTTTGAAGAGTCGCCGATTTTCTGTGCGCAAATCGCTGCACGAGACAAGGCTTTCGCGTCAAAACCCAAACCGCGATAGTTGGAGTACAGGCCTTCATAGCGGTTCAAAGCGCTTTCAAAAATCTTACGCTTAAAATAGAAATCTGCGATGTATTCTTCTTTCTCTGCCAGCATTTTGATCGCGGCACTGCGCTTTTCTTTGGCTTCCGCTGCATACTGAGAGTTCGGATATTTCTTAATAAGTTCAGTAAGATTGAGGATTGTGTCGTTCGCAAGAGATAAATCTCTATCAATCGTCGAAGGCAACTGGTTGTAGTAACTCATGCCGATGCGAAATTGGACGTAATCGGCGTTAGGCACTGTCGGATGCAACTCTTTGAACATTTGATAAGAGACTTGCGCCTCTGCGTAGGACTCTTGCTTGAAATAAACATCGGCGATCGCCAATTCCGCTTTTGTCGCGAAGTTGCTGTACGGGAATTTATTTTTTACTTCGGTATAACGACGAATCGCTTCTTCGTAACGCTCACCTTGATCGTACTCTTCAGCGATAGCGAAAGCGCCCTCAGGAGTGTTGGCGTTTTTTTCGATTGAGGAACAGCCAGAGACCAAAAGACCTAGGGCCGCGACGATAGTTATGACTCGGAGCGTTTTTAGCATAGAAACAAATCATATTAAGGTCCAGGACCTGCTGTCAACGCGTCATCAACAGAGCGGATTTTTTAATCCATCCCGTGAGTGATCCTGGATAGGTAACTTGCACCCATTCGCCCTGAGTTTCATGCGCAATCACTTCCATTCCGGCATAAAGATCAAGAATAGACACTTGATTGTCCCCAGGAGCTGTTTGCAAAGAGACTTTTTCTTCCGTGATAGTTCCTCGTAAAATCGTGGAATCATAGAGTTTCAGAGCCAAAAGCCCTGTAAATATCACAAATGCGACACTCAAAACCGCGCCGATAACGGGAAATCCAGGGAGTGATTTTTCTTGTTCCAAAGCCTGTTTTCGACGCCCACCATAAGAGATCAAAATCCAACCCGCCGCAAAAAGACAGAGCGCGGAAAGAACAAAGTAAGCGGCCAAAGGAACAGGTTGAATGAGCTTGGTGCGAACGGATTCATAAGTTTGAATCTGGTGGGGCACTTCTTTAACGGGCGCTTGCGACAAAACAAATTTCAAAGCACTTTGCGCCGTTGAATTTTCAGGGTCCGAAGTGAGAGCCTTGCGCAGAAGGCCAATTGCAACCGCATGTTTTCCCAACTGAAATTGCGTCAGGGCGAGGTTCGTCAATGTCGTCGCGTTATGTGGATCTTTGTCCAGGGATTGCGTGAAAAGATCGCGCGCTTTTTCGTAGTCTTTTGCAAGGTAGAGTTGCGTTCCTTTGGCAAATAAATCCGCAGGGGAAGAAGTTTGCGTTTGCGCCACAAGCAGAGTGGGCAAAAGAAGAGACATAAAGAACACACAGAGTAATTTTAGCTTCGACATAGCCACTTAAGTTTACAGATAAAAGTCTTTCCGTGTCTACCACGTGTCTTGTCTTAGTCGGGGCCCAGGAGTAAACTAGACGGGCATTTCATATAACAATGGGTCCATGGAAATCAGACGTATGAGGGACCCGCGAAAGGTATTATGGGTTCTCTTGTAGGTCATCAAATACAGCAATCCGAAAAAATTAAATCGCTCGTCGAATCTCTGGTTGGAGAAGTGACGAACATCAACTCGCAAATCTCTGGAATTCGCGCGCCTCTTGATGAGTTCAAAGACGCTGGCAAACAAAAAATCGATCTTGCGGGTCAGTTTCGTGGCCGTCCTCTTCACTATCCTTACATGGGCACGGGCGCAGGTCGCGGACCTTACGTAGAACTTGAAGACGGTTCTATTAAATTGGATTTGATCAACGGTATCGGTATTCATTTGATGGGTCACTCTCACCCACGTGTGATTGCAGCTGCTGTGCGCGGATCTCTTGCTGATATTTTGACTCAAGGAAATCTTCAGCCAAATAACGAATATCGTTTGTTCACAGAAAAAATCGTCAAACTTGCAAGCAAGAAGAGCCGTATGAAATACGCGTGGATCGCGACGTGCGGAACAATGGCGAATGAAAATGCTTTGAAACTTTCTCGTCAAAAAAATTCTCCTGCAAGATTTGTGATGGGTTTCAAAGACGCTTTTGCGGGTCGTTCAACGATGATGGCGGAAGTGACTGACAATCCGGCTTACAAACAAGGTCTGCCAGAATATCACGAAGTTTTGCGCGTTCCTTTCTTTGACAAACGTGATCCTCGTTCTGGCGAAAAAGCTTTGACGGTGATGAAAGAGCACGTCGCAAAACACGAAGGCAATATTTCCGTCTTCGGTTTTGAGCCGATGTTGGGTGAAGGCGGTTATCAAGCCGCTCCGCGCGAGTTCTTTGTTCCTCTTCTCGAGTTCTGTAAATCTAAAAACATCGCGGTGTGGGCGGATGAAGTGCAAACCTTCACTCGCACAGGCGAATACTTCGCGTTTGAGACCTTGGATATCGGTCAATACGTCGACATCTGCACGATCGCGAAGACAGCTCAAGTGGGCGCAACTCTTTACACGGAAGAATACAATCCAAAACCAGGTTTGATTGCGGGAACTTTCTCGGGTTCGACACCTTCTTTGACGGCGGGTATGGAAATGCTCGACATGTTGTCCGAAGGTTACTTGGGCGCCAACGGTCGCATCATGCAAATCCATAGACGTTTCATCGACGGCATCAACCGTTTGAATGAAACAACTTGCAAAGGTATCGCACAAGACGCGGGTGGTATGGGCTTAATGATTGCTTTCACTCCGCTTGATGGCAAAAAAGAGAGCGTGAATGCGTTCTTGAATAAACTTTTCCATAACGGCGTGATTGCATTCCCTTGCGGTAAAGATCCTGTGCGCGCACGCTTCTTGGTGCCGGCGATTATTCAAGACGCTGACATCGACATCGCTTTGAAAGCGATTGAAAAGACTTTGCTCGAAGGGGTTTAGTTGGATTTTGTCGAGGCCTGCCGCCAATTAATAGCGATTGATAGCACACCCACGAACGGTAATCGCGAGATTGCAAAGTGGGTGGCGGCCTTTTGCCGTCAAAAAGGTCTTTATGTAGAGGAACAGGAAGAAATCGTCGGTGATCTTGCGCAAGCAAACATCATCGCGCGACCTACCGACGCAAGACCGACCGCAGAGTTGCTTTTGCAAACGCACCTCGACACCGTGGACCCCGGTCCGTTTTCTCTTTGGACGGAAACGGGATCGAATCCGTTTGATGCGCATATCATCGACGGAAAGATTTATGGCCTGGGTGCCGCGGACGTAAAGTTGGATTTTCTTTGCAAGCTCGAAGCTTTGTCTTCTTTTGGCGACGGACGTGATTGGCGATTGCCGCCGGTTCTTGTCGGAACTTTCGGCGAAGAATCGGGAATGCAAGGAGCTTTGAAGCTGATTCGTAAAAACAAAGTATCGGCGAAGATGGCTCTGATTGGTGAGCCTTCGGATTTACAAGTGATCAATGCGGCAAAAGGGTTCGCGAGCGTTGAGATTCGCGTGCCTTTCTCGGATGAAGAAATGCTGTATCGACAAGAACACAATCTGCGCGAGAGTACGTCCACGCAATCAAAACTCTTCCGCGGAAAAGCGGCTCATTCATCCACTCCGCATTTAGGGGAGAGCGCCGTTATTAAGATGCTCGAGTATTTGATGATGTTGCCGGATACGGTGAATATCATGGAGATGGATGGCGGTATTAATTTTAACACCGTGCCGAGCAACGCCTTTTTAGAAATTGATATGGTGTCGATGATCGACAATCCGATTTCTAAGAAGATCGCTAATATTTATCGCGCGGTGAAAGCGTTGGAGTTGGATTTTTTGGATTTCAAAGACAACGACTTCTATCCCAGCACTCCGACTTTGAATATTGGTTTGGTAAGAACGAATGAAGATGACATTCAAATTTCGGGAACATGCCGTATTCCTCCGGTTATTACGCACGAGATTTATGAAGGCTGGATGGATCGTCTGCGCCAGGTGTGCGAAGAAAACGGCGCAAGTTTCCGCGTGAACGATTACAAAAAACCTTTCCGCACGGAAATGAATTCGATCCTGGTGAAAGGTTGTTTGGATGAATTGCGTTCGATGGGCCTGAATGACAAGCCTATCACGCAAGCTTCCACGAACGAGGCGAGTATTTTTTCTCGCATCGGAGTTGAATGTGTGTGTTTCGGTCCCGGAAAAAGGGAAGGAAATGTACACACTCCGCAAGAGCATGTGTCTTTGGCGGATTTAGAAAAAGCCATTGAGTTTTACAAAAGAATCATCGAAAGGTTTTGCTTATGAGTTTTATAGTACGCTCAGTTCAATACGATGATTTAGGTCAGTTGGTGGATCTCGCCAAGCAATTCAATCTTTTGAATTTGCCAGGCGATAAAAAAGTCATCGGCGAGAAAATCGAACGCAGCGAAGCTTCGTTCGCCGGAAAACTACCTAAAGACAAAGCAGAGTATTTATTCGTTGTTGAAGATATCGAAGAAAAAATGGTTGTAGGAAGTTCCTTGGTGCTGGCTAAGCACGGCAACGAAGAAGTTCCTCACAGCTTTTTTAAAATCTTCAAGCGCGATCATTTCTCTGAAGATCTGGGAATCGGTTTTATTCATCAAGTTTTGCGTTTCCAGTTGGATTTCGACGGACCGACAGAGATCGGCGGTCTTTTGGTTGATAAATCATATCGTCGGCGTCCGGAAAAATTGGGAAAACAAATCAGCTTGTCGCGTTTTCTTTACATGGGTTTGTACCCAGAGAAGTTTGAAAACCGCGTGCTGTGTGAGCTGACTCCGCCATTGACCGATGAGGGCCGCTCGGAATTCTGGGAGGCCTTGGGCCGCCGCTTTACAGGATTGCCTTATCAGGAAGCGGATTTGCTCAGTCAATCGCACAAAGAATTTATCGAAAGCCTTTTCCCGCAGGATGATATTTATTTGTGCTTGTTGGATTCAAAGGCGCGCTTGGTTCTGGGCCGGGTTGGTGAGGCGACGAAGCCGGCGCAACATCTTTTAGAGAGCATTGGTTTTTCTTATTTAGATGAAGTAGATCCTTTCGATGGCGGACCTCATTACGGCGCCAATGTCGAAGACATCCTGCCAATTAAATACGGAAAACGCTTGAAAGTTGTCGAGACAAAAGAAGCCTCTTTCAAAGAGCAGTTTCTTATCGCAACAACTGGCGAAGAATTTAAAGTGTCCTTGGGTGCAGCGGATATTCGCGGCACTGAGGTGGCGATTCCGGCAAAAGTTCGACAGCTTTTGGGCGTGGAAACCGGCGAAGAAGTTTATTTATCTCCATTTAATTACAACAGAGGGAAGTAAGAATGAGCACCACCCAAATTTTCGAAGTAAAATACAAAGGTGACTTTATCAACGGACGTTTTGTTCCCGTTTCCAAAGGAGATGGAGAATTTAAAGACATCAGTCCGTCGGATCTTAACGACGTGGTTATGACAGTGCCGTTTAAGCACGAGCATATCGACGAAGCTTGCGTCGCTGCAAAGAAAGCTTACCCTGCCTGGGCGATGCTTTCGATGGACGAACGCAAAAATTATTTGATGCGCCTGAAAGAACTTTTTGACGCGAATGCAGAGCAGATGGCGCAAATTATTTCTCGTGATACGGGAAAGCCTTCTTGGGAAGCGATGACTGAAGCGAAAGCTTTGGGCGCAAAAATCGATATCACTCTGAATCAGTCCATTAAACTGATTGCTGACGAAAGAATTCCAAATGCTCTTCCGCAAGTGGAAGGTGTGATTCGCCATCGTTCTCGCGGTGTTATGGCAGTTGTTGGACCTTTCAACTTCCCGGCGCATCTTCCTAACGGACATATTATTCCAGCTTTGATTGCGGGTAATACGATTGTCTTCAAACCTTCTGAACAAACTCCCGCTGTCGGCCAATTTATGGCGGAGCTTTTTGAAAAAGCTCAATTCCCCCAAGGTGTTTTCAATCTTGTTCAAGGGGATGGAGCTGCAGGCGGTCGCTTGGTGGCCAATGAACACGTGGATGGAATTCTCTTCACGGGTTCTTACGAAGTAGGTCTTAAAATCAAACAAGAGACACTCACGCACTACTGGAAAATTCTTGCACTTGAAATGGGTGGCAAGAACGCGACGGTGGTATGGCATGATGCGGATTTAGATAAAGCTGTTTACGAAAGTTTGGTGGGCGCGTACATGACTTCAGGTCAGCGCTGCTCGGGAACAAGCCGTATTATTCTTCATCCGAAAATTGCCGAGGAATTCACGGAAAGATTCTATCAAGCTGCGAAAAAACTCACGATCGGGCACTGGAGCGAGAATACTTTCATGGGTACGCTGATCAACGCGGCGGCTGTTGAAAAGTACATCCGCTTCCAAGAAATTGCGAATCGTGAGAATTGTGAAAGTTTGATGCGCGGTAAAGCTTTGGATTTGAAGCACAAAGGTTACTACGTTACTCCTTCAATTCATTTGGTGAAAAAATTCGATCCAAACAGCGTTTATCAGAAATCCGAGATCTTCGGGCCTAACGTCGCGATTTACCAAACCGACGATTGGGATCACGCCATGGAAATTGTAAACTCCACAGGATATGGACTGGTGATGGCGCTCTTTTCTAAAGACAAGGCTCTTTATGAAGATGCTTTGTTTAAGGCGCGCGTGGGTCTATTGAACTGGAACCGCACGACGAACGGAGCAAGCTCACGTTTGCCATTTGGTGGAATGGGTAAATCGGGTAATGATCGTCCGTCGGCGCACTTTGCAATTCAGTATTGCACGGTGCCTGTAGCGAGCTTGGAAGATCCAACACCTTTTGATCCGACAAAAATTTTGCCGGGTATGAATTTGGATATGAAATAATGAAAAAGACAGTTGTCGTTTTTGTTCTTGGAATTATTGCTTTGGGACTCGCTATCGGCGGAAGCATCGCTTTCGTGGGTTATGAGTTCTTGCATTCACGTCCTAGCGATGTGGCTCAGGATGTGATTTACGAGGTGACCCCAGGAAAAGGCTTTAATTCCATTGCCACCGAGCTTGAGCAAAAGGGCTTGATCAAAAACGCCTTCTTTTTTTCCATGTATGCGCGTCTTAAAGGAGATCGCTCGAAATTAAAAGTCGGCGAATATCTTTTGCGCACGAACATGGTGCCAGCCGAGGTTCTTGACACAATCACTTCCGGAAAAAGTGTCGCTCGCAGCTTTACTGTGAGCGAAGGTCTTAGCACTTACGAGATCGCCGATCTTTACGAGAAACAAGGTTTTGGAACTGCGACGGAATTCATGCAATTGATTCGCGATCAGCAGTTGATTCAAACCCTTTTGGGTGAACCTCGCGAGACTCTGGAGGGTTATTTATTCCCAGAGACTTACATGCTGACGAAATTCACGGACACGAAAACTTTGATCTCTAATATGGTGAAAAGATTTTTGTACGTGTACAACGAGGTGAAACCCATGGGGGTCATCCAGGGTTTAGACCGCCATCAAGTTGTGACTTTGGCGAGCATCATTGAAAAAGAAACCGGCGCTCCTGAAGAAAGACCCTTGATTTCTTCAGTCTTCCACAATCGTTTGGCAAAAAGAATGCGACTTCAGACGGATCCGACAGTCATTTATGGAAAGGCTGAAAAATCCGGAAAGATCGAAATTAATATCACAAGAAACGATTTGCTGACGCCGACTCGCTATAACACTTACGTGATTTACGGGCTTCCACCGGGACCTATTGCGAATCCGGGCCGCGAAGCGCTCTTGGCGGCGATGAAACCGCAAGAAAGCAGCTATCTGTTCTTTGTCAGTCAAAACGACGGTACTCACGTGTTTTCAGAAGACTATCTGGGACATCAGAAAGCCGTAAAGAAGTTCCAGCTCGACAGCAAAGCTCGCGAAGGAAAGTCTTGGCGAGACCTTAAGAAGAAAGCTATCAGTCCGACTAAGAATTAAGGCTCAAATCCTTCGGGAGCGGTGGCGCGATCGAAGGATTTTGTCGCGGGATTGTATCTGAAGATATTCAATCTCGGAACCATTTGCTCATCATAGGTGGGCGCGACGATTTCCAAAGTCCCATCCTTATCGACATCCGTTAACGCCAGATTTGTGGCATTTCCTTGAAGCAAAAAATAACCATCACGAGTTTCAAAAAGCGGAAGTTTAGCGATTAAAGTCAGGCCGGTTTCGCCGTCACTGGAATAAACTTCCAAGCTGAGTGCCGCTTTTGATTTTATCTTAAGAACAGTGATTTGTGGGCCGTGGGGGCCAATATTCCCGTTTACTTTCGCAAGGATTTCACGATCAGAACTCCAGAAAACGTCTTTGATCTTCATACGCAGCGAAGGAACCACGGCCACTGTGACTAGAGCCATTGCTACTAGCGCTAGCACACCCATGAGGGCCAATTCCTTTTTCTTAAAAGTAGATTCTGTCGTTACCATGTTCAAAGTCTGCCACAAAAGTCATTGAATGAAAAAGCAGAAAAGGCATAAGATCTCAGAGAAGTCAGGCCTTTGACCGAGGAGATTTTGTGTCTAAGTTGATCGTTTCGAAATTTGGTGGAACGTCCATGGGCGATGCTGAGTGCATGCTTCGCAGTGCTGAAGTGAGTTTTCGCCAAGGTTCCAGTCTCATTGCCGTGTCCGCGACGTCTGGAACGACGAATGATTTGATCTCTTTGGGTAAAACAGCAGAAGCACAAGCATGGCCTGAAGCCGAAAAGATCCTTGCGAAGATTCATACGAGGCATGTGAAGATTGCGGAGGATCTAAAAATTTCCTCGGAAGCGCAGACTCGTCTGGAAGTTCTTTTCGAAGAAATGAACTCTTTAGCAAAAGGTGTTCATCTTCTTAAGGATTGTTCTGTGAAAGCCATGGATACTCTGATGAGCCTCGGTGAAAGAATGTCTTCCGTTTTATTCACAGAAGCTATGACCCAGGTTTTGCGCAAGCACGGTTCGCAGAAAACAAGCGAGCTTTTCGATGTCAGAACGGTTCTTCGTACGGATGAATCCTTCGGGAAAGCAAAGCCTATCACTTCTGAAGTGGCGTCTTTGTGCGCAAAACACTTAGGTTTCTTGCGCGACGGAAAAAAAGTTGTAGTCACTCAAGGTTACATCGGGATGACCGAAGACGGTATGACTACGACGTTGGGTCGCGGAGGAAGTGATTATTCTGCAGCCATTCTTGCAGAGGGAGTTTCCGCCGATATTCTTGAAATTTGGACGGATGTAGCGGGTATTGCGACGACGGATCCTCGTTTATGTTCAAAAGCCAAACCCATTAGCGAAATTTCCTTTAAAGAAGCGTCAGAACTAGCAACGTTCGGCGCCAAGATTCTGCACCCGGCGACGTTGCTTCCTGCGATTCGCAAGAACATTCCGGTTTTTGTCGGCTCCAGTTTCGACCCTGAAGCCAAAGGCACATGGGTTCGTAAGGATGTTGAAGACCATCCGCTGATTCGCGCGATGGCCTTGCGTAAAAAACAAGTTCTCGTCACGCTCTCGACGCCCGAAATGTTGCACGCGCACGGTTTCTTGTTCCAGATTTTTAAAATTTTCAACGATCATAAAGTCAGTATTGATGCCATCACGACTTCTGAAATTTCGGTCAGCGTGACATTGGATGATTCGACACTTTTGAACAGGAAATTAATCGCGGATCTTTCGCAGATCGCCGATGTCCAAGTCGAAGAAAATCTTTCTTTGATTTCGCTGATCGGCAACAACATCAATCACACGCCGGGATTGGGGAAACAGATTTTCGAAGTCATCTCTGACATTAACGTGCGAATGATCTGTTTGGGTGCCAGCAAACACAATTTCTGCTTTCTTGTGAATGAAGATCACGGTGCAGAAGCGATTCGTCGCTTGCATGAAAGTTTCATCGAAGCCGGCCCCGCAGAAATGGGCTAAAAAGAAAAAGGTACCAGGTACCTTTTTCCTACAGGAGTTCCAAAGATGGAAAAAGAACAGTTTTATCAGCTCATCGAATCGCGCAAATCCATTCGTAAATACAAACCCGATGCTGTGCCGAAAGAAATCATTGAAAAAATTCTTATGGCAGGAATGCACGCGCCTTCAGGCAAGAATCGTCAGAACTGGAGGTTCTTTGTCGTCACAGGAGCTAAGCGCGATGAGTATCTGAAGTATTCGCAAAAATCGTGGCTGGGGATTAAAGATATCCTTTCGCAAAGATTGAAGCCTTCGTTGTACCAATTCACGGAAAGATTTTTTTATACTTTAGGCGATGCGCCTGTCATTATCTTCGCGTATTCGCACAATGATAATGAAGAGCGCTATCACACGAGCATCGGCTCGGTGTATATGGCTGTGGAAAACATGAACCTCGCATGTCTTGTGGAAGGCTTAGGCTCTTGCACTATGGGAGCTCCGCTTGAGATCAAAGAAGAAGTCGATAAGTTTTTAGGTGTCGACAAACTTCCGGAATATCAAAGGGGCGAGCTCGAGCTTCTTTGTGCGATGGTGTGCGGTTATCCAGATCACAATCCGCCCAAAGCCCCTCGGCAAACAGAAGGCCGAGTGACCTGGCTCTAAGGCCGGGGCTCAGATCGAATACATTCGTTATAAGTACCTAAACCCATGAAAAAAGGGCCTTTTTAGCAAACAGGGGTACCTTTTTTATTACGATTTTGTTATACCCGTTTGCCTATGAATCCAGTTCAAGCCCTTAAGACAAATCCCTTTGTCCTTGCTCCTATGGCAGGGATTACGGATCACGCTTTTCGTACTTTCATGAAGAAGCTTGATACGAGTGTTGTCGTCACGGAACTTGTGAGTGCCAACGGTATTGAATACAAATCAGAACGTACGATGAAGTTGATGAGTTTCGATGAGTCGCAACGACCTATCGGAATTCAACTTTTTGGTGAAGAGCCGGAAGTTGTCGCTCGCGCTGCACAAGTGGCTGAAGCGGAAGGCTGTGACTTTGTGGATCTGAACTTCGGTTGTCCCGTTCCAAAGGTTGTTAAAAAAGGCGCGGGTTCGGCGATTTTGAAAGATCCTGCGGCCGTGCAAAAAATGGTTTCCACTGTGAAGGCGGCGATCAAAATTCCTCTGACAATCAAAATCCGCACGGGCTGGGACGCGAACACTCGCAACGCTGTTGAAATTTGCAACATAGCTTACAATGAAGGTGTGGAGTGGGTCGCGATCCATGGTCGTACTCGCGCACAAGGTTATTCAGGTCTTGCGGATTGGGATTTCATTGCCGATGTGAAGTCGAAAACCAAAATTCCTCTTTTAGGAAACGGAGACATTCTCACACCTCGCCAGGCCAACCTTCGACTAGAACAATCCGGCTGTGATGGCGTCATGATTGGTCGAGGTTGCCTTAAAAATCCGTTTATTTTTATGGATGCCTTGTCTTTGTGGCGTGGAGAATCCTTAAAAGACGTAAAACGGGACTATGTGAGTCTATTTAACAACTTGAAAACTGAGATTGTTGCGCATTGTGATGAGCACATCACGGGCATCCAACTCAGAAAGTTTGCAGCGTGGTTCTCGACAGGTTATGCTGGAGCGGCACAATTCAGAAAGAATCTTTTCCAATCCAAAAGCAACGAAGAGATTATGGCCCTCGCGAATGAATTCTTCGCAAGTATCGGCGATGTTGAGCAAGAAGACACCAGCCAAGAAGAATTCCTCATGGGTGGTCACGGGTAGCTGTGAGCCTAACGGAAACCTGTAGTGCGAAATTTGAAATTTAGATTTAGTGTTTTGAAGTTTTTGAAAAATAACGAAGGGTAAATATGATTCAAGATCCAAAGAAAATTAGAAATATTGCTATCATCGCACACGTCGACCACGGAAAGACGACGCTTGTTGACCACTTGATTAAGCAAGCAGGTACTTTCCGTGACAACGAACACGTCGAAGAACGTTTGATGGACTCCATGGATCTTGAAAAAGAACGCGGTATCACGATCGCGGCGAAGAACGCTTCTTTCATGTACAAAGATATTAAAGTTAATATCGTAGATACTCCGGGCCATAGTGACTTCGGCGGTGAAGTTGAGCGTATCTTGAACATGGTTGATGGTTGTATCCTTCTTTGTGACGCTTCCGAAGGTCCACTTCCTCAAACACGTTTCGTATTGAAGAAAGCTCTTGAGGGCGGCAAAAAAGTTATCGTTTGTATCAATAAAATCGACCGTTCAGATGCGCGTATTCAAGAAGTTCATAACGAACTTTTCGATTTGTTCATCGACCTTGATGCAACTGAAGAACAATGTGACTTCCACACTGTTTACGCGATTGCGCGTGAAGGTATGGCGACTTTGGATCCGAACGTAAACACAGGTTCTTTGGAAGTTCTTTACGATGCTATCGTAAACTTGGTTCCTCCTCCGCAAATCGAAGAAAACCATCCGCTTCAAGTTATGGTTTCTAACATTTCATACAATGATTACGTAGGTCGTTTGGCGATCGGTCGTATGAAAGCCGGTACTATTAAAGTTGGTGACGAAGTTCTTTGCGTTCAAGCGAATGCTCAGAAAAAAGTAAAAGTATCAGCATTGTTCCAGTACAAAGTGAATTCACAAGTTCCTGCACAAGAAGTTGGTGCGGGTGACATCGTCGTTATCGCAGGTATGGAAGACTTCACTATCGGTGACACTATCACTTCCGCTGTAGATCCTCGTCCTCTTCCACGTATCCGCGTTGAAGAGCCCACTGTGGGAATGGTGTTCTCTGTAAATAACGGACCGTTCGCAGGTTTGGATGGTAAGAACGTAACTTCCCGTAAAATCATCGAGCGTCTTGAAAGAGAACTTTTGTACAACGTTGCGATCCGCGTAGAAAAAACTGAGAGCACTGATGCGTTCAAAGTTATCGGTCGTGGTGAGTTGCAGTTGGGCGTTTTGATCGAGCAAATGCGCCGTGAAAATTTCGAGCTTCTTGTTTCTAAACCGACGGTTGTCTTCAAAGAAGAAGACGGCAAAAAGAAAGAACCAATGGAGATCGCGGTTATCGATATCGAAGACCAATTCGTTGGTGCTGTGACTGAAAAACTTGGTAAACGTAAGGGTGTCATGACGAACATGGTTCAAAAAGGATCTGGTCGTACACGTCTTGAGTTCCGCATTCCTTCTCGCGGTTTGATCGGTTACCGTTCTGAATTCTTGACTGATACTCGCGGTACAGGTCTTTTGAATACGCAATTCGACGGCTGGGATGACTACCGTGGCGAGATCGAACACCGTATGAATGGTGCGATGATCTCTGACCGTAAAGGTATGGCAACAGCTTACGCTATCTGGAACTTGCAAGAGCGCGGGATCATGATGGTTGAGCACGGTGACGATGTGTACGAAGGTATGATCGTGGGTGAACACGCTAAGGACAATGACCTTGAAGTGAACATCACTCGTGAGAAAAAATTGACGAACGTACGTGCTTCGGGTTCTGATGAAGCTATCCGTCTTGTTCCTGTGAAGAAGATGACGTTGGAAAGAGCGATGGAATGGATTAAGGATTCTGAGTTGATTGAAGTCACTCCGAAGACAATCCGTCTTCGCCTCCGTGAACTAGACCCGCATAAACGTGCGAGAGCAGCGAAGGAATAATGAGTACGAATGTCGCCATTGAGATCAAAGATTTGACCAAAAAATACGACGATAAAGTCGCTGTCGATGGAATAAATCTGGAAATTTACAAAGGCGAATGTTTCGGACTTCTTGGTCCAAACGGGGCTGGCAAATCTACAACCATGAAAATGATGTATTGCTCAGCCCTCGTCACAAGCGGGGAACTTTACGTTCTCGGCTTGAATGTTAAGAAAAATTACCGCGAGATTAAAACTCGCATAGGGGTCGTCCCGCAAGAGGACGGCCTTGATCCCGACTTCACCGTTCTTGAAAATCTTCTCGTCTATGCCAGCTTTCATAATATTCCAAAGGCCGAAGCCGATCTTCGCGCTCAAGCTCTTTTGCGCTTGATGAAGCTTGAAGAATACCAGGATCGCTCTGTGGAAACATTAAGCGGCGGCATGAAGCGCCGTTTAGCTATTGCGCGTGGACTGATTAACTCTCCAGAGGTGATTTTCCTAGATGAGCCGACAACAGGTTTGGATCCTCAGGCGCGTATCTGGATCTGGGATTTCTTTAAGCATCTTAAATCTGAAAAAAGCACTCTTGTTCTGACAACTCACTATATGGAAGAAGCCGAACAGATGTGCGATCGGGTGGCGATTATCGATAATGGTCGCATTCTTACCGTCGGTAAACCGAAGGATCTCATTCGTGAGTTGATCGGCAAAGAAGTTGTGGAGTTTGATACGAATCCAGTGGATTTGAATTATTACCTGGGCCGTTTGCGCGCCGAAGGCTTTGCATATCAAGTTATTAAAGACACCGTGTCTGTTTTGGTTAAAGAAAATCAGGAAGGCCGTCGTGTTGTGGATCTTATTGCCAGCGATAAGATTTTTATTCGTAAACCGACCTTGAACGATGTGTTCTTGAAATTGGCGGGACATCAATTGAGGGATGAGTAAAATGAAGTTCAAAGAATATTTCTCTGTCCCCAAAGTGAACAGCGGTGCGATGCAAGTATGGTCGCGAAATTTTCTATATTTCAAGAAGACGTGGCTGGTTTCTCTTTTCTGGATCGTGCTTGAACCGGTTATTTATCTGGGTGCCATCGGTTTTGGATTAGGCGCCTTTGTAAATAACATGGGCGGAATGTCGTATATCGAGTTTTTCTTTCCGGCTCTTCTTTCTAGTACTGCGATGATGGTGGCTTTTTTTGAAGGGACCTACGGAAACTATACGAAGCTGACACATCAAAAAACGTACGCCACAATCATGTTAACCCGAATCGGACCCGAAGAGATCGTCGGCGGCGAGCTTTTGTGGGCGGCGAGCAAAGGTTTCTTCGGTGTTATGGGTGTGACGGTCGTCGCCCTCTTCTTTGGTTTGATTGATTCGTATAGAATTCTTTTGGCTTTGCCGATTCTGTTTTTATTGTCGGCCTTGTTTTCCTGCATCGGAATGATCTTTACATCTTTCGCAAGAAACTATGACTCGTTCATTTATTCAACGTCAGGCTTGATTGTTCCGATGAGTCTTTTGAGTGGAACTTATTTTCCCCTGGAGCAATTGCCTGCGGGTCTTCGTTACGTGGCGTATCTGTTTCCGCTCACTCACGCTGTCGCTGCGGTAAGAACTGTCTTGCACCATGGACCGACGTTGTGGGTGGCCTTACACGTTTTGGTTCTTTTAATTGCGACGTGGATTTGTATGAACGTGTCGTTCTATCGCATTCGAAAAAAACTTCTGAAATAATTCAGTCGATAACGGTCACTTTGATGCCGTGTTTTTTGAGGAGTTCGGCAAAGATGCCATCGCCATCTTTCAGAGCTCCCGAAAATGTGCCGTCGTAGATTTTATCAGCTCCACACATGGGGGACTTTGACTTCAGCAAAGCTTCCGTAGCGCCGCAGAGCTTGGCGATCTTCAGGGCTTCCTCGGCACCTCGAAGATACTGCTCGGTTACATCAGCACCCGTTTTTGTTAAGACTTTATCGCCAATTCTTTCTGCCGGAGGACGGGGAGTTGAAAGCCCACCCATTTGCTCGGGGCAAACAGGAATGGCTTCGCCTTTTTGAACCATCTCTTCAATAGGGGTTCGCGCTTGCGCTTTGCAGTCGTAACGACAATGAACTCCTGAAAGACATGCAGAGACGATCTTCATTCTTCGCTTCCCTCAATCTCGGCCTGTTCTAAATCTTCCAAAGTCAAAGTCGGCTCATCCGGGGACGCAATCTCTTCTGGAGGAGGTTCTGGTTGGAAGAAATACGACACTTGAGAGCTCGCTGTTATGTATTCATCTTCGGAAATGCGATGATAGCGATACATGTCTTCGACGATGCGGCTCATGCGTTTGGCAGCGAAAGGAGTCAGCTCTTTACGGTAATATGATTTAGAGTATTTAACAGGATTCGGAAGAACCATGGCTAGAAAAGCACTTTCGACAACATCGAGGTCCGCGGGAGATTTCTTAAAGTAATATTTCGCTGCTGCTTTAATACCGTAGATGTCTTTGCCGAACTCAACGACGTTCAGATAACGCTCTAGAATTTCTTTTTTCGTGAGAGTGTTTTCAATGCGATCGGTGATAATTGCTTCCAAGCCCTTGCGAATAAAGGTGCGATCCTTAGTAAGGAACATGTTCTTTGCAAGCTGTTGCGTGATCGTCGAGCCGCCGCGCTTAAAAACACCGGTTTCCCAGCCTTCGCGCGCGTTTTTTTCGATCGCGTCCCAATCAAAACCTTTGTGATTCCAGAAATTCGAATCCTCGGTCAGGATGATGGTCTTTTGCAGGTAAGGAGAGATCTGACGAAGCGGCACATAATCTTTGGAGGTAGGACAAAGGTGAACTTGATACATCTTTGTAACAAGACATCCTTTAATATCTTTTTGCGAAGGCAACCACGTCAAAACCGCAGAAGCGGCCAGTGCCATCAAAGTAAAAACGCCTAAAAAGAAAAATACAACGCTCTTCATTCAGTCCTACGAAAGCAAGTGATGATCTTTCATCCACTGAACGCTGTTGTGAATAGCTTCACGCGCAGGCCGAGGTTTAAAGTCCAACTCTCTTTGCGCCTTACTAGAATCAAACCAATGATACATAGTGGAGGTGTAAGCGTTCTCGCGGCTGATCGGACCTTTTAGTCCCATCTTATCCATCAAATCGCCTGTTGCACCTAGCAGGTGTAAAAAACTATCTGGCAATTGATGTGAAGGAGCTTTTACTCCAGCTTCGGCGGCGATCATAGCGAAAAGGTCTTTGATGAGAATATTTTCACCCGCAAGGATGTAGCGTTCTCCCTTACGACCTTTCTTCCAGGCGCTCAAAATACCCTGAACAACGTCTTCAACGGCGACAACGTTAACCCCGCCGGAAGTATAAAATTTGAACTTTCCTTGCGCGACCTTCACCTGCATTTTGCGGCTGCCTTTTTTGGCGTCGCCAGCTCCGTAAATTGTAGAGGGATTCAAAATAACAGCGTCGATTTCGCCTTTATCGCAGGCTTTTTTTACAAGAATCTCGGCTTCGTGTTTGGTTTCGAAGTAACCTAAGTTGAGATCAGAAATATTGTAAGGGGAGTCTTCGTTCATAACGTCTTGGGGGGTGTATCCCGCGCCGATAGCCACGACAGATGACAAATAAACAAGACGGCGGACTTTATGTTCCCGGCAAACAGAGACGACGTTCGCTGTCCCTTGAACGTTTACTTTATCCATAAGGGCCCGCTCTGATTTTTTGTAGGCGATGACTCCTGCCAAATGGAAAACGGTGTCTACACCTTTAAAAGCTTCTAATAACGAATGAACGTCTGTCACATCGCCATGAACGTATTTGCAATTTACGCCGGAAAGTTCAGAGATATCGCTTTTAGGACGGACCAAGGCATAGACGTGATGACCTTCATTAACAAGGGCGCGAGTAACCCAGCTTCCTAAAAAACCATTAGCGCCAGTAACGAGTATCTTCATGTTGTTGCTGTCCCTTCTGATTCCATTTTTCGAATGAGTCGTTGGCAGAGCCGGGCAAAGAAGACTCCGACAATCAGGCCTAAGAGGCCTCCGCAAATAACGTCCGTCGGGAAATGCACCCCGTTGTAAACGCGGCTATAGGCGACAAGCGTCGCGAGAGTATAAAGGGGAACCGCCGCTGGCGGAAACATCGCGCTGGTGTAGCCCGCAAAACTGAACATATTGGTCGCGTGATTCGAGACAAAACTGTAGCCGCCAAAAGGCGCGCGAACTTGAACTGTGAGATTTGCAGTGTTGGCAGGCCTCGGCCGTTCAACTGTTTTTTTGAAAGCCCAGTTGCCAATACCGTCAGAGATTAAAACGGATAGGATGCAAAAAAAGAAAATCAGAAGTCCTTTTTTTAAGCCCCGGCGCCAAACGAAAAGACCCAGCACCAAAGGAACGATAATAGCTTTGAAAAAAGGGGTCTTGTGTAAATCCGTAATAAACGGAAAAAACTGGTCGGCCCAAGGCGCAGTCCATTGAGAATTCACGAGGATAAAAAGGCTCTTGTCGAGACTAAGAATAAAATCGAGCATCATCGGTACTTTACCTTAATTTTACGCTCGCAAAAAGTCTAGGTCTTCATAAGGTCCAAGTGTCAGACGACTATTCGCTGTGGCATCATTTTGTTTATGGATAAAGCAACAGTGTTAGGGCTCCTCGTGGGCTTTGGTGGAATTCTTCTTGGCAATCTTTTAGAAGGCGGCCATATGAGTTCCTTGATGCAGCTCACGGCGTTCATCATCGTAATGGCAGGAACAATCGGAGCCGTGATGGTTTCCAGTTCCGAAAAAGACTTAAAGACGGGTCTGCAGCTTGCGAAAAAAGCTTTTAAGAGCGAAAAAACTCCAATTAAAAATCAAATTCAAGAGATCGTCGATTGCGCGCGTATCGCGAAGAAAGAATCTCTTTTGTCTTTGGAACCAAGAATCAACCGCATCAACGACCCTCTTTTTAAGGGTGTCTTAAGAAACGTCGTAGATGGTGTTGAAGTTGAAACGATCCGCGATATTTTTGAAACACAGATTCAAACGGAAGAGGAAGAACTTCTTGCTGGTGCAAAAATTTGGACCGATGCGGGAGGCTTCGCACCCACTATTGGAATCATAGGTGCCGTGTTGGGTTTGATTCACGTAATGGGAAATTTGACGGACACAAGTAAACTGGGTGCGGGTATTGCCGTTGCGTTCGTTGCGACTGTTTATGGCGTAAGCTCGGCCAATCTTCTGTTCCTTCCTATGGGAAATAAGCTCAAGCGTTATGCGCAGTCTGTTTCTCGCGAAAAACAAATGATCTTGGAAGGCGGACTTCTTATTGCCAGCGGAATGAATCCTGTTGTTCTTGAACAAAAGCTGCATGCTTTTCTCGCCCCGGATCAAAAGTAGGAACAACTCTTCATGGCAAAGAAACACAAGAAACATGAGGAGCACGAAAATCATGAACGTTGGCTGGTATCTTATGCCGACTTCATTACGTTGCTCTTTGCATTCTTTGTCGTGATGTACGCGACCTCCACGGAAAACGAGGAAAAACAAAAAGAATTTGAAGACTCTATTAAACTGGAACTGCATCTGACAGGCAGAGGCCAGGGTTCAGGTGGCGAAACAAACGCTTTAGAAGATGCCATCATGGAATTGACGATGCCCGTAGGAAACTATCCAAAAAAGGGTGGACCACAAGAAGTTGAAGACTATGTGGAAAGATCCCTGGATAAGTCGATGGACGGAGAGCAAAAGAAAAAAGCAATTCAAGATATTTATCATGATGCTGTCGGAGTTCGCATCGCCTTAGCGGCGTCCACTTTTTTCCCGGAAGGCTCTGCCAAGCTGAAAATGTCGGCATTGGATTCTTTAGACAAGGTCGCAGAAGTTCTTAAGAGCAATAAAAAACGCATTATTATTGAAGGCCACACGGATGATATCCCCATTGCCGATCCGATGTTTCCAAGCAACTGGGAGCTTGCCGGCGGCAGGGCCACGGCGGTCGTTCGCTACTTTGTGAAGTATCACAAACTGGATCCGAAAAGATTTGTCGCTCTTTCTTACGGAGATCAAAAGCCGATTGTTCCTAACGATAATGAAGATCATCGCGCGATGAATCGGCGGATAGAGATTTTTATAGTCACCGACGACAAGAAGGTTGAAATATAAAAAGCCGGGCGGAACCCGGCTTTTTTAATTTGGAGATTTAATTAGGAATCGATCGAACTATACGCACTCTTTAAGTTTGCGTGCGATTTCCAAAGCTTTCGTGCGGTCTACTTTTTTCACTTCCATAATTGCTTGGACGAAGTTGTCTTCCGCAGACTTGCTTGAGCCAGATTGGTTCAATTGGTCGTATTTTTCGATAACTTGAGTATAAGAATCTCTTTCCGCTTTAGAGAACTCCGTTAGAATTCTTGTTGGAAGAGCTTCTGCTTTCGTCAAAGCTTCGCCGACAAGAGAAGCTTCTTCTTTAGAAAGATCTTTACTTGCCTTCGCGCCGACAGTGTCTGCGTTTGCGATCAATTTAACGCTCGCGTTTGCAGCGGATTCGATAGATTGGCCTTCGGCCGCGTCTTTCTTTCCGATTTCAACACTCATTTTTTTGGCAGCGATAATAGTAACGAGGCTGTCCATGCGCTCAGCGCCGGATTTACCGCTCAATGCCGGGCGGAGTTTGCCGGTCATAGCGGGCATTTCGAGATGCTTTAAAAGCGTTTCTTTGGTGCTGTTAAGAGCCGAACCGTTCAAACCTTTTGCGGAGCCGGCAGTCCCGTAAACATGTTCTTTAGCTTGTTTCGTGTAATCAACAAGCAATTCACGAGGCGACTTTGCAACGCCTGCGGCAGAAGCAAAAGAAGCACTTAAAACAACCATTCCAACAACAAAGATCTTTTTCATATAATCTCCCTAATTAATAAATCTCGACATAGACAAACAGAGCAAAGGCCTTACCAACTCCGGATTTAACTAATGCGTTTTTAGCCTCCGCATCTGTATAAGAACTGTTGAGAAGGCAAAAATTGTTAGCGCCTATAAGAGGTGTTTCACATTGAAACATTTATTGTTTCCCCATGACGGAGAGACCTCTCATCGCAGCTAATTTCGCTTGGATTTCGTTGTTAAACTTCTGCTCTTGCATACTGACCTGTTTCAAGTTGCGGATCTTTTCCCAGCTAACAGCGTTTGCCATACTTCCGTACATCATAACTTCCGAAGCCAAGGATTGAAGCTGTTCAAGAGCGGTTACAGCCAGGTCACGCTGTTGTTTGTTCAACTTCACAACGGCGCCTTCTTGAGCATCGCCTACACCCAATGCCGTCGATACTTTTGTAAGCGCCGCCTGGATATTTTGCAGTTGCTCCTCAAGCTGATAGTTTTCAAGATCAGACTGAACAACATCGCGGCCTTCTACTTCTGTTACTTTGATTCGTTTCATCAAGCCATTAAGAATCGAAAATTGATTCTCAACTTCTTTCAAAATCGGAAGAGTCGGAGATTGTTCAAGAATCTTTGCCATATCGACTTTGAAATCTTTCGAAGGCTTCAAAAGTTCACCCAACAAGGCAAGGTAAACACGCTCTTCTTGGAAAGCGGAATTCATGCCACCGTTGTAAATCGGACCGCCGTTGGCATAACGCTCACGCGCCTCAGAAGAGATGTAAAGTTTAATTGTCTTCCACGGGCTGTTTACGATAGGACGGCCGTTAAAGAAACTGCGGCCTGGATAGTAAACCGCTTTTACAAGCTTCGTGACGATCTCGTCATAACTTTTTGCGTATTCTGCAAAAGCCTTTTGCATTTGGGCTTCAGTTTTTGTTGTCCACCATTGTTGGAAATTCGAGTTGTCTGCGTTTCCAACCACAGAAGAGCGTGCTTCATTTACAAGATAAGTTACAAAGCCATTGTATTGTTTTTTGGTGGCTGTTTTTACCGGCCAGTTATAGAAACGATCTACAGTCGCCGCGGCAGTCACGCCATCACATTCGCTGAACTCGTCTTGGCCATTTTTGATTTGTGGTGGCAAGAATACAGACGGGAATCCCGAAGATTTTTTAACAACCTTTTCGCCGTTCTCCACGTCAGGTCCGCAGATCATTTGCAAGAGCAAGTAATCCGTGATTTTCGGAGTATAGAATAGACCTACTTTGCGGTAGTAGTTCACGCCGTTCAACGTCTCCGCATTTGACGGAGCTTTCGCATAAGCATTCAGGAAGCCTTGTCCAGGACCCGCAGCCGGTTCTGGATTTCCCATGGCAGCGTGAATCTTGTTAAGAATTTGGAAGTAGTTGTGAGAGGAAGCCGGGCTCATGGCCGCTGTTTTCTTTGCAGCAATCAACTCACGGATGCCTTCACCGATTTTATTTTTATCGCCCGAGCGAATTTTACCTAAAATCTCTGCAATTTTCTTCTTTTCAGGCGCATAAAGATATTTGCCGTCTCCCGCGATAAGCTGGTCGGCAAGTGCCATAGCATCATTCACTGTATCAATCTGCATGCTTTCCACAAACTGTGGCTGAGTGAAATAAAGGTCTTCTTTGCCCGGAGCCAAATCTTTTGCCTTGATGCCACTTAATGGATCTGTCGTAAGCAACGGGCTTGGTGTGGATTGTTCAAAGCGAGCATTGCGGATTTCGCCCACCATGAAGTCATAGAAGGAGTAGCTCGTATTAAACATACTTGTAAGCTGTTGCAAGGCCGTCGACCAATTTTGGTGAGCTTCGTAAACCTCGGACATATTCATCATACGCCATTCAGTCATTTTCTTTCTGAAGAGCTTCAGCTCGGCCTGTAAATCTTTGTCGTCAGCATTCCATTGAGCTTTCTTAAGCTTATTCATCTGCTCATTCAGACGGTCATTCAGATCATAAAACTCAGCGCCGTCATACATGTTTTTCCAGGCATAGACGACATGACGGTTCAACCACATGTCAATTGCAACGAAAGCTGTGATTTGCAGACCTTTTACAAGAAGAAGACGGATGCCTTTCAAGTGCATCGTGCCTGGTACCAACCACAAGGCGATATCAACGCCTGTAACGCGCAATACTGTTTTTGTTACAACGGATTGTGCGACACCGGCCAAGCCTGATGAAATCAACATTGAAACGATACCTGGCGCGAATTCCCAGATCTTCTTATGAAGAACAAGATATTCGTAAGCCTTTGAACAAGGATCTTCGTCGATGCCGGTGGCTTTGTCTTTTTCAGTGAGCTGTTTTCCGATCATTGTTTTTGCACACGCCATAACGTTCGGATCAGAAGCCACTTGCGAAAGATATGTTTGCAAGAACGCTCCCACCGTCATTCCAAGATATGGAATCATGTGGTGGAACTTCGGATTTTTCATGTACATGGCAAGAACGTTGGACGTTACGCCTTGAGAATACATGAAGGTGAAGAATCCAAAAACTCCCAACGGAGAAAGGGAGTGATCGATGTGTTGTTGCATAGCGAGCGGGTTTTGCGAGTAGTTTGTGATCAACTGACCTGCGACCACGGCACCCATGGCTACGAAAAAGATCGCTGATTCCGCGGGAAGATTTCTAACTGCGTGGGACCAGGAAGCTTTGTTCGCCGCTTTCACGCGCATCATTTCGTCCATCATCATTTTATTCAATGATTTTGGAGAAAATTTTCTTAAAGTTGATTGTTCGGCGAAAGGGATTTCCATCGCCAGTTTGTTTGTGGCTTTATCGTAAACCAGGGCTTTCTTGGAGTTTTCATCCAAAGTTAAACGATAGCCAAGAGGCTCAAGGTAATCGCGATACTGTGCAAGCTTCGCTTTCTCTTGCTCAGTCCATTCCGCTGCCAAGACCGGCGAAACCACCATATTAAAGGTCGCAGTAAAGGCTAAAATAGTGCGAAAAAGCTTGAACCATTTCATGGTTAACTCCTCAAGACGACTTCGTCTCATGGTGAATAGAAGCAAGCTTTGGGCCCCTCAGGTCCAATTAACTGGACTGGTATGCATCTCAGAATGAGACAAAGACGTAGATGGTCACCGCCCTGTCTAAAATAAAAGCGACTCCTGTAACTTAAGCGAACGAATTGTTCATCTTTCTCCGAAGAAATTTCCCAAAATGGTTTTGAAGCCGATAGACTTAAATAAATATGAAGAAACTAATCCTTATTCTATCGATCCTGATTGCAGGCGATGCGTTCGCCTTCACTCGAAGAGTTAAAACCATTGATGCAAACGACGACTCAAACCAGGTCAAGATGGCCCAGGCGACATCCGTCCCTGCCACTCCTGTTTCGAGTTTCTTTCAGTTGGGAGCAGGGGATTGCGGTCCTTTGCCAAGCCAAGTGAAGAAAGCTTTTTCCGAAGCACAGCACTTTACGAATACCTGTGCGACGGCGCGCCTGGCGCCGGGAAAAAGAATCGCCATTAACGATTATTCTGGCGATGGCCCGCCAAGAATGTATGTCTTCAACCAAGAGGGAAAGTGCATTCGCGCAATGCCAATTTCTTGGGGTGTTGGCAGTGACCGCTCCGGCAGAATGGAAGCGTGTAGCACTGACAATTCCAAAAAGACGCCACCAGGTTTTCATATCACAGCTCGCCACCTTTACGGATCGAGATATAATGACAACAACTCGATCGGACTTGCGGGCCTTTGCGGGCAAAACAGTCTAGGGGATCGTGGTATCCTGATTCATGGAGCTGCAAACCCAGGTACGGCGAGCTCATGGGGATGCACAGGCGTTCCATTCAGTGAGTTCCAAGATCTCAAAGAACTTCTTGGCGTGGGCTCTCTTGTGTATAACTATTTCGGAGATACTCCGAGCCGCAATTGCAGTGACAACTCAGGTTTCGAACCTCGCTGTGATCCAGAACCGTTAGCGGTTAATGCGGCAGCACAAGCCAGCGGCGGTCGTGCTAAATACAACTACCGCACAAAAAGCGGTGGCGGCGGCAGTTACGGTGGCAGCGGTGGTAGTGAATCAGATAACAGAGGAAGCCGATAATGAAATTCGCAATTATTCTTTCAGTTCTTTTGTCAGTGAATGCTTTCGCAGCCGAAAAAGCCGCGGATAAAAAACAAGCTGTCGATGAAAGCTTGAGCATTGCCAAAGATACAAAGATCGACGTCGATTTCTATGATGAAAGCTCTGACACTTTCGAAATAGTCATCATCAAAGAGCCTGGCGTAGGGCCGAATGTTGTGACTCCGGAGGCCCTGCACAAGGCGGCCGGCATCAATCTCGACTTAAAGACGTTTAAAACTAAAAAACGTGATTACGTCGGCGCAGAGTTTACTCTTATCGAAAAGCTCCCTTTGCTAAGGGAAGAGGAAGTTGCTAAAAGAAGAGATAAGTAAACTTCTGCAAGGAGACTCACCATGGCTGTCATGGAAATGACCAAGGAAAATATCAAAGACACTGTCGAGAAAAACCAATTGGTCATTATCGATTTCTGGGCTGAATGGTGCGGTCCTTGTAAACGTTTTGCGCCGATCTTCGATGCTGTTGCGAACAAGCATTCTGATGTAGTGTTTGCAAAAGTAGATACCGAAGCTCAGCAAGAACTTGCCGCGAATTTTGAAATTATGTCGATTCCGACTTTGATGGTCATTAAAGAGGGCCATATTATCTTCGCACAGCCTGGAGCACTCCCAGAGGATGTTCTAGAAGAGATTGTGACGAAAGCCAAAGAAGTCGATATGGAACAAGTTCGACGCGAAAATCCAGAGTAAATTCTTCTATTCTATTTTTCTGATTTCTCTTTCAGAAGAGATCGGTTAGACAGTCGGTATGAAAACGACTGTCTTTCTTTTTTCAATATTTCTAGCTCTTTCGGCAAACGCCATTACTTGGAAAGTATACGGTCCCTGCGATGATAAACCGGTAGTGCAAGGTGAGGTTGCCATCGACCTCGCCAAATCCGTGGGTGACATCACTGTGCAAATCCTTGAGGCGAATAAAATCCCTTATATCGGTTCAGCGGAAGGTTTTAATTCTATTATCAGCACTCCGACAGGAATTGATTCTGTAGAAGTTGTTTCTGATACGGAACTCAGAGCTTATGGCTGGTGTTATACAGTGAATGGAAAGCAACCTGCCGAGATGCCTCACAAAGTGAACTTCGGAAAGCAAACAGACGCATTGATTTGGTATTACGCATATTCAACGAACAAGAACAACGAGTGGTTGGATGATTACTGTTCCCCGGCGTATTGGATCAAGGCGGATCAGTTCTGTAAAAAATAAGTTTTCGAAATAAAAAAAGCCCGCTGGAGACAGCGGGCTTTTTAGTTTTAAACTTGGACTAAAAACTACTTCACGATTTTAACGTGTTTGATCACAACAGTTTCAGCTGGGCGATCCATAGGACCTGTTTTAGAATTCTCGATAGAGTGAACGACATCCATCCCCTCTACAACTTCACCGAAAACAGTGTGACGGCCATCCAACCAAGGAGTTGGAACAGTTGTAACAAAGAATTGAGATCCGTTAGTGTTTGGACCCGCATTCGCCATAGACAAGATGCCAGGCTTAGAATGTTTCGGAGCATTTGGAGCAAACTCGTCTTCGAAACGGAAACCAGGGCCGCCAGTACCATTTCCTAGTGGGCAACCACCTTGGATCATGAAATCTTTGATAACGCGGTGGAAAGTCAAACCGTCATAGAAAGGCTTCTTAACTTTTTGGCCAGTTTTTGGGTCTGTCCATTCTTTTGTACCTTCTGCAAGGCCTACGAAGTTTTCGACAGTTTTTGGAGCTGTCTCGTTGAAGAATTTAACTTTGAAATTGCCTTTTGAAGTTTCGAAAATTGCGAACATCTCTTTATTTCCCTTCTTAGTCGCTTTTGTTTCGGTCTTTGCATCTGCGCGGAAACTGAAAGCCGCTAACAAGAATGCAAAAAGGTAGATCCAAAATACCTTTTTAATATCGATATTCTTCGACATTTTTTCTCCTGACTTTTGTGCAACCCTTTCACTATTAGTGAGGCTGCCTGCGAGGGTCAAGTTCCTTCAATAGAGTGATATTGGCCGCAAGAAGCTCGGCGACTTCATTTTGAAGAGCAGAAGGAGTCAAATGAAGCGCTAAGGCAAGCGCCTGAAAGGACTCATGTTTTAACTGCAGTTCGAGCAAGGATTCTGACGCTACAAGTTGAAGCATCTGTTCAATCTGACGCAGACGTTCATAGTTGTGCTTTAAGGCAGAGGCTTTGTGCCCCAAACAATCAATAAGATCTCGCGTGGAAGACGATAACGGACGAACCTTATTGAAAAGCACAAAGGTTTGCGCCGCCAATTCGATATCCACTAATCCCCCTTCACTGAACTTTAAATTCATCGCCGAAGAAGTCGAGATAAGTTGGAGACGGATTTTTTCCAACTCTTGAAGCTCTTCCGTTGAAAGTCCACGAGAGATAAAAGAATCCATCATCGGGTGCGAAGAGTTTCCGATCCAACGAGCTTTGAGGTAAGCCTGTCGTTCCCAAGCGCCGGCTTCAGTCGCTAAATACTCACGCAGATCTTTTTCAGAGATAACGATGGGGCCTGCTTTTCCCGAAGGACGTAAGCGCATATCAATATTATAGATGTTACCGCCTCGATGCGCCTCCGTTAGCCGCGTAATAAATCGTTTGGAAATCTTAAAATCATTTTCAGAGGGCTCGTCAGGAACGACAAAAATAAAATCCAGGTCAGAACGAAAACCCAGTTCCTGGCCGCCCCACTTGCCTAAAGCAAGAATACGAATTTCAGACGGATAGTCTTTCTTCAGAGCGTTTAATAATGATTCGACAATAGCGTCGGCGGTGGAAGTTAGATTCGTTACAAGGGAAGATAAATCTTTATCTTCCAAATAAGCACTACCGTTAATGACTTCAGAGAGAAGACGCTTTTCCGCAAGCTCTTCTAAAAGAGTGCCTAAATCTTCCGCCGGTTTGTCTTGAGCGCGATAGACAAAGCTATCAAGCAGCTCCGGGCGGTTGCAGAGTATGCGTGACAAATAAGGGGAGTGACCGAACAGCCATGCAAGTTCTTCAAGCAGAGCTTTTTCACGTAAAAGCAATGAAAAGAACGTCGCCTTCGCGCGTGTCCCACGAATAAAATCTTTGAGCAGCAAAAGACCACGGCGGATATCGCCTTTTTGTTCCTGCAAGGTTTCAAGAAAAGCCGAAAGAAAAGCTTTGCGAGCCGCTTCATCCCGTCCTTTATTCCGCGACAGAACTTGTTGATCTAAAATTTCTTGCCACAGTTCTTCTAAATCCGCTTCGGAAATTCCCGTTTTTTGCAGTTCCTCCTCAAGAGAAACCTCTTCTGGAGCTTCGCCTAACAAAGATTTGACGATCTGATCGCAGCGATTCATTTCCGCATTTAACTTCGTCATCGCAGCCGTTACAAAGCCGGGATGCGAGTCTTGAGTTTTGAGCAGGTGTGTTTGTTCGTCATGCAAAGCTTGAACGTAGTTTTCCAGACGGCGCAGATTCCAATAGTGGTCTCTTAAAAATTGCGCTTCCTCAGAGGGAAGAATATTTTTACCTTCTAAAAGCAGCAGGGCTTCCGAAGTCCCATGAACTTGCAAAGACGAATCTTTGCCTCCGTGGATGACCTGTAAAGCGTGCGTGAAAAGTTCGACGTCGCGTATGCCGCCAATGCCAAGTTTAAGATCAACGACATCTTCTTGCGTGCGAGTCCAATAGTGATTCTGAATTTTTGAACGAAGGCTCTTAAGATCTTCTAGCAGAGTGAAATCAAGATGTTTGCGAAATGAAAATTTTTTCGCAAAAGAAACCACCTCGTTTTGAATCTTTGCATCGCCACAGAGCGGGCGGAGGCGAACGAAAGCAAGGCGCTCCCAAGTTTCCCCATAATTACCGTAATAATCTTTGAACTGATCCAGCGTCGGGATCAGAGGGCCTTGTTTGCCTCCGGGGCGTAAATCAAAGTCCACACGAAAAACAAAACCTTGCGCGGTTCTGTCGTTCAATATTTTTTGAAAACGACGAAGAGATGACAGCAAAGAAGTATTTTCGTTTTGGGAAACAAAGAGGAGGTCGACATCGGAGCTGAGATTTAATTCCTCAGAACCCAACTTTCCTAGGGCGAAAAGCGCGACGCCTTCTTGAGGAAAACACTGTTGAAAAGCCTTTTGTAAAAGGAGATCGGAAGAAGCGCTCCACTCTTTGCAAATCTGGTCAGGGGGGAGCGAATTGTTTTTTGCGGCAAGAGCGCAGCGAGACCAAATCTCGTTGCGCTCGTTTCTTACCTGTTCCTCGAAGGGAAGATTAGTCAAGGTTGGCAGACCATTTTGGTTTGAAGTAGTTGTGGTTGTCGTTAGTCACACGACGCTCTTCCGTGCCATCCACAGTTGAAATATAAATCTGATTTTTTCCAGTGCGATTGCTTGTGTACATCACGAAGCGTCCGTCAGGCGAGAATGAAGGGTCTTCGTTACTAGCCCAGCGCCCGTTCGGCTTTTTCGCAGAAGTGAGGCGAATCATTCCTGTGCCGTCGGCATTCATCACGAAGATGTCGAAATGATCTTCGCTTTGTCCAGCAAAAGCGATCTTCTTGCCATCAGGAGACCAGGAAGGAGACGAGTTGAAGACTCCCGCGAAAGTGATACGTTTCACGTTCGAGCCGTCTGCATTCGCCGTATAAATCATCGGGCGGCCCGCACGGTCGGAAGAGAACGTCAGCTTTCCGTCTTGCGACATGTTTGGCTCTACGTTCATAGCTCCGGCAGGTCCATTCGTGATTTTGCCGACAAGATTTCCATCCAAAGTCATTTTGTAAATATCAGGGCTGTTACCTTGAGAGATCGTCAAATAAATATGACGGCCATCCGGTGAAAACGAAGCACCTGAATTAATACCTTGGCGATAAGAGACAAGCGAGCGACGGCCTGTTGCCAAGTCTAACAAAAGCATATCGGCATTTCTAAATTTCGCGCCCACACGTTTTACGTAAGACGTATATGCGATTTTCTTTCCGTCAGGAGACCAAGCTGGAGAAATCGAGATACTACGGTGGCTGGAAACCTGTTCCATATTCGCGCTATCCCAGTCCATAACAAAAATTTCTTTGGAAACGCCACCCGAACGATCGCTCGAAACAACGATGCGCGAAAGGAAGGGTCCTTCTTTGCCGGTCAATGCTTTCATCACGTCATTGGTGAATGTATGAGCGATACGACGAGCGCTGGAAAGAGGGCCTTTATATTTCTTGCCGAGAATCAAATTCGCGCGTGGCACGTGATACGTGTAAGTTTCCAAAGTCACTTCATTGCCCACGATCGAGTATCCAGCACGGATCAAGAAGTCCGTTCCGATCGCAGACCAGCTTTGAAACTTAAATCCGTTCGGAGCGCCTGGTGCCGGCATCAAACCGGTTTTTGCCGTGTCTTCAAGAAAAGCACTTTGACTGATGAACTGAAAATAGGAAGAAACCGTTAAGTCATTTGTGATTGTATTAAAAAGCTCAACGCCGACAGACTGATATTTCGAAGCCGTTGAGGGAGAACCAAAATATTGCAAGGGTGGAAACGCCAACATACTTTTTTTCGTGCGCGCTTCACCAAGCTTAATATAGATACCGTTTTCTTGCGCTTGAGCAAAAAGCGGGGAAAGGCCAAGGACGAGGAGCAAGGCCATTAAATGCTTCATCATGATGTCCTCCTTATTCTGGGAACCCGATTAGAATTCCATCGACAGATACAATCGCCAAGAACTTTTCCGGAGGTGCCGGATAAGGAGCGGCGCGATCAATTGTCGCTAGAACTTCTTCATCGTAACTGGGGTTACCACTGGATTTAACAATTTTTCTGCCAAGGATATTACCACGGGAATCAATAAACACTTTCGCTTGGGCTTTGAAGTCTCTTTTCGCGAGCCACTCAGGTAAAGCCCAGGATTGTTTGATATGGCGATCTAAATCAGCAGCGTAGCTGTCGTGCTGAAGTTTCGTCAGGCCGGTCAGCGAGGTTCCGGGAGAAAGGACATTTCCCTTTACGACTTGTCCGCCATTTGCGGATTTACCGTTACCGGGAGGAGTCTTCTTTTTTTCTGCCGCGACATCTTCTTTGATCTTTTCAAGAGCGGCCATGGCCTTTAATTTCTCAATAGCACTTTGCTGTTTCGATTTTACTTTTTCAATATTAATACCGTCGTCTTTTTTCGCGACGGGCTTTACGGGCTCAGGCTTTGGTGCTGGAGCTTTTTTCTCGACCACTTTTTCCGGCGGCTTCTCCGGAGTTTTCTCTACAGGTTTTTCCTGAACGGGATCTTTATCCGGCAAAGTTTGTTTGGCTTCTTCTTTGGCAGGTGTTTGCGGCAGTTGCGCAACTTTATCAGGCAAGCCCACCATGTCGACGCGGATCGCTTGCGTAAAGTCGATAGCTTCGGGAGTAAAGAACGCAGCCTTCAAGATAAAGAAAGACAAAATAAGAGCATGCACGGCGAAGGAAACCCCTACGCCGCGGAAAAGTTGCTCATCTCTTTCTGGTTCTTGCTCGATATAGTTCACTGGTCTTTAGGTTGCGTGATTAGCCCGATATTAAAGATCCCAGCAGCACGAACTTCCGCCATGGCTTCCGCGACGAAGCCATAATCCACTTTGCGGTCTGCTTGGATATAAACCTGTTTGTTCTTTTTATGCTCGAAGATGGCTTTGAGCTTTGTGCGGATGTCCCCCATCGCAATTTTTTGTTTTGCGATAGTCATTTTTTGATCCGGCCCAATCACAAGAACAAAAGGCTCTTCGTTAAGTTCAACTCCCGAAGAAGAGGTCTTCGGAAGATCCACTTCAATCCCTTGTTGCATCAAAGGAGTTGTCACCATGAACATGATAAGCAAAACAAGCATGACGTCCACAAGAGGCGTCACGTTGATCTCGCTTAATGTCGCTCGGCTTTTTCCGCCGCCGCCATTACTCATTCCCATGCTTAGTTTCCTTGAAAGAAGTTGCGTTTAACAATGTTCAGGAAGTCAGCGTTGAAGTTATTAATGGAAATTTCCTGCTTGCGAATTTTTGAGATGAAGCTGTTGTAAAGAACAACCGCTGGGATCGCAGCCGCAAGACCGATCGCCGTCGCGATCAAAGCTTCCGAAATACCCGGAGCCACGACGGCCAAACTTGCAGAACCTGTTTGGCCGATTTTATGGAAAGATCCCATGATCCCCCAAACCGTACCGAAAAGACCGATAAAAGGACCAGTGCTTCCCGTCGTTGCAAGAACCGTCAAGCGCGATTCTAACTTGGCGATTTCATTTTCAGAGGCCTTATTCAAAATACGCTCAAGATTATCAAGACCCGACAAGATCGGTTTGTCGCCTTCTGTTTTTGCCAGAAGAGGAGACTCAGAGATCTTTTTCATTTCAAGATAAGCCGCCTTGAACACGCGTGCGATGGAAGAGTCTTTATATTGATCGATATCTTCAAAAAGAGTGTCCAGGGAATTCACTTTCCAAAACTTCGTCAGGAAAAGATCGTCAGACGTTTTCATTTTTTTGAATGTCTGGAATTTGCTGTATCCGATAGCCCAACAAAAAACAGAAAGCGCGATCAAGATGATCAACGTCAATTGCACAATGGGGCTGGCCTGAAAAATCGCATCAATGGAACTTGTATTCACTGACACAGAGGGTGCGGCCTGAGCCACATTAACAAATGTTAGAGCGGACATATTTTGACCTCCGATGAAGGACGCAGTTGCATCCTTAGAGTAAAAAGATATGCCCAAATGCAGATGAGTTCAACCTATTGAGCAGGGCCTTGGTCGAGAAGGCGCTGCAATTCGCCAAGATTCTCTGTGATATATCCTTCGGCCTTATAGCGACTCGCCTCAGCAAGTTGCGCTGTATTTTCGATGGGGCCTAGGAAGATTCTTTTGTTACGTCGACGCATCTCTGCGATCACGTTCTCATTGATGGCCGGTCTCTTTTTTAGAATGAACGGTGCAATAAAAACGTCGCCCATAAACTGCGTCGAAGGCAAAATATAAAGCGAATCAAAAGTGAGAAGACGCATGATATCGGGTGTGCTTGTTCCGTAAACCCACTCCGGCTTCAGCTCTTTGACAGACGTCAGAATAACCAGAGCTTCACTCTGAATCAGAGTGCGTGCATTTGGTTTAAAGTCTTCAATGGTTTTCACTAGCTCCGTGTGCACGTCAGCAACATTATCGACGATATTTAGAACAAAACGAGTTGTCGGAAACTGTTCGTAGAGTTCTTTTAAAGCCGGAGTCGTTTTGTAAAACTCGTTGATCTGCTCCCAAGGATACTCGGAAAGTTTTGCGCCAATCAGGATCGGCGTGGATGGATTTTTTTCCTGAAGCTCACGCTTCATATCCAGAAATTCACGATCACGAGACGCCGGAAGAATGAACGGAACCTTCTCGCGAGAGAAACGCACATCCACCCACAAAACCGCGTCAGGCTTTGCTTTCACCACTTCTTGCGCTTTTGGCAGAGTGTCCACTTTGACAATAATCAATGGAGTGGGGCCAGTAAAAAAGGCGTGGTCATAAACAGGAAAGTTCTGACTTAAGCCCCAAATACGGGCCATCAAGATAAGAACGCCAAGAACAATGAAGCTGCCGATGGTAATGAAAAGAATTCTCATAAGACCTTCGTATAGCACTCTAAGGCTTTGAAATCAGCACATTTTTTCAAAACTTAAGCAAAGATTTCTGTCATAGACTTAAATACGCTAAAATTAGGCGTATTTCGTCTTGTTTTTCATTACACTTTCGTTTAGAAACGGGCGATAGCCCGCAGTGTGGACGCACGAATCGGCGGATGCCGGCAGAGTGGAGCGGCGGGCCGCGGAACTGAAGCAGCGCCCACTGAAGTGAGAATTTATGAATAAAATCAACCGCAAACTCGAATACGCGCTCATGGCTTTAAAGTACATGAGTCAAAAAATTCCCGGTGAATTAACTTCTGCAAAAGAAGTTTCGGATGCATTTCATACTCCTTTTGATGCGACAGCTCGAGTAATGCAACAGATGGCACAAAAAGGCGGGATTCTGCGCGCGGAATATGGCGCGAACGGTGGTTATCAAATCACGAAGGATCTTGCGAAAGTTTCTATTCACGATCTGGTCGAGGTTATCGAAGGCCCGACGGCTTTAGTGAAGTGCCTGCACAAAGAAGCTCCCTGTGAAATTCAGGGAACGTGCAACATTGTTTCTCCTATTACACATCTCAATCATCGACTCACGGATTTCTACAAGAGCTTAAGCTTGAAAGAACTCCTTGTGGAGAAATCAGCAACTGGCAAGAAGTCAGCGGAGGTAGAGGCTCATGGATAATAACAAGCCCTCCAATAGCCCTCTTGAAGAGAGCTACGAATACAAATACGGTTTCACGACGGATATCGAAACAGATGAAGTTCAAAAAGGTTTGAACGAAGATATCATTCGTTTGATTTCGCAAAAGAAAAATGAACCTGAATGGATGTTGGAATACCGTCTTAAAGCTTTCCGTCATTGGCTGACAATGGTTGAGCCAACGTGGGCGGCTGTTTCGTATCCTAAAATCGACTTCCAAGATATTCGTTATTACTCAGCTCCGAAGAAAAAATCAGAAGCTGACAAACCAAAATCTTTGGACGATTTAGATCCAGAGTTGATTAAAACTTTTGAAAAGCTGGGCATTCCTTTGTCCGAGCAAAAACGTATTTCCGGTATTGCCGTCGATGTGGTTTTTGACTCTGTTTCTGTGGGTACGACTCATACGGAAACTTTGGAAAAAGCGGGCGTGATTTTCTGTTCGATTTCTGAAGCGATCCAGAAACATCCTGACCTTGTGAAGAAGTATTTGGGATCTGTTGTGCCTTACACAGATAATTTCTATGCGGCTTTGAATGCGGCCGTCTTCACAGATGGGTCTTTCTGTTACATCCCTAAGGGAGTTCGTTGCCCGATTGATCTTTCAACGTACTTCCGTATCAATGCAGCGGACACAGGACAGTTTGAAAGAACTCTTCTTGTTTGTGATGAGGGCGGTTACGTGAATTATCTTGAGGGCTGTACAGCGCCTCAGCGTGACGAAAACCAATTGCACGCGGCTGTTGTAGAGTTGATTGCTCTTGATGATGCCGAGATCAAATATTCGACTGTGCAGAACTGGTACACGGGCGATAAAGAAGGTAAAGGCGGAATCTACAATTTCGTTACGAAGCGTGGGAAAGCGGCTGGAAAACGCTCTAAGATTTCTTGGACTCAAGTGGAGTCAGGCTCGGCGATTACCTGGAAGTATCCATCTTGTATTTTGCAAGGGGATTACTCTGAAGGCGCTTTCTACTCTGTCGCTTTGACCCATGATCTTATGCAGGCCGATACCGGAACAAAAATGATCCATATCGGTAAGAACACAAAGAGCACGATTATTTCCAAAGGTATTTCGACAGATAAATCTTCGAATGCTTATCGTGGTCAGGTGAAGATCATGCCTTCAGCGGAAAACGCGCGTAATTATTCTCAGTGCGACTCCATGCTTGTCGGCGATAAGTGCAGTGCTAGCACGTATCCATATATTGAAGTTAAAAATAAGACGGCTCAGATTGAGCACGAAGCGACTACTTCGCGCATCAGTGAAGATCAGATCTTTTATTTGCAGTCACGCGGGATGGATATGGAAAAAACCATTTCCATGCTGGTGAACGGTTTCTGTAAGGAAGTTTTTAAAGAACTTCCTCTAGAGTTCGCCGTTGAAGCCGTGAAATTGATCGAAATGAAATTAGAAAATTCTGTTGGTTAAGGATAAAGAAATGTTAGAAGTAAAAAACCTCCACGCAAAAATTGAAGATAAAGAAATCCTTAAAGGTTTGAATCTTACTGTGAAAGCAGGCGAAGTGCATGCGATCATGGGACCGAACGGTTCTGGTAAATCGACATTGTCGAAGATTCTTGCGGGCCATCCGGCGTACGAAGTGACTTCCGGTGAAGTGAATTACGAAATCAACTTCCAAATGAAGAATCTTTTGGATCTTGAACCGGATCAAAGAGCGAAAGAGGGCATCTTCCTGGCTTTCCAATACCCGATTGAAGTTCCGGGCGTTTCCAATTTCACATTCCTGCACACGGCTTTCAACTCTATCCTGGAACACCAAGGCTCTGAGCCAATGCCTGAAGGGGAGTTCAGAGAATTCCTTTATCAGAAAATGAAATTAGTAAATATGAAGCCTGAATACTTGGATCGCTCTGTGAATGTTGGGTTCTCGGGCGGCGAAAAGAAACGTAATGAGATTTTGCAAATGGCGGTTTTGTCTCCGCGTTTGGCTTTGCTTGATGAAACGGATTCAGGACTGGACATCGACGCTTTGAGAATCGTCGCAGACGGCGTGAACAAACTTCGTCGCAAGGACAATGCGATTGTTTTGGTTACGCACTATCAAAGACTTTTGGATTATATCAAGCCGGACTTTGTTCACGTTTTGGCGAACGGAAGAATTATCGAAACAGGTGACGCTTCCTTGGCATTGAAACTTGAAGAAAAAGGTTATGACTGGTTGGTGAACTAATGAACTTGTTATCTACTTACGACAGATTCAGTCAGGTTCAGCCTGCAGAAGGGGCTTTGGCTTCCTTCCGTCAGGCAGGATATGACTATGCTCTTAAAAAGGGGCTTCCCACTCGTAAAGATGAAGAGTGGCACTACACCAGCGTGAAAGTTTTGGGTGAAGTGAACTTCATGCCAAGTGCTTTTAATCCCGTGGAGCCAAGTCATGAAACAATGACCGAAATCCGTAAGCATCTTAATGCGGATTTCTGTAACGTCGTTTTCTTTAACGGCGTTTTGAATAAAACTTTATCCGACGAATTACCTGCAGGTTTTACGTTGCGCGAGCTTTCAGAATATCCAACGCATTTTGATGATGCCTTTGATGCTTTGAACAGCGCTTATTTGTCTAAACCGTTTGTTGCGGCTTTAGCTAAAGAAACGTCTGTGGAAAAACCTGTGAATTTCGTTTTCTTTACTTCTGTTGAAGGCGGGCCTGCGCTGATGGTGCATCCACGTATCTCGTTGGACATAGGCGCAAGATCTTCTGTTCGCATTCTTGAAAGTCACTATGGCAACGCTGGCGTTTCTTATTTCGTAAACTCTGTTTTGGATCTGCACGTCGGTGAAAGCGCAAAAGTTTCTTACGTGCGCGTTCAAGCCGATTCCGACAATGCAATTAACATCGGGCGCACTCGATTGCGCATTGAAAAAAACGCGAACGTGGAAAGCCTGGCTTTTGCAACAGGTGCGGGATTGTCTCGTCACTCCTTAGAAGTTTCTCTAAAAGGGGAAGGTTCTTCTACCGAGGTTTTGGGTGTTTATGCCGTCCGGGGTTCACAACATGTCGATAATACGACTTTGATCGACCACCAAGTGGGCGAGTGCAATACCAATCAGCTTTACAAAGGCATTCTTGATGGCGAGTCACGAGCTGCATTTACCGGTAAAGTGTTGATTCAAAAGGGCGCGCAAAAAGCGAACTCGGCGCAATTGAATAACAATCTTCTTTTGAGCAAAAAGGCCGAGGCAGACAGCCGTCCAGCTCTTGAAATCTATGCTGATGACGTTAAAGCGGCTCACGGTTCAACTGTGGGTCAGTTGGATGAAGAAGAATTATTTTATATGCTTTCGCGTGCAATCCCTAAAAAGAAAGCCATCCATATGATGAGTTATGGATATCTCGCGGAAGTGATTGAAAAGATCTCGAACGATGACATTCAAAAATGGTTGAAGCGCCATTTGGATGAAGTGTTTTCGCAACTGAGCACGGGATCTCGCTAGGAGGAGTTTATGGAAAAACTCAATGAACTCTTTGCCAAAGTCAGAAGTGAATTTCCCGCTTTAACGCAAAAAGCGCACGGCAAAGATATTGTGTATCTTGATACAGCGGCTTCCTCTTTGAAGCCCAAGTCTGTTATTGACCGTATCACGCACTTCTACTCGTTCGAGACCTCGAATGTGCATCGCGGAGCGCACTATCTAAGTGACCTCGCGACTTCACATTTTGAAGCTGCACGTTTGCGTATTGCACAGTTTTTAAATGCCAAGCAGTCGGAAGAAATTATTTTTGTTCGCGGTACAACAGAGGGCATCAACTTGGTGGCTCACTCCTGGGGGGTGGCGAATCTCAAAGCCGGTGATGAAATTCTTGTGACAGAAATGGAACATCACGCGAACATCGTTCCTTGGCAAATGATCGCCGAAAGAATGGGCGCGAAGGTTGTCGCTGTGTCGATTCATGACAATGGCGAACTTGATATGGAAGATCTGAAAAAGAAACTGACTTCCAAAGTTAAGATGGTTGCATTTACGGCGTGCTCAAACACATTGGGCACAAATACAGATATGAAAACGATCACGGCGTGGGCGCATGCTGTGGGTGCGAAAGTCCTTGTCGATGGAGCGCAAATCGTTTCTCAGACTCCTGTGGACGTGCAAGCTATCGATTGTGATTTCTTTGTGCTTTCTGCGCATAAACTTTTTGGACCTTTTGGTTTCGGCGTTGTTTACGGCAAGCGTGAAGTTTTAGATCAAATGCCTCCGTATCAAGGTGGCGGCGCGATGATCTCCAAGGTAACGTTTGCGAAAACGACCTATAATGATGTTCCTCACCGCTTTGAAGCGGGCACTCCACATGTTGAGGGAGCGATCGGTCTGCACACGGCGATTGATTTTGTTTCTAAAATTGGATTTGAAAATATTCATGCTTATGAAGCGAATCTTTTAGAGTATGCAACCAGCAAACTTGAGGCGATTCCGGATTTGAGAATCTTCGGAACCTCTGCGAATAAAGGCCCTATTATTTCCTTTAACTTGCAGGGTGCGCACCATTCTGACGTTGGTCAGATTTTGGATCAAGAAGGTGTGGCTGTTCGTGCGGGCCATCACTGCTGCCAGCCTTTAATGGCCCGCTACGGAATCACAGGCACAGTGCGCGCGTCTATTTCCGTGTATAATAATAAAGAAGATATTGATCGTTTAGTAAAAGCCGTGGTGAAGGCCCGGGAGATGTTGTTATGAGCACCCAAGATGTACTTATCAGAATTCAAGCAACGCCAAATCCGAACGCATGGAAATTTGTCCTTGATCGTCCGGTATTGAATGAAGGCAAAGCGACTTACGCCGATGCGAAAGAAGCGGACCAATCGCTCTTGGCTTCAGCCCTTTTTCAGGTTCCTGGCGTGCGCCAAGTGCATTTCTTCCAGAACGTTATTACGATTACGCACAATTTTGATGACGATCCGGAAGAAATTCAAAAAAACGTATGTGCCGTGATCCAAACTCGCATGCCGGCGCACAATCCGAATCAAACACAGATGGACGAAAAGAAAATGCGCAGAGCAAATCTTCCTGCTGAAGTGCAACAGATCGAAGAAATCCTGGATCACACGGTTCGTCCTGGCTTGCAGGGCGACGGTGGTGACTTGGATGTTGTGAAATACGAAGACAATAAACTTTACGTATTCTATCAAGGCGCGTGCGGTACCTGCCCAAGCGCAACTTCCGGCACATTGATGGCGATTGAAGGAATTCTAAGAGATCAATTCAATCCCGAAATCGAAGTCATTCCCGTTTAATATCTTAATTTAGAATGTACCGGCATAAGCCCCTACCAGAAATGGTGGGGCTTTTTTTTTAGCGACGGGATTTATCACCGAGCTGCTCTTCGGCGGCTCGTTTCATTTCGGGGGCTACGGCCTCCCAGGTGTCTTCCGGGCGACTGGCGAGAATCGCAGAATTCCCCAAAAGATCTTGGCCTCGTTTGCCGGAAGCTTGCAATGTTACCAGTCGTAAATAGGGCCTGGCATCTTTTTTAGTCCAAAGCTCCTGTGATATTTTCCCAGAGGACCGGGCTTAAAAGTTCGGAGCCGATCATAAGAACTGGTTCCGCGTCTTTCGCCTTTCCTTTTTTTGCTTCTGTCGGCAAGTGTCCTGTGCCGCCAATTTTGTCAAACCATGAGCGGCGTATCGCCAAAGAGTTAGAAATAAAAAGATGCGGGAAGGTTTCGAGTTCTTTCTTATTCGCACGTCCGTACTCAAACGTGCTGAGAACATTGAACTTCTTCGACGTTTCGATGTTCTCAAGTTTTTGGAATCCCAACTCTGTCAGATATTTAAATTTCTGACGTCCCGGCTGTTTGGACGTGAAAATCAAATCCAAGTTCCCGGAAAGGAAATTGGCTTCCAGTTCGTTAAGGTCGAAGATATCGAGCGTGATCTTTTTTACGCCGACCTCTTCAAAACACAGTTTCGAAGTGTTGAGCGCGAAATCAGAAAGGCCTTCCAAAGTTCCGATGTGCAGTTCGGCGACCATTTGGTTGTTGCTGATACCTTGCAGTTCTGTTTCCAAACGACGCGTGGATTTTTCAAAGATCTCGGAAAGTTGAAACGCCACTGTCGTCCAGCCCGATTTACGTTTTGCGGAGCGGTCGAGGAGAACGATTTTTAATTCATCTTCAATCTTGGCAATAATACGGGAAAGTTGCGGTTGACTGAGGCCGACATGCAAGGCCGCTGCAGAAAGATTTTTAAAGTGAACGGCTTTAGCAAGGACGCTGAGTTCGTAATAAAGTTGTTGCATCAAGTCTCCACGCTCAAGGTTTTCGGATGTAATTCAAGAAGGCGATCATGCCAAGAATAATGGCGAGGGCGTAACCGATAAAGCTGATTGTCGGAACGCCTGCAATATGGCTGACGGTATCGTGTACAAAAATATAAGAAGAACTAAGGATCAAAGCTGCGATAATGACGCCTAAGAAAAGTAAATTCGAGGAGCTTTCAACAGAGCGTTTCAGTTCTTTAATTTCACCGACTTTTAATCGAAAGGCATGGTCGGGACTGTTTACTTTTCTAAGAAAGAAGTTCAGTTGGCGCGGTAAAGAGTTTAAAAACGCTTTCGATTCTCGCGCCATTTGTGTCATGTCGTTCATCACGCGCTGGGGGCCGTATTGAGTCTTGGCCAAATCTCCGGCGAATTCCAAAGAGTACTGCAGGAAATCGAAGTCCTTTTGAATCTTGCGGCCCATACCTTCAATGGAAACGATGGATTTAAAGAACAGCATCAAATCGGTCGGTACATGCAAATGATGTCGAGCCGCGATGCCTGAAGACTTCATCAGGATTTTTCCAAGATTCACGTTTTTAAGAGTTAATCCGAAATAAGGCGCAATCAACTCGCGCAGATCTTTGGCAAAGAGGTCGACGTTCACCCGATCCGTGAAAGGCGCAAGATCCACGTACTCGTAGGCCAAGCGTTCGTAATCTTCCTTGGATAGAGCTAAAAGCATATTGGCGATAGCGGATTGAGTGCGCACATTCAAACGGCCTACCACGCCGAAATCAATCAAACCAATTTGATTTTGGGGAAGAACAAAGAAATTTCCAGCGTGCAGATCCCCGTGAAAAAGACCGTCTTCGAAGACCATTTTTAGATAGGCACGAAGACTGCGGCGAATGACTTCGCTAGGATCAATGTTTTCTTGGCGTAAAGAACCTTCCTGCGAAAGGGGAATGCCGGGAAGCAGCTCCATCACAAGTACTCGCTCTGTCGTTAAGTCGAAATAGACCTTAGGAATTTTGATGTGTTCGTCTGCGGCGAAATTTTCTTGGAAGCGACGGATATTATTCGCTTCGACAACGAAGTTCGTCTCCAGCTCTAAAGTTCTAAAATATTCGTCGACGATGCCGGTAGGATTGTACGGGCGTGACTCTGGTACGTACGTCACAAGCAGATCGGCGAGCAGGTAAAGGACATTTAAGTCGTCGTTGATAGTTTGAATAATTCCTGGACGCTGTACTTTAACGACAACGTCTTCGCCCGTTGCGAGGCGGGCTTTGTGCACTTGAGCGATGCTGGCAGAGCCTAGCGGAGTCGGATCAATACTTTCGAACTTTTGGTAAAGCGAATTGCCAAATTCTTCTCTTAAGACGGATTCAACAACTTCAAATGAAAGAGGCTGCACGCGATCATGAAGTTTTTCGAATTCAGCGACATATTCGTCGGGAACTAAATCGGGACGGGACGCGAGAAGCTGACCAAGTTTTACGAAGGTGGGACCGAGCTCTTCAAAACTGATACGCAGACGCTCTGGCATCGAAAGTCTTTCGATGTCAGAGGCCGTGTTAAGTCTTTCAATAATGAACTTACCGAGCTTTACCTTTTCCGCGACCTGGTGAAACCCGTGCTTTGCGAACACTCCGACGATCGTTCTCAGTCTTCCCGCGTTTTTGAGAGTCTTTCCGATCTGGCTTCCGGTCTTTAAGGCTGTCACTATTCTTCTCCGAATAGTCGTTATTATCTCGGAGTTTAGACTGTTCGGCAAACATCAATTTTTTACTGAGCTTGGGCTTGTCTTTAGAAGAGGTGTCTTCATCTCTTCGACGATATTTCTCTGGACCAAGGATCATATCAAGCAAGCTTTGGTCAGGTCCTCGGCGCTCGCCATCGCGAGATTCCGGTGGACTGAACTTCGCTTGGCGCTCGAGTTTTTGCAACTTTTGCGCTTGTCCTTCTTTGTCCTGACGAGAGTCGCGGAAGAATTTGGATTTCTGATCGCGATCTTTTCTGAAAGACTTTTCTTTAAAAGATTTTTCGCCGCCAGGACCGCGACGCTCGCGTTCGCCATCACGGTCGCGTTCACGGCGTGGGCCGCGCTCTTCCCTGTCGCGGTCTCGATCTCGGCCTCGGCCGTGACGGGCCTCTTTACGAGGACCTTCCCCAGTGCGCGGACGATCTTGTTTGTGAAGTTTCTTGAGGAGCTTTTCTGCTGAAATTTCCGCAGCAGTGCGATCATCCTCTTCGTCCATTTCTTCTTTCTCAACGCCGGACAGAACGAAGTTGATCTGGCCTAGTTCAGGATCTGCAGCGGCGACTTGGATGCGAATCATGTCGCCAATGCTGTAAGCAAAGCCGGAACGTTTGGCAACAAGACGAAGATTTTCTTCGTCATACTCGAAGCGCTCTTTGCCAAGATCATCAAGACGGACAAGTCCGTCAACGTCGTATTCACGTAGCAGAACGAAAACACCGAACTTAGCGACAGAGCTGATCATTCCATCAAACTCTTGCCCGACAAATTTTTCCATGAAGCGGGCTTTTTTGATTGATTGAACTTGGCGCTCCGCTTTGACCGATCTTTGCTCTGCCGCGGAAAGAATTGTTCCTGCCGAAGAAAGGTCATCTTCGCTCATTAAGCGATACTGCGAGTTCGGCATCACCTGATTTTTCAGAAGGCGATGCACGATCAAGTCAGGATAACGGCGAATCGGCGAAGTAAAGTGTGTATAGAATTCAAATCCCAAGCCGAAGTGACCTACGTTGTTCATACTGTACTTCGCCTGGCTCATTGAACGAAGGGTCAGGATGTTAAGGATTTGCGCTTCAGGACGGTTTTCAAACTCTTCAAGAGCTTTTGTCAGTCTCTTTTGTAATTTTCCCTGTCCCAGTTTTGTTTTGCCGCCAAAGTTCGCCAGATATTTTTCAAGAAGGCGGATGGCTTGCTCATTTGGCGGTTCGTGAATACGGTACAAAGCCGGAATATTTCTGCTTGCAAGAAATTTACCCACGGCCACGTTCGCTGCAAGCATCATTTCTTCAATCAAACGGTGAGAGAATAAACGCTCGGATCGTTGAATGTCGACGGGGACTCCGGCGCCGTCAATAACCAATTCTGTTTCTGGGATTTCCAAATCGAGCGAACCTTCTTTGAATCTTTTGGCCATTAGAATTTTGGCAAGATCGGAAAGTCTTAGAATATTTTCTTTAACGTGACTGAATTTCTCGATGTCATTTCCGTCGATGATTTCTTGCGCTTCTCCGTATGTGACACGGGCTTTGCTTTCCATGACGGCTTCATAGAAGTCGGATTTCTTGAGGTCTCCGGTAAAATCGAAAAGCATCTCGGCCACAACACAGAGGCGAGGGACATGAGGATTTAACGAACAAAGTCCGTTACTAAGAACTTCCGGAAGCATCGGCACGACATAGTTAGGGAAATAAACCGACGTCCCGCGCTCGTACGCATCTTTATCGATTGCTGAACCCACGCGAACATAATGACTGACATCCGCGATCGCGACGTAAAGAAGAAATCCATCGTTATGAACTTCTACATAAACCGCGTCGTCAAAATCCTTCGCAGTGGCTCCGTCAATAGTAATCAGATTTTTATCGCGAAGATCGACACGGCCTTTGAAATCTTTTTCGTTGGGAACCTCGTCGAACTGTTTAGCCGCTTCAAGAGTTTCTTTTGAAAATTCCAGCGGAATATTGTTCGAGCGAATGACGCGTTTGATGTCCGTTAATGGATCCAGGGCGTTTCCGATAATCTCTGTCACTTTACCTGCGAAAGGTTTTCCCTCTTCGGGATAGGACGTGATTTCTGCCGCGACAAGCTCTTTGTCCTTGGCGTTCATGGAGTCTTCAATTTTGATTTTAAGATCTTGACCCCAGCCTTTGCCCTCGTCGCGAATAGCGCCCAGGCGGTCGTTCATTCGATAAAAACGGCCTACGATAGTTTTTGTGCCGCGTGAAAGAACACGAATGATCTCGCCGCGGAAGCGATCTGTACCTTTTTCGGGAAAGACTTCGATGGACACTTTATCATTCGTCATAATTCCTTCCATCGAATGGCGGGGAATATATACATCAGGATGTTCTATATCATCAGGAATAAAAAAGCCGAAGCCGTCAGGATGTCTTTTGATTGTACCGTTGAGAAGTCTTTTCTTTTGCATTGTCAGGATGTTCTTCCTTTATCTTTCTCAGAGTATCACAACATAAGAAAGGAAAAGAACTTAAATCCATAAACAGAAAATTGGCACAGGACCTAAAATGGCGCGAACGTAACTGAAGAAATAAAAAAGGCCGCGTGAGGCGGCCTTTTTTATTTTTGTTGTGTCAATTTTTAGAAATAAGCAAGAGCACCCAGTGTTACAAGGTGTGCTGAACCAGTTGCCGCTCCATCGGCGTCGACAAAAGCGTCTTCATCGGCAGAGTCATTTCTGTATTCAACATAAAGATTGAAGTTCTCTGTCAGAGCAATTTTGTCAGCAAGGATGAAAGAGTTGATTGTTTCCGCTCCCGCGCCGTAACCAATCTCGCTGGCACCACGAACGTACTCGTAGCGAAGTGCTAAGTTATTGATTCCAAGGCCATATGTTAAAACTGCGCTTGTTGAATCGGCCCAATGATTGTGTTCTCCATCAGGTTTAAATGTGCGTGAATCATAAGTGATCGCAAGACCGAAATTATCTGTGAACTTGTAAGAAGCCCAAACGCTGGAAGAAGATTTGTCTACTTTGCCGGTAGCTGGCGCTACCGCTGAATCTGTTCCTGTAAGGTAGCCTGCAAACCATGTGATGCCGGCAAAAACGCCTGTGATTGAAGCCTCTGTCGTTTTAGTCGGTGTGTAGTCATCGCCAAAAGCACCGTAAGTCGTCTGATTATATGTCGACACCGTGGCTGTGAGCCAGTCGCCAGCGATGTACTTCGCACGAAGACCTTCGCCGTAACCAGGCACGATAGATTGGTAGGCAATCGTATTAGTATAAGTCGCGTTTTCGTACTTCATAAGCGACTCATAACCCATTGTCGTCAAGAAACGACCGAAACCAATATATAGATTAGCTGCTGGTTTGTAGAATATCTCAAGCTGATCAAGAGTGCCGAAGTTGGCTTTCTTCTGAACGGCTGCATCTGTATAAGAAGTTGTTGTGTAGTTAAGGCGAGTCAGGAAAGAGAGCTTGTCTGTTTCTTTCTTAAGAAGAGCTTGCACGTAATTCAAACGATAGTTCTCGTTTGTCGCTCCTCCCGTGTAGAGCATAGGAGTGCCTTTTGAGGACACAAAGTTATAGTCAAAAGCTGCCTCGGCGTTAACTGTGATTCCTGCAATGTCAGCAGCACTTGCTGATGCACTTACAAGAAAGATGACAGACGCCAAAATTTTAGAAACGTTCACAACGAAACTCCTTTATATTGGTTTTGAGTTGTTAAGTATGGTTAAGATTATGACCTTGGTCTAGGTGTGTAACGTAAAAAATGTATAAAGCTAGACCATGATCTAGTGTCCGCACTCTATTTTGAAATTTCGCGTCAATGGTCAGATTTGATGAGTTTCTTGGACCAAAAAACGGTATGAAATCCACATCAGTAAAACACGAAACGCCTCGATGCTAAATGAGGATCTGTTTCTATGAAAACCGCGACAGGAGCGGATTTCGTCGGCATAAAAATTTAAAAAAAATGCGATGAGTGAAGCGAAAAATTCATCAACTGGATCTGTGGCTTTGCGACCACAAGAAGAATTTTTTCCACGCGGTTTTGGTGGAACGGAAAAGGTCCAAAAATTTTTGTTGTTGATCTTAGACTAGCACCTCATTAGCATTTTTTATGTATACGCTTACAGCTTTTAATGGATTTAAAAGTTTCATAGATTTGCAACGAAACGAAAGGATGCAACAATGAAAAAGCTTCTAGCAATGGCAGTAATGTCTCTTGCAGCAACTCAGGCAATGGCGGGTGTAAAACTCGTTGTTCGTTCTGACTATGTTTACACTGGTAACTACGACAACAACGCAGGTGCTGAAGTAGAATCTACTTCTGTATTTGTTCCAGACGTAGCACGTATGTACTTCTCTGGTAACGTAGGTGATGCAGTTATTGACTCTGCGTTCAACCTTCGCTCTTTCTCTAGCGAACTTGCTTTTGACCCAACTAAAGATACTGCTGGTCAAAAAGTTATGACTGTAGATACTTTCGTTGAGCACTTGTTCATCACGAAAAATCACGGTGACTGGTCTTTCTCTGGTGGTAAGTTGTGGATGAATGTTGGTGGTTTCGAACGTCGTGCATTCTACGATGGCGATACTTACCTTACTTCTTTGGCTAACGGTGGAATCGGTGGCGCAGCTACTATCAATCCATTCTTGACTGGTTCAGTTTTGACTCCAGAAAACTCTTCTGGTATCTCTGCTGCTTACAAAATTGCTGAGAACCACAAAGTTGAAGTTCAACTTTACAACCAAGTTAACCGTGACTCTGATTTGTTGACTGCAACAAACAAACGTCACTCTTATGGCGTTGCTTACTGGGGTTCTTTTGCTGAGAAAATGTTCCAAACATACTTGAGCTACAACATGGGTGCTGGTGATGACAGAGTGACTGGTGGTCATGAGTTGTCATACATCGCTGCGGGTTTCCGTATCGCTCCAATGGAAAACTTGAACATCGACCTAGAGTACTTGGCTAACTCTGACAAGACTGCTCTTACAGATGAAAAAGACGAGACTACTTCTACAATCCTAGAAGCTCGTTACAAAATGGGTATGTGGACTCCAATCTTGAAGTACGAAATGTCTACAGACAAACTTCAAGGCGAAGACAACTTCAAGCGTGATGCTTGGGCATTGGCTCTTGAGTTGACTCCAAAAGCTGAAGACGCTTTCCGTTACCATGTAGCTTACACTTCAATCAAAGACAGAGATTTTGGTGCAGCTTTCGGTGCTAATACTGAAGACATGACTAAAAACATGATCACTGTTGGTTTCAAATACGTAGGCGATATCGCTAAGTAATTGATCCTGAAAAGGTGAAAACTAAAAAGCCCAGGCAACCCCTGGGCTTTTTTTATTTTTTAAGCGACAGATTTTTTAATGGGTCGCAGGCTGAGTTGCGAACTCGGCATGCCTATCTTCTTTGCAAATTCTTTGATGCCATAGAAGACGGAACTATATGAAATTAGTTTCGATAAACCGGAAAAAGGGAAAACCCAGGAAGGGGGATTTCCTGGGCTTTTGGGGGCATTTCAATTTGTGTCGGTTGCGGATTAGCGAGTACCTACGTTTGTAGTCGTAGAACCTTTAGCGACTTGTGTTTTAGCTACTGCAGGTGGGTTTGTGTGAGCGAAAAGACCACCGGCACCTTTGTGATCACATTTAGTAGCTGCCAAAGAAGCTGAAGAAGAGATCGTGATGATTGCTGCTGCGATGATATTCTTGATTGTCATTTTGACTCCTTTGTCACAAGCGGTATACATATCCCTAATGCTAAGAGCGTGCCTGGCTCTCCGTTCTGTTCTGAGATTCTTGCGACCACGAATCAATAGCTTAGCAAAATGGATTCTCATGATGAGATCGCAGTAACAAGAAGTGCCCGACAGCGCGCGCACCTGTTACTTTTCTAACAGCAAACGAGGAGAAAACGTCGTTGCGAAATCAAGTCTTGTCATCCATTGTGTGGATTCTCTTGGCGATGTTTTCGATTCAATTTGGAGCATCCATTGCGAAACACCTGTTCCCGCAAGCAGGGGCTGCGGGCACAACAGCTTTACGTGTCTCGATGTCAGCCGTTCTTCTTCTTGTTGCCGCCCGGGTTTGGAAACATAAGATTTCCCGCGAAAGCATTCCGAGCATCGCTGCGTATGGAGTCTCATTAGGTTTAATGAATCTCCTTTTTTATTTTGCCTTGGAAAGAATTCCTTTGGGATTGGCCGTGGCTCTCGAGTTCGTAGGTCCGTTGTCCGTAGCGCTTCTTTCAAGCAAGCGAGCACTGGATATCGTGTGGGCTGTGCTCGCGGGACTCGGAATATATTTTGTTCTTCCAATAGGAGAAACCAATACGACCTTGGATATGACCGGGGTTGCTTTAGCTCTTATCGCCGGAGTCTTCTGGGGTCTCTATATCATCTTCGGAAAAAAGGCCGCGAAGAATGGAGGCAGCCTTGTCATCACAGCTTGGGGTATGGCGTTCGCAGCGCTGGTAAGTTTTCCGGTGGGGGTTTTCATTAATGTCGAGCAAATTAAAAATCCCGGTTTGTGGCCGATGGGACTCTTGATCGCGATTCTTTCAAGCGCTCTGCCTTATTCTCTGGAAATGAAAGCCATGCGCAATATGCCCGCAAAGACATTCGGTATTCTTATGAGTCTAGAGCCGGTCGTAGCGACATTCATGGGAATTCTGCTCTTGCAAGAGCATCTAACACTCACTCAGTGGTCCGCCATCGCGTGCATCATCGCCGCCTCCGTAGGAAGTACCGCTACAAGTAAATAGAATCTTTCATTTGATATCTAAATTAGAAAACTAAATTTTAGCCTGGGACTTTTTTATTGCACGGATAACTTGCTCAAATTTAGATCGAATGCCGTCATTAACTATGGTGTCACAATCTTGAAAGAGATCCACTTTTGTGCATTTTATATCTTCAGCCGAAATTGTTGAAGTTAAGAGTGAGTTCCATAGAGCTTCAGCAGCAATGGAGTACATCTTTCCAGGAACTGAATAAATAATTGCATTATGTTTATTGAAAGATGGTAACTCGATCTGTTTATCAAAGTATAATTTACGGAAAATTAGTTCAGTGGTCGCAAAGAAAGTTAAGTCTGCGGCGTTTCCTAAATTTCTCTCTGTGAGAAATTGGATTGTACCGCCAGGGTTTATATTTATAAGCAGGTTTTTTCCGGAGTTTCCAGTTAGGGTATCCAAAATCAATTGCGACCCTTTTCCTTGAACAATAAGAGCTCTTTCGAAGTTTTCTAGTTCTAATGTTGCAAAATGATTTTGAAATCCTGTGATAGTATTGCTTTTTATCAAGGCTAAAAATGCCGATAAAGTTTTTTCATTGAAGAAATTAGGCTGAATTAAGCGAGTTTCTTTAATCTTTTTTAGAGTAATGAGGGTTGTTTCGTCTGAGGGAACAACGTCGAGCTTAGAGAAGAGAGCAAAAAGATGCGAACTTTCTTCCAAGGTTAAGGCATTGATGATTTCATTTGGGCTCAGCAGGCTCGTTAGAAAATGCTGCCCAGAAGCCGAAATTAACTTTTCTAAGTCATACTGTAGCTTTTGTGAGTATGCCAAACCTCGAAGCAATTGTCCTTCGTCTTGATAAGCTAGCTTTGCAAGCTTAAGTAAGTTGACGTCAGTACGTTTGACAGCCATCGAGACTACGGCGGTAATCGATTTCCAAGAAAGGTTTTCAGTTCTTTTTATGAGAGAAGTATTCAAAGCATTTTCCAGCGTAAGAACTTCCGTTTGATCAATGGGCACAATATAGGCAGCACGTTTTAGTAAGAGATCATGCAGGTCATAGGAAGCTCTGCACATTTGTAGCAAATATGAAGTGTGAGAGTTGATGGTCTTTCTGCTGAAGATGAGCCCTAGAGATTTATTAGTACAAAAATTTTGCAATGTGATTTTTTGAACCAAAATTTCAGTTGCTTGGGCAAAGTCGTCTATAGACAAGTGATCGGTTTTAGCCAGAGCGAAAATACCTTTTTGTACAAAATCTTCCGAAATAATAATTTCGTTTAAGAGGTAATTGCCAGTCAGATTATTTAAATTAATCAATTGTTGATCGGGTGGTCCTGACAGAGACTTCGAAAATGACGATGCCCATTTTAGAAAGTTCTTAAAATAGTGTTTTTTTTGTTCCGGTGAAATTTGTTCGGAGTAGATAGTAGTGGAATTTAGCAAATTTGAGAAAGCGACTTTATGAACAGGAAGTATAGCATTCTCTTTTTCAAGTTCTTTTAGGCTTAACCAAACTAGACACAAGTCATTTTCCTTTGTACTTGTGCTAAGTGAAATGAAATCTACCTTTTCTAACTTCTTTTGATAGTCCTTGCATAGGGCCGTTTCATTCTTTGATGCGGCAATCTGGAATATTTTATCTGCTTTTTCATCATTCTTTTTAAAAGAACAAGCCCCCATGCTTAAGCACGAGATCAGAACTGCATAAGTAATGGGAGCTTTTATCTTCAACATAAATATTTTTAGTTATTTGCAGTTGGCTTGGCCAGTGGCGATCTTGCACGCAGTTCTTTTGAGCGTGTTCACTTGGGCCCAGGCAGCATCAATTTCGTCTTCACTTGCGGAGTCGGATAAACCTCCATAAATAATTTGAGCTTCTTCAATTATTTTTGTGAGAGAGCCGACTTGATTTGTGCTTCCGTCTGACGTTAAGCCAACCTCTTCCTGAAGCTCAGTCATATCTTTAATCATTAATTCAATTTGATTAGCTTGTGCAGCACTGATTCTTGTGTGTTCCAAATCGAATTCATCATAAGCCATTGAGTTAACCGAACTTATAAGAGTAAGGGCTGCAAAAGCGATTGCTAGTGACTTTTTCATTTTTCTCTCCTTTGTTTCAATGACGTTGAAATGCCAGAGCCATGCCCGCGCGAGGAGCAGGTCTTGAAGAGCTGGGTGTTTAGAGATAAGACAGAGGCCGAAGAGGGGCGCTCGATTCTCAGAATGAGACGGGCGATGGGAGAGGGCTTTCCAAGAAGAAAGCCCTTTTCAGATTTTTACTTTTTCTCTGCCGGAGTGGTCGTGTCGTAATAATCGGGAGCCACGAAGTCCACCGTGAACGGATACTTATAAGATTTGTAAGCACCTAGCTTGGGTTTGCCGGCTTTTGCGTAGGCTTCGTCCCAAAGATTTGCTAACAAAACAGAGCCGCGGGCCATTTCTTTCACGATCAAAGGTTTCATTTTCTTGAAAGCCTCGGAAGCAGGTTTGCGTTCGGCAGCCGTTTTGATCTCCATACCTTTTTCTTTTACGAGAGTGGACTTTTTCGTAACAGGATCCACTTTCAAAATTTTTGGGATTTCCGTATTAGAGATAACACTCAAAACTTTCATTTTTTCGATCGGTGTCGCAGGTTTCAAAAACTCAGGATTTTTCATCGCTCTCGCTTCTTTCAAAACAAGATAATCAAGATCGCCGTCGAATTGCCCCACGACCGCATCTTCAAAGTAAGCGTGGATGCCGCCATGTCCGGTCGCATAGCCATCGTAATCCGCTGTTGTGTGGAACGGTTGAGAATTGTCACCCACGAAGTGTCCCATCAAACCCATCGAGACAACCATCTCGTAAGCAAGCTTGTTATATGGAAGCTCGTTGTTTTGTTCTTCTTTGAAATTTGCAGGCAAAGTCGCTTTTGCAAGCTGCTGCCCCAAATTTTCAATGATGCGCATGAATTGATCGACTCTCCACCAGGAAGATCCGAATTCTGTAGGGATAGACTTGATTGTCGAGCCATCGTTTTTGAATTTGTTAGGCTTGCCGGTGAAATCCGCGATCAACTTTTTGTAGTCCGTTGGGATGTCCTTGACGGGAAGACCGATCACTTCGATATCAATAAAGTGCGTGGGATTTCCTAACTTGTTTGCGTCTCCACCCAAACTTTTCCAGTAGAAGTCCGGCATGTTGCACAGATGACCCATCATCTGAGGTTTGTGCTGAAGATATTCTTTAAGACCTGGTTCTTTCACTAAAAAGGAAGCGACTCTGCAGATGGTATCGTGTCCGCGACCGCCCCAAGCGAAGACTTGGCTTGAAGAAAGAAGAATCAAACTGATCAATAGATGTTTCATAAAACCTCACACTAGTTTCTTACTCTCGTCCCAAAGCTTTCGGAGCACGGCTTTTACCGATAAAGCCAGCCAAAGCCACAATGGTAACGACGTAAGGTAAAATTTGAACAAATTGAACGGGAACTTCCATGTCGCCAATGCGAACCCCTTGCAAACGAATTTGCAGGGCATCGGCAAAAGCGAAAAGAAGGCACGCGGCTAAAGCAGGAACGGGCTTCCATTTTCCAAAGATCAGCGCCGCTAACGCCATGAAGCCGCGACCGCCTGTCATCATGGGAGAATAAGAGGAAGCTAAAAACAAAGACAAGCTGGCTCCACCCCATGCGGCGAAAGCACCGCTGGCACAAACGGCACTCCAGCGAACTTTGCGGACGCTGACACCGCTAGCGACAAGAGCTTCCGGGTGTTCTCCGGCAAACAGAAGCCAAAGCCCCGAGCGCGTTTTATAGAGCCAAAAGCTAATCAAGGCGACTAAGGCAAATGCCATCAACAGAGGTTCAAAAGCAAAACGGTCTTCGACTAACAATGCCGGGGTCGAGCCCGTAGAGTTATAAAAAATCTTCGTGAGAAATGGAATCACGCCCATCGCTAAAAGATTGAAGGCCATACCAGTCACGATTTGATCTGCTTTAAGTTCAATGACAAACAAAGCATACAAAGCGCCGATAACGAGTCCGGCAAAAAGAGCTGCGGCCCAACCCATCCACGCCGAGGCGAAGTATTGTCCTGCTACCGCGCCGGCGAAAGCTCCGGTGAGCATAAAGCCTTCAAGGGCGACGTTCACGATACCAGAGCGTTCGCTCATAAGTCCGCCCATTGAAGCGAAAATCAGCGGCGTTGCTAAGCGAAGTGTTGCCAAGCTTAAAGATAAAAGGAGAGCCATCATATCCATTAGCTTTTTCTCCTTTTCGATTTCATCCACTCCCAATAACCCTGAGCTGCGACACCCAAGATAATCAATGCTTGAATGATGCGGGAAAAATCACGGGTGATTGTGGAAGTTTCGAGATCTAAATCGGAAGCGCCTTTATGAAGAGCTCCCATCAAGAAAGCCGCGAAAATAATCCCGATAGGATTGTTATTTGCTAAAAGAGCCACGGCGATACCGATGAAGCCATAGTCTGGCGAAAAACCGATACGATACTGTCCTGAGCTTCCTAAGACTTCCGAAAGTGCGACACAACCGGCGAAGGCCCCCGCCAAAGTCATAGCTAGAATTTGCACTTTCTTTTCAGAAATACCCGCGCGATGAGACGCTTCCGGATTCGAGCCGACCGCCCGCAATTGAAAGCCCCACGTGGTTTTCCAGAGAAATATCCACAACAAAATTGCAAACGCGATGGCGAATCCCAAAGACGCATTCGCTGGAGTATCCGGAAAGAAACGCGCGATCAGATCGTAATCTTTAAACATGTAGTTGCTAGAAACAAGCGCTGTCTCTGGATTCTGCGAGTGCGGATTCGGAATAATTTTAAGAGTAAACCAGCTTGCTAACCCTGCCGCGATGAAATTCAGCATGATCGTGATGATAACTTCGTGACTGCCGCGATATGCCCGCAACCAGCCTACGATTGCCCCCCAAAAACCGCCCATCATCAGAGCCGCCGCGAATGCAACAAGAGGTGCCACAGGGAAAGGAATCTGCGGAAAAAGAACGCCGACCGCCGCCGCTGTCACCACCGCCATCGTCATCTGTCCTTCCGCGCCGATGTTGAAAAGACCGGCGTGAAAACCGATTGCGACGGAAAGACCACAAAAAATCAAAGGAGTCGTGTAAGATAAAGTCAAACCCAGATCATAGACAGAGCCAAACGCGCTTCGCATAAGGATCATGAAAATGTTCAAAGGGTTTTCCCCCGCAATGAGCGTCAAAAGAAGTGCGACAGTTAAACCGATGATAAAACCCAAGAAGCGCTTCACTGTCCGCCTCCCATAGCACAGCCCAAAGAAATCTCGTTGAACTCGGCGCGCGTGAACTCGGCGACGATACTGCCTTTATATAAAACGACGATGCGATCAGAAAGAGCCATCAGCTCGTCGAGCTCGGAAGAAATTAATAAGATGCCGGAGCCTTCGTCACGTGTCTTGCGCAATTCATTATGAATAAACTCGATCGCCCCGATATCCACCCCACGAGTGGGTTGTGCGGCGATGACGACGGAAGGCTTTTGTAAAAGAGTCCGTGCGACGACAAGTTTTTGCTGATTACCGCCCGAGAGTTTTTCAAAAGGCAAATGCGGGTTGTGGGGACGAATGTCATAGGTATTCATCACATCCTGAGTCGCAGATACGATATTCTTAAGTTTTAAAAAGATACCCTGTGCGAAGGATCCCGATTTCTGTTGTCCTAGAATGAAGTTTTCATAAACGGGGCGGGAAGGAAGGACGCCAAAACGCAATCGGTCTTCGGGAAACGAACCTAAAGAGCCTTTGACTGTGATGCTCCCCGAGAAGGATTTTTTCTCTAGAGCGTGACGATCTAAAAGCGCGCGGATAAGAACATCTTGTCCGTTGCCTTCAACGCCGGCGACGCCGACGATTTCACGTGCACGAACCTCAAGATGGATGTTCTGAATTTGATGATTGCCCAGTCGCGCGCTGACATTAGCGAACTTAAGCAACGTCTGATCTGTATCCACGGACGTGCTACGCTCACGCGGTGTTTGCGGACGATGGCCTACCATCATCTCTGCCAATTCGGCAGTATTTGTGTAAGTCGTAACTTTATTGCCGACGACACGGCCTTGACGAAACACAGTCACGGCGTCAGTAAGAGCCATCACTTCTTTAAGCTTGTGAGTGATGATAAGAATTGTTTTTCCTTCATCACGCAGTCGATTGAGATTTTTAAAAAGATTTTGAACTTCTTGCGGAGTTAAAACAGCCGTAGGTTCATCAAGAATCAGAATCTCGGAGTTTTGCGAAAGGATCTTGAGAATTTCCAAACGTTGTTGTTCACCAACGGAAAGATCTTCAACTTTGGCATCGAGATCCAAGTGAAAACCATATTTTTCCGCAATTTCACTGAGTCTTTGTTTCTGCTCTTTTCGCGGAAGTAAAGAAAACGCCGAACCTTTTTGCTGAAGCAGAATATTGTCGAGAGCTGAAAGTGGTTCGGCCAGCATGAAATGCTGATGGACCATTCCGATTTGCGCGGCCATCGCGTCAATAGGAGAGTGAAACTCCACCGGCTTTCCATGGACGAGGATTTGACCGCCGTCGGGCCGGTACATCCCAAAAAGAATTTTCATCGCGGTTGATTTGCCAGCACCGTTTTCGCCGACGATGGCATGAATGGTTCCTGGCGCGACAGAAAAAGAAATATCGGAGTTGGCGCGCACTTCGCCAAAATATTTTGAGACTCCTTTAAACTCGACCGCGGAAACTGTCATCACTATTTCTTTTTATAGTAATCAGGAACTTGAATCTGACCGGCGATGATTTTCTTTTTAATCTCTTCGACTTTCTTTTTCATATCAGAAGTGATGAGTTTTTCATTATACTGATCCAGAGTGTAGTCGACACCTTTGTTCTTTAAACCGAAATGTACGATACCTGGAGAAAACTTGCCTTCCTGAGTTTCCTTGATTGTGTCGTAAACCGCGACATCGACAGCCTTCAACATGCTTGTAAGAATAGTGCCTGGCTTAATCCAGTTTTGATTGGAGTCGCAACCAATGGCGAATTTTTTCTTTTCTTCAGCAGCATCGAAAACACCTGTGTTAGACGCACCTGCCGCAGCAAAGATCACATCGGCTCCTTGTGCAAATTGTGACAACGCCAATTCTTTGGCCTTAGCCGGATTGTTCCAAGCTTCTCCGGTCACGCCCACATAGTTTTCGCTTGTTTTGATTTTTGGATTTACGTATTTCGCTCCGGCAATGTAACCCATTGCAAAACGGCGGATGAGAGGAATGTCCATGCCTCCGACGAATCCCACTGAGTTTGTTTTTGAAGTCATCGCCGCCAAAGCGCCGACTAAGAAAGAGCCTTCATGTTCTTGAAATAAAAGCGAACGAACGTTCGGCGCCGTGACTTCGGCGTCAACAACGGCAAACTTAACTTGCGGGAATTGGGCAGAAACTTTTTTAACGGCTTCTTTTTGCGCAAAGCCGATACCGATCACAAGATCAAAATTTTTGCGCGCAAACGAGCGATGAAGATTTTCGATGGCGTTTGTATCCGTTGCTTCGACGAATTTAAGATCAATCTTTAAATCTTTTTGCGCTTTCGTAGCGCCGAGGTACGCAGCGGAGTTAAAAGATTTATCGTCTTTTCCGCCCTTATCGAGGACCAGGCCGACTTTTAGCGTATTTGCGAAGGAAACTGTGTTAATTGACATCAATATCAGGGTGGTAAGGATACTTTTCACCATCGGTGGGCCCCCTTGCAGCATCTAAACTCGGTGCTTTTTGGCACGAAGTAAGCAGTTGATTTCACAAAAAAATTCTCTGAATTATGTGCGCCTGAAATTAGGAGACTCGTCTATGTGAGTCAAGTCAAAACCTTGTTAGCTCTTTTACCAGGTGCCGTTACAAGTGAGTTATGTCGAAATTTCAATTAGGCGGCTGTATAATACCAGATTAGGATTGGCCTAAACATTTAACCCAAAGAAGAAAGCTCGGAGGAAATAGAGTATGGAATCTCAAACGATACTCAACGGCGGAGTAAACTCCCTTGGTTTTATGGGCAATCAAAACCTAAACATTCCGAATACTTCAAACGTTCCCTATGAAGTCATTCACCTCAAAGAAGAGGAAATGATTTTCAAAGAAGGTGAACCAGCGAAGGGTCTGTATTACGTGCAATCTGGCTGTGTTAAAGTTGTAGTGAATCGTTCTCATGCCCGCGGACGCACTACCACAAATGAATATGTAACTAAATTGGTCTCTCCCGGAGAGTATTTTGGTTATAAAGCGTTGGTTAAAGGTGCACCGGTGCAGTGCCATGCAAAGGCTGTGAAGTCGACAGTGCTTTGGCTCTATCCGCGTGAGCTGATTCAAGTAGCAATGGCGCAAGCAAGCCCGCTTGTAAAACTTCTTCTTAATCAGGCTGTCAGTGATCTTGAAGCGTTCGAGACGACAAGTCAGTTGCATTATTTGGCGTCTGTGCAGGAAAGAATTGCTTATCAGCTTGTTCTTCTTGCCGATAAGTTCGGAGTGCAAACTCCTAACGGTATTTCTTTGAACTTGAAGCTGACACGCAACGAATTCGCGCAGCTGGCGAGTACGATCAACGAATCACTTTCTCGTCATTTGACAGAGTTCAAAAACGAGGGACTGATTGATTTGAATGGCAAAGAGATCATCATCAAAAATAAAGAAGGTTTGATGAGAAGATCTGGAAACTTCTAGGTTTTTGACTCTGCTAAACTTTACTTATGAAAAAGCCCGGGAAAAACCTGGGCTTTTTTATTTGTCGGAGAAGAACGAGAAGTAAGCGATCAGCCCGAGGACGCATCCCGCGATCAAAAGTAGAATGCTGTGCCAGCCAAAAATTTTGGCTCCTTCGGTCACGTCGGGTTTGTTTTTGTCTTTTTCCTCAGGCATGGCGGTCCTCCTGGAAAAGAGGGTACCGCAATGCCCGCAAGAGTAAATTCTTAGAGGGACTTCTTGCCTCAAAGCATTTTTATAGACGGAAATTTTTGCCGTTTCCGCTGTTTGCTATTCGGCACAAGCCGGCCTCAAGAGGACGCTGGAAAATTTCCGCGGCGCCTGCAGGAATCATCGCATTGCGCGGGTAAACGGCGTAGCCACCTTGAGGCAATGCCACGATCATATCGTTCATCAAATTACGACGAAGATGCGAAGCCAAAGTGATCGGATCAAAAGGAACAATCACACGAATACCCACAGTCGTTTGCACAAGATAACCGCCTTTGGAAACGACCTCACGCAAGTAATGCGGCAAAGGATTGTAGTTCACATCGATAAAACAGCCGGGGCCTGTCGGAGCAAAACCAAGAAGATGCAAAGAAAGTCCACGCTGATCCCAAGCGCCGCCGCCATAAGAGCTGACGGCTTTCAGAAGATCCACACGAGTCATTTTCGGTTGTTGCGATTTCAAAATTCCCAAACCTGCAGCGACTATCGCGGCAGAGTTAGAACTTCCGCGATATTCGGCGCCGTTATTTAGAAATAACGAAGACGGCGCGAAGAGGTCCGGTTTGCCTAAGGATTGTGATGAAGAAGAACGAGGGGAGTCGCTGGCGCCCACGGTGATGACCGTCGCGTTGTCGGCAGGATTTAAAAGTGTTTCACCGCGGCTGTGCGAAGGCATGATAACATTGTCGCCATCAACCGTGATGCGAAGCTGGTCGTTGCTAGCAAAGTTCTGCGAGCGGTTTTTCACGCGGATGAAGTATGTGCCGGGATTTAACTCCGCAGTGATGATCTCACGAGGATACTTTGAAAAACCAGGGCGCGACTCATTCGCATCTTTGGATTGTTTCAAAGCGCTCGACTGAACAATATTTAAAAGATCGTCCGTCAAAGCTAGATCAAGATCTTTATCCGTTCCCAGATCCACGTTGTTCTTAAAGTCATTCCACGACAATACGATTTTCACAGGGCAAGTGCCATTTGTGTTGTATTCACAGCGAATCATCAGGCCGTTATTTTGATCTGGAAGTTGCACCCAATTGTCAGCAATTGTGCGGATGCCAGAATTGAAAGTCGTCAGTGCAAAGTTTCCAGCCGCATTCACCCAGATCACGCCGTTGCGTGTGGCGCGATTGATTTCATGGTTAATGAAGCCCGCACCGTCGAAGTTGCCTCCGTATTCCCACACTTCAGAGTAAAGAACCAAATCCACTTTGCGGGCGATAATGTCGTCGATCGCCGCTTTTAAATTTGAAAAACCAAACACGTTGTAAAGAGTCAGATCAGGCACCCACTGCGATGCTTGCAGATCATTCGTCATCAATGACGTCAGAATCTGCGCCATGCGAAGCCCGTGCTCGACGTGCATGTTTTCAGGAGAAGAGACCGGCCCCGCCACATAGCGAGTCGAGGACGGAAGTGTTGTGCCGATTTCTTTTTCGTATCCGAAGAAACCTTTATCTAAGACCGCGATTTTTAAGCGGCGACCGGTATTCTCTTGCGAGTAAAAACGAGAAAATCCCAAAGAGTTTTTGTAAGTATCGATATTAGTAAACGGACCCGCCCACGCTGTGAAACCTGTGAGCACGATAGCGGCAAAGAAAGTGAACCCCTTCATAACTAACTCTCCCTCTTTAAACAAAAGGTCCCGACATCGCGGAACCTTTTTTTAAAACCCCCATTTTACGAACGCTGGATATTACCAGCCGTAGTAAGAATAGTAGTAGTAACGATAGTAGCTGTACGCGTATGAGTAGCATGGGTTGTACCACGAACCATACCAGTACATTGAAGCGTAATAGTAAGAGTTGTAGTTATTATAGAAGTACCAACTGGAAGCTCCACCGTCGCGATCCAACTCATTACCGACATGAGCGGCGGAAAGATCTTGGAAAGAGCCTGATTGCGCCAAGGCTTGAGCCTCAACGTCGCTGGACAAGGCTTGTTCTGTCGTCAAAACAGAAGCTTTGTTTGTGCGCGTGTCGACACGGATAACGACTGTTCCGTTCATTGCTTGGTTTGTGACTGAAGACTCGTTATCAAGTTCTCCAGCGGTAGCAAAAGAGCTCGCGCCTAAAATGAGAGCGGCTACTAGAATAAGGTGTTTCATAGACATCTCCTTTTTGTTTGATGGCCCTCTTTTAATCCTTACAGCGCTGTTGTCATCCAAAAAGGACATGTGAATTGAAAGTCCTTGACGCAAAACATCTCCAAAAGGTACGGCCTACCTTTATGGAACCCATCGGTTATTTAGAGTCGTGTTTTAAGGATAAGTTTGGCACTCCGCGCCAGCCGGGCCTCGTGAAGAAGGCTTGGGCGCGACTCCGGATTCGTGCGGATCTTCAGCCCGAGGAATCTCTTCAGGGGCTCGAAGGATTCAGCCATGTGTGGCTGATCTGGGTTTTTCACCAGAATAAAGTTTCACGTTATCACGCCAAAGTTCATCCTCCGCGTTTGGGCGGCAAGAGTATGGGGTTGTTTGCGACGCGCACTCCGCATCGCCCGAATCCCATCGGCCTTTCCCTTGTTGAGTTGGTAAAAGTGGAGAAAGACGGCATCGTGGTTGCGGGTGCTGACCTTGTTGATGGCACTCCGATTTTGGATATCAAGCCGTATCTTCCCGAGGTGGAGGCGGTTCCTGAGGCACGCACGGGCTGGCCGAGCGAGGTCGCCAAAGATCCCATTCATGTAGAATTTTCTGAAAAAGCCGAGGCCCTTTTGCGCTCTTGGCAGGAAAAAAATCCAGACAGAGACCTTCGCGAGATCATCGCAGAGACTTTGAAATTGGACCCGCGCCCCGTCGTCTATCGCGGCTACGAAGATTCAGATTCTCCATATCGCAATACACATGCGGTGCGACTCTTCGATGGAGATATCCATTTCAAATTTGAAACACCGACGCTCGTGAAAGTACTAGATATTCTTTTTACGCATAATTAGTTGCAGTTGCCTTTTAAATAGGCGCCTTGGTAAGTTCCCTATGAACCTAAAAAAGGGAGGGATTCATGAGAACGACGGAAACTGCTTCTCATTCTGAAAACAGCACTCTTCGTAAAGTTCCAACTTTGAGCTTGGCGAGTTATACAAAGGGCTCTGATTCAGATCGCGCGAAATTTATCGACAATCTTTTCACGGGTCTTAAAGAATACGGTTTTATTATTCTTAAAGATCACAACGTAAAAGCCGAAGATTTGCACAAGGCTTACGACATTCTTAAAAAATTCTACTCTTTGCCTACGGACGTAAAAAAATCTTATATCTCTCCTAAAGCAGGTTTCCAGCGTGGTTACACTCCGTTTGGTCAAGAACACGCGAAAGATTCTCCAGTGATGGACTTGAAAGAGTTCTGGCACGTAGGACGCGTTCTTGAAGAAGGCAACGCTTTGAAAACGGTTTATCCCGAGAACGTATGGCCCACAGAAATTCCTGAATTCAAAACTCACTTCACGGCTTTGTATGATGCTTTGGAAGAAGCGGGGAACGTGATGTTGGAAGCTTTGACAATGCCTCTTGAAGTTGAAAAAGACTTCTTCGCGAAAATGACGAAAGATGGAAACTCCATTCTTCGCCTTCTTCACTATCCACCGATTCCAGAAGGTGTGGATCCTCGTTGTGTGCGTGCGGCGGCTCATGAAGACATCAACTTCATCACGATTCTTCCTGCAGCGACAGCTTCCGGTCTGCAATTGAAAGATCGCGACGGCCAATGGTTGGATATCGATTCTGAACCAGACACATTGATCGTGGACGTGGGTGATATGTTGGCGCGTTTGACGAACGACGTTTTACCTTCAACTACTCACCGTGTGATCAATCCTCAAGACGGTAGAAACGAAAGCCGCTATTCAATGCCTTTCTTCATGCACCCACATCCAGAAGCGATGTTGAGCTGCTTACCTTCTTGTAAAGGGACAGGGGCAAAATACCCTGATATCACTGGTCATGATTTCTTGATGCAGCGTTTGCGCGAGATCGGTCTCATCAAATAGGACGATTCTTGTCACCAAAACTGAAATGACTTCAAGAAGGGGATCTGAAAAGATCCCTTTCTTGCGTTTTGAGGGCAAGATTGGCTAGAAGGAGTGAGACCCACGAATAGCACATGAGGGGGATGTCATGCGATATTTTGTGTTTTTACTTCTGGTTCTTATCGGTATGTGGTCCATAGAAAGTTATGCCGCTGATGCGCGAATGAGCTTTCGCATTCAGGAACTTGGCAACAATCAATACGACTATTCTGCGATTTGGAATCCAGTGACAGAAGAAGTTCTTCTGCGCGTGGGGCTCGTCGTAGATAAAGTCGATCCTCTCTTGCAAGACAAAGAAATCTCCTTTCAGACGGCACGCGAAGCCCAGTTTATCGCGTTGGATTTGCCTGAAATCGGTGAAAATTGCGAACAAGTTTCCCAATGGCATTTTGATTATCAGCCAGGCCTTCCTGATTATTTAATGTTTGTGACCTTAAAGGGCGCCGGTTGTCAAAAAGTCGGCGAGATGTTTGATATTCTGCAAGTGCGCTTGCGTTTTATGGGAGTCTCTTTGCTGCACTTTGAACCCATTGACGTCGCCGTGGATATCAGTCGATAACTGAAGGATGAAGAAAAAAACGATCATCTCTCTTGCTATTGTTGTCGCTATTATTTTGATTCTCTCTTACTGCCATTTCTGGAAAATGGAAGATGCTCCCGCTCCTGTGAATATGGAAGCGATGGGGACGGTGCCTTCGCAAGGCGCCCCGCGCTCAATGCCCACACCGCCGCCACCAGACATCGTTAAAGAAGCGTCTCCGACAGCAACGACCGCAGGTTTTCTGCCGACGGAAATGGAAGATCCCGCTAAGTTTGAAGCCTACAAAAAAAATCTCGGGGCCATGGCGAAATGTTTGAACATGGAGATGGCAGAGCTAGATCCACAAAGCGAGATCGGCTTTGACTCTCTTAATAAAGCTATTTCACCCGATCTTGGAGATATCGTGGCTCAACACGTTGAGTGGACGACAACAGACATTCGCACAAAAGCCGGCGAGGTTCGTCGTATTTATCTTGAAAGCCGAGGCGGTGTTGGTCAGGAAGAAAGACGTTTCCTAAAATATTTCGCCTATACACCCAGCGGGGAACAAAAAGAAATCAGTCTTTCCCAAGAACAAATGACAGGTCCCACAGATGCGTTGATTGCAAGTCTTGAGGCGGACGGAGAAATTTTCGGTCGCGCGGAAGCTCGTCGTATCGCCTATGAAAACGGAGACGATCTTTTGCTGGTGGAAAAGAATGGAAAGATTTTTTCTTTCGATCTTTCTCATGACGAAAAACGATTCTTCTGTCAGGGCGCCGATGTGGCCGCGACAATGAATTGCGAATGTAAATAGATTTCAGCAGTCTCTAAATAAAAAAGGCGAGATAATATATCTCGCCTTTTTTATTTTTTAAGAGCTTTTGTTTTATTGGAAACGTGTCAAAGCTTCGCGCAAAGATTCTAGTTGAGTCTTAGACTGACTTAGAAGAGCCTTGTCAGCCGCAACGACATCTTCATCGGCGTTGGCGATAAACTTCTCGTTAGAAAGTTTATTCGTCAGCATAGAGATATCTTTTTGCAACTTCTCGACGAGTTTGTTGATGCGTTTTACTTCTTCATCAAAGTCGACCAAACCTTCAAGAGGGATGATCACCTTCACGCTCGCATCTTTCACGATCACCGGAGCCACCGCACACTTCATCAAGTCGCCCTCAGCACCAATTTCAAGATTTTCCACGCGGCCCATTGTAATGATAGCCGTGCGGTTATTGCCAAGTATTTTTTGGACTTGATCGTTCATCACGCCCAAACGAACGTTGATTTTCGTTGCCGGGCTGATGCGGTTTTCACCACGGATATTACGAATGGCCGTGATGACCTCTTTAACCACGTCGATTTCAAACGCACTTTGCGGTGAACCAAGGCTTAAAAACTCGCGGTCGTTTCTGGTATTCGGGAACTGATCCACGATACAAGCGGCACCTTTGATCGGCAGCTTTTGGTAAATCTCTTCCGAGATAAACGGCGCGAATGGATGCAACAAACGTGTGATGCGATTCAAGACTTGCGCAATCACAAGCTGAGTCGCTTTCTTTTCGTCTGCGTTTGTGCCGTTCATGATTGGTTTTGTGAATTCGATGTACCAATCACAGAATTGATTCCAAATGAACTGATAAAGAGAGTTGGCAGCGTCAGAGAATCTTTCAGACTCCATCGCGTCTTCAACTTCTTTTGTAACTTCCGCAAGTTTCGTGATGATCCATTGATCGAACACGCTGATGTGCGCTTTGTCCGGCAAAGCTTTTACGCCTTCTGCAGGAGCTTTAAAATCAGACAAGTTCGAAAGGGCAAAGCGGGCCGCGTTCCAGATTTTATTCATGAAATTGCGGTAGCCTTCCAGGCGCTGTTCGCTGAACTTAAAGTCTTTGCCCGAGTATAAGTGAGCCGCGAAAGTAAAGCGCAGAGCATCCGCACCGTACTTTTCGATCATTTCTACCGGGTCGACAGAGTTACCAAGAGACTTCGACATTTTACGACCTTGAGAATCGCGCACCAAACCGTGGATATAAACCGTGCGGAAAGGAACGTCGCGCTTAAACTCAAGACCCATCATGATCATACGCGCCACCCAGAAGAAGATGATGTCGTGACCCGTGACAAGATAACTTGTTGGATAGAATGTCTTTAAAGCTTCCGTTTCGTTTGGCCATCCCATAGTGGAGAACGGCCACAGACCCGAACTAAACCATGTATCAAGAACGTCTTCATCTTGATGTACTTTAGTGCTGCCGCATTTTTCACAAGACGTAATGTCCGTTTCGCTGACAGTTTGGTGATTGCACTCGTCGCAATACCATACAGGGATGCGGTGGCCCCACCAAAGCTGACGGGAAATACACCAGTCTTCGATGTTATTCAGCCAATGCAAGTACACTTTTGTCCAAGATTCCGGTTCGAAACGAATCGTACCGCTTTCAACGACACGTTTTGCAGGAGTAGCAAGCTGATCCATTTTTACGAACCATTGTTCTGACAAGAACGGCTCAACAACGGCGCCCGAACGAGAGCAATGTCCTACTGAGTGAACATGCGGCTCTTCTTTTACCAAAAGATTTTGCGCCTTCAGATCTTCAAGAACACGCTTGCGGGCTTCTTGAACTTTAAGGCCTTGATAAGGACCTGCATTTTCGTTGAGCTCGGCTTTTTTTGTCAGGATGTTGATGAACTCCAAGTGGTGCGCTTTGCCGATTTTGTAATCGTTAAAGTCATGCGCAGGAGTGATCTTTACAACACCCGAGCCAAATGATTTGTCCACGTAAGTGTCAGCGATGATTTTGATCTTTCTGTTGATCAAAGGAATCACCACGTTTTTACCGATCAAGTGTTTGTAGCGTTCGTCTTCAGGGTGAACGCAAAGAGCGGTGTCTCCCAACATGGTTTCAGGACGAGTTGTCGCCACCGTCAAGAAGCCGGAGCCATCTTCAAGCGGATAGTTGATGTGATAAAGAGATCCCTTGATCTGCTTGTGTTCAACCTCAAGATCTGAAATAGCTGTCTCAAGTGGACCTGACCAGTTCACCAAGCGCTGACCACGATAGATCAGACCTTTTTTGTGAAGAGTCACAAACACTTTGCGAACCGCCTTGGATACGCCTTCGTCCAAAGTGAAAACAGCGCGATCCCAATCACAAGAGTCGCCAAGACGGCGCATTTGTGAATAAATACGATCGCCATATTGGTTTTTCCACTCCCAGATTTTTTCAACGAACTTTTCGCGGCCTAATTCATGGCGAGTTACACCGTCTTTTTTAAGTTCACGCTCAACAACAGATTGGGTCGCGATGCCGGCATGATCCGTTCCTGGCAACCACATGGCATTGTAGCCATTCATTCTTTTCCAACGAATAAGCATGTCTTGGATTGTGTGATCCAAGGCGTGACCCATATGCAAGAAACCCGTGACGTTGGGAGGAGGCAAAATGATAGAGAACGGAGGTTTTGTTGATTGATCCTGTGCTTTGAAATAGCCGGACTGTTCCCACCACTGATACGTGCGTGTTTCTACATCTGCGGGATTGTAGCGATCTGATAATTGTTCTGACATTGTAAACGACCTCTGAAAGGTTTAAGGACAAGAAATCCTTAGGTTTTTAACCTTAAGAGGTTAACAAAAATAGGCGCAATGCGGAAGGTTTAATCCAGCGGGCAATTTACAATTCGGACGTCAAATGTCCCGGGAGATCGCAGTTGAGGCAAGATCTTGGGCTTAAAAATGCAACAGCGAGTCTTAGCCGAAGCCAAACTCGCTGTTGTGGAACTCCCGTCCGAAAATAACGGGAGGTGTCCAATGCGTAAAACACGGTATTTACGTATTCGGCGCATTTTAAGAATTACTAAAGAATTTGTGATTATCGTTTTGTTGATCTTGACGATAGTTATAAAGCTAAAAGCTCTTTAAATGCTGATACTTCTCGACGTGTTACTTAGCCCAAGGACCAGTGACTGGGAAACGGGCTTATAAACTTGGACGGAGTTTCATAGGGAGGCGGGTTTGGTGGAGGCACGGAACGGGAAAAAGGTACCAGGTACCTTTTTCCGAAATTAAAAAAGGGAGGTAGAGCCTCCCTTTTTTTGTTTTTGGAATTTTCTGGAAAAATTATTTCAAGAAATCTGCAAGAAGGCGGGCACCTACGACAACTTCTTGTTTTGTCATGTCTTCGCCCACTTCTGGAGCTTCTTTGATTGTGTTGTAAGCGACATGGTAACGGAAGTTTGTATCAGTCCAAGGTTTGTACTCAAGAACTGCGCCGTAACCAGTGAACTTGTTAGTAGCCGCGCCACCGATTTCGATTTTTTCTTCAGAAGTCGTGAATTCAAGACGTGGCGTCCATTGTTCCCAACCTGTGTAAGCAAGTTTCGCAACGATCGAAGTCACAGTGTCTTTGTCGCCGGAAGCATCTTGCTTGAATTCAGAAACAAGGTAGTCAGCAGAAGCCGTGATCGGTGCCAGATTCCACATTACGCCGGCAGCCATGAACTGATGTTTGTCATCAGCCGCAGGACCGTTCATCGTGTGATAGCTCAGGTTGAAGTTCAAAGCTTTCTCCATGAAGCCGCCTCTCCATACAACACCGTAAAGAGAAGAGTTTTGCGCCGCTGGATCGCCCGCTTCTGTTGCGCCGTTTGTTTCATTCGTCGCCATAACGTGAACTTGTTGACCTGCGAAAGAAAAAGTTCCCTTAACGCCAGTCATGTAAAGCAAGTTTGTCGTACCTAGGTTCAAACCATCAAGAGAACCGTCAAGGCCTCTCATCGTATAGAACTCAGACGTGAGGTAAAGATCCGCTCCGCTTGTCGCGCCTTCAAAACCACCGAATTCAGTGTTGAATTTACCAACGGACAAAGTGAAAAGCTCAGACATTTTGTGTGACAAGTAAGCGTATTCCACTGCCACTTGCGTGCTGTCTGTTGTTTGCACAGCAGCGTCTTTATTGAAAGCAAGACGAACGCGGTAAGAAAGATCTTCCGTCGCTTTGCCTTGGTAATCAAGACGGCCTGTTTTAAAATAGAACTTAGTGAAGTCTGGAAGTGGAGACTCATCGTAAGTTGTTGAGTTGTAGTCAGCGCGCATGTCGAGGCTCAAAGAGCCTGCTTGAGCGTGCACCGCCATAACTGAAATCAAAGACGCGAACAAAAACTTTTTCATGGATACATCCTTCTTTAAAGTTTTATTTGTGAGTCTTAAGTATGTTATAGAGGCGGACGTTAGCCAACAATGAGTTTTTTTCGTTTTGTCAGTTATCTGTTAGATTCTTGTTCGCGTTCCTTCGCCAAGTGGGTAAAGCCACCTTTAACGTAATAAACATTGATATAGCCGGCGTCTTCCAAAGTCTTTGCAACGGCGGGACTCTTTTCCGCATTCTGATCCAGAATGATGACCGCGAAATGCGGGGGCAGTTTTTTATTTTGAATCTCTGGCAACACTTGTTCCGGCGAACAATGCAAAGTCACGTTCTGCAAGTGCATGTTCACAACACTATTGTACCAAGGTTTCAGATCGACGGGATCTAAGAGCACAAGGATCAGAGGGATTCGGTTCTGAACAAGGTTTTCGAATTGAAAAAAGCCGATTTGATTAAGTTCCATGGTTATCCTACGCGCCCGTGCTCGGGAATAAGTTTATAAATTTTGATGACGATGATCAGTGCTATCGCAGCAAGAAGCCCTGAGGCCCAAAAAGGCGCCGTGATGGCCACGGATCCATAAAGAGCTCCGCCAAGAGCGGGTCCGATAATTCTGCCCAAAGACGCCATGCTTTGTGTGACACCCATGGTGACTCCTTGTTCTTTCGCATCGGTAAGAAGGCTGATGCTTCCCAATGTGGAAGGATTGGAGAGACCGTTGCCGATCGACAGCAATGTCATCGCCACAGCCATCACCGGAATTGAAGAAGCGATGGCAATGCACGTAAGGCCCAGAGCGAATGAGATAAGCCCAAGACGAAGAACTTTGCGCTCGCCCCACTTCGGGATCAAACGGCGCACCAAAAAACCTTGAGTGAAGACGATGATCACGCCGATGTAAGCAAAACCGAAACTGACTTGTTTTACGTCCCATTGAAACTTTTCGCCCATGAAAAGAATCAAAGTCGCTTCCATCGAAGACATCGCCAAAGATGCAAGCATAAAGACCGTCATCAAGGAGCCGACCGTTTTGACGTTCAAGTAATGCCACATAATTGAAAATCGTTTTTTCTTTTCTGCGGATTCGCTTTTTTCGCTGAGAGACTCGGTCAGGAATTTCAAACCGAACAAAAAGTTCGCGAAACACAAGGCAGCGACCCAGTAAGCAGAAAAGGACGTGTCGAAATGAGGTTCGGCTGAAATATGATGTCCCCAAACCGCCAAGCCTCCGCCTAAGGCAGGACCAATCACAAATCCTAAACCGAAAGCGGCTCCGATAAGAGCCATGCCTTTCGAGCGTTCATGTTTAGGAGTGATATCGGAAATATATGCCGAAGCGGTCGAAAGACTCGCACCAAAAAAACCGGCGAGAATGCGCGCAATGAAGAGCCATTCAAGAGAGCGCGCCCACGCAAAAAGAATATAAGAAAGTCCTTCACCGAAAAGACAGAACAGCAAAATAGGACGGCGACCTAAACGATCGCTCAAGCGACCCCAAAACGGTGAAAAGAGAAATTGCATCAAAGAATACACGGAAAGCAAAAGTCCCGTTTGCAAAGCCGTAGCACCAAAGTTTCGACTTAAGATCGGGATCACGGGAATAACCACACCAAAGCCCACTAAATAGAGGAAAACAGTGAAAAAGATAATCGCCAGCCGTGATTTATTTGATGTCGAAGTCATAGGGTTGTTAATATTAGGAAGTTATGAAAATGGCAAATAATCTTCAGCGTTTGACGTTCGTATTCGTGGGTCTTCTTTTCTCGTGCTCTTCGGCTTTGGCTCTCGACAATTTTAAAGAATACAGAAGAGATCGCTGGGATTTTGAGGTGGGCACTCAGTATTTCTATTCGGAGGCAAACTATCCGTCTTCAGGTGGCGGCAGTCAGAACCTTCCTTCCGGAAACCATTACTCCCTTTTAGATGTTTATCTGGGCTCACGCTATACTCCGCGCAGGAATTGGTCGGTTTTTGGTTGGGGGAATGTCGGAAGTGCGGAAAGTAAGGACTCCGTGGCAACGCGCTCCAACAGTACGATCACGGAAGCGGCCGTGGGTTTTGATTTTCTTATGTACTCAGAAGCGTTCCAACTCATTCCAGAGATCATCGGCGTGATCCCGTTCGAAAAAGTAGATCCGACTTCAGATACCGTGTTGAATTCCGAAGGAGTTATTGAAGTTCGTTCTCGTTTGATCGCACAAAAAGACTTCGGCTCTGTGCGTGCCTACGGATGGTTGGGTTTTACATTTCGAGGCGACGACCGGTCTTATCTTATGCCTTGGGGAGTGGGCACGCAGTTGAAACTGTCTCGTTTGCGCTTGGGGGCGGAACTTTTCGGTTATCAAAGTGTGACTGACGATCCCAATAAAAATCCGGCGACACGTACGGCTTACATCAACGGCGTGAATGCAGGCTCGATGAAATTTTATGGCGTGAATCCCTCCTTGATGGATTCGCAACTTTTTGCAACTTGGCTTATCAGTCCCAATTGGACTTTGCAGGCCAATGGCGGAATGACGTTGATGGGCTCGAACTCGGCGGCTGGTTTTCATGTCGGCGCTTTTGTCCGCTACTCATTTGATATGACAGAGGGTTACACAGAGCCGACTTATGTTCCTGTGGATTCCCCGGTGCCGAGTTACCGTTCGAACATGTACGACGATCAGGATGAAATGAGTTCGGAAAGAAAAGTGCGTCAGTTCAAAGAGCAAACGGACGATGGCGTAGACCAAAATCTTTTCAAACCGCGCCCGACGAAAAAACCACGTGTGAATCAGCAGCAGTTGCAACAGCAATTGGACGACACTGAATTCCAAATTGAGTTGAAATCAAATAAGAAAAAAAGACGACGATAGCGTTTGCGCGCTATCGCAGTAGTTCTTGAACGGCGCTTACGTCAATACCAAGAACGTCGACGGTTTTGTGTCGACCGGTATCCCCTTTGACAAGAGTGATATTTCTTTTCGGCACGTCAAAAAGATCGGAAAGGAATTCGATCAGTCCTTCGTTGGCTCTGCCGTCAATTGGAGGTGCGGTGATTTTTACTTTGAGTTCGCCGTTGTGAGGACCCACAACTTCGTTTTTAGAGGCCTTAGGCTGAATAAAAAGGTGGAGCCGAACTCCACCTTTTATTGATTCAATCATGAGGGTCTTCCGCGATTACTCAGCAGAAAGAGGAGACACGTTTGTTGTGCGTCCGCCGCCATTATTGCCATTCACAATGTTGTGACCTGGAAGCTGCATTTGCGGCATGTACTTTTCGCCTTGTTCAAGCAAAGACAAGTGGGCTTGCGCCAACGCCTTCAAGTTTGCTTCAAACTGCAAGCGAGCACGTTTCAACTCTGTGACTTCTTGATACATTTTTTTCAATGAATCGCGAGAGTCGCGAGTGATGATTTCCGCTTTTTGTTGAGCATCTGCGATAATTAGTTTAGCTTCACGGTCGGCGTCTTGGCGAAGACGTTCCGCCATTTGCGTTGCTGTCGCGATAGTGTCTTTAAGGACTTGATCGCGCTCTTTATATTCCATCAAGGAAAGTTCTTTTTCGCGAATGGCCTCTTTGAGGGAGTTTCTCTCTTGAATAAGAGCTTCCATTTGCGATGCGATCTGCTGGAGGAAATCCACAACCTCATCAGCGTCCAAACCCATCATCTTTTTTCCGAAAGACTTGTGAGCAATGTCGATAGGAGTAATTCTCATCTTGTTCCTCCTTGAACAAATATGACTTAAGGATAAAGGCCGAGTCTGTATCCGCGCAAGGTTATTTGATTTCCCGGGCCATTTCTTTGTTTCTCATCGCGGCTTTTTCAAAGCTAATGCGAAGAGCGCGTTCGATTTCAAGCTCTCTCATGGACTGAAGTCCAGCTGCGGTGACACCTTTTTTAGAAGTAACACGGGCCTGTAAATCCTCAACTCCTTCGCGAGCCTGGGCTGCCAGAAGGGACGCGCCCACAAAAGTTTCGATCGTCATAAGGCGGGCCTCTTCCTGAGAAAAACCATGCTCTTCGATCCAATCCTGCCAGTACATCATCATTTCAAAGACAAAACCCGTTCCGCTGGAGCAAGACACCATCAATGCTTCAAACTGATCTTCGTCGCTCACTTTGATCACGCGACCTAGCGGCGCAAAAAGATCTTCGACTGTGCTTTCCAAAGCGTTGTCATCATCGTCGTTAAGAAGATAGCCAATGACCCCTCTGCCGATAAGCGACGGAGTATTCGGCATCACACGAGAAAGACGGGCGCCTTGAATGAAGCGTTCCAATTTTTCCATGCGAATACCAGCGGCCACGCTGATAACGACTTTGTTTTCATCAAAAGCTCTGGTGACAGGCTCGAGCGCTTGCAACAAATCCTGCGGTTTCACGGCTAAGATAATAATGTCACAAGTGTCGATAAGAACTTCATTGCTCGAAACCGGGTTGATTTTAAATGTCTCGGCCAGTTTTAGAAGTTTTCCTTCGGAGCGATTTGTAGCGAAGATATTTTTGGAGGGGATTCCGCCTTCAAGGAGGCCCTTAATCATGGCTTGCGCCATATTCCCTGCACCCAAAAATCCGATTTTTTGCGATTTCAAAAATGGGTTCATAAGATCATCCTACCGTTTCGAAGGACGTTCGCCAAACAAAATAGTCCCAAGACGCACGATTGTCGCTCCCTCTTCAATGGCGACTTTAAAATCGTGGCTCGTGCCCATTGACAGCTCTGTCAGCGGATGCCGAGCCAAATCTGTTTGGGTGCGAAGCTGGTTTAGCAGCTCGCGGAGTTCGCTAAAATAAGGACGTACTTCCGCACCTGTTTCGGTTAATGGAGGCATCGTCATCAAGCCGTGAATTTGCAGATGAGGCAGATTTGTAATCTGCGCCCAACTTTGCAATAGACTTTGTTTGTCAAAACCGCCCTTTGTTTCTTCGCCCGCTAAATTGACTTGCACAAGGATGTTTTGGGTTGTGTGTTTTTGCTCGCACTGGCGGCTCATGACTTGCGCCAGCTCGAGTGAGTCGACGGAATGAATTAAGTGGAACTTTCCAACGACAAGTTTTGCTTTATTCTTTTGTAAGTGGCCAATCAAATGCCAACGGATGTCGGGAAGGTCTTGAAGGTTCTCAAGTTTCGTCAGCGCTTCTTGGACGTAGTTTTCGCCAAAATGGCGTTGGCCGTGGTGATAGAGCGAGCGAATTTTTTCCTCCGGCTGCAATTTAGAAACAGCAAGGACTTGCGCCGGAGAACAGTTTTTTACAATAGTTTGAAGGTCCATGCCTTCAACGTAGCAGAATTACTGAGGGAGGTCGACAAAATGAGGAGCGTCAGCGCCCAGCTCGGCCGCCGTTTCCAAAATAAACTTTTTGAAACGGGACGCAAAAGTATATTCGCCATAATGACGGCAGTCTGGCGCCAGTTCATGAGGGCCGCGAGTAATACCAACCACAATCAAACCTCTTGAGGTTTCAAGGTAAGCAGGTCCGCCAGAGTCACCACTGCACGCACCTTTTGCCCGAGTTTGGTCTGTCACAAGAATGTTATCGAAAGTTTTTGCCAAAGGAACGCGTACGTAATTCAAGCCTTTCGCTCTGACAGGCTGGTTGATTTCATTTGTTAGGCCATAACCGGCAAGCAAAAGCGATTGACCGTTTGCAAGAGCAATATTTTCCTCGAGAATCGGAATGATTTGAGCCGTCCCCGGCAAGTCTTTTTTGAGTTTAATCAAAGCAACATCATTCACGCCGGTGCGAGGAAATCCATTAGAATCCAGTACCATTTTATATTCGGGATGGACCTTCCATGACTCCACTTCAAAGCCCGCGTTCTTTTCAAAAGAAGTCGGAAGTGTTTCGCCAAGATAAATAGAGACATTCTCTTTGTCATTTTCCGGATCAAGTTGTTCTAAGCAATGTGTTGCCGTCAAAATAAGATTTTTTGAAATAACAGTTCCTGTGCAGAACAAGTAAGGAGAGGCTTCAAGATTGTAGATAAGGGAAACTGTGGAGGAAGTCACTGTATCGGTTGCTTTAGCCGCTTCACCGCCAATAATGGAAGTGTCGGCTCCGCCAAGCGTGAGACTTTCAGAAGTTTTCTCTGAACAAGCGGAAAGAGCGATAAGAGAAGCTAGCAACAACGACATACGTACGGACACAGAAGTCTCCTCGTGAATAGGGTGGCTCAATTTAGCAGAGTTTTGTGAAAACCCCTAAAAGAACCGCGCTGTCAAAAGTATGGACGGTAGAAAGTTCACTACTGACTATTTTCCATTCTCGAACTCAATTTCAAGATCCTTACCGATTTTTAAAATCGCGTTTTTATAAGAAAGAGCGCGGTTGCACGATTGCGCAAGTGATGAGGTCAAAGTTTTGTCAGAGGCGTTCAGTGTTTTACGCACATCCGAGCAGATTTCCAGGATGATATCGAGGTTCATCAGCGCCTTCGTTCCGGTCGATTTGATATATCGGGTACTGCGATCAAAGCTGTTTTGATCAAAACCCGGAGGTTTGTGATGGATGTAGATGACGCGCAAAAACTTTTCGATGGCCATTTCCTCCATCTCGAATCCCAGCAGAAGCTGTTGCAGTCGATCTGAATAGGCAATGAAATTTGCAACCGTGGCTTGCTTGTGTTCTTCGTTCGCATAACCGTCGAACATCTTATAGCGCTCCCAAGTTCCAAAAAAATCCTCACGGGCATCGCTCATGTTGTTGACGATTCGCGATTCTGATGTGGGATCTTCCAAAAGGCGGGCACGATCGAAAAGATAATGCATGAACTCGTGCGTGATCGTCCACGCATCGGAACTTTCAATAAGCAAAATTGTTGAGGTGTGAACGCGGTTGTACGTGGCATTGTGAGAAAGGAACAAACCTAAAACGCCTTCGTCACGAAAGTATTTTTCGTAGCGTTTCATAATCTCTACAGGGGGACTGGCTAAAAACGCAATCGTCGGAGATTCGTCAGGGCTCGGCATTTTAAAAAGATCAACTCCAAGGCTGGCGATGTATTCCAGCTTCGCTTTGGAATCCATGGGGAGCAGAGGACTTAAAAGAGGAAGCTGAACTTTTTTTCCGAACTCCAAAGTCGTACAATCCGTGCATTGTGCCCAGGAATTCTGTGTAAAAAGCCCGAAAATTAAAACGGCTAACAGCAAACTCTTGATGCGCATCTTTTCCTCATTTCTCTGAGGCAATCAAAGAGCAATAGCCATACCCATGAAGAATGTCGTGAGAGGCCAATATAGGCGACAAGGGCCCTGGGTGATCGTCTAAACTTTAGACAGCACATCTAAAAAGTCAGGCGTAGAGGCGACAGGGAAACGTCTTAATTCTACGAAGGAAAAAGAGAAAGAAGTTTGCGAACTGTTGCGATCGGGAGGCCCACGACATTATCGAAAGGTCCTTCAAAGCGCTCGACGAACATTCTTCCTTTGCCTTGAATTCCGTAAGCACCGGCTTTATCCATGGGCTCTCCGGTGTCGATGTAGGTCCAGATTTCTTCGTCGGAGAGCGTGCGGAAGTAAATTTGTGTCGTCTCAGCTTGAGACACTTCTTTACCCGTAACGGAGTCGATCACACAAACGGCGGTGATCACCTCATGAAAATTTCCAGACAAAAGTTTTAAAATTCGATAGGCGTCTTCACGATCAGCGGGTTTGCCGAGGGGGCCCCCGCCGAAAATCACTTCGGTATCGGCGGACAGGACACGAAAGGGGCCTGTTCTGCTCGACTTTAGTTGGTCAAAAGCCGCTCGAGCTTTGCGTCGCGCGATATCTAAAATCTGCTCGTTTACATTCAGGTTTTTGTTAGGAATTTCCGATACTTTAACTGGAACCACGTCAAAGTCAAAACCAGCTTCTTTGAGAAGCTCACGACGGCGTGGGGACTCAGATGCCAAAACAAGTGGTGTCATGAGTTTTACTTGAACACAAAGAGGCGAAAATGGGAAGTGCAGAGTTAATGCTCATTCTAGGATTGCTGCTCGCAGGAGTGGCCGTCTTCCTATTTGTCAGCTCTATCTTCGCAAGTAATGCCGACAAACAACAGCTTTCCTGGGCGAACAATGATGAACCGGCAAAATCAAAAAATCCGGTGATCAATTTCTCGCGTCCGCTTGTACATCAGTTCACTTTGCAGCACGCCATGAGGATTCGCAGTGAAGGCTATCGCAAACGCGTCCGTAAATACATTCTTACTTCGGGTCTTTCGCGCGAGTTGAACGAAGATGAATTCATTGGGTTGCAGCTGCTTTGGGGTATCATGTTCCCCATTTTCCTTTTGATCATGAACTTCTCGCTGCAGTTGGGACTGTCGCCGATGATGGTGATGGGTATGGGACTCATTGGTTTTTATCTTCCGCAAATCCATGCGAAAGGTGAAAAGAAACGCCGCGAACTTTCTGTCCGTGCGGATCTGCCTTTCTTTATCGATCTTTTGGCGTTGTCGGTGGAAGCGGGTTTGGACTTCTTCTCTGCAATTCAAAAAATCGTGGATAAAGCTTCCGGTACAGACAGCGTTCTGGCCGACGAGCTGGGAACAGTTTTGAAAGATATCAAAATCGGTGCTTCCAAAGCGCAAGCTTTGAAGGACATGGCAGAGCGTTTGGATATGAACGAGATGACAAGTTTCGTGGCGGTCTTGGTGGATGCCGAGTCGACGGGCGCAAGTATCTCGCAAGTATTGAAAGATCAATCCGTGCAAATGCGTTTGGAAAGATTCGTGCGTGCGGAAAAGGCCGGTGCGCGAGCATCGCAAGCGATTCTTATTCCGTTGATGGTGTTTATCCTTCCAGCGGTATTTATTATTGTATTCGGTCCCGTGGCCGTGTCGTTCATGTACGGGAATAAATAGTATGATGACAGCGTTGCAGAATAAAACGACAAATCAAACATTGATTCCGAAGCTGGAAGTGGCTCGCTCTTTTGCCGCGCGCGGAAAAGGTTTGTTGGGACGTTCGTCTTTGGCGGAGGACCAAGCCTTGTGGATTCTTCATTGCAACAGCATTCATACTTTCTTTATGAAGTTTTCAATTGATTGTGTTTTTGTAGATAAGAACTTAAAAGTGAAGGCGGTCTATCAAGACGTCCGTCCTTGGCGATTGGTCCTTCCTGTATGGGGAGCCAGTTCCGTCATCGAAATGGCTTCAGGCTCCGTCAGCAAGATGAAACTCAGCGTGGGAGATCAACTTTATGTGGGCGCTTAGAATTTTGACCGGCCCGCAAGCGGGACAAATTATAGAATTAAAAATGGGGAAAAACCTGATTGGTCGGGCACCTCAATGTGATATCAAACTTGTGAGTCCTGGTGTTTCTAAAGAACACACGGAAGTTTCCGTCTTCAAAGAAAAGATTGTGATCACGGATTTGAAATCCAGCAATGGAACTTATCTTAACGGGATCCGTATTCAAAATGGTTTGATGCGTTTAGGAGATAAACTGGGAGTTCACGATATTCTTGTCGACGTGATTCCAGCTCCAGAGATACGTGCGCAGAACACACGTTCTACGGCGACGAATACAGGTGTGCCGGCGCCAATGCCTTATTATGGCGGTGGGGCTGCTCCGCAAATGCCGCAACAAATGGGGATGCCGCATGGAATGCCTCAGGGCATGCCGCAGCCCATGGCCGGAATGCCCGGAGCGGGTCCCGCGCCAGCACCGGCACCCGCTTATCAACAAGGTGGCTTAAAAGGTCTTCTTGATAAATTGAATGACTATTTAGATCGCGTGGCTCTGCCGGGCGTTTATAAATTGCCGCAATTCTTAGAACTGAAAATGGTTCTGTTAGGGTTTGTGGTTCTCTTCATTTTTTCAACGACACTTTTATCGATGATTCCGATGGTGCAAATCACACGCGCCAGTATCATCAACGAAAGCAAACGTCGTGCAGCCTCCATCGCACGTACGGTGGCTACAATCAATCAAGCGGCGCTTTTACAAAACAGTTATTCTTCATTGAGCACCAATGCCGCAGAAGCGGAAGATGGTGTAAAACAAGTTCTAATTGTGCAGCAGTCAGACGGTATGATCCTCGCTCCGGCGACACGCGCGGGGACGACACCGGATCTGCCGTTCGTGCATTCGGCTCGTCGCGAAATGCGACCGCAGGCCGTCGAGGTGGACTCGTCTACCATTGGCGCAAGTTTTCCGATTGGCTTGTTTGATCCGAATACGGGTGAGCAGTCAGTAAAGGCGCATGCGATCGTGCTTTACGATATTGGCAGCTTAGCGTTCGACGACGGTCGTGCGATCAGTTTGTTCATGCAGACTTTAGTGATCGCTTCTTTGATTGGGCTGATTATTTACTTCTTTATGTATAAGCTGATCGAGTATCCGCTGGTTTCTCTCAATACGCAGTTGGATATAGCGATGCGTGAAAAGAAAGACAACACCGAAGTAGACTTTATGTTCCCGCCTTTGCAGGCGTTGATCGGCAATATCAACAGTTTGCTTACGCGGTATATTCACGGAGAGACCGACAGCGGTTCGCCGGGAGCCGCGGGCTTTGTTAATAAAGACGGAGAAGCGGAAAATCTGGTGCAGTTGATCGGCTTCCCAAGTATCGCGATTTCCAAAGAGGGTCGCATTATCGCGTGCAGTCCCGCGTTTGCTCAAGTAGCGCGCGCGGAAGTGGCGCAACTGCAAGGCCAGCTTTTTAAGGCGATTCCGGATGTGGCTTTGCAACAGAATATCGACGGTTTGATGGTGCGCACGCGTGAAAATCCGCGCGCGATTCACACCGATCAGCTCGAGTTTAGCGGTCATCTTTGTATTTTAAGCTGTCAGGCTTTTGCGACAGGACAAGAAGTGGATTACTACGTAGTGACAGTGTCACCCACTGATGGCGGAGGCTCTTGATGAGTGCGGCTCCGCAAGTGAAAGACACTTTGAAATTCGATATTGAAATCGTGAAAGGGCCGCACATCGGTTTTAAGGCGACCTTTACGAAAGCCTCCGTGTCCATTGGTCGTGGGCCGGAGAACGATATCGTTTTGTCAGGTGATCCACGCGCAAGTCGTCAACATGCCGAGATCAAACAGCGTGGTAACGAGTTTGTGATCGTCAATTTGAGTCAGAAGAATTTCATTTTGGTGAATTCTCAGAACGTTCAGTCTGAAATTCTCAATAATGAGTCTGTGGTTCAAATTGGTGATACAGAAATTCGTTTCCACATGGAAATGCCGACGCCCGCTCCGACACCGGCTGCCCCAACGGCATCCATGCCGGCGGCAGCGCCAACACCATCTCCGATTTCGAGTTCGATTCTAAAACCGCAAATGCCACAGCCGATGCCGGCCCAAACACCGGCATTCCAGCAACCTCGACCTATGCAAACGCCGACAATGAATCAAGGTGGTTTGCCGTCGATGCCGTCCGCCTCTATGCCTCCGGCGCAGCCGATGCAATATGGTGGTTATCAGCCGCCACCATCAGGACCTACACCGACAATGGGAGTTCCGCGAGGAGCCTCATCGGGCGGAGGTCTTATGCAAAATCCGAAAGCAAGATTCTATGGAATCGTTGCGATCGTGGCTTTGGTCGGATGGTTTTTGCTGTCACCGTCCAAAAATGGCGAGAAAAAGGATCCGAATGCATTCCGGACTTCCGCAATTTCCATGCAGGACGTCGCAGATGCAGAGAAACGTTCTCAGGAACTTCTCACAATCAAAAAAGAAAAATATGATTCCGTTCAATATCGCCGGGCCCAAGAAAACTTTATTAAAGGGTTCCGCGACTTTCAGCAAGGTCAGTACGCAAGAGCTCGCGAAGCTTTCCAGGTTGTTTTAAACTTAGATCCTGAAAATGAATTGGCGAAACGTTATTATCATCTCGCTAAAATTAAGTTTGATGAACTGGTGAAGTTCAACATGATTCAAGGCAACCGCTATAGAGAAAAGAAGAACTGGAGAATGTGTCAGTCCAATTACTCGAACGTTATGACCATGCTTGCAAATCGTAAAGATGATCCTAGTTATAAAGAAGCAAAACAGTTCTTTGAAGAATGCACGTTGAATTTGGAGGGTCGTTTCTAATGGCACGTCTCCGAGTTCGTCTGCGTGGAAAACCTGTTTACGATATCACTCTTTCGGAGGACCGCTCCTACGTCGCGGGCCGCAAGGAAGACTGTGATATTGTTTTACAGCCGGAAAAAGGGATTTCACGCGAGCATTTTAAAGTTTCTTTCGCGAATGGCGTTTGGAGCGTAGAAGTTGTTTCCCGTTATGGAGAAGTCATTCATAACGGCGAGCAGGTTCAGCAGTTTAACCTGGATCACGGCACACAGTTTTCAATTCCTCCTTATGAATTCGATTATTTGAATACGACGGATGATGTTGCCGCCGTTCATCAAGGAACCTCCTCGAATCTTCCCGCAGTAAGCGGAGAAGGCGAAGGCTTCGACGGCAGTGAAGAAAAAACTGTCATCGGGGTCGCGCCGACGGCGGCTTATATTAAGATCGTGGATTCACAGAACGAAGCCAAGGAATTGATCCGTCTTGATGAAGGGGATTCTTGGGTAGCGGGACGTGATCCGAACTGCCAGATTCATATCAAAGATCAACGCGTCAGTCGTCGCCAATTTGAGATTCGCAGAGCGGGTTCTCAATATGTGATTCTGGATTTGGGGAGCGTGAATGGAACGCTTCTCAACGGGACTCCGATTTCTTCTTCGGAGCCGACGCCTATTAAAAGTGGCGATGCGATCAGCGTTCTAGAAAACTATTTGTACTTTGAGTTGCATGATTCTCATTTCCAAAGTCGATTGGAAATGGTGAACGTAGCGCCGCCGAATCCGCTGGTTCCTATGGGCTCGGATTCCGTGCCTATGGAATATCAGCAGCAGATGTCTCACGAGTTGATGCCTTACCAAAATCATGGCGGTATGGCTCCGGTGCCTTACCAACAGCAGATGCAATATCCTGCGATGGGTGGCGCAATGCCGGGGCATGCTCCGGTAGAAACAGGTAAGTTTGATTTTCAAAAGAATCGCCCGAAAATTATCGGTGCCGCTGTTTTACTGTTGGCGCTAGCGTATTTCTTTAGTGGCGGAGAGAAAAAACCTCCTGCGCCGGCGCCGGGCAGTGCTTCTGCTCCGGGTTCTCCGCAAGAGGCATTTGCGAAATTAAAACCTGAACAACAAGCTTTGGTTCGTCAGCGCTATAAAGACGCCAAGAATCTTTACATGCAAGGAAAGTATCAGCTTGCTCAAGATGAGATCATCAAAATTCAGGAAGTAATTCCTGATTATGAAGATATCAAAGAAATCGAACGTCTTTCCAAAGAAGCGATCTTCATTCAAGAGCAGCAACGCCGTCAGGAAGAGATCGAAAAAGCGAAAGCGGAGACGGAAGAAAAAATCCAAAAACAAACGGCGGAGTGCCAGAAGAAAATCAATCCTTCAATTACGATGGCCGATTTGGATGAATGTTTGTCCTCTGTGTTGCAGTTCAATCCAGAGCATCCGCGCATCCTTGACTTGAAAGCGCAAGTGGAGTCGATCAATGCGCAAAGAGAAGCCAAGGAAGCGGAGCGCATAGCTTATCAGTCGCAGGTTTCGAAATTGCGTAATTTGTTTGATCGGGCTCAACAAGTGCATAAAAAAGGCAAACCTTTGGATGCGATTGCGGCTTACGAGAAAGTGATCGACGCAAGACTGCCGGATCCAAATGGTTTCAAAGGTCAGTCGAAGAGGAATATTGCTTCCATCCGCCAAATGATGAACTCGAAAACAGCCAGCCTTCAGGCGGAAGCGGAAAAGTTTTATCAAGCTCAGAACTTACGAGGCGCCATTACCGCTCTTCGTAAAGCGCGCATGTTGGATCCGACAAATCCAGAATTGCCCGAGAAAATCGAACGCTATGTCGTCGAACTTCGCAAGCAGATGATGTCTCTTTATCAAGAAGGTATTCTTGAAGAGAGCTTCGGTAACGTTGATGGAGGCGAGTCGAAGGCCGGTGCCAAAGACAAGTGGAAGAAGATTCTCGAACTCGATATTCCGGACGGAGAATACTACAAGAAGGCTTACATCAAGTTGAAGAAATACGGAGCTCTGTAAAGTGAAGTTGCAAGAACGTTCGTACAGCACCAAGATCATGCGTCCCAAGCCGGCGATCCATCAAGAAGACGACGGTTCTTTGATTGTCATTGCCACATCATGGGGACAGCCTGAGCATGCACAACGCGCGATGGACGAGGTCGTTAAATACGTCAACGCCGCGAAGTCCGACGTGGAAGTCACGTCTCCGTTTGAATTCTTAACCTGCCTTTCAGATGAAGTGAACTATGTGCGCACGGGAATGCTGATTGCGAATGACATCCTCTATCGCGGTGAAAACAAGATGGAGTATTTCTCGGGCGTTGAAATTTTGGCTCTTTTTAAAAGGGGCCAGCAAGTCGCGTGGGGCCAGGTGGGTTGTCCAAGTCTTTTTATTCAAAGAAAAAATCAAAGCCTGCAACCTTTGTCGATCGGTTTGGATCTGTCTAGCGAGCTGCCTGTGGATTCAGAGGCTTTGCCTCCGTTACCGGCGCAGCTTCTGGGGCTTGATCCGACTTGCTACGTGCAATGCGGTCACACGCATGTGCAAGACGGGGATCAATTGGTTTTGCTGGCCAGTTCGTCTGTAGCCTCTTCTTTATGGGTGCACAGCGGTCAAGCCGCTGAGTTAAGTACGATCACAAATCGCATGATTCAAGAAAGTCCCGAATCGCCGTTTTGGCTGGGACTTGTGCAAATGAATCAAGACTGATTCTTAATACTCTTCCGTTTGAATGGATTTATAAACTTGCGCGCGGATTTTTCCGTATTCAGGCAAATGCAAAGCTAATTCCGTGCGTGAGGGCGCAAAGATGTTGTCGCGGGACGTATCCCAGATCAAGCCGGCGGCGATGTTGGTTCTTTGAATTTGCTGATCCAGCATATAGTTTCTGAAAGATCTCTCGAAGCGCTTCTTTTGCGTGTCCTTCGCCAAACCGCGATCTTCCGCGCGGAGCCAGTCGATAAATTCCAAAAACAACGGGTCTGAACAATTTTTTAGTTGTTCTGCTTCAAGCACTTTGTCGGTCAAAAGCAGAAAACAAGGATCCGAAATTTTCGCGGACTTGCTGTTCAGATTTTTTTCGCCGACATATTGCCATGCCTGCACTCTATTTTTACTGCCCAATTGTTTCAATGTTTCCCAGTCCTTTTGGTTGAGGGCGATTTGCGCCGTCCAATTCAAAAGATCCAAACTTTGTGTCTGAGAAGAAGAAAGGCGTTTCAGGTCCTTGAGCAATGAAAACTCTTGATCCGGTCGCATCCAGCGTGCATAGGGAATACTTAGTTTTGCATTCCATTCGGAACTCAAAGGTGGAAACGCCGGGAACTGAAATTTGCTTAAAAGGCCTTGCAGTCTTTGCGTCGTCGGCAGAATGCTTTCTTGCAAAAGAGGCAAAGGGTTGACCTCAAAACGATCGACAAGCGTATTGTAAAGCAGAGGTTTTTCGTCGTTGATGTATAGAACATGATTGGAAATCGCCGCCGTTCGCAAAGGACCCGCTTTTCTCCACAAAGCCCAACCGGATTCGATCAGAAGAGGTCGGTCCTCGGGCCAATTCACATTCGGACTTTTTAAAACGTTCAGCAGAGAGTGTGCGGGAAAGGAAGGATTTGTTTCGACAATCGTTTCGCCCAAAAGTTCATAAAGCGTACGACCGACGTCAACAATACTGACGTTCTGATCGATCTTCCAGTGAATAGCTTCATCGCGTTTCTTTTTTTGCGCGGGCTTGATGAACAAAGCCACTTGCGTGTTTTCGCCATGCAAGTTGAGGGAGGACAATTCGCGGTAGCGCTCGCTTGTCGTATGTCCATTCAGACCTGCGAAGATCACCGTCGTACTATCCCAGCGCTGCGTGGCTTTAAGCTTGTTGATAAGTTCGTAAAGACTCTCATCCAGTTCGTCGACCTGACTTTCGAAACTGAGATTCCGCGTTTCCCCCAGATCCGTCACAGTCTCTGTCGTCGAAAACAAAAGATCAGGCACGTAGATCACGCTGAAGAAAGAATTTTTTCCAACTTCCTGGTCAAGCCATTGCGTGAACGCTTCGGCGTTTTTATTAAATGGGCGAATCAGTGTTTTGAAGTTAGGAACGATGTTGTCCTCAAAAAGTTCGAAGCCTTGATTCAATCCCGTGCGACGAAAGACGGGGGCCCCGCCAGAGAAAAAACTAGTGCGGTAGTCTCGGCGAAGGGCGAGTTCAGAAACAAGATCTATCTCTGCAGCCAGTCCCGGTCCGCCGTTATGTCGGACTTTGTGTTGGAAAGGATAAAGTCCCGTGAGAAGGGAGGACAACGCAGGAACAGTCAGCGTGGATGGAGAGAACGCGTGCGTAAAGCGCACAGACTCGTTGCAAAGCAATTGAAAACCAGACCTCTCGACACTTTCCTGACTGCAAGTCACATCTGTGATCGTCAACTCGTCGACGGCGATCACAAGAATAGAACTCCTGTCGTTGGTTTGACAGGATAGCTGGACTAAGCTCATGAGAGTGACGAGAAGTACAAAAATGATTTTTCGCATACCTTGACCAAGAGGAAGGGTTTTAGAGATAATGGATCAATAATTTTGCACAGTCAAAGATTTGGAGGAAATCACCCATGCTCGCGGAAAAAATATTTACGGTCGCTCACTTAGCCGATCAAGTGGTTCTATGGATTCTTTTGCTTTTGAGCGTCTTGAGCATCGGAATGATTTTGGAACGTTATTTTGCATTGAAAAAAGTGGCTGCGGAATCTCAACGTGTACGTGCGCGCATCAAACTTGCTTTACAAAGCAATAGCGTAGAAGACGTTGAAGATCTTGCGAAAGATCCAAACTCTCTTGAAGGCCGCGCTGCAGGCTATGCTCTTAAACACATGAAAGACTCCGGCAGCAAAGGACTTGAAGAAATTTTCAACACGTTTGCTTTGACTGAGCGCCCTGAGTTGGAAAAATTCTTGGGCTTCCTGGCGACTGTGGGTTCGAACGCTCCATACGTGGGATTGTTCGGTACGGTTTTGGGTATCATGAAAGCGTTCAACGATTTGGCAACGGCTCCTGAGGCAGGTCAACAAACTGTGATGGCAGGTATCTCGATGGCCCTTGTTGCGACGGCGGCAGGTCTTTTCGTGGCGATTCCGGCTGTTGCTTTCTACAACTACTACAGCAAACAAGTTAAAAGCGTTTTCCAAAGCCTTGAATCCGTCAAAGAACTTTGCCTTGCTTACGCTAAGAAAAAAGGTGTGTAGTCATGGGAATGAAATATGATGGAGACAACGAGTCCATAGCGGACATTAACGTTGTTCCGTTGGTGGATATCATCCTTGTGGTTCTGATCATCTTCATGGTGACAGCGCCCATGTTCATGAAACCCACGATCAACGTTAATTTGCCTAAAGCGGCGAGTGGCGATCAAACCGCTCCCAGTAAGCTGAACATTGCGCTTACAGCTGACGGACGCATCAACTTGAACGGTTCTTTTGTGAATGAAGAAGACGTTAAAGTTAAAGCGACCGAAGAGTTCACCAAGAACGCGGAAGTGCAAGCAATTATCTCGGCGGATAAAGACGTTCCGCACGGGAAAGTTGTCGGAGTCCTCGATATCGTCAAGGGCGCCGGAGTTAAAAAGTTTGCAATCAGTATCGATAAAAAATAGAAATAAAAAAGGGCTCTGCACAGAGCCCTTTTTCTTTTAGCGTCTCACCCATTGGCAGGTGTTTGAAATCAGTTTCAGCTTTTGATTTCGACATTCGAAGACAATACCGCCTGAATAAACATGTTGGTCGTTGTCCTCATAACGATTGTTGTATCCGTATTCGTAATCCCACGACGGATTTTGTTGTGGAGTATGAATGCGCGGAATCGTCGTTCTGCAACTAAACGTTGTTTTTTGCAGATAACTCAAAGCCCCTACGTTGTAAGCGCTCAAGCCCACATAACTTGGATAACTGTAAAGGAATCCATGAGCGTCGTAGCTTCGGTTCAACAAAAATTTTCCACGAGGTCCATCAAAGTATTCGCCGAAATAATTGTAGGCTGCATCGTAACTTGCGTTCGTGAATGTGAAATAAGACGTGGCACTGCAGCCTGTTGCAGGTTCGCTGATCGTGACTCGCGCGATACTGCTTTGCAGGGCTTGGCCGGAGCCGTCCTTAATAACAACGTGATAGTTACCATCTTTCGACCATGACGATGCATTGTCATAGTAAAAAGCATAGTTTCCGAAACCGCCATCAATTGATTTGCCGTCTTTGTACCATTGGAAAGTAAAAGGAGCTTTACCACCCGCGATCACCACTTCAAGTTGAAAGTCGTTCTTTTCAAGCACGCTTAAACTTTTTGGTTGTGAAGTGATGCGGAACGTATTGTTCACGGTGCCGCCTCCGCCAGAGCCGCCCGGCGTGACACTGCCACCTCCTGTGGAACCTCCGCCCGAGCTTCCGCCACCGACGACAATCGCGCCGCCAGAACCACCGGAGCCACCTACGTTCACGCCACCGCCGGAACCTCCGCCGATGTTAATGCCGCTGCCAGAGCCGCTTCCAGGGCGGGAATCCCAGATAGAGCCCCCCGATTTATTTCCGTCCGTCGAAGGACTAGAATTGGCCCCTTCATTCGAATTAAATGAATTTTGTGGCGCACAGTTTTGAAAGCTTAAAATAGTGAGGAAAGTGATCAAAAGACCAGAGAGGACGCGAAAATTGCGGATCCTTTTGAGAATACGTTTGGTCATAGTAACTTCCCCCGAATTTACCTGGACTAAAATACGGAAGAATTGTGGAAAAACTTGAGTAAAACCGGTTTAGGTCGGTCATTTTCTCAAAATGACACAGCTAAAGTCCTGGGCGGGATATCCGATCAAGACATCATGTTCAAGCGTCAACCCACAGACACACAATTGATTTTTGTAACGTTGATTTTAGTTCTCTTAATGGGGATTCCAACGTTTCAAACATTGGCCAACAATGATGACGAAGTGCCGTCTTCAGAGGTGGCGGCGCAGCCATCGCCAGCGCGTGTGCCTGCGAGCATTGCGCAACAACAACCGCACACAGTTCCTTCCGCGCTGAGTTCTTTCACGCAGTATGATTTAAGCTGTGCAAAAAAAGGCCAAGCTTCGCTGAAGATTACGGGTTCGTATGTGCAATTCCAGGGCAAGAATTGCCTGAAGAATTACAAAACTGGAGACATCGAAATCATTAACAAAAGCAACGGCTATACAGCCTCGGTATTCAGCCGCGGCTCTGACAAATATCAAACAGACCTCATCCAATTGCAGAACGGGGAGAACGAAATTGCGATTCGTTATCGCGAACGTTCCGGAAAAGCCGTGGAAGAGGTTGTTCGCGTTCGTTCATCACAGATTTAACATAAACAAATCAATATCTTAATGCGTATCGCTAGAGTAAGATCAATTAAATTGATCTTCCTTTCCTCTGCCTTTAAGGTAGCCGGCGTTGCGGAATTTGCACACTAAAAATGCGGCTGGATTTGGATTGATGTTGATTGAAGGATTTTTACAACCAGTGGATTTAAAGAAGCGATCGGACATTCATTATGCTCGAAAGATCTGGCATATGTCGGGAGTCTTCACGATGTTCCTGGCGTACGTCTACCTTCCACCGGCTGTCTCCATGACGATCCTTGTAACAGCGTGGCTTCTTTTTGTTCCGATTGATTTCGCTCGTCAAAAATATCCTGCATTGAATGACCTTGCTGTCCACGCGTTTAAGCCTATCATGCGTCAAAGCGAAGTGAAAAAACTGGCGGGGACAACCTACCTGCTGAGCGGTGTTCTTATCGTTGATGTTTTGTTTCCGCGCGAGATCGTGGGCCTTACTCTTCTGTTCTTGGCATTCGCGGATCCTATCGCAAGTTACTTTGGTATTCTTTACGGTAAAGACAAAATTTTCGGTCACAAATCCATTCAAGGGTTTATGGCGGCGTTCTTCGTTTGTGCCGCGGTGACATTCTTCTATCTGCTGTATCACAATTATTTGATGGATCGTTTGATCATCGTGAGCTTGTTTGCAGGCCTTGTCGGCGCGTTCGCGGAGCTTATTCCCGTAGGTAAACTTGATGACAATTTGACTCTGCCTCTGATGAGTGCGGTCGGTCTTACTATCTTGTTTTATTTCTTTGGTTTTTTTGCCACCGTAGGATAAAGTTCTCGCGGGAGAACTAATGGCAACTGAAACTCATCTAGACAAAATTGACTCTGAAGAAGCTCGCGCTCAGCGCTTGGCAATGTACATCTATATTCTTCCTAACTTGATGACAACGGGGAACCTTTTCTCGGGTTTCTTCGCTGTTATTCAAGCCATCAAAGGAAACTTTCTTTATGCCGCTTATGCGATTGTTGTCGCTGCGGTTTTCGATCAGCTCGATGGCCGCTTGGCACGTTTGACTCGCTCAACAAGTAAGTTCGGCGCTGAGTACGATTCTCTTTGCGACCTTGTCAGCTTTGGTATGGCTCCGGGCGTGTTGTTGTTCTTGTGGGCGCTTCAACCCTTCGGTCGTTTGGGTTGGGTCGCATGTTTCCTTTTTGTCACTTGCGGTGCGCTTCGTTTGGCGCGATTTAACGTACAAGCAAACGTTGTAGAGAAGAACTATTTCCAAGGACTTCCGATTCCAATGGCGGCGGGTATCGTTGCCTCCTCTGTTTTGGCATTCCAAGATTTGGAATTGGATCCTATGGGGAATTATGGTCTTCTTGTGATGACGATCTTGTTGGCTCTTGTGATGGTCAGCAACTTCCGTTTCCGCAGCTTCAAAGACTTGGATTTGAAAGAGCGTTTGCCATTCCGTTATCTCATTTTGGGTGTCGGTGTTCTTGTGGTTGTGGCTTTACGTCCTGAAGTTATGTTGTTTGTCCTTTTCATGGGATATGCTGGTCTTGGGGCGATTTTTGGTATTTTCAGACTTGGTAAAAACATCCGTAAGATTAAGCCTAGTGTGTATGCTCCGGCCCAAGTGCATGAGAGCGACTTAGTCCTCGAAGAAGAGGAAGAAGAGGCGAAGAAAGATGAAAAGAAAACTTAAAGTCGGAGTGGTAGGCGCGACCGGAATGGTCGGCCAAACCTTCATGAATATCCTGGCAGAGCGTGACTTCCCTATTGCTGAGTTGCGCCCTTTTGCATCTGAAAATTCCCTGGGTAAAAAAATCGAATTGCAGGGCACACAGTGGCCCGTGCAAATTTTGAAGGACGGCTGTTTCGACGGCCTCGATCTTGTTTTCTTTTCTTCCGGAGATGACATCTCCAAAGAATGGGCTCCGAAGGCTGTTCAAGCCGGTGCGTTTGCTGTCGATAACTCGGCCGCTTTCCGTATGGACCCGAACACTGTTTTGATCGTGCCTGAAGTGAACGGTCATTTAATCAATGGTGGTTCTAAGCCGCAAATTATCGCGAACCCGAACTGCTCGACGATCCAACTTGTTGTCGCTTTGAAACCTCTTCTAGATAAGTTTGGTTTGGAAGAAGTGCGCGTGAGCACGTATCAAGCGGTGAGCGGTGCCGGTCAAGGTGGTTATGACGAACTTATGGAACAAACAGCGAACCATAAGAAAGACAACCACGAAGCAAAAACATTTCCGCACACAATTCTTTTTAACTGCATCCCGCAAATCGGTTCTTTCAACGACGACGGTTATTGCAGTGAAGAAGTGAAGATTATGAAAGAGACACGCAAGATCTTGGAACAAAAAGATCTTAAGGTGTCCGCTTTCACCGTGCGTATTCCTGCATTGAACGCGCACAGCGAATCCGTATGGGTGACTTTGAATAAAGAAGTAAAACGCGATGACATCATGGCCGCATTGAAGGACTTTCCGGGTATTGTCGTTCAAGATGATCCTAAGAAATCGGATTATCCTTTGGCTCGCGATGTTTCCGGCAAAGACCCCGTCTATGTAGGTCGTATCCATCGCGATCCGGAAAATGCCAAAATGTGGTTGATGTGGGTTGTCTCAGACAATATCCGCAAAGGGGCCGCATTGAACGGCATTCAAATCGCCGAAAAAATCTTCCACTCTTAGCGCCGAAGCCGCCCAGTATCGAGATGAACCGACGAAGGTCTGGTCGGGCTGCTTATTTTGACATCCCGACCTTGGCATGGTTCGATTAAGGGATATGGCTTTACTTCCAAGGATTGGATTTAGAAAAGGTCTTACGCTTCCCGCACTTTTGCTCGGTGCTGGGTTGTCTTTATTTTCTGCGCAGACACTGGCGACGGTTGAACTTGTTTCTATTTCTGGCGTCTCTAATCAAGATCTCACGACACTGACTAAGCCGCTTATTTATGGCGGTTTTACCGGTGGTTGTACAGGCGACGGAATTTCCACTTGCGATAGTTGTACTGGGGCTGCAGTTTCCGGCTCCAAACTTTGGACATGTAATAAGACGAATGCTTATCCGAACTTGCGCATGACAATTCAGGTGTCGACGAACACCGCAGGCGCGAGTGCGACGAATTATTTAATCAAGGTTAATGAAGATAAATTCACGCCGACGATATCTCCGACGTTTGCTGACGGTATTCTTACTGTGCAAATGACCTGGGGTGAGTTTTGTAATGCCGCAGGACAGGGCTCTTCTTGTGCGACAAGTTTTTCGGCCGACCTGCAAGTTGGTTTCGAGATCACAAATTCAGGAACAACGACGGCGGATACTCTACCGTTTAAAGTTTCCGTGCGTGCGGCGGCGACGGACGGCAGTGACTGGTTCTACACAGACTGTAATACGGCGGATGCAACCGCTTCGATCGGGTTTTGTCATTTCGAGACCTTCCCTGGCGATCAAAAAATTTACGCGGATAATTTAGTGGTCGCGCCGGGATATCCTGCTTCAACAGCGGCGGGCATCAATTACACAGACCTCGTTTTCTTCTATGAAGAACAACAAACGGCGGAAGCGGATACAGCCACGGTGGCGCGTATTTCAAATGCGTCTCCCTTCTTTACTATCGGCGTTCAAGAAACAGCCAGTCCGCCGGTTGCAGACAATCGTATCGACGGCCTGACGAACGGAACGCGCTATTGCATGGTGATGGCGAATCAGGATGCGACGGGAATTATTTCGTTCTTCACGCCAGCTCCGGGACACACGACGACTCCGACACCAGTACCCATCGGGGAGTTGTGTACGACGCCTGCTGAAGTCGTCGGTCTGCTTGATGATAAAAAATGTTTTATTGCGACGGCGGCGTTTGGCAGCGAGATGGCTCCCGAAGTGCAAAGCTTCCGCGATTTCAGAAACAAATATCTGCTTCCGTACTCTTGGGGAAAAAGTTTTGTAAAATTCTATTACAAGCACAGTCCTTATTACGCGCATATGATCGCGGAAAGCGAAGTGGCGAAAACAGTTGTGCGTGCGGCTTTATGGCCTCTTCTTTTCTTTGCAAGAATGAGTGTGTCGTTCGGGTTCTGGGCGACCCTTTTGATTTGGTCTTTGGTGGCCGTCAGCGCTTATGAACTCTATCGCCGTGTGATCGTAGGCCGACGTTATAGAGGAGAGCCGTGATGACTTGGAAAAACTATTTCATCGCTCTTCTTGCCGTCACAGCTTTTCAATCTTCCTGGGCGCAAGAAACCGAGTCAGCTCCCCAAGAGCCGCCGTTTGTCCAAGAGGAAAACGAATTTGAAACTCTGCCGGAACAACATCAGTCTTTAGAGGCTGTCGAAGGCGATGACGTTTTAAGTATCGAAGACGAACTCCAGCAAGCCGAGCCCGAAAAAAAGAGCACGGTGAACCTGAATGAACAGCTGCAAGAATCAGAAAAGAAACAAGAAGACGAATTGATCTTCGAAGAGCCCCAAGCCACGCCGATCGTGGAAGAGCCTTCCGTTCCTGAAGCGCCTGTTGTAGAGGTGAAGCCTTTGCCGAAATCTCGTCCAGGCAAGGCGGTTCGTCGCTCCGCTAAAGGGGGCGTCGAGTATATCGAGCATCCGCAAGCAGCCAAAGGTTTGCTGACGATCACCAAAGAAGGCGCCTACATTTATAAGACCAAAGAAGGCGAAGAGCATGACAAGAGCGGAACATTCCGCGTCGGCATGATTGATCCGCCAAAAATCACTTCGGCCGACGGTACGACGACTTTTGATTCAATGTATTCAGGTTCGCAGCAGCCGATGTTTATGTTCGATTACGAATGGCAGCCTTTCAATCATTACGGAAAGCTGGGCGTGCAATTCGGTGGCGGGATCATGCTTGCTAACGGAAACGGACGCTTTATCGAAGGCGATCACGTCGGTGAAGAGGCCAAAGAGAAATACACCTTCATCGCAATTCCGTTGAATTTAGGAGTCGTCTATCGCTTGGAGTGGATGAGTCGTCAGTGGCTCGCACCCTATGTCTCGGGCGGTGGAACTTATATTGGTGTTGTCGAATATCGTGATGATGGAAAGTCGCCGTCTGTTGTGGGGACGCCAGGCGTTTATGGAGCGGGAGGTATGATGTTTAATATCTCCGCGTTGGATCGCGATACCGCTTTTACTTTGAGTTCCGAATACGGCATCGCTAATCTTTGGCTGACTTTGGAATACCGCTACCTGAATACCTTCAGTGAAGATGTTGACTTCACGTCAGGTATTGCAGGGGCTGGTATTACAGTCGACTACTAAGGCTCTTGGCAACTAGCGGAAAAGATCGTTCTGTTGTGACGGAACGTTTCGATAGCTTGGCACTTAAGACCTGCATCTGAACAGTTCGCACGAACGTAAACTTGGCCGTTGTTTTCAGCCATTACGTTATTGTTTTCACACCAGCTCAAGAAAAGAACTTCGAAGTCGTCTGGACGAGAGCTGATCTCTTCTGAAGAGTTGTATTGCGCCATTGCAGGACCCGCTACCATCATCAAAGCCACGATTAATGATTTCATGTTTTTCTCCTTGGATTTTTTGTTCATTTAAAAAGATGGCATGAAGTACGCTGATCCCAAGCTGCCGTCAAGGGACTATGAAAAGAGAACACTCTCAAGAGTGACCATTTCTGTCCTGTCATGTAGTCACTTCAGGAACGTCAACTTCGTTGACACTCTCATGTTGCGTTTATTTTTAGCTCAGCCTGTTCCGCTAAATTACGTTGAATCTTCAAGAGGAAAATACCGGCTTGTGCTACAAAGACCCTCATGAAAACACTTCTTCTAATTCTCGTTCATACGTTGTTCGCTACATCTGCCTTCGCTGCGCAAACTGAGTATTGTAATGATCTTCAGCGCGTGGATAATATGCCTCGCTTGAATGCGGATCAGTTTTCGCGCTTCTCAAAAGACGGGAAGAAAGTGGATCGCCTTTTGGTTTCGAAAGACCGCCGCGAGATGTATCTTATGAAGGATGAGGTTGTTCTTAAGACTTATAAAGTGGCGTTCGGTCTTCAGCCGCGCGGTCATAAGCAGTTTGAGGGCGATAATAAAACTCCGGAAGGAATTTATTATATCGACGGCAAGAACCCGCAAAGTGCTTACTACTTGAGCCTCCATGTTTCATACCCTAATAAAAGCGACGTGGAGTTTGCGCGCTCTAAAGGAAAATCTCCGGGTGGAGACATCATGGTTCACGGCTTCCCAAATCCGAGCCGTCCTGACTTTAGAAACTTCGTGCAGGGTTTTCACCCTTACAACTGGACAGCGGGCTGTATCGCTGTGACAGACTCTGAAATGTACGAGATCTACAATATCGTCGACGTAGGCACCGTCATCGAAATCTGCAAATCCAAATAGGTACCTGCTTCCCTTCGTGAGAAAAAGGTACCGGGTTACTTGTGGAGACAAAAGGAAGCTGGTACCTTCCGTCCCATGACTAAAGTGCGATTCACGGTGGCCTATGACGGAACCGGGTTCTGCGGTTGGCAGAAACAAAAGCAAGAAGATCAAATCTCCGTAGCGCAAACGATCGAAAGAGCGTTAGAGAAAGTTTTTAACGAGAAGATTGTTTTGTTCGCTTCCGGTCGCACAGATGCCGGCGTCCATGCTCTCAATCAAGTTTGTCACTTCGAGACTTCAAGAAATTTAGATCCTGCGAAAAAGTGGGATATCTGCTGGGCTTTGAACTCTCAATTGCCTCCATCCATCGTCGTGAAAAAGGCGTGGTTGGCGCCCCAGGATTTTCATGCGACGTTGTCGGCGACTCACAAGACTTATCGCTATTTGATCATCAATCGCCCCCGCCCGAGTGCGCATTTGAACCGTTATGCAGAGTGGGCTCGACTGCCTATCCAAATCGAGCACTTGCAAGAGAGTTCGAAGTTTCTTTTGGGAAATCATGACTTTAAGAGCTTTCAATCCGTAGGTACGCCGGTTAAGGATACGATCCGCGAAATCTATCAAGCGGACTGGGAATGGCGCAAACCGGGGGTTCTGCAGTTCACGGTAACTGGGAGTGGGTTCCTTAAACAGATGGTACGTAACATCGTCGGGACTTCTTTGATGATCGAGAAAAAAGGTCAAAATCCTAGCAAAATCAAAGAGATAATGGATTTAAAAGACCGCCGCCAAGCCGGTCCTCCGGCGCCCGCTCAAGGCCTTTATTTAATGCGCGTTTATTATCCACAGGACCTTGACAATAGGTGTATAGAACTTTAAAACATCCCTTCCCGCAAAATAGTGTAAGAGCCCGTTGTAAACTCAAACAAAATTTTGCCGAACAGGCAGACGGTAAAACTGACTGTTCAATAAGAAACTGGAGACCCTAATGAAAACTTTCAATGCAAAAGCAGAAGAAGTTGAAAGAAAATGGTGGATCATCGACGCCGCTGACCAAAAAGTCGGCCGTGTTGCGACTACTGTAGCTACTATCCTTCGTGGAAAAAACAAAGCTATCTACACTCCGAACGTTGATACTGGTGACTTCGTTGTTATCATCAACACGGACAAGATGGAGCTTTCTGGAACTAAATGGGATGACAAAAAATACTACCGTCACTCTCGTTTCTTCGGTTCTTTGAAAGAGATGACTGCAGCTCAAGCGAAAGAGAAAGATTCAACTTTCATCATTCACGAAGCTGTTCGCGGAATGCTTCCTACAAACAAGCTTTCTCGTCAAATCATCATGAAAATGAAGGCTTACACTGGTGCTGAGCATCCTCATGCTGCTCAAAAGCCAGCTGTTTACACTATCCCTTCTAAAAAGAAGTAATCGGGAGATAGACAATGGCAGCAGCAGATAAATTCTATTATGCAACTGGAAGAAGAAAAACGAGCTCTGCGCGCGTTTTCTTGAAACCTGGTAAAGGTAACATCACAATCAACGGTAAAAAAGCCGATGAGTACTTGAGCCGTATGCAATCACGCATGGTGATCGTACAGCCTCTAGACCTTTTGGCTCAAACTGGTAAGTTCGACGCAAAAATCACTGTTTCTGGTGGTGGTGAGTCTGGACAAGCTGGTGCGATCCGTTTGGGTATCACTCGCGCTTTGATCGCTTTCAACCCAGAGTTCAAAGGAACTCTTAAGAAAGCAGGATTTGTTATGCGTGACCCTCGTATGGTTGAGCGTAAGAAATACGGTAAAGCAGGTGCACGCCGTAGATTCCAATACTCTAAACGTTAATCGTTTCGAGTTATCGGAGAAGAAAAGGGAAGCTGTTTCAGCTTCCCTTTTTTTTTGCTCCGGCCCTCAACCCCTTCGGGGCAGTCGCGCAAAAAGGCTTTCCTGGCATTTTTGTCTTTCTTAGGTCAATGCGGCCACGATCTTCATTCGAATTTGTTTATTATAGTGTGCAAATTGTAATTTTCCTCTGATTGATTGCAATGTTCGTGGATGATAACTCCTATTTCGAAGGGGCTTCATGGGCATAATCAGAGAGATCATTTCAGTATTGCTTTGCAGTTCGGCGGTTCATGCGCAAGAGCCCGTTACGACGACTGTCGTAGAAAAGAAAACTGTCGAAGAGCGATTGGCAGAGCTGGAAGCCCAGCAAAGTTTGAATTACTTTTCCTTTAGCGGAACTCTTGTCACTTCTTATGACGACCTTCGTGCTGAAGAAACCTATCCTGTGAAACGCGATCACGATGCCTTGGATTACTTGCGTCTGCGCTTCTCTCTGAATATTGATGCTGAAGTGAATCCACAGGTGAAGGTGTATTCGCGCACGACCGTCACGAAGTTTTTCAATCGTTGGCAACAACAAGGTAATAGCGGCGTCTTCAATGAAGACTTAGAAATCGCTTACTCCGAAGCGGGCAGCCAAGTTTATCTTGAACGGGCTTATGCGGATCTTTCTCCTATGGGAAGCGATTGGACTCTTTCTGTGGGTCGTTTGCCGACGATTCATGGTTCGCCCAGCAACTTCTGGGATTTGCTTCCTCGTTCGGGAACTTATGCGATGATGTCGTACAATTCGATTTTGGACGGCATTGCCGGGACATATCGCTTGGATCGTTATCTTGCGGAAGGCAATCAATGGGCTTTGCGCCTTTTGTACACGCCGTTCACTTCGGTTAACGGTGGAACTCCGGGAGGTGCCGATGGCTTTCTGAATCCTCCGCGGCAAGATACTAATGCGGGAACTCCGACGGGAAGTGTGACGAACACGATCATGGATTTGATTTCGTTTCAGTCGGACTACTCTTCCAAAAATGTCGATTTCACGAATCAGTTGGGATTTATTTTGCAGGGTTACCAACTCACGGATTTACCTATTCCTTCGGGAGCGGGAACTTCGAATTTAAATATTCTTTATCGTGCAGCGACAGCTTCGGTAGAACTCGATGGTCTTGGGCAGAGCGGTTTCGATATTTCATTGAATTTTAGTTACAACCAGAACGAGAGCCGCGGTTTCTTTAACGGGCCCGGAACAGGTTTCGGCACAGTGAAAGAGTCCGACACGATTTACGGAAATCTTGCTTTGATTTCTACGCGCTATCGTTGGGAGAAATGGTCGCTTGGCTATGAGTGGTTGGAGGCTTCCAAAAACTCTGTGTATTTCTCTGGAGCAGAAGAAGATTTGACCGACTTCTACCGCACAAATGGTGTCGGCCATCACGTCTATGTCACAAAAAAATGGATGAGCTACGTCACTCTTCGTGGCGGTTATCGTCTGCAGCAGTTGACGAATTTGCCGGTGTTTTTGGGACCGGCGGCCCCGACAGATCGTAAGGTTGAAACGTTGTACGTCAATATGAGAACGGACTTTTAAGTGTTATGAAGAGGGTATTAGGAACACTTCTTATTCTAATCTCATTGGTGCCTCGTGCTTACGCTGGCAAGGTGGAGTCCGTCCAGGAAGCCTTGGTCAAACAATGTCAGAGAAAAGTTTCGAACGAAGAGGCGTTGTCTTTGGTCCGCTCGCTCTATTTGAGTTGTATTCCGGGCACGTTAGTAAAGGTCGACGAAACTTGTAAGGTGATTTGTTTGAAGCCGAATTCAGGTGTAATTGGCCGATAAAAAAAGAGATCCTTTTGCAGGATCTCTTTTTAATTGAACTCGCGAAATAAAAAACTATTTGCAAGACAATGGGTAGATGTTGCCGTTGGCAGCCAAGAAACCGCCGAACGTGCCATCAGCTTCTTTGCCTAGAGCCAAGAAGCCTGTGTTTTTGATAACGCCATCTTCTTGAGCAGACTTGTCAGTCAAAGCCAAAAGTTGAAGGTAGCCAGCGCCGATTTGTGCAGCCACTGTGCCTTTTTCCATTTGCGAGAAGAATACAGATTGTTTGCTTTTTTCGTTCAAGTTCACCATCACGAAATCAACAGATTGATCGTCTGCTAGATCGATGTTCAAAGATACGAAAGTGCTTTCAGGAACTGCGCATTTCAAAACAGTTGTGTCTGCCATTGCAGAGGAACCCATAAGAATCAACGCTGCCATAACTAGCTTTTTCATTAAAACCCTCCATTTAGGTGTTCGGCTAGGAAGGCTATTTCACGAGGGGCGGGGGCGCAATGCAAATGCAACGCAATATCCGTTCGAGTGGATGAAAAATTGGCGGAAACTGACCGCAGTGTCCAACTAGAGAAAGGTCCGTTTTCGCTGGGAATTAACGGACACCTTAACAGATCTTGTCTATTCTTTAATTAGAGTACGTTAAGGAAAATTCGAATAGATAAGGGACATCTTGTGAAGTGGATATTAGCATCTTTGATTTATGCCGCCGGACTTTCACTTGCTTACGCACAGACTCCGCCGGTCGCCGCGGAAACAACAGAAAGTAAAAATGAAAGCAAGCATCCCGAATTCAATCGTCCTATTTTTTTCTCGGTGATGGACCGAGAGCTCAAAATAAAAAATCCCCGCGTTGAGTATGATCTGAAAAAATCCAAAGGTTCGAAATTAGAAATTGGTTCTCTGACTTTTTCGAATGATTCGTTTGTCGCGAAATTGGAAAACGATGCTTTGAATTTTACGTGGGATAAGCAACTTGTCTCCTCCGGGGAAATTTCCATTATCAATCAACAGGGTAAAGAGCTGTGGAAGCAAAAAGCCGAAGGTGAAGGTGCCTGGTCTTTTAATGATTTGAAAGGAAGTAAAGCTCCACAATGGAAAGATGGCGAGAAGTTCCGTTTCTGTCTGCGCACTGAAGTGGAAAAGGGCTACAGCGGCATGTGCACACAGTGGTATGGAATGGAGATTAATGACAGCGGCATGCAGATGGGACTGGCAAAGTCTTCGGCTTCTCCGCGTGTGATTTTGCAAAACGAAGAAAAGAAATTGCAGGGTTCAGAGGAAGTTGCTGTCGGAGCACCCGTGCAATTTTTGGCGACTCTCAATTCAGAAGCAACCTACGAATTTGTTTCTGAACCTTTACCTTTAGTTGTTAAAGACATGATTCAATCTGAAAAACCAGAGATGGTGACTCTCACGGGAGAGATGCCGGCGCCTCTTGGAGTTGAGACAAAAACACTGGTGGGAAATGATTATGGCAAAGTCACAAAGCTTCTAGGGTTTCAAAGAACCATCGACATCACGAATGACTTGTGGCAGGCAGACATCGTTCAGAAGAATGCACAGCTGCACATTCCGGGAAAAGCGGGCGGGGTGTTCACTTATCAGATTGAAATCACGGATCCTCCTCGTCAGAAAGACCGCCGTTTTATTTCTGAAAAAACTTTGACCGGGACTTATCTTTCTAAAGACAAAATGATGTACAAGGACATGGAGGACAATCTTCATGTTTGGGAATTCGAAGCTCCGCAGAAATACGCGAAGAACACGGTGATGTTGGATATTACGGGCGAAAAATCCACGCATCAGGGATATTTGGATATTTATCGTGGCGGAGCGGGCGAGGCCAGTCTGCGTCTTACGGGTGTTGTCACGAATGACGGCGAATATGTGATTATGGGTGAAGGCCACGTTTCGTGGTGGTTCAACGATCTGTTTGGCTGGCAGAATTATTATTTGTCGAAGCAAAGATGGGGAGTCACAGCGAAATATTTTACGTCCTTGAATCAGTTGCCAGCTTCCGATTCCACAGGAGCTTCAGAAGATGTCGATTTGAAAGTGATGGATGCCGATCTTCGTTACAGATTTAATCCCGGTCTTTGGGAAAAGGATGAAGCGCTCGGATTGATTCTGGCTTATGAAGCAGTCACTCTCGGCGAGTTCAATATTCCAAAAGTGGGTGCGGGAATTTTTTGGGCGCGCTCGATGCCCAAAGGTATCGACACCGTATTTAGTAAAATTCCGTTTATGAATTACCCGAAATGGGTCGACATGGAATTTATTAAATACATTCAGTCGATGGATAGCGACGTGTCGCTGGGTGACGATTACGTCCTTAATTTTCACGGCAAAGTCATGTGGACGCCGCGCTTTTTTGGCGAAGCTGGCTTTGGAATTAAAAGTTATTACTTTGAAAAAGACTCTGACGGCTCCGGCGCGAAGCTTTCAACTTTTTACGGCACGCTAGGGATGGGTATTAATTTCTGAAGAGAAACATAACGCTTATCCATATTTTCTGGCTCAATCAGTTGATCATGACTCTGATCCTTCTACTTGTGATCGGGGTCTACGGTACGCATTTATACATCTCTGAACAACGTTCTGTGCGTGAGCGCATGGAGCCCGCCCTTACGCGGGAAGTGGATCGTCTTAATAATGATTTTATCAGCTTGGAAGCCAACGTTCTTCGTTTAAAGAGTATGGTGGATCTTTTTGAAGTCATGCCGGCCTCCTTACGCAAAGAAAAGTTTCGCAGTTTCGCGGCAACTTCAATTGCGCCACATCCGCATCAGTTTAATACTTATTTCGCCTTGGGACCGCGCCTGTCCCAAGAGTACTTTGGCAGAAAATCTTACGTCTTTGTCGTGCATCGCGATTACTCTCTGTTTGCGAGTCCGAAGTACAATGATCCGAAATATTTTGTTTCCGAAGAATTCAATGCTCCGGGATACGATACGGATCCCGAGATGCAGTGGTGGGCGATGAATGAAAACAGCCCCGGCATTAATTACTCCGATTTTTATTTCGACAAGGGCTACATGGAAAAGATCATGTTCAGCACCACAACCGGAATATACAAAAATGGCAAACTTGAGGCCGTTGTCGGGGTCGATACCTTATCAAGCGATATTGCGCACCGCTTGGAAGCATTCAAGCTTGGAGAAACCGGCGGCTTAATGATTGTCGATAATCACGGACGTCCGTTATTGCCGTTGATTGCGAAGAACTTGCCGCTGATTGATTACCGTTATCTGCGGGCGTTCAGTAAGTCGGAGTTTAAGAATCTTCCGAAAATTTCGCAGAAAGTGATTAATCTGCAGGGAGCTCGTCTGCAAGACTTTCTGGGGGCCGACGGGAAGACATACATCACTTATTCGAAATCTATTAAAGGCCGTCCTTGGCACTTGGTGATTTTTCAGGAAAAAACGGAAGCGTACTCAAATCTTTATTTCCGTCTCGTCTTTTTCGGTTTTGTCGCCTTCGGAGCTTATTTCCTTTTAACGTTGATGGTGTGGTTGACGGGAAAGTACATCGTCAATAACGACAGAGCCGTTTTGAATGAACTGAAAGAATCCCGGGATCGCGCGGAAGCGGCGATGCGTGCGAAGACCTTATTTCTTTCGACGATGAGTCATGAAATTCGAACGCCTCTTAATTCAATGTTGGGCTCGGCCGAACTTATTAAAGAGGGACCTTTGACGGCGGAACAGAAAGGGTGGCTGCATTCTTTGGAAAGTGCCGGCGAGACCCTGTTGGGAATGTTGAACAATATTCTCGATTTTTCGAAATTCGAGTCGGGCCGAATGCAGTTGGAAAGCCGCGAATTTTTGCTGAGCGATCTGGTTCGGGATCTTGAAGCCTTGGTTGCGACAGAAGTGATGCGCAAAGGGTTGAAATTTTCTTTACGCTGCCCTGAAGACGACCGCTGGGTGATTGGCGATTCACTAAGATTAAAACAAGTCCTGATGAATCTTCTGGGGAACGCCGTGAAGTTCACGGACCGCGGCAGTGTGGAATTTAGTTTGCAACCTCTGCCTGGAACAACTGCGGAGAATGAAATCTTTTTGTTTGAAGTGAAAGACACCGGTATCGGAATCGCAAAGGACAATCTGGAAAAAATATTCGATGAGTTTGGCCAGGAGGATTCGTCGGTCACTCGGCGTTTTGGCGGTACGGGATTAGGGCTTAGTATTTCACAAAAGATCGTTGAAACAATGGGGGGCGAGCTTCGCTGCGAAAGCCAGCAGTTCGTGGGCTCCCGGTTTTTCTTTGCGATTGAAATGCCCAGCCGCCGCGCAGAACCGTGGAGCGCTCGGCGCATGATTCTGCAAGATCCCGTTGTCGTAGAAAAGAAATGGGAAGGATCGTCCTGTCACCGAATTTTGATTGTGGATGATATGGAAGAGAATCATACGCTGCTCAAGGCATATATAAAAAGATTCGAGAGCATCAGTATTGATTCCGCCTATAACGGTTACGAAGCCATAGAGTTGTGGGAAAAGGGCTCTTACGACCTGATCTTTATGGACGTACAGATGCCAAAGATTTCCGGCCTGGATACGATTCGCAAACTGCGACAGATCGAACGAATGCAAAACCGCCGACGGACGCCTATCGTTGTGATTTCTGCGAACAACTTTTTAGAAGATATAGAAAAAAGTGTTCAGGCGGGAGCCGACGAACATTGCGGAAAACCTGTGCGCAAGCAAACTGTCATCGAGATCGTGCAAAAGTACTGCAGTACAGAGCCCGAACCGGTACCTGCTAACTCTTAGACAGAGTTAAGTTTTTAACACCTTATCCCGATATTACGCCTATCAGAGGGCGGAATGGATCTTGCCTTTATTCATATTGATACGTGAAAAAAGGGGGATTTGTGAAAAGAGGTTTGGCACTAATATCAGTTCTGTGTCTCATTTTAGGATTCCAGAACTGTAGCCAAAGCGCTTTTAATCCGGCTGGATTAGAAGCCAATGAAGTTTCTATCTCTTTGCCTCCTTCGGTTGAAGGTGAAGAGCCAAGTTCTTCCAAAGTAACTTACGTCGAAATCCCGAACATGCAAGATCAGAGCAGTGGTATTGCAGCGAAAGCCAGCGAGTTGACTCCTTATCGCCTTGTTATCTCAACGGCGACGGGCCGAATTCAGCTTATGGATGATGCCAATGAAATCTTGCAAGAGAAATGTTTAAGCTCCAGTGATCTGCAAGAGTTGCAAACGATCCTTAGCGGTTCTTCTGTGTGCGCGCAGCCTGAAGTCGAGGCTGACATGTGTGCGGCGAGATACACTCCGCCTTATGCGTCTCTTTACGCAAATGAAAAACGTGTAAATCTGGGGGAAGCGAGGGATTCTTGTGGCAAAGGCCGCAAAGATCTTTGCGGAGGCCTCACAGAAGTATTTCAAGCTTATATAAGTCACGTAAAGTCCGGTTGGACTTCGATGAATTGCGAATAAAAAAGGCCCCTGCAAAGGGCCTTTTCTTTTATAGGAAAAAGGTACCTTTTTCCTAAACTCCTAAAAGAGATTTTACTTTGTTGAAAGCGTCGTTCAGGTTGCCACGGTTCGGAGCAGCCCCTTGCGCAAAGTCAGGTCGACCGCCGCCTTTACCGCCCATCACCGCTGCGACTTCCTTCAGAAGATCGCCGGCTTTAGCTTCACCGGAAATATCCTTGGAAACGCTCACGATAATCGGGTGTGAACCTTCACCTTGACCGACAACAACGACAACACCATTTTGAATTTTGTTTTTCAAGTGGTCCGTGACTTCAGCAAGAACTTGTCTGTCGTCCAATGCAAGATCCGCAAGCACCAACTTCGCTGAAGAGCCGGACTTCGTTTTGAAGTTCAAAGCTTTCGCCGCAAGATCGTCGACATTCACTTGTCCGCCTTGCAACTTCTTCATCTCTTTTTCCATCTGCTTGATTTGCTCTTTCAGGGACTCCACGCGATTTGCCAAAGTGGACGTTTCGCCTGTCGCCTCTAAATGCTTCAAGTAGTGCGGGCTTTTTTGCAAGCCTGCGGAAGCCAAAGCGTCGTCGAAGTGTTGGATTGAGTTCATAGCGTAACGAACGGCTCCGTCACCCGTGATAGCTTCAACACGGCGAACGCCCGCGCTGACGCCGGCTTCAGAAATGATTTTGAATAAACGGATTTGTGACGTGTTTTTCACGTGCGTACCGCCGCAAAGCTCGCAAGAAAAATCACCCATCGTCAATACGCGAACCTTGTCGCCGTATTTTTCACCGAAAAGAGCCATTGCCCCTTTTTCGTTCGCTTCTTTCGGACTCATGATTTCCACTTTAACTTCATTCGCTTGCGCGATTTGCTCGTTTACAAGATCTTCGATCTGCTTAATCTCTTCCGCAGTTAAAGGCTTGTTGTGAGTAAAGTCGAAACGCGTTTTTTGCGAGTCCACCAAAGAACCCGCTTGAGTTACGTGAGGCCCCAAGACTTTACGAAGCGCCGAATGCAACAAGTGCGTTGCGGAGTGATTGCTCATCGTATTGCGGCGCTCGAAAGGATTCACGATCGTATCAACGCTCGCGCCGACTTTGAAGTCTCCGTGTTCGATCTCGACGTGGTGAAGAACCACGTCGTCGATTTTTGTCGTGTTCACAACTTTCGCGCGAGAAGGACCTTCCATGATGTAACCAACGTCACCCACTTGACCGCCGCCTTCACCGTAGAATGAAGTTTGATCCAGGATAATAACGCCTGTTTCACCTTGCTTCAAGACCGTCGTGACTTCGTGGCCGTTAGAAAGAGCCGTGATGCGTCCGCCGTCGGCAAAACCCTCATAGCCTGTGAACTTCACGGATTTTCCAGACGCCGCATAGTCTTTTGCGAATTTGATCAAGTGCTGTTCATCCGCACCCAAAGCTTTTCCTTTCCAGGACGCTTTGGATTTTGCACGATTGGCTTCCATTTCTTTTTCGAAAGCGGCTTCGTTAACTTCGATACCGTTTTCGTTTGCGATCACGCGAGTTAAGTCTGCAGGGAAACCGTAAGTATCGTACATACGGAATACCACTTCACCGGAAAGCTCTTTGATGCCTTTGGCTTTTGCTTTCGCCAATTCGTCCATCAAGATGTCTGTTCCTTTATCTAAAGTGCTGATGAAGCGATCTTCTTCATCGCGGATCGTGTTCAAGATATGATCGCGGCGGTCTTTCAATTCCGGATAAACAGAGCCCATGCTTTCGATCAAAGCTTCCGCCATCGCCGGCAAGAAAGATTTATCGGCAGAAAGTTTACGGCCATAGCGAATCGCACGTCTCATGATACGGCGAAGAACATAACCGCGTCCTTCGTTGGAAGGAAGGGCACCATCCGCAATCAAGAAAGAAGTGGAACGGCAATGATCCGCGAGAACGCGCAAGGCCGATGTTCTTTCCATCACCTCTTTGTTTTTCGCCAAAACTTCTTTGTCGGTGACGTATTCAAGATTTCCAATCTTGCAAGCGCGCTCGATCATCGGCATGAACAAATCAGTGTCGTAGTTGTTGAACTTGCCCTGCATCGCCGCGACAACGCGCTCAAGGCCCGAACCTGTATCCACAGAAGGTTTTGGAAGCGGAGTCAAAGTTCCTGGAGGATTTTCAAAATACTGCATGAATACCAAGTTCCAGATTTCCACGAAGCGGTCTTCGCCAGCGGCAATACCTTTGTAAGGATCCGAGATAGTACCGGCTTTAGGGCCGTGATCGTAGAAGATTTCCGTACATGGACCGCAAGGACCTGTGTCACCCATTTTCCAGAAGTTGTCAGAGTCAAAGCGGAAGATCCGTTCTTTAGGAACGCCTTCCTGTTGATGCCAGATATCCGCGGCTTCATCATCGGACAAGTGAACTGTCACATAAAGCTTTTCCTTGGGAATGTTCAGCTCTTTCGTCAAAAACTCCCAAGCAAAGTGGATCGCGTCTTTTTTAAAGTAATCGCCGAAAGAAAAATTCCCCAACATTTCAAAGAACGTGTGGTGACGAGCGGTGAAACCCACGTTTTCCAAGTCATTGTGCTTACCGCCGGCGCGCACGCACTTTTGCACGGTGACGGCACGGTTGTAGCCGCGCTTCTCAAGACCCAAGAAAGTATTCTTAAACTGGTTCATTCCGGCGTTCGCAAAAAGAAGGGTCGGATCATTTTCAGGAATCAAAGAAGAAGAGGGCACATGTGTGTGACCTTTCTTTTTAAAATACTCCACGAAGGCATTGCGGATATCAGAGCTTTTCATAAATAACCTTTCTTACGGTCTCGGAATCAAATCCTCGCGAAGCTAAAAGACGGCCGACTTTGGCTTTGTCTTCGCGAGAAAACTTGTGATCTTCATCATACTTATTTTTGACAATTGAGAGAGCCTTTTCAAGCTCCAAGTCGCGGTCGCTTTCCACAGCAGGCAAACCTTTTTCACGGAGGTAGTTGTTGATGTAGTAAATGCCTTTATTGCGACGATGGAGCATCTCGGCCATACGATGGGCGAGGTCCGCGGGGTCTCCCAGCCAGTTGTTGTCTTTGGCGAACTCAATGGCTTCGTCCACGACATCGCCGACCCGTTCGTCGTCTGAGAACTTTTCTCGCAATTTTTTGCGCAACTCTTTTTCGGAGTGGTCCCGGCGGGCTAAAAGATCCATCACTTTTCTTTTAGCGGCTTGTCGGGTTTTTTGCGGGTCTTTCTCTTCTGGCATGGGTGCCATTATTACTCTGTTTTTTAGCCCTTGCGAAGAACAATTTCGGTCAGCTCACAATATGTTCCGAGTCGCAAACGAGGCCCCCAATACCCGGTGCCCTGATTGACATAGAGCTGCAAATTCCCGATGCGATAAAGGCCTTTGGCGTACTTCTCAAAGAAAACAATCAGCCAATTCCATGGGAAGAACTGTCCGCCGTGGGTATGGCCGGAAAGTTGTAAGTCGATACCGATCTTTTCCGAATGTTTAGCCAGTGACGGCTGGTGCGACAAAAGAACTTTGAAACTGCCCGGCTTTAACTGACTTTGGACGGCTTTAAAATCCGGGCCAGGCTGCCCAAAGTGGCCCGCGGCAGGATCAGGAATTCCCGCTATCTGCAAACTCGCGGTGCCCTTGCGGATCTCGGCAGTTTCATTCAGAAGAACTTTAAATCCCAAATCGCGGAAAGACTGAAGGCCGCGCTGCACGTCCCAGTAGTATTCGTGATTGCCTGGAACGTAATAAATGCCATACTGGGCTTGAAGTCCGCTGAGAATTTTGAATTCCTCTTGATGTTTTTCACTGAAACTGTCCAGAATGTCGCCTGTAAAAACGATGACGTCCGGATTCATTTCGCGAACTCGCCCCACAAGTTTCGACACGAAAGAAACGGGCAGACTCGGACTGATATGCAAATCCGTGATATGAACGATGCGGAGGTTCTCTAGATCCGGCGACAGATTCTTAAAAGACAAAGTCACTTTTTTAAGACGAGGTCCCGCCTGTACAATGATATTTCCAAGAACCAGAAGGGCCACCGGTAAAGTGAGCAGCGCCGCCGTCGCCTGCGAACTGTAAAGATTTTCAATCAACGGCTTTGTCGCGATCAAATTTTCCGCAAAGGCAAAGATGTCGCGAAGAATGACGAAGCTGACGAGGAAATTAATGTAAGCCATGACCATCAGGGAACCATTCAAAAAGAAATCCCGCCATGGTTTGTGGTCCAGATTCTTTTCTTTCCAGAAAAATAAAAAAGTCCCGATCACCATGGAAAACAGCATCGCAAGAAACGCGACAATGGCGCTGGTCCCCATCCATGTCAAATCTGTAAAGCGAGTCAGTTGATGGGAAACATAGATGAAAATAGCGAGAATCAATGTGCTGGCAATGGTTCTAAATAAACCCATAACAAGGGGATACCACGCTTTGCTGATTTTGCACAGGTGATTGTAAAAACACAGTTCGGTGGTCGCGCTTGAAAGGTGTAATATTAGAGAATCTCTGGAGGTGCTGCATGAGTTTTCGCAATGGTTTCGAACAAGCGAGAGACTTTCTAATCTTGCATCGTTCAGATTACGCCCATGCATACAGTCATTTTCAGTGGCCGCAGTTTGAGGAGTTTAACTGGGCCCTCGATTATTTTGATTCAATGGCCGAAGGAAATAAAAACTTGGCCCTATGGATAGTGAAAGAAAATGGCGAAGAAGAAAAGTATTCCTTTCACGATATGTATGAACGCTCCAATCAGGCGGCCAACTTTCTGCGAAGGCATGGCATCCAAAAGGGCGATTCCCTCTTTTTATTGATCGAAAACAATGTGGCTCTTTGGGAGATTATGTTGGGCGCAATGAAACTGGGCGCCGTTCTTGTGCCGACAAATCCGCTTTTGTCGCAACAAGAACTTAAGGATCGCTTGGATCGCGAAAAAATCAAACTGATCGCGACCTCATCCCGCCACGCGGGTAAGTTTGACGTGTCCCAATCAAGCATTGTTCCTCTGTTAGTCGACGGTGAAATGCCGGGATGGATTTCTTACGAACAATGCCGCTCCGAAAGTATGGATTTCGAGACGTCAGAAAAGACAAAAGCCACAGATCCCCTTTTCCACTACTTTACCTCCTCGAACACGGTGAAGCCTCGCATAGTGGAACATACTTATGCGGGATTTCCGATTGGCCATCTCTCCACTATGTATTGGATGGGTTTGCGGCCGGGCGATGTGCATTTTGGTGTGAACTCGACGGGATGGGCGATGCATGACTGGAACAATTTTATTGCTCCTTGGAATGCCGAGGCGACTATTTTTATCCTTGTCTCCGAGCGCTTTAATGCGAAACTTGTTTTAGATACCTTAAGTGAGTATCCAATCACGACGTTCTGTGCTCCGCCAACGGTGTGGAGGATTTTAGTGCAAGAAGATTTGTCGTCGTACGATCAGCATCTGCGCGAGGCGATCAGCACGGGCGAGTCTTTGGATGCCGAAGTCATTTCGAAAGTTTATAAAGCGTGGAAAATTTTTGTTCGGGACGGTTATGGGCAAACGGAAACGCCTACTTTGATCGGTATTCCGCCGGAAGAAAAGGACAGCTTCGGAACGATGGGCAAACCGTTGCCGGGTTTTAAAATCACTTTGCTTGATGAACAAAAACAAGAAACGGATGCAGGCGAAGTGTGCGTCTTGCTTAAAGACCATCCCTGGGGAATCATGTCCGGCTTGGATTCAACGCAAGATTACTATCACACGGGAGATTCGGCCTATATCGATAAGGCGGGGAACTATACTTTCAGTGAGCGCATCGACGGTTTGTTTAAATCGTCGGATTATCGCATCAGTCCTTATGAGCTGGAACACGTGCTGAAGGATTTCGGCACGATTCGTGACGTGGTGGTGATCCCTAGTCCAGATCCTATTCGCGAGTATGTTCCCAAAGCGATCGTCACTTTGGTGAAAGGTGTTGAACCTACTAAGGAATTGGCTTTGGATATTATGAACTTTTCGCGACTACGACTTTCGCCGTTTAAACGAATTCGTCGCGTGGAATTTTTAGAGGTTCCCAAAAATACCGCAGGTGAAGTGCAACGGGCCGAGTTGATCGCGATGGAAAAGGACAAACGTTTCCGTGGCGAAAAGGGGCCTTACGAATTTTGGGAAGAAGATGCTAAAATCAGTTTGCCGGAAACCTGGGCTCAGGAACTGCCTTAAAAATTCTCTCTGACTTTGTGTCAAAGTTCTTGTTACTCTTTAGTGAGTGACAAAGTTGGCTTTGATCTTTTTTTGTTGGAGTCTTGGCTTTCTTCCGCAGGTCTACGCAAAGAACTGCGAAAGACGCTTCCGTATTTCAATTAACAATCAGCCTCCTGTCTATTTCGCGAGTTCTCAAGGAGCGAAAGGTCTTTCCGTCGAGTTGTTGCGTGAAGTGGAGTCACGCTTGAACTGTCCGTTTCATTTAGAACCCGTCGATATCCCCCGGGCTTACGAAGATTTCAAAAGTTATCGTTCGGATATGTATGCTTTCAGCGGTCCCGATCTTAATTGGGAAAAATACGGAAATTACATTCCGCTTTACAAAGCCGCGCGACTGCTGATCGTGTCTAAATCCGTTTATGTTCCGGGTAAAAAAATTCTTGGCTATTTGAAAGACCCAAAAATTAAATTCGTGGATCACACGGGAGGAAGATTCTTTTACCTTCCTCATGAAACTCTGGAGTTGGAGGAGCAAGGTCGTCTTGTGCGCAGACCCAGTCCCGCGTTGATTTACGATTATCTTATCAACGGCAAAGCGCAGGCGTCTTTTTCGTCGCCGACGTTTCAAAAATATTATTCTGAAACAAAAAAGTTTGGCGATAAAATCGTCGCTATCCGGGATCCTGAAAGCCGGTTCGAAATCGGCATGTACACTTCGAAGAAAAGGGTTTCTGCCGTCGAAGTAGAGAAAATAAAAAAAATCGTTCGACAGATGCAAGAGGACGGTACTCTTCGCAAAATCGTTTCCAGATACGTTCAGCCGGAAGATCTGGTGTACTACCAGGATCTGTGACGAATCTTCTTCTGACGCTTATCATTTTGCTTTGCATCCGAAATGGGGAGAGCGTACCTCCTAAACTATGCGCAACTTCTTGATTCATCTCGCAACTTTGTTTGGCCTGGGCCGTCTTTCAAAAGCGCCAGGAACGATCGCGACTTTGGCGACTATTCCTTTGGCGATGCTTTTGTTAAAAGCGGGGCCTTTCTTTCATATGGCGGCGATTGTTTTGCTGCTCCCAGTCGGAATCGCGGCCTGCGAGTTTTATGAGCAGGATAAAGGCGGTCACGATCACAAAGAGGTCGTAATCGATGAGGTTTTGGGTTTTCTTATTACCATGGTCTGGTTGCCTTTGACATGGCAAGCCATTTTAATCGGGTTTGTCCTTTTTAGATTACTGGACATTACAAAGCCTTTATTCATAGGATATTTAGATAAGAAGATCCAAGGAGGTCTTGGAGTGATGGTGGACGATGTGGCCGCGGGGATAATTGCGGGTCTCATCATGCAAGTTCTCTACACTCAAACCAACTGGTTAGGTTCTCAAGTGGTGGTTCTGTAAATGAGCCTTCGCGATGAGAAACTGCAAGAACTCATTCGATCCCTTCGCGACCAAAAACTCACAGTGAGTTTTGCGGAAAGTTGTACTGGAGGTGCACTTTCTAGTTTTCTAACAGAGCAAGCAGGCGTGTCCGACATCTTTTTAGGCTCTGTGGTTTCTTACTCTAACGAGGCGAAGGTGGATCTTCTGGGGGTCCGTCGAGACACTCTCATGCAAGAGGGTGCGGTGAGCGAAAGTGTCGCTCGTCAAATGGCGCACGGAGTGCGTCGACAGCTTAAAACTGACTGGTCTGTGGCGATCACAGGTATCGCAGGTCCGAGTGGTGGAACACCCACGAAGCCTGTTGGGACTGTATGCATTGCCGTTGTTGGACCGAACTTTGAAGACTCGCGAAAGGAACTCTTTTCGGGAGATCGCAAAGCCATCCAACAAGCATCCGTCGACTATTCAGTAAATTGGCTGTGTGAAATTCTCGACAAATAAAATTGCGGCCCCGGCTGCTAGAAAATAACTATTAAGGAGATTCAGATGGCAAATGCTTCTGTAGACAGTAAAGCTAACAACGAAAAAATCAAAGCCTTGGAATTGGCTGTTTCGACAATCGAAAAGCAATTCGGTAAAGGTTCCATCATGCGTTTGGGCGCGAACGAAAGTCTTGTCAAAGACGTTGAAGCGATCAGCACAGGTGCATTGAGCTTGGATATCGCTCTAGGTATCGGCGGTCTTCCAAAAGGCCGTATCGTTGAGATCTATGGCCCTGAATCTTCAGGTAAAACAACAATCGCTCTTTCTGCAATTGCGCAAGCTCAGAAAAAAGGCGGCGTTGTTGCTTTCGTCGATGCGGAACACGCCTTGGATGTTAACTACGCTCGTAAATTGGGTGTGAACACAGAAGATCTTTTGATCTCTCAACCAGACACAGGTGAACAAGCTTTGGAAATTACAGAAACTCTTGTTCGCTCTGGCGCGATCGACGTCTTGGTTGTCGACTCCGTAGCGGCATTGGTTCCTCGTGCGGAGATCGAAGGTGAGATGGGTGATTCTCACGTAGGTCTTCAAGCGCGTTTGATGTCTCAAGCTCTTCGTAAATTGACTGCGGCTATCAACCGTTCCAACACACTTGTTATCTTCATCAACCAAATTCGTATGAAGATCGGTGTTATGTTCGGTAACCCTGAAACAACAACGGGTGGTAACGCTTTGAAGTTCTACTCTTCAGTGCGTTTGGATGTACGCCGTGTAGGCGCGATCAAGAACGGCGAAGACGTGATCGGAAACCGCACAGCTGTTAAAGTTGTGAAAAATAAAATGGCTCCTCCTTTCACAAAAACGGAATTCGACTTGATGTACGGTGAAGGTATCTCTGAAGAAGGTGATATCTTGGATTTGGCAGTGACTGCAAACATGGTTGAAAAATCAGGTGCATGGTTCTCCATCAATGGCGAGCGTATGGGTCAAGGTCGCGACCAAGCTAAGAACTTCTTGAAAGAGCACCCAGAATACAAAACGGAACTTCGCGCGAAGATCTTGGCTGCAAACGGTATCGGTAAACTTTTGATGGATGCGAATAATCCTGAAAATGCAGAGCACATGAATGAAGAAGCTCCTGCAGAAACAGAAGATGCAGCACCTAAGAAAGCGAAAAAAGGAAAACACTAGTTTTCCACTTTCAAAGTGAATAGCTCTAAAAGGCTCGGTGAAAACCGGGCTTTTTTTTTGCTCGCTCTCGTCGGCCTTTTAAGAAATGCCGTTGTAGCGTTTTGAGCGTGGCTTGATGTCTTCTTCAAGAATTTCTTCGCTTCGTAAGCGCATGAAAAGATCGCACAGTTCTTCGCAGCCATTGTTTTTGGCAGAATGATTTTCTAAAGCTTCTTGGAGCCAAGGTGTGCGTTGATTTAGTTTGTCGGCAATCCAAGCCGTGGGTGTCCAATATTTTTCGAGAGCATATTTAAGATCGGGAACGTAAAGGCTGACGCCGTCCCATTTTTTTCTTAGGTAGACCATCCCGATGAAATTGATATCGAAGAAAATCAGCAGCGGATAACACCACCACCAATTTAAACCGCGAATGACATTGCTCCATTCGCCGAGGCCCATGATGTCTGGAAATTTCCAGCGTCCTGTTTCGTCATTAAGATTGTTTTGGTGAAAGAAACCTCTTTTGAGCATTTGTTTAAGCCACGCTTTGATTTCTGATTTTTCCCCGACGATGGCTAAAGCGAGAATAATTCGACTGGTTTGATCGCGGCTCATACAGCGGGGATTGGTGTCCCATGTGTCGCCATAGGGAGAGCGGCGAAAAACCCCTGGCTTTACAATCAGATACTTTTTAATTCTTTGAGCGATTTCAGTGGCAAGAATGCGTGCACCCAGAAGTGCATACAGAGCGCTGGCAAGACCCGTACGGTGAGCAGAGTCACCGTTGCTGCCGTCGGCTTGAACGTATAGACCATAATCGTCAATCATGATTCTTTATTCTAGCGTGTTTGCGGACGACGGCAGATTTGTTTTTAGGTCGGCTGTTTACTGACAGATAAATCCGGGAACGCCGTTGTAACTTTTGAAGTTGTAATAAGCGCGAACGTCGAGGTCATTGATAAAAAGCTGTCCTGTATAACGAACGAAGACACCGTTTTTAATTTCTGGATATAAACGTAAGTAGACATATCCACCGGCATCGCCGCGAAGATTAATGTCGTCGTACGTAATCTCGGGAGTGATTGTGACGTCTTGGCGGGTATAACCTTGTGTTGTGCCAGGATGACTGATTTTCAAAGCTGCTGGCCAGTTGTAAGTGCCGATGAAAGGCTTAAGTGGATCAATTGAGCGAGAAAAAACAATTTCGATTTTCGTGTCGTCAGTAAAGCTCGGAATACAAGTCAGTCTTTGAATTGAAGCCGCGTGGCCTGTGACAGCGCTGAGTACAAGTGCGAAGATGGCGATAAACAGTTTCATTTTTTCTCCTTGCCTAGACAAAGCGGTCTAGCGGGGGCAGCCCTGTCTTGGCAATAGAAAAAATTGTATTAAAAACTCATTGAGAAACCGCGAAAACCGTATCGAGCGATTCAACACGAGATTCCAGGTAATCAAGAACAAATGCAGAACTGCCGCCTTGTTTGAGATGGGCCAAGGCTTGCTGTATCGCTCTTAGCGCTTGTTCGCGAGAGAGCGGGCTTTTCTGCCCCAATAAGAGCTCTGATTGCAAATGTTTTTCGAACAGAGAGATTCGGTAAAGAACGTCTTTTTCGAAAACATTCAGTCCTCCGTGGGCCTTCATGTAGGTTTCAAAATCAATACAACGATAGGCAAGCTCTTTGAGGTTGCAGTCTTTTCTGTCCAAGCCATTCATTTTGCAGTTTCTTGCTTCGGAAGATTTATAAAAACGGAAGATTTCTTCGCGGGTTTGCAACTCATAGGGAGCGCTTCGGTGTACGCCATTTTTCGTGAAGCCAAGTCCTTCTCCGGCATAAGTATATCCATGAACTTCGGAAAGAAAGGCGGCGGGTAGCAAGCGACCGTGACGATCAAAACGGCGAAGAGCAACGATGTCGCCTTTTTGCATTTGTTCCAAGGGAACATTTTCACACAAAGGTGAATCCATCAAGAATGCGAACTCAGAACCGTAGGTGTGGTGAACGCCCTTCGCAAGACCTGCTAAGTATGTGGAGGAGTTCCAGCAATTCGGTCCATCGGATTTTGCAAACCGACCCTTTAGAAAATCCATCTTTCCTTTTAAAAGCGCCGCTTTCAAATCGACATACCCTCCGGAGCGCACGGGTGCTGGTGTCGGCATCACCTGCGCGGTTTGCACGAAGAGCTCACGCACCTCTGTCGCTTTAAGATGAGGAAGCTCGGTCCACAGTTGGGCAACCAAATTTGCCATATAAGGCGAAGCCATGGATGTTCCTGAATGCGCGATCAAACCTCCGCCGAGGCTTGCTGCGAGAATATCGACTCCGGGAGCAAGAATGTCGACGTTGGCTTTTCCGAAGTTGCTGAAGTACGCCATCTTTGCATTCTGCGGAGTCACCTTTGCGATCTCGGAAGCATCCAAGGCACCGACTTTTAAAACATTGGGTTGCGTGAAGCTTGCGGGATACTGTCGGTTTTTCGATTGGTCGAGATCTTGTTCTGAATTTCCCGCGGCGACAACGAAAAGAGTTTCCGGATTTTCATCAATCATTCGCTTGTAAGCTTTGATTGCATCACGCAGACCAAGAAGATCTTTGTTGTCGTGAGGCAGGCCCAAACTCATATTCACAATTTTCACATGATGCTTTTTCAGGAAGGCGGAGATTTTATCAATGTAGGAAGCTTGCGTATAGTCTCCGGCGAATCCGATCAGGGCCGCATTGTCGAGTCCGCGAATAGCGATGTGGGCGACGTGAGTTCCATGGGACAACGGACGATGATCTTTCGCCATGCTTGTGGAAGACTCTGTGGGAAGACTGACATTCTTCACTTGTTCCCAGCCGAAGTTATCATCAACCCAACCATTTCCGTCGTTGTCGATGCCATCGACGGGCTCTAGCGGATTGTTCCACCACTTGGCTGCGAGTTCGCTGTGATTGTAATCGAAACCGGAATCGATAATAGCGATCAGAAACTTGTGCGGATTTTCCCGTTGACGCTTTAAAACTTCAATTTCAGCGGCGGTTTTACCGGCACGGCGAAGTGAGTTTGCAACGTCGTACTTTTCATAAAGGGAAAACTGCGAAATAATTTTTCCATCTTTGTTTTTTTCAACAAAGGCGGCCGGTTTTTCCGAATCGTCTTGATAGGTAAAATTAATGAAGGACAGCAGTTCTTCATTTTTGTTCAAATAGTCTTTTTGCACGACGCGGAAAGGCTTCAGGGTTTCGTAATGCTCCACCCATTCCAGTGTAAAAGGCGCTTTATCCGAATAGACCCACCGTTTCAGGCGAAGGGAAGTCTCTGTCGAGTTGTTCTTTTTGTCGAGGCCGGTCCATTCCTCTTTGTTTTCAATTCGTCCAAAGGATTCTTTTTCTACGGAAAGTTTGCTCTTAATAACGTGACCTTGTTGGGGATAAGAATAGCGCAGCCACGTAGAGAATTTACCTTCGATGTTGTAGTAGCGTTGTTCAACAAGTTCACCATCGCGATAGTAAGATTCGTTGGCGACAACGCCGTTATCAAACTTTTCCTTGATCACGTCAAAGGCTGCATACAAGGTTTGCGATCCCAAAATGAGACAAACAAAGACGCTGTTGCAAAGGGCTGAAAATGGCATGGTCACCTCAGCGATGGGAGTTGCAATGTAAGTGCCCCCAGAGCTAAAAACAGTTTTATCTGATCGAAGCTGACCGTCTAAACTTCTGACACTCTCCCATTTTGGTCGCTGTTTGACTCGTGTCATTTTTACGAATGTGTTTCTGCATGTTTTTCATGTCACGGTCGTCGCAGAGAAGAAAAAAAGCGATAGTTAAAACTATGGCTCAGCAAATTCCGCAGGCAGCATTTGATTCGACGGTTTCGCTTTTGCGAGATCCCTATCATTTTATTTCGCGCACTTGCCAAGACATGAATACGCCCGTGTTTCAAACGCGCGTGCTTTTACGCAATACGATTTGCATGACGGGCGTCGAGGCCGCGCAGTTTTTTTATGACGAAAAAAACTTTATTCGCAAAGGCGGAATGCCGGAGCCCATCGTGGCGACTTTGCTAGGTAAAAAAGGAGTGCAAAGCCTTGATGATGTGGCACACAGACATCGCAAAAAGATGTTCATGTCTTTTATGACGGACGAAAGCGTGCAAAAGCTCGTTCTTCTGACGGAGAAGCACTGGGATAAAACTGTCCCCGTGTGGATGAAGATGAAGCACATAAATCTTTATGATGAATATATTCGTATTCTTACGCAAAGTGTGTGCGAGTGGGCGGGAATTCCGTTGGAACCTGCGGAAGTTTCGGTGCGCAGTGAAGATCTTCGGGCGATGTTTGACGACGCGGGCTCGGCGGGCCTGCGGCATCTTCATTCGCGACGAGCCAGAAAGAATGCGGAAGCTTGGATCAGCAACATCATTCGACAAGTGCGCAAGGCCCAGCGCAGTGTGGAACCGAATTCGCCTGTGGGTGTGATCGCGTGGCATCAAGAAATGGATGGCCGTCTTTTGGATGACAAAACCGCGGCCGTAGAAATTCTTAATCTTTTGCGCCCGACGGTGGCTGTTGCTGTCTACCTGACTTTTGCAACTCATGCTTTGTATGTGCATCCCGAGTGCCGCGCTAAAGTTCATGACGACACTTATTTAGATTATTTTGTGCAGGAGATTCGCCGTTTCTATCCGTTCTTCCCCGCTGTCGCAGCAAAGGTGCGTGAGGATATTGAATGGCAGGGGTATTCCTTCAAGAAGGGGACCCGCACGATACTTGATCTTTATGGTATTAATCACGATGCGAATTTATGGTATGAGCCCCGCAAATTTATTCCGGAAAGATTCGCGACGTGGAATGGCAGCCCCTATAGCTTCGTCCCGCAAGGCGGAGGCGATCATTATACTCAACATCGCTGCCCGGGAGAGAAAATCACTTTAGAGTTGTTGCGAATGGCGACTCGTTATTTAAGGGAGACGATTTCTTATGCGGTTCCGAGACAAGATTTTCAACTGGAAGAAAATCGGCTTCCTGCTTTACCAAGAAGCCGGTTTATTATCAGTCATGTGCAGCTTAAGCTAAGGCCTTCTGAACATCCTCAGCAATATCTCTAGGCTCTTCTTGTGGAGCATAGCGCTTGATCACTTTGCCGTCCTTGCCAACCAGGAATTTTGTAAAATTCCATTTAATCATTTCAGTGCCAAGGATTCCTGGAGCAGATTCTTTTAGCCATTGGAAAAGAGGATCCGCGTTGTCTCCATTTACATCCACCTTTGCCATCACGGGAAACTTCACGCCATAGTTGAGTTCGCAGAACTGTTGAATCTCTTGATTGTTGCCGGGCTCTTGCGCGCCAAATTGGTTGCATGGAAAGCCAAGAACTGTGAAACCTTTGCCTTTGTACTTTTCGTAAAGTTCCTCGAGGCCTTTATACTGCGGAGTGAATCCGCATTTGCTCGCCACATTCACGACCAGCACGACTTGGTCTTTGAAATTTTCAAGAGGAACGGAAGAACCGTCGGCGGATTTAACGGCGAATGAATGCAATGTTTTACTCATGGTGTTTCTCCTTCAGGAAAGATGCTTCAAAGCATACCACTCCTTCTTGTTTCTGGCCATGAGTCCTCCAGGTGAACTGAAAAGGACGCAAATCTCATAATGAGATTGTGAGAGCGAATAAAACGGGGTTTATAGTTAAGATCTCGTAAAATTACGAAATTCTATTATGAGAAACTTTAGCGAACTAGACTACGTTCCGATAGGAATACCATGGGGATCAGGTATTTTTTGGCAATCACCATAGTGGGGCTTGTGCTCTCGCCTTTGCAAGGTCATGCGGATTCTTATGCCGCATGCCACACGACATGCAATGCACGACATCCTAACAATCCTTCCGCGATGTATGAAAACTGTTTACAGGATTGTTATGGAAGCATGAACACTGTTGATCTTCCCGAAGTAGGGCCCCTCCCTCCTTCTAGACCATCTGACCTCGGTTCGCAAAACACGCGTACCAACGGCAACGGCAATAATCAAAACCAGAACCGCAATCAAAATCAAGGCGGAAACCAAAATCAACAGCAAGCGAACCAGTGTGTTCAGCAGTTTGAAGCGTTGTTATCTCAGTGCAACTCGCAAGTCGATGAAACCTCTTACCAGTGTGATGAAAAAAACGATTCAGGTATGACGGGAGTTGCAGACACCGCTTCGCAGATTGCTCTTTTGATGGGGCAGCAAACGGCGGCGAGTGTGCAAGCCGCGTGCGGAAAGATGGGGGATTTGTCTCAGGCAGCGCAAGGTGCGGTGGCAGCGTATCGTTTGAATTGCAGTAACTCGATTAAGACATGCCGGGAAACTTGCGATGCTCCGAAAAACTATGTGAACTCGAACGCAACTTGTTTCAATGGTGGTGCAGGCGCTGCCAATAACGGTGTCTATGCATTGTCGCGCGCGCAGTCCGCTCGCGATCGTTGCAATAATTTCGATTCGAAAGTTCAACAAGCACAACAAGCTATTCAGAACTATGGAGCGACGGCGGCGAATGCTTCTCAGTGTGAGGAGCAAACCAAAGGCGAAGCTACGCCACCGCCGGATGTGTGTAAGCAAAATCCTCAGATCGCAGGATGTACACCTGCGGGTCCCATTGATTGTTCAAAACCTGAAATGGCGACAAATAAAGTGTGTGTATGTTCGAAAACTCCCACAGACCCTATGTGTACAAACTTAGGTAAAGCTTCCGACGTTATGGTTGGTGGAGGCTCCTTTGATCCTGCATCGCGCTTGAATTCGGGATCCAGCGATGACTTCGGTGGTGATATTCCCGACACGCCGGCCATCTCGCACGGCAAATTGCCAAGCGGTGGACCCGGTGAAGCTGTCGACGGAAAACAAGGCGCCGGAGCTGATCTTGCGACGAATCCGGGGAGTGGCAGCAGTCTTGCCGGTGCGGGCGGAGGTCGAAGTGGTGCCGGTGGTGGTGCTGCTGACAACGCGACAGGTGGTGGTTCCGGCTTCTATGGTGGAGGCAGCGGCGGCGGTGTCTTCGGAGGTGGCGGCGGAGGCGGCGGCGCTCGAGGTGCCGCGGGCTCTTACGGTAAAGTCGGCGCGAATGGAAAAGCGCCGGGTGCAGATCTTCGTCAGTTTCTTCCAGGCGGAAAATTTGATCCGCGACGAGGAGTTGCGGGAGTGTCAGGACCTGATGGCATCACGGGACCTCACTCAAATATTTGGCAAAAGATTCAGAATCGATATCAAGTGGTCAGCCCTTCGTTGATCCCTTGATCGTGTCTCTTTTTGAGACACTCAGGAACGTTCTTTTAAGTTCGTCCTCATATGTTCCGATAAACTCGGAGCATGGGGAATGTTTTCTATTCAGTAATACTCTTAGCGATCAGTCTTTTCACTTTTCCTGAAGACGCGTATGCCCGTTGTCGAGCTCAATGTGCTGAAGGTTTTAAATGCGTATACAATTCTCGAGGGCATGAAATGTGTGAACCGGAGCGCCGTGATGAATGCACACGGCAGCTCGGCGAGTGCTATCCTGGATATAGTGCGCGACTTAATAGCGCGGGCTCGTGCGAATGTCTTCCAAATTCAAACAACAATAATAATAACAATAACAACAATACAGCTATTGACTGTCGTACGCAGTTCAACAATCTGTTGCAATCTTGCCAAACGCAAATTCAGGAAACGTCTTATACCTGTGATGAAAAAAATGATTCTGGTATGAACGGTGTTGCTGATACGGCTTCGCAAGTTTCTCTTTTATTCGGCCAGCAAACGGCGGCAAGTATTCAAGCCGCTTGTTCAAGAATGGCGGGTTTAACCCAAGCGGCGCAAGGTGCAGTGGCTGCGTATCGATTGTTATGCAGTAGTTCCATTGGCCAGTGTCGATCGACTTGTGCGGCAGCGGCGGATTTTATTCGTGCGAATCCAAATTGTTCGCCTGTAAGTGCAGAGAATGTGCAAATGTTGTCTTCTGCGGAATCGCAGGCAAAACGTTGCGACGACTTCCAGTCTAAAGTGGCGGAAGCGCAACAAGCGATTCAAAACTATGGCGCGACGGCTGCGAATGCGGCTCAGTGTGAAGAGCAAACAAGCGGAGACGCAACACCGCCACCTGATGTCTGTAAACAGAACCCACAAATTGCGGGTTGTACGCCAACGGGACCGATCGATTGTTCAAAGCCGGAAATGGCGACGAATAAAATCTGTGTGTGTACGAAGACTCCGACAGATCCGATATGTATTACTCAAGCAAAACCGGATACCAGTGTTGGCGTTGGCGGCAGCATCGACTCGTCATCGCGAAAACTTGCAGCAAGCACAGGCGATAGCGGTCTTGGGGATATTCCCGGTTTGCCAGGTTTAGAGCATGGCAAATTGCCAAGTGGCGGAAGCGGCGAAGCCGTCGACGGAAAACAAGGTGCCGGCGCAAATCTGGGTTCTGATGGCGGCGGCAGCGGCGGCGGTCCCTCTGGAAGAGGCGGCGGTGGCGCGGCAGGTGAAGACGATTCACAAGCTGTCACAGCGGGTTTCTATGGCGGAGGCAGTGGCGCTGGTGGAGCCTTCGGCGGCGGATCAGGTCGCTACGGTGCGGGCGCAGCTGGAAATTATGCAGGGGCGGCAGGAGCAAACGGTCAGGCTGGAAATGGTCCTGACTTACGAAGATTTTTACCTGGTGGTCAATTCGATCCTAAACGCGGTCTTTCAGGAATGGGCGGCCCGGATGGAATCACAGGACCGCATACAAATATCTGGCAAAAGATTCAGAACCGCTACAGAGTGATGAGTCCTTCACTTCTGCCATAAGCGCCATCTTAAATAAGTTGATGCAAGCTTTCGATAACTTGTTTGCGAAGGGGAGCATCAACTAAAACAGTCACGCTCATCGCGCTCATCATAAGTTTGCGGCTATTCAATTTTCTATCTGAAAGAATATTCAAAACTTGTTGCGTGATTTGCGGCGACGTTGCGCCCGTGCACGTCAATGTCACTGTTGAGAAATCCGTGGGTTGCAGTGAAAAATCAGGATGATTCAAAAGTTCTCGTTTCACGGCGCCAACAATTTCTTGCGGACCCGTCAAAAGCATCTCGGTTTTCTCGTGATTCATTTCGCAGTGAAGTAGCTGCGGGAATGCGATCTGCTTGTCGTCGAAAAGCGTTTGCAGATTTTTAAGAGCGGTTGCTGGATTTTTTTCTTTGCAAAGAATGCCGACCACAGTTTCGTGGGAGTTCAAAGAAAGAGCTTTGCAGGATTCAAACATATTCGATCCTTTTTTAACAATCGTTCCATCGGAAGTTTTACTTGAAGCAGGGCCAATGTACAAAGTGACGTCGCGAAGTTTTGCGAGTTCCACCGAACGGTAGTGCAAAACTTTGGCGCCCCAGAAAGTCATCTCCATCAACTGATCATAGCTGAGTTCTTGCAAAGGACGCGCGGTCTTCACAACATTAGGATCGGCCGTGAATACTGCGGGAACGTCTTTAAGTATCTCGCAGCGTTCAGCATTAAAGGCCGCCGCCATTGCGACAGCAGAAGTGTCAGAGCCGCCACGACCCAATGTCGTGATTTCTTTTGTCACAGGGGAAACACCCTGAAAGCCCGCGAGGATAACAACTTTATTGTTTTTTAAAGCTTCTTCCACACGGAACGGTTTGACGTCTTGAATGAAAGCATTGACGTGGGATTCGTCGGTGAAAATGCCAGCCTGACTTCCTGTGAAGCTGATCGCGGGACAACCCAGGTCATTGAGCGCCATGCTCATCAGCGACATACTGATTCTTTCGCCGACCGTGAGAAGCATATCCATCTCGCGGCGTTGTGGATGTCCGGAAACTTGGTTTGCCAGATCAATCAAAGAGTTCGTGGTTTTCCCCATGGCGCTGACAACGATCACCAGGGAGTTTTCTTTAGCTTGTTCAGAAATTCTTGCGGCGACGGATTTGATCTTTTCGGGATCAGCTAAGGTCGCTCCACCATATTTTTGAACAATTAAGGGTTTCATTCCAAGGCCACTTTCCGATTCTGATAGACATAGGATGAAACAAGTCTTCCGGCCCCTTTAGGAACGCGGATGAAGTGCTTCTCCACTTGGCGAGGAATGTAACCTAAATAGAGTTCGGCGTTCAAATCTTTTAATGACTTTCTCGTGATGCCTAAATGGTCGGCGAGAGGTCCCAAATCTGTGCCACCCGGCACGAGGACAACCTCGTACTCCAGTGGATCCATTTTCTCTAAGTCGCGAAATCCGTAAAGATTTGGGGCTTTCGCGATCAACATTGCGGCCAGGATTTTAGGTACGTATTCTTGTGTCTCTTCCGGTAAAGCTTTGAGTTGTATGAGAGACCAGTAATCTTTCGTGCCGTATTTTTTAATCTGTCGACGCAGACCGTTTTCACCCATGTTGTAACTTGCAGCGACCAGATACCATGAGCCGAACTCAGAATAAAGATCACGCAAGTAGCGCGTGGCTGCCAAGGTCGACTTTTTCAAATCGCGGCGCTCATCCAACCACCAACTTTTACTTAAACCATAGCGTGAACCTGTCGCTTCGATGAATTGCCAGGGGCCGACGGCATCCGCGGTGCTGATGGCGTTGGGAGCAAAACCGCTTTCGATCATCACCATGTAAGCTAAATCCAAAGGAAGACCTGCGCGTTTCAGTTCTTCTTGAATAAACGGCATGTACTTATAGGAACGCTGCAACCATTCGCGGAACCATTTGTTCCCGCGGCTTTGATAATACGCGACCCACTTGCTGACTTTTTTGTTATAAGTGACGGGCAAATCAAAAATCAGATTGTCAGACTGTGCGTGCGTTGAACGTGCCGTCAGAGTTTTTAATTTTTCCTTCAATGTGAGCGCGGGTGCAGGCGCCGCCACAGTTGCAGGGCGGTTTTCTGCTTGCGCAAACGAAGATAATGTCAGGGCGAAAATCAGGGCGGCACACGTTCTCATGAATTCAATTATGAAGCCGATTCTTTGACACTGTCGACAAAGAACTGACAACACTCTGGCACCATCGACAAAGGTCAATGCTCGGTCAGATCCAAAAAAACTTGAGTCCATAATTTTCTTTCTCGACAGAAGTCGAGCTTGGGAGCTTTTTCCTAGACTAAAATCCGTCCTGTCAAAACATGGCACACGCCTTGCTTTCCAACAAAGTGTGGAGGAGTGTGAATGGGAACAAAAGGCGTATATTCAGCCCTAAGTGGAGCGATGGCTCAAAGTTTAAAGTTGGATACGATTGCCAATAACTTGGCGAACGTGAACACTCCCGCGTTCAAACGCGACCAGCAACTCTTCCAGGAATATTTAACGGCTAACGAAAAACCTCCAGAGACGACACAGATTCCCCGCGACGTGGCTTCCATTGAAAGCTTCTATAACATGCAAGGTGGCGACAAAAGTTATGTCGACACCAAAGGCACATTCACTGATTTCTCGCAAGGCGGTTTGAAGCCGACAGGGAATGCTTTGGATGTCGCGATTGACGGCAAAGGATTTTTTGAGATCGCAACTCCAGGCGGAGTGAAACTGACTCGTGCAGGTAATTTTACGTTGGATGGCAACGGTCAACTGGTTACGAAAGAAGGTTATCCGGTTTTGAGTGCCGGTGAACCTGGCGCTGATCCCGCGACACGTGTGATTCGTACAACGGGCGCAGGTCCTTTGACGATCTCTGATAACGGAGAAGTTTTCGAAGGGACCGAAGCCATCGGTCGTCTTTCGCTTGTGAACGTCAATAATGTCGATTCTTTGCAAAAAGTCGGCGGATCTCTTTATACATTCAAAGCAAACAGCACTCCTGATATGACCAATATTAACAATCCAAGCTTGAAGCAGGGGTTTCTGGAAACGTCGAATGTCAATATCGTGCAAGAGATGACAGATATGATCTCCACCAATCGTATCTTCGAGAGCACGCAGAAAGCCATCAGCGCTTATGATCAGATGGCTGATAAAATGGTCAACGTGGTGGGAAAAACTAATTAATTAAAAGTATAAACGGAAGGATTCGTGAATGCTTAAGAGTTTGAATACAGCAGCAACGGGCATGGCGGCACAACAGACGAATATGGATGTTATCGCCAATAACATCGCCAACGTTTCAACGGCGGGTTTTAAAAGATCTCGTGCTGAGTTTGAAGATCTCATGTATCAAACGCAGAAGGAACCGGGCACAGCCACAGGGATGAATTCTTATTCTCCGAATGGCGTGCAAACAGGTTTGGGCGTTCGCACAGCCGCGATCCAAAAAGATTTTGCGGGTGGAAATGCGCAAGTCACAAAAAATCCTTTGGATATTCAAATCGAGGGCTCCGGCTTTTTCCAAATTCTGACTCCAGATGGGCAGGTTGCTTACACGCGTGATGGCGCTTTCAAAAAAGATCCGCAAGGTCGTATTGTTGATAAAAATGGAAATGCTTTGCAGCCGGAAATCACGGTTCCGCCTGATGTTTCGGGAATTGAAGTGGCTCCGAATGGCGAAGTGCGCGTGATTCAAGGTTTGAGCGACGCTCCGACGACAATCGGTCAGATTGACATCGTGAACTTTGTCAATCCGGCGGGCCTCAAAGCTTTGGGTAAAAATCTTTTCGCGCAAACTCCATCCAGCGGGCAAGCAATTGCGTCTCGCCCTGGTTTGAATGGTACTGGTTATCTTGCGCAAGGACAGCTGGAGTCGAGCAACGTGAACATCGTCGACGAGATGGTGAACATGATCACGTCGCAAAGAGCTTACGAAACAAATTCTAAAGTAATCCAAGCATCCGATCAGATGCTTCAGTCGATCAATAGCATGAGATAGTGGATGAAGAAGTTCTTTTTTGTTCTCTTCTTTTTAAGTTTTAACGTCTTGGCGGGTCGCCCCGAAGTCTCCATTCCCGGAAGTGTTGAGGTTTCGCAAAGACCGCTTTTGCGTTTAAGCGATATTGCGGTCGTGACAAATGGGAATGACGAATTGCTTTCTTTTTTGGAAAGCATCGTGATCCGCGAAGATGCCAGAGAACTTCTTTTGTCGCAAAAGCTTGAATCCCAAGAAATTCTTGGGAAAGTTCGTGCGGCGATGAAGTCGCAAGAAGGACTTAAAAAGATCAATCCTTCATTTAAAATTCCTTCCGAAGTAAAGGTCGCTTTTGCGTCGACACCGATTTCGCGCCAAGAAATGGAAAGAAGAATTATCAACGTATTGCAGGCACGTTGCCATGAATGTGAATATAAGGTGACGGTGCAGAGCACGCCCCAGCCGGCGAATAAAGACTGGCAGCTCGATTTTACGCAGCTTTCAGGCAAAGGTGGGTTCCTTTTACCGGTGCGTGACGGAGATCAGCGTCAATTAAAGTGGATCTCGGGAAACATTCGTGTGTCCCAATTAACCCCGGTGGCGACTCGCTTGATCTTACAAGGAGAGAGGGTTCAGCCCGAAGATATTCGCATGACTATGACCGATGTGACTTTCGCTAAGGATGGCGCGCTTCGCATCGAGGATATTCAGGGGCAGTTGGCGGCCCGCTCTCTTCCCGTTGGAACGACTATTTGGTCTTCCGATCTCAAACGTGAACCGGCAGCTAAGAGGGGACAGATTGTTAAAGCGCTTTTGGGTGACGAGAACTTTGAAATCTCCGTCAACATGGTGGCTGAAGACAACGGCTTTGTCGGAGACGTGATTAAAGTAAAAAATCTTGAAACTCAAAAAGTTCTTTCCGGCATTGTGACTGAAAAAGGTGTGGTGAAATTACAATGATGATGCGATGGAGTGTTTTAGTACTAATGGTGTTGTCGACAGGATGCGCGACGATGAACGATTTGTGGTCTTCATTGAATTCTCCCGCTGAATCAGCGCCCCTGGAGAACATCAAATCCGCACCTCGTTATTCAGATAATCAAAACATGGGTGTGCCGACCGACCGTCAGTACAAACGCATGACTCGCAATCGTCTTGAAGAGGAATCGGATCTAGGCAGCAGCGCCGGATCGACATGGGTGATGGAAGGCCAAGGCGCTTATCTTTTCGCGCAAAACAAAATGCGTCGTGAAGGCGATTTACTGAACGTGAAATTGGACGGCCCGGCTTTGAAACAAGTAGAAACGAAAGTTTCCGTGATCAAAAAATTGTTGAAGCAGTTGGAAGAACAACAACAGCAACAACTGAACAATTCCTTGGCGCAAAACGGAGATGACCCTTCTCGCGCACCGGCTTCCGAGCAGAAAAAGCCAGAGCCTGTGAAAGAGGAAAAGGACGACAAAGAAGGTCTCGCCGATGTTGAGAACATTCCAACACGCATCGTGGAAAAGTTGGCTGACGGAAATTATCGTATCAAAGGGCAGCAGCCTTTTATGATCGGCAAACGTGAATACAAAGTGATCGTGACGGGCTTGATCCGTCCGGAAGATTTCAATGACCAAGGAATCACATCCGAAAAACTTTTAGATCCTCAGTACGACGTGGTCAGCATCAGAAGGAACGCACGCAATGAATAGAATTTTTGGAATCATCACTCTGACGGCTTTGTTTGTTGTGATCGCGTTTGAATCCGCGAATGCAGCTCGCTTGAAAGACATCGCAAGCATTCGCGGTGTGCGCGAAAATCAATTGATCGGTTACGGTATCGTGGTCGGTCTTAAAGGTACGGGCGACGGAAAAAACGAATTCATGAGCAAAAGTGTCGTGCGGATGTTCGACAAATTGGGAATGAAGTTGGACTCTCCAGAGTTCGCGAGTAAAAACGTGGCGGCCGTTATCGTTACAGCGACAATGCCGGCATTTGGTAAATCGGGAAATCCAATTGATATCACAGTGAGTGCCATCGGTGACGCTTCGTCTTTGCAGGGAGGAACGCTGTTGCAAACTCCGCTGCGTGCAGCGAATGAACAGGTTTACGCTGTCGCACAAGGAAGCATTGTGATTGGCGGCGATGGTAAAGATTCGCATACGACAGCAGGTCGTATCCCAAATGGTGCGATCATCGAAAGAGACATGACAGCGGATTTTGCTTCTCGCAAGATGTACCGTCTGACATTGATCAATCCGGACTTCACGACGGCGGCGCGCACGATTCTGACAATCAACAAAGAATTGGGCGGTCACTACGCCTCCGCGAAAGATGCGGGAACGATCGATATCATCACGCCTTTTGCCTATGAAAATCGTGGCGTGGAATTGTTGGCGACGATTGAATCAATCGAAATCAATCCTGACATGAAAGCGCGTGTCGTTGTGAATGAAAAAACCGGCACAATCGTGATCGGTGATAAAGTGAAGATTTCTAGAGTTGCGATTTCGCACGGGTCTCTCGCAGTGAAAGTGGGAGAAGGCAAAAAAGGCAGCGAAGAAAAAGTAGCAGTTCTCGAAAGTGGCGTGAGTGTTGGTGAGCTTGTGCAGGCTCTGAACAAGCTCGGAGTCACGCCTAAAGACCTGATTACTATACTTCAGTCCATCAAGTCAGCTGGAGCTTTGCACGGGGAACTCGAAGTATTATGAAATTTGTGTTTCGAAATGACACAGTATTTAATAGAATTGTAAGTAATGTTTCAGACACATGGACGTGTTTGGAACGCGGGGAGGGTGAGGAAGAGATCGCGAACCATGGAAGGTCAAGAGTCAAAAGTTTCTCGCAGGAAACAGGAGCAATAGGTCAGCAAAGATCATGGAATGGTCGAATTGAGCCGAAGCTGCACTCTAAGAGTCAAGCACAGGAAGTGCATGATTCTCCGACTCAACTCCCCTTTTTTTCTCTTTCTTCAAGTACAGCAAAAAGCACAGTGAGATTTGACTATGTCTAATCTTGGTGGCTCTTCCGGTTCTTCCGGAAACTTCAAAGCCTTTGATTCTAAGTTCATGAACAAACCTGTTCAGAAATCTCCCGAGCAAAAACTCCGGGAAGTTTCTGATATGTACGAAAAACATTTTCTTCGCGAAATGACAAAGGCGATGCGCTCGACAGTTCATGAAAGCGGATTTGTAAAGAGCAACCAAGCTGAAAAAATTTTTCGCGAACAACTCGATGAACACTACGTTGAAAAGTGGGGCGAACGCGGCGGTATCGGATTGTCCGATATGATCTACACACAGCTCGTAGAAAAATTTGGCGCGATGATGGGAATCAAAGCGCCAGTGACCAAACCGCAGGGGCCGCTTCCTCTCGACAAGAAGAGTGAATACACCGCTCATCAGTTTCAGCATCCTGGGAAAAAACAAGCTGTCTCTTATCGCATTGATCGCGGCGAAGCCGGCGGTGCGGAAGCGTTAGCTGGCGCGGAAGCTGGAGCAGTGAAAGCGCCATGGGACGGAGTTCTTCTTGGGAAGAAATCTTTAGCGGACAACCAAACAATGATTGAGATTCAACACGACAATGGTCTTAAAAGTCAGATGGTATTCAAAGGCGGAATGTCAAAAGTTTCGACAGGCGAAAAACTGCAAGCTGGCGACACCCTTGGGTTTTTAAGTTCCGAAGCAAAATCGCTCTATTGGACAGTGGAACAAGGTGAAGAACCTGGACCAGAAACTGTCTCAGAATGATTTGGTGGAAATGTCTCATTGTGGTACTATGAAATGAATAAGAAGAGTGTTTTCTGACACTCGATGAGGAGGCTCTCAAATGAAGATCACGCACAACAAAGTCGGACAAAATTTGAATCTTACTGATTCTGCTCGCTCCGACAAAGCTGAGGGCATTAAGAATAAAGCAACTGGTGCGACAAACAAAGCGGATGTACTGAGTTCATCAACTCTGGGTGAATCATCTCGCGTTGAACTTTCTCCTCGCGCTCAAGAAGCAAAACGCATCAAGGAACTTGCGACAGCAGCTCCGGATGTTGATGAAGCGAAAGTGGCGAAGTTCAGACAACTGATCGACGATGGCAAATACAAAATCGACGCCAAAGCTATCGCTGACCGTATGGTCGACGAGCATTTGGAGATTAAGTAACTCTAATCAAACTTTCCGCCTTCGCTAAAGCTTCGGCGGGAGCATCAAGGATGATGAAATGATGGACGCAACTGTAGAAAGAGCGTTTCACAAGTTAGAAGCAAACCTCGAAGAGCTCACAAAAATCTATCGTTCTCTTCTCGATATCGTACGCAAAGAAAAAGAAATTCTCCTTAAAGCGGATCGCGATGCTTTGGACGAAAGCAACAAACTCAAAGAAGAATTGTTGTTCAAACTTCGCGCTCAGGATTCTTTGCGTTCTCGTTATGCGATGGAGCTGGCGACTCTGGTAGGTGCAGATGTTGAAAATCCACGTTTGTTGGAACTTGCGCAAAAGTTGGCAGGTTCCCCGGCGGCGGATCGTCTTCGCACCCAACATGCCGCTTTGGACATGTTGATCAAACGAATCACCGAGATTAACAAAGAGAACGAAGAATACACGAAGTCGGCATTGGGCACTTTGAATGGCGCCTTGAACGACATCAAAGACACTCTCTCCGGCAAGAAAACTTACGGAGGCAAAGGCCAGTACAAACAAGGCCCGCAAGTGTCCGGTAATTTTGTAAGTAAAGAAGCTTAAGGGCCGTACGGCCGCAGTGCCGCAGGGGCGGAGCCCCGAAGGCTGAAGCAGTAACCCCAGAGATGAGGATAGGATGTCTAAAATCTCGGCTATGATGGATACGGGTAAGCGCTCTCTGATGAACTCTCAGACGGCGTTGCAAACGGTCGGTCATAACATCGCCAACAAATCGACAGAGGGCTTCTCTCGCCAGAGAGTCGAACTCATGACGAATCAGCCGATCAGTGAAGGCAATCTTCAAATCGGTATGGGCGCGCGTGCAGGGGTCGTCACTCGTGTTAATAATCCTTGGTTAGAAAAACAAATCCAAAAAGAAGGCACAAGCATGGGGTATCAAGATTCCCGCACCAATGCTTTGAGCCGAGTTGAACAGATTTACAATGAACAGGCGAACAAAGGATTGAATCAGTACATGACTGATTTCTTCAACTCCTTCCGTGAGCTTTCCAATAATCCTGAAAGTTTGGCATCGCGAACGATGGTTCGTGAATCTGCCGTGGCGCTGGCGAAAGATTTCAGCCGCGTCGTCGGTCAACTGAAAGACGTTCAGGAAGATATCGACGGACAAATCAAGACGACGGTTGAAGAGATCAATCAAGTGACAAAAGAAATCGCTTCTCTGAATGAAAAAATTCAGATGGTCGAAATTCAAAACACTCCTGCCAATGATGAAAGAGACCGCCGTGATCTTTTGCTTAAGAAATTAGGCGAAAAAATTGATATCTCATGGGCGGAAGGTAAAGACGGCATGGTCACAGTGACTGCCGGTCGTACAGGTATTCTGGTTTCAGGTAGTGGCGCCTCAGAATTGAAAGCGCAACAAACGGAAGACCGTGATCGCGTGGAAGTTTTCTTCGTGGGCACGGGAGCTCCGGCAAATATCACAAAGCAGATTACAGGCGGCCGTATTGGTGGTGCCCTGGATGTGCGTGACAACGTGATCGAAGATCTTTTGCAGCATGTGGATGCGATGGCCTACACGCTAGCGAAGGAAGTCAATAAGGCACATATTGAGGGTTTCGATAAAAGCGGACGCCCGGGGGTTTTGTTCTTCGAAATGCCGGCGGCTGAAAAGGGTGCAGCGACGGCGATCGCTGTGAATAAAACTATCTTCAACGACGTCGGCAGAATCGCAGCGGGCGCTCAAGCGGGTGCGACGGGCGATAACACTGTTGCCAACGTGATTTCCTCTTTGCAATACCGTCAGGTTATGGGCGATGGAACGTCGACGTTGGATGACTACTACAACACGCAAGTGGGACAGATCGGTGCCATCGCGCAAAGAGCCGTGAAGGCGCAAGAATCGCAAAAGAATGTTTTGAGTCAGCTCACAAACATTCGCGAAAGCATTAGCGGTGTTTCTTTGGACGAAGAAACAACAAAGATGATCGAGTTCCAAAAGACTTACGATGCGTCGGCACGACTTATTAAAACAGCCGACGAAATGCTTGATACGGTTTTGAATCTTAAGAGATTATAAGGGGCGGTAGCCCGCAGAGCGTAGCGACGGAGTCGGGGCGGTAGCCCGCAGAGTGTAGCGACGGAGTCGTGAAACTGAAGCAGAGAAAAAGGATAAAATGAGAATCGCGGATAAAATGGCTTTCAATCAAGTGAATCAGAATCTGACGAAGAATCGTTCAGATATGGCTGACTTGCAGAACCAAGCTGCGACTCAAAAGCGTATCAACAAACCTTCGGACGATCCTTTGGCTTCCGCTCGCGTGCTTGCAGCCCGTACGGAAGAGCGAGGCAACTCTCAGTTCATTAAAAATATCAATAATGCGCGCTCTTTCTTGGAGTTCTCGGATCAGTCTCTCGGGGAACTTTCGGAAATTCTTGTGCGTGCGAAAGAGCTCGCTATCAGCCAGTCGAATGATGCCAGCGGAAACTCAGAGTCCCGCATGGTGACGGCTTCTGAAGTCGGTCAGATTTACAATCAGGCTGTGCAAATCGGAAATCGCAAACTGGGCGAGCGCTATATTTTCGGCGGTTATAAAACGCAAACAATGCCGTTCAATCAAGCCGGAGAATACTTCGGTGATGACGGCGACATGAAGATCCAAACTCACAAAGACTCTTTCGTTGCCATGAACATTTCAGGCAATAAGGTGTTTTTGGGGAAAGGCCTTGGCGGAGACGGAATCGTTCGTCCTCGTTACGAATCTCCAACAACTGTGGATCAGTTGAAAGAGTTCCAGCAGGAAGAAATCAATCGCCAAGAGACCAATCAGGAAGTTGAAAGCAATTATCTTGAAACCCGCGGCCCGGCTTCTGAGCGCCGTTCCAGCCGTACAGACAAGCAAGACCCGGTGACGGGTGGTGCGGGGATCAATCTTTTCAGTACATTGAGAAATCTGGAAGTATCTTTACGCACGAACGATAAAGAGGGCGTACAAGAAACATTGGACGCCTTGGATCAGGCGATCTCTCAGGTCGTTCTGGCTCGTTCTGAGGTTGGGTCCAGAATTATGGCCGTGAATAATACCATGGATTCCCTGCAAAAGGCCGTGGTGGATAATAAGGTCACAGCGTCCCAGCTCGAAGATGCGGATGCTTTCCAGGTTATTTCGGATATCAATAAGACCGATAGCACCCTCAAAGCGACCCTCGAAACGTCGGGAAAGCTTATTCAGCCAAGCCTTCTTGACTTTCTCAGATAAAAATAATACCTACAGTTCCGCTTAAAACTGCCGATAACGACTGCAGCAAAAGGAGTTGTCATGCTGGTTCTCACACGGAAGTTGGGTGAAAGCATCGCTATCGATGACCACATTAAAATCAGAGTTGTTCAAATCAAGGGTAAACAGGTCCGTTTAGGTATCGAAGCGCCCAAAGACACGAAAATCCACCGCGAAGAAGTTTACGTCGCTATTCAGGAACAAAACCAGCAATCTGCTAGTGTCCCTGCCGATAAAACGCGCAGCGTGGCAAAGCTCCTTAAGCCTTAATTTCTCAAAACCCGCTACCAGCACGCTGAAGCGGGTTGTCATGCCCTCTAGAATTTAATTGAGTCTCCCTAGATTTAGGTCCAGATTTATAAGTGTATTCACCCCCGGACTGCCTTGGTGTGTCTAAAATATGGGTGAATCCTGAGCTTCTTTGGGAGGATGAATGATCATTTCGACATCGCGCTTCGGCCAAGTTGAGCTGAAACAAGAAGATGTTTTGACGTTTCCAGAAGGCCTTTTAGGCTTTGCGGATTTACGCAAGTTCGTTCTCCTCGATGATCCAAATGACGAAATCTTCGCATGGTTGCAAAGCTGTGAAGCGCCTCAAATCGCATTCCCGGTTCTTGAGCCCGAGCTTTTTGCTCCTCAATACAAAGCCAATTTAACAAAGAGTGATTCAGAAGCTTTGAAGCTAACGAATACAGAGAAAGCTCGTTATTTCTCTATCGTCACAATTCCAGATGATCCAACACAAATGACAGCAAACTTGAAAGCGCCGGTTGTTATCAACGTGGCAGACAGAATTGCTCGTCAGTGCGTTCTTCAAGACAATAATTTGGCAATCCGCGAACCGATCTTCACGAAGCTGCAACAACGTGTTGTGCAGAATCCTGCGGTAGCGATCAAGAATCAGTCTTCTGGTATTGATGTCGCGACGAAGTTGCACGTTGTTCGCGACGCTGAACTTTAATCCGCGTATTTTCAATAGAAATTATAAAAGGCTTCAATCGAAAGATTGAGGCCTTTTTTGTATCTTCAAATATCCTTTAATCATTTCTTAGTTTATTGTTTGAGCGTTCTTGGAGGTTCAAATAATGAAGAAATGGTTGTTGTTGGCTCTCACTATGGTGAGTTCTCCTTCATATGCAGTCCTCGATTTGTCGCAAAGTTCCCCGTCGCTAAAGTGGTACAGCATTTCGAATGACGTGGTTCAGGTCGTCTATCCGGAATCAATGCAGCCGGAGTCTGTCTACATCGCGAATTTGATCGAGCATTATTCTCATGTCGTTGGAAAAACATATCTGATCGATCAGCCCGAAAAGTTTACGCTGATTTTACGACCTGAGATGGCGGAGCCCAATGGTTTCGTCACTCTCGCGCCGCGAAGAAGCGAATGGTTTTCAGCGACGAACTATTTTCCATTGGTGAGTTCTACAGAGTGGTATCAAACGCTTTCGATCCACGAATATCGTCACGTAAATCAATTCGATTACTACAACCGTTCCACGGCGCGGTGGTTTTATTATTTGATGGGCGATATGGGTCGGCAGTTTGCGGTGTTTTTCTCGTTGCCCTCTTGGTACATGGAAGGAGACGCCGTTTGGACCGAGACCAAGTACACGGATGCGGGCCGGGGTCGTTCTCCGCGTTTTATCGCTCGCATGAAAGCCTTGGTGTTGAGCGAGAAAATTCCAACTTATGATCAGTTCGTCAATGGCAGTTACAATACGGATCTTCCTAATCAGTATGTCTATGGTTACGCGTTGATTTCTTATGCGACAATCAAGTACGGGGAAGATATCTGGCATCGCGTGCTTACGGACATGGCGGAGTTTCCGCATCCATTCCGTTTATATAACTCCTTTGAACGCGTGACCGGGCAAACTTTCGAAGATTTTTATGTCGAAGCGATGAACGATCTTCGTCAAAAGTGGTCTAAAGATGCTCCCGGAGCACAGATTGCCGAAGATTTCCGTGAAGAGACAGCGCCATTCAAAGTCGGCGACAGTTTGTATTTCGTAAACCGCACTCTGGATGCCTCTTCCGCAATTTATAAAAAGGTTGGCAACCAATCCGAAAAAGTCGCGGAACTTAATTTCAATCGCGAGATTATGGAGATAAGTGTGGGAACGCGCTTTGCCATTTACACAGAGTATCTGCCGCATTTTCGTTATGCCGACAAAGGTTATTCGGATCTTGTGTTAATGGATTTGCAAAGTGGCGCACGAACGAAAATCACTTCGGGCCAACGCCTTTACAATCCTAGCTTCAACGGTGCTGAAAATAAAATCATTGCAGTGGAGTTCACTCCCGGGCAAAGCTGGCATATCGCGGAATTTGATCTCAATGGAAAAAAATTGCAAAGTTTTCCGTTAGCCGAAGGCAAAGCGCTTGAAGCGCGCTATACGGACGAAGATCACGCTGCGGTTTTGTTGAATTCCAGAACCGGTGAAAGATCTATCGTCTCTGTTGATTTGAAACAAAGAAAAATCGTGAAACAGATGGTGCCGCCCTCACGCAATCTTTTGACGGCACTTTACGTGGATAAAAATCACAATCTGCTTTTTGAAGCCCAGTACAAAGGAAGCAACGAGATTTTCAAACTCGACAGTCAAGGCCTTGCTCGTTGTACCTTTACGAAGTTAGGAGCGTTCACGCCGTCTTCGGATGGAACGTCTTTCTATTTCAGCAATATGGATACTTACGGTGCAAAAATTTCTGAGGGACCTCTTTCGTCTTGTGAGAGTTTCCCGATGGATGAACTTGTGAATTTTAAGTATCTTGGTGATACGCCGTCAGACAACTACAATAAATTTGCTCCGCAGCCTTTCCCGGAGCAGGCGGAGCTTTTTACAAAGAATGCCGCTCAATACAAACCCGAAGAGCACGGTGATTTCGACAAGCGTCTGGCGATTCCTCATACTTGGGGCATCATGGTCGGTCGCGGTGGAGGATTGGGGGTTGAGGCGGACAACTATCTGCGCACTCTGAGCTGGGCGGCTTTTTCGGGAACGGACGCGGAAGAAGGCCAGTCTTTTTTCAATCTTAGTTTTGACGTGAAGAAGTATTATCCTTTGTTCAGCTTTGAAGTCGAACAGCGCAACCGCAAAGTGGAGTTCTACGATACCGATGACGAACTTGCATGGAGCGAAAAATCGGCAGGGCTTTCGGTCGTTCTTCCCTACGTTAAGAAATATGGTCTTTACAATGTGACGACGGCGCTTTCTTTAGGCGGAAGTTACGCAGACGCTGCGGAGTATGAATTCAACAAAACGGAAATCGATGGCGGCAACTTCTTCTACAAATCATTTGGGCAGTTCTCTTTCGTGTGGAATAAAGATCCTCACCATCGTTCCATCATGGAGCCGTGGCTTTTGGGTTACAACATTCGCTATGACAAAGCCGAGCAGCCCTCCGTGCCGCAAAACTCAGGCGATCGACTTTTGCAGCAAGCGGTTTTAAAAACGCCGGGAGCTTTTGCTAACGACGGTTTTATGTTCAGTTATGATCAGCAAAAACAGGAAAGTTCGCCGACAGCTTACAGATTCCAGCCGAATGTGGCATTGGGTGTGGGTTCGGCGTTCTCGCGTGGTTATGCGTATGAAGATGTCCCCGGTTATTATAAAATTTCAGGGAACTACGTTTTCCCGTGGACGTATCCTGACTGGGATTTCGGCGGTTGGTACTATTTGAAGAGATTGTACTCAACAGTCTTCTACGACTCGACAGAGATCGACGACACAGAACTTCCCTCGACTTTGAACAGTTACGGTGCGGAGTTGCTGTTCGAATCCCGCTTCTTAAGATTGCTCCCGATCACCTTCGGTGGTCGAGTCGTTCACACTCTTGAAGACAATGTCGTCAAAGGACAATTCTTCCTGGCGACGTCTCTCACACTATAAAAAGAAAAAAAGGCGGCCTTAAAAAAGCTGCCTTTTTTATTTTTACCAATCTGGCCGCGGACACAAACGGCGATGCTCTCTGGAAGAGATCAAAAAGTTCATTTATAAGTCTTGAAAAACCAGCTTCTTACTTGAGAAGCCCTCATTTCAGTCCGATCTTGATAATGGGGGGAACTCATGAAGCGTCCTGGAAACGGCGGATTTATGATCATTCAAGCTTTGATGGCGGCCATGCTGCTTGGAATCTTGGGGTTGGCGTTTGCAGGTTTAGTGAAAGATATGTGGCTTGAGAGTCAGACTTTGCAAAGTAAAAGCAATGAGCTTTCTCTGGTGCAGGCTTTACGTCAGCAGATTTCCACACCCGGTCTTTGCAATGCTTCATTCGATGTGGGGAATAGAAGTTTTAATCCGTCTGCTTCCACGCGCAATATCAGTGTGCGTCTGAATTCCTCTAATGCCGGGAGTGCCGTTACTCAAGGCGCGACTTTGCAAAACTGGAGTCTCACGGTTTTGTCGATGCGACTGGAAAATATCGCCGTCGCGATCAGCTCCTTTGCTGGAGAGACTTTGTACGTTGGTGATATGGCTTTGCAAGTGCAGGCAACCAGCGGCCGCAAGAACACTTACAAAGAGAAAACTCTCGGTAAACTTTTTTTAAAAGTCAGTGATGCGACCAATACGATCACCGGTTGTTTTGCCAGTGAATATGGATCGGGAGTTGCCAGCTCGGCCTGTGCAAGTCTCGGAGGGACTTATAATCAGGCGACCTCGGTCTGTGACATGTCGAGCTTAAAGCAACGTTTGCTGGCGTCTGTGGGGCAATGTCCTGAAGGAGAAACAACAACGGGCTTTGATTCACAAGGCAAGATGTTGTGTGGCGTTCCCGTGAGTGCTCCGTCAAACTATCAGTGCAGGGGCAGTGCGAGGTTGGGATGTACTGATTTTTCAGCGAGTATGTATAACAACTACCCATTGACCGCGAACTGCTGCCCCTCAGGTAAGGTGGGATGCGAGAAAATCGGAGGCGCCCACAAGTCGGGAAGTTGCGGGCCTCATGGCGACAGATCTGAAGTGTATCAAGATTATATTTGCACATGCAAAGGTGTGCAGTAGGTCTCGTCTCTAAGCGATCAGAATATATTTGCCATCCTTGACCCTGCGATTTTGTCGATGGGAGCATGATTTCTTATGGCACATTGGCAGGATGACTTCTTAAATCTTTTGCGCGAATACTATCAAAATCAAAAAAGAAAAAATCCTCGCTACTCGATGCGGGCGATGGCAAAACATCTCGATATTGCCCCAGGTCCAGCATCGGCTCTCATCAAAGGTTCCAAAGTTTGGAATATTTCCGAAGAGTGGGCGATAAGTGTCCTTAAAAAAATGAATCTTAAACCGACTCAGCGAAAAAGAATTTTGGCCCGCATGGGAATCAAATCTTCTGAAGTTGAGATTAAAACCATTCAAGATCTCTCGGGGCTTGCCATCGATCATTGGGCCTATTGGCCCGTGCTGTGTAGTTATGATGTTCCTACTCTGGCGGGTTCAGAAAATAAAATGGCACAAAAACTGGGAGTGACTCAGGCCGAAATCAAAATGATTGTTCAAGATCTGTTGCGCCGGCGTTTTTTGGTTAAAGAAGCCGACGGAACTATCAAGCGACCTGTCGAGTATCTGGCGACGACGGACGACATATCAAGCGAAACGATCCGTCTGCTACATAAGGCGAATTTGGATCTGGCAAAAAAAGCTTTAGAGCAAGTGCCGGTTCTGCAGCGTGAGTTTCAAACCATCACGGTGGCGGGAAGCTCTGAGGCAATTCAAGAGATTAAAAAAGAGATCCGGGATTTCACGGATAAGCTCGCCCATATTCTCAATCGAGATCAGGGGAACGATCATGTTTTTCGTTTATCAGTGCAACTATTTCCCGTGGATTTAGGAGAAGTCGATGTTCATTAAATCTGTTTTCGTATTAATGCTTTTGTGGTCTGTTTCTGCCACGGCCTATGTGCGGATCGGGAACGGCGGCGAAGGTGTTTTAGAAAACGGACAGATTTACGTTCGTGATTTGTATGAACAAAAATCTCACTTAAACCCTTGGTTCGGAACCAAGAGTTCGATTTCCTTGCGTGAAGCCTGGAATAAAACAAACTTAGAGAAATATTTTTCTGAAGAACGAAGTTTGGTCCTTCGTAAACTTACGGACATTGAAAATGTTTATCCCGGCTTGGGCTTCGCAACCTTAGAGGCTCTTGATAAATACGTTTATCTTTTTGTCGACAAACTAGAATTGCTTGAAAATGACAGTCCTTCCGTTCCGGATTCCCAAAGGGTGCAAATCGCGATTCGTCGTTACAAGACGGTTTACATATCCAACGCTGCTTGGAAAAAGATGAGTCCGGAATCCAAGGCAGCATTGCTGATCCATGAAGGGGTCTATGGTTTGGCGCGGGTGACTTGCAATCAAAACATCTGTGAACAAAAATCACGGGAGGTTCGCCCTGTCGTGGGGCAGTTGTTTTTTTCTGTTCCTGAAATTGATCTGAAAAAAAGTTTTCATGATGTTCTGGAAATAAAATCACTGGAAAATCTATGTGCTTTGCCCCTCGCGTGGTTTCAGTTTTCCGTTGTTTCAGAGAACGACAGAACTCACGTTTATCAGAGTTTTCAGTCGCAGTATCACGCCTTCTTGGAAGATCTAAAAAAGGACGTTCAGAAAGTTTGCCAGATTGCTGACCAATACAAAGACAATAAAGTTGTTGTGATGTACGACAGTCAAATTTTTCTGCAGTCCTTAGATGTCAACATTTACACGATGGATATCCAAGGAGATTTGCAAACTCAGCAGGGATTTTTTACGAGGAGATTGCAGAATCACGGGCGTAAATTTATTTCCTTTGCCAGCGTGGATCATTGCGAAACACGCGTATTGCATTTGATTCATCAATCTTTAATGACTCAAAAGAAAATGGCGGGAATAGATCCTTCCGTCGTCTGTGCCAGCGCTCTTTCTCATAGATCAAAAAAGTGAATTGATTTGAGCCTCCTCCTTAAGGGGGCGTAAGATCTTTCCGATAAGTATACAAATGAATAACTGGTACGTTTCGGGAATATTTGTTTATTTGTTTTGCTATGCCCTCTCGGCTTTTGCTGTTCCAGGGGCATTAACATATCAAGGTCGAATAAAAAATGCGGACGGACTTCCTTTAGAAATAAATGGAGTGAAGTTTGAGTTTGCCGTGGTCAATCCTACCGGCAGTTGTATTCTCTATCGTGAAACTTCCGGCTCTTTGGATATGCGAAATTCGGGAGGGGTGTTTGATGTTCCGATTGGCCCGGGAACAAAGAACTATCCTGCAGATCCTGGTTTTAAGTTGTTAGATAGTTTCGCCAACAGCACCACTTTTAATTGTGAAGGCGGCGGTACTTACACTCCTCTGACAGATGATAAGCGCCTTTTACGCGTGCAATTTTATGACGGCACGGGATGGAAGTTAATCAGTCCAGACAGCGAGATCCGCTCGGTTCCTTTTGCGGGACACGCGAAGATCGCGCAAACCGCGAATTCTTTGGGAAGTAACGTTGTCAGTGATTTTGTACTGAAATCTTCTGTACCGCTGTGTGCTGCCGGACAATACCTACGTCACATCGCCCCTTTGGGAACTTTCGAGTGTGCGGCTCCTTCTGTTGCGGGAGGGAATGTCACAGGAAATATCGCCGGCAGCTCCGCAGGCTTCACAGGGAATTTGAGTGGCGATGTTTCGGGAACTCAAGCTGCGACGAGTGTAGATAAAATCAAAGGTGTCGCGCTGGACATGACGGGCATCGCTTCAGGGAAAGTTCTGAAATACAATGGCACAAGCTGGATTCCAAGTGATGATAGTGGGACTGTAGGTGGCATCACGACGTTGAATGGAGATGTCTCTTCAACAGGCAATCCCACTGCCACAGTCACTTTGAATGACAGTACTGTGACCTCCGCAAAGATTGTCGACGGTACTATTGTCGATGCAGACATTTCCAGTAGCGCTGGCATTGCGGATTCTAAACTTGCGACGATTTCATCCGCAGGCAAGGTTTCCGGAAATGCCATCACGTCTGGAACTATTGGTGGTTCTACGACAGTGAATACGTCAGGCTCTGTCACGGCAAACAGCATGTCGACGGGAACTCTGGGTGTTAATAATTTGCAGGTGTATAAAACCGGAAATGGCAACAAGGTCACAATCACGGTGCCGGCAGGGTTGTCGTCAGACTATTCATTGCAATTGCCATCAAGTGCGGGGACTTCGGGACAAGTCTTGTCGACAGATGGCAGTGGGATTTTATCTTGGATAAATCCCGCTACGGGTTCGGTGACCTCAGTAACAGCAACAGCGCCATTGGCCAGCAGTGGAGGAGCCACTCCGGTCATTTCCTTAAACACCTCGGGTGTGCAAACAGGACAAACTCTTTTGTATAATGGAACTCAGTGGAATGTGCAGTATTTTGGCATGGGACAGTTGCGTTCGACCGTCACAGGAACTTCCCAAATTCCTGCATCTTGTTCGACGGCAGATAAGACTCTCACTTGGAGTGCAATCACAGATTCATTTTCTTGTACGACGATTGCAATCGCCAATACGCAAGTCACGGGACTGGGAACAGCTTCCACAAAAAATTTCGGCACATCAGCGGGAAACCTCGTTGAACTTGATGGCTCTGCAAAAATTCCGGTTTCACTTCTTCCCCAAGGAGCTGGTGGAACTCTGGTCGACGGAGGAAATGCCACAGGTGCCGCGATTTCTGTGGGAACGAATGATGCCAACGCTCTGTCTTTAGAAACCAACAATGCTGTTCGAATGACAATCACCTCGGCAGGCAATATTGGAGTCGGCACAGAGGCACCCCAGCACTTCATGCATCTTTCTAAAGATGGAGATTTAAGTACGATTTTGGATTCTTATGGAGGCAGTGCCGGTTTGGTGATGCGAAAAACTTCAGGCACAAAAGCGGCTCCGACGGCAACGTTGAGCGGAGCGGATCTCGGAGTTTTAGTTTTCGGCGGCTACGGCGCTTCAAGTTTTCATTCTTACTCTGCTGCGAAAGTTTCCGCTATTGCCAATGAAAATTTCACGGATGCCACGGGAGCGGCTTCATTGGTATTTTCTACGCGAGGACCCAATGATCTTTCTGCCTCTGACGAAAGAATGAGAATCACACCCACTGGTGACGTTGGTATTGGCACATCGATTCCTGGTGCAAAATTGGAAGTTCAAACCGGAAATATTCGCTCCTCTCGAAGCGCTGGTGTTTCTAATCAATATGCCGAGATTCAGGGAGGAGATCCCGGCGGGATTTATTTTGTTGGTCATACGGATGAAAGCAATAAAAAGCTCCTGCGATTTAGATCTCTGCATAATTCCGGCGGCACTCCCAGCGGTGCTCTCGGATTTTTATTTGAACTAGGTCCTACTTCCGCTCCGATAGAAGTGATGAGAATCACTGAAGAGGGCCATGTGGGCATCGGGACGGCAGCGCCTACGGCTCCATTAAATGTTGTGGAAAGCACGGATATCACCAGTGCGGTCGACGGTGGTGCCATTCTTATTCATACGGGAGCGACTCACCAAATGCGTATTGACTCAAATGAAATTCAAACTTCTTTAAGTGGTGCTGCTTCCAGTTTGGCCATAAATCCTTTCGGTGGCGTCGTTCAGGTTGGAGCTGTCTTTCAGCCACTGACTGATAATAGCTTTACTCTTGGATCGGCCGCGCGACGCTGGTCCGCTGTTTACGCCACGAACGGAACCATTCAGACTTCCGATCGCCGTCTTAAAAAAGACATTCAGGATTTAAACGTGGGTCTTCGTTTTATAAACTCTCTGCGTCCTGTGAGTTTCAAGTGGCGTTCCGATGAACCGTCTTCTGCGCCAACTCACTGGGGCTTGATCGCTCAGGAGTTGCATGACCAAGTAAATCGGGAAGGAACCGATAATGTCGGAGTCGTTTCTAAAAAGGACGATTATTACGGTGTTAATTACTCTGAACTTGTCGGACCCTTGATCAATGCGGTGAAGGAACTGGATGTCGCTTGTAAAATGAGTGAGCAACAAAATAAAAGTCTGAGTGCACGACTGGCTTCTCAAGATCGTCGTCTGGCGAGCGTTGAAGAAGATGTACTTTCACTTAAAAAAGAGAATGCGGAATTAAAAGCTCGACTTCAGAGGTTGGAGCGTGTGCTTGCAAAGCAGTCCCGCTCAAAGTAATCCGGATACTTTGGCGGTTTTTAGGCATTCTCAAGTTGGGGTAATGATTTCTCGGTTTTGGCGCCTAAGCGTTTGAGGTCTTCGACCTGGTCAATAAGGTTGCCGCGGCCCTCGGAGACTTTCTTAAGAACGTCCTCGTGTGCTTTTTGCGCGGCCCCCAATTTTTCCCCAAGGTTTTGCAGATCTTTAAGAAGGCCGGCGAATTTTTCGTAAAGAAGACCTCCGCGTTTCGCGATTTCCAAAGCGTTTTTCTCTTGGCGATCTTGTTTCCATAAAGCCGCCACCGTGCGAAGAGTTGCTAAAAGTGTCGTTGGACTTACGATCGCAACGTTTCTTTCCCACGCGTATTGGAAAAGCTCTGGTTTCAATTTAAACGCCAAGGCGAACGCAGGTTCCAACGGCATAAAGAGGATCACAAAATCAGGCGAGATCAGCTTGTCCGCGGCGTGATATTTTTTCTCTGAAAGTCCGTCGATGTGCTTTTTCAAAGATTCGACATGCAGTTTAGCCGCGCGCTCTTGATCTTCAGAAGTTTCCGCTGACGAGTATTGTTCGTAAGCGATCAAGGTCATCTTGGAGTCGACGATCAGATGTTTTTCGTCGGGAAGATTCACAATCACGTCAGGACGAAGAATCTGGCCGTCATCACCGCGCAAATCCATATCCGTTCCCTGAATAATATATTCATCGCCTTTGCGCAGACCAGAGCGCTCCAAAATATTTTCAAGAATCAACTCGCCCCAGTTTCCTTGTGTCTTCACTTCACCTTTAAGAGCTTTGGTGAGGTTCTGAGTTTCCGCCGACATGACTTTGTTCAGCTCCATCAACTTCGTCAGCTCGCCGCGAAGAACGCCGCGCTCGGAACGCTCGGTTGAGTAAGTTTCTTCCACTTTCTTTTCGAAATCCTTGATACGTTCTTTAAGAGGTTCAAGAACCGAAGCGATGTTTTTATGATTCTGATCTGTGAATTTCGCGGATTTTTCTTCGAAGATTTTTTGCGCGACCACTTCAAACTGCACGTTCATGCGGTTTGCCAGCTCTTCTTGTTGTTTGCGGGCTTCGGTCATTAAAGATTTTTGCTCTTGGATGCTTTGTGAGAGGAGGTCGTTTTTCATTTGCAGTGCTTGAACGTCGGCCTGCAAAGAGGCTTTTTCCGCGGCGGATTGGGCTTTATTTTTAAAATAAACCACAACACCTGAAATAAGTGCGCCTGCAATAAAAGCTATAACGGTTCCGAGAGTCATAAAGTCCTCCTGCCCATTCCTTTTGCCTCTAGAATTTCTTTTGGTCACGAGAAAAAAGAATGATACAAATTGAGTGGAAATTAACCCCAACAATGCGATGCAAAAATGACTTCTGCGACTCAAATTAAAAGTATTCTCCTCGCTTTTCGTCCCAAAACATTAACAGCGGCTCTGGTGCCTTGTGTGGCAGGAACCGCTCTGGTCAAAGCCATCGGTCTTTCTTGGGACGGATGGGTTTTGTTCTACGCTTTGATGGCGTCCTTTCTGATTCAGATCGGAACGAACTTGGTGAACGACGCTGTTGATTTTAAAAAAGGCGCTGACACCGAAAAGCGCATCGGTCCCCAGCGCATCACGCAAGCGGGAATTCTTTCTGCAAATCAGGTCATGGCTTTAGGCTCTCTCTGTTTTGCTCTTGCCATTCTTTGCGGAATTCCGCTGGTGATGAAAGGCGGATGGGTGATCGTTGCTATCGGCTTGGCGTCCGTGTTGATGGGATATGCTTATACGGCGGGCCCGTTTCCTTTGGCTTATCTCGGTTTGGGCGATCTGTTCGTGATTTTGTTCTTCGGGCTTCTTGCGGTGATGGGTATTGTTTTCTTGAACACCGGATCCTGGCTTTCAGAGGCGTTTGTCCTTGGTTTGCAAATCGGCTTGCATGCGACAGTCCTTATTGCCATCAACAACTTGCGCGACGCTAAAGGCGACGTGCTTGTGAACAAAAGAACTCTTGCCGTTCGTTTTGGCGAAAAGTTTTCCCGCTGTGAAATTGCGGCCCTTTGTTTCTTGCCATTTGTACTGAATATTTACTGGTGGACGGAAGGCTATAAAATTCCGGCAATCACTTCGATGTTTGCGTTACCTCTGGCGATTAAAGTCACAAAAAATGTTTTCAATACCGAGCCGGGACCGGTTTATAATAAGTTCCTGGGACAAGCAGCCGGTCTGCACATGGTCTTTGGACTTCTTCTTGCGATAGGATTTGCTCTTTAATGAAAATCAGCTACAGCCCGTACACTCTAAAACCGACCCAATCTTTGAATGCCGCTTCGAAACCGGCACCGCGCGAAGGGGTTTTGTTAAAAGTGGAATGGGCCGACGCCGTCGGTTATGCCGATCTTCATCCCTGGCCCGAGCTGGGCGATCTTGCGCTTGACGAACAACTCTCGTTGTTGCGCCAGGGAAAAATCACGTCGCAAGCGGAACAAAGTATTTGGCTTGCTCGCCGTGATGCTCTTCTTCGCAAAGATAAAAAGAATATTTTCGATCAAGGGGAGCGCGTAAAAAACAATGCGCTTCTCACGGACTTCGCCGCATTAAAGCCCGGTTATTTGGACGAGCTGAAAAAAGAAGGCTTCACCACTCTCAAAGTTAAAGTCGGACGAAATTTAAAAGAGGAAGCCGAAATTCTCACACACATTGCAGCGGCTGGTTTTAAGATTCGTTTGGATTTTAATGCATTGGGAAGTTGGCAGATTTTTGAAAAGTTTATTGGAAACTTGCCTCTGACGGTGAAAGCACTGATCGAGTACGTCGAAGACCCGTTTCCTTTCGAAATCGGTGCGTGGTCTGAGGCGCAAAAGCTCGTCAAGATTGCTTTGGATAATCAATACGACAAGGTTCCGTGGGAGCGTTTGCAAAAAGCTCCGTTTGATGTCGTTATTATTAAACCTGCAAAAACGGACGTGGATAAAGCTGTTGAGCGCTGCTTGAAATGGAATTTGAAAGCCGCCGTCACAAGCTACATGGATCACCCTGTGGGAGTGGCGCACGCCGTTGGCATCGCCATGGAGTTGAAAGAAAAATACAGCGACATGATTTTAGAGTGCGGCTGTCTGACTCATCGTTTGTATCAAATGGATGTTTTTTCTGCCGAGATTTCGACTCAAGGACCGTATCTTCTTAAAGTCAAAGGCACAGGTGTGGGCTTTGATAAGATTTTGGGGGGATTGCCGTGGCATCAACTCAAAATGCGATAACTCTAAGCTCTCAGGATAACGAAATTCTTCTGAATCCGCGCTGGCCGCGTGAAGACTATGAAAGTTTGTGGCAGCTAGCGAAGTCGCAGCAAGAAGAACGAAATCTGCAAGGTCATGTGTGGATTGCAACATCGGGTTCGACAGCGGACTCGAAGTCTTCGATTAAACTTGTGGCGTTGAGTAAAGAAGCCCTTGTGCAGTCCGCTCAATCTGTAAACTTCCATTTACAAAGCCACGCTGGTGATGTTTGGACCCAAGTTCTTCCGCACTTTCATGTTGGAGGACTCGGAATTGCCGTGCGCGCTTCTTTGTCTGGCGCAAAGGTTGTTCCTGCATTGAAAGAAGAGCGTTGGAACGCTGAACATTTTTATAAAACTCTTATCGCGGAGAAGTGCACCCTTTCGGCTTTAGTTCCCACGCAAGTGTATGATCTTGTTGTGCATGGTTTTAAAGCGCCGGCAACAATGCGAGCGATTGTGGTTGGTGGTGGCGCTTTCGAGCCGGAGCTTTATAAAAAAGCGCGCTCACTTGGCTGGCCGGTTCTTCCCAGTTACGGAATGACGGAAACGGCTTCGCAAATCGCAACCGCGTCTTTGCAGTCTCTTTCACAAGAGGACTTTCCAGAAATGACTTTGCTTTCCCACGCAGACGCCAGAAAAAACCTGCAAGGTTTTTTGGAAGTCACTGCGAATTCTCTGTTCACGTGTTATGCGCAAAACGGAGATCATGGCGGGCATTCCTGGGACCCTAAAAAGAACGGCTGGTTCCAAACCGAAGACAAAGGCGACGTTATCAATCGTGGTCTGCATATTTTAGGTCGCAGTAAGGACTATATAAAGATCGGCGGTGAGGGAACAAACCTCGCTCGATTACGCGCAGTTTTGGAAAACGAAGCCATTCTGCTGAATCCCCATTGGTCTGGAAAAGTGGTCTTGCTCGATATGCCCTCTGACAGATTGGGAAGCGAAATACATCTTGTGAGCCTTTTGTCAGAGAGTGAAACCCAGCATGTAGTAGAGCTTTTCGACAGGAAGGTGCTTCCTTTCGAAAAAGTGCGTAAAATTTATTATATAAATGAGATCCCCCGAAGTGACCTTGGTAAAGTTTTGTGGGGAGAGTTGCGGAGAGTATTATGTTGAAAGCAGAAGAAACACCTTGGTCTCAGGGAATTGTGTTGATCTGTACGAAATGTCATAAGTCTATTAGCTCATCTTCTTTAAAAGAAGAGGGGAACAGCGGTGAGAACTTAAAAACTTTTTTGAAGAAGAGCCTGAAAGAAACGGGGGATCTCTCTAAAGTTCGTGTGGTGACGACCAGTTGCCTTGACGTCTGTATTGATGATTATCAAGCCGTGACTTACGCGCCGGTGGAAGGTGAAACTCAAACCTTCACGGTCCATCCAGAGAAGGACCGTGAAGAGTTGCTAAATTTTATTCGCGATGAGATTAACGATTAGTTGAAAAGACCAGTGAAATAATCTCCGATGAGGCCATTCGTGCCACTGGTGTTGATATTCACCGTCACGCCATTCAGGCTGTCGGTTTGAATATAGAAGACACCCGCGCCCATGCCATTCGCAATAGTCACAGAGCTTGAATACATGGGAGTTGTACAAGTAGAGTCGACAAACGTTCGGCTCGATTGACTTGGCGAGAAGCCCACCGTTAATGGAATCGTGATGTTGTAAGTGGCGACATACGTGTTACCGAGATCATCGGAAAGTCCGATCGAAACGGGCTGGCACCCGCCGGCTGTTAAATTAGACATGTAAATTTTCGATTTAGTTGGCGCCAACTTCATCACGAAGTCGGGATTATGCGCCGTCAAACCTGCAGCTGAAATATTAAATTTATAAGTGCCGCTCGCTGTCGCAGTCGGTTTAAAGTAAATCTCCATAGAACTGCTTTGCGCCGCAAGCGTCACTTTATTTGTCGTCACAGAACTGCAGGTGCTGTCATGATAGAACGAGCCTGCGCCGGCATCCAACGTCGCGAGGTTGACGTCTGTCGGTGTTGATACCGGAACTTGGGTGTTGTTGTTGTTTGTTGTCACGACACGGAAGCGTTGACACATTCCGCGGTCCATAAAGCGCGGGCCCCAGAGCTGAACAGTCGTCGGTGACGTGCTGGAGCTGAGATCCACGCGCATCTCAAACGGTTTTGCATCGTAAGTAAACGAGCCCGAGGCCGTCATAAAACTAAGATTGAAGCTATTGAAACTGCCCGTGTCCGCTGCTGACGGAACATATTTTATATATCCTGTCAGAGTCGAAGTGTAACTTGCGAAGCTGTAAGAAGAAACAGCCGTCGAGCAGTTCGAGTCATCATAAAACTGAACTTGCGGAGAAGATGAAGAGGCGGTGAGCGTGCCAGGAAATTGATCGTAGGCATCACCCTTATCATAATTGCGCGCACGAATTTTAAATGGATAACAAATGCTCTTTGCAATCTGATGGGGGTTTTCTTCAAGTTCAAGGAAACGGTAAGTAGATCCGGCCGAAGATTCACGCAAAGTCACGGCAATATAGGACGACGAAACCGTCAATGCAGAGGGAGAGGAAAGTTTAAATTCCAACAGGCCGTCAAGAGGCGCGTCTGGAAATCTGTAAACGACATCAATGCCATCGGTACCTGCAGGGATCGTGAAAGTTTGTGCGGCATTGGCGTTGTTATAGCAGTCCTGCCAGCTTTTAAAGGCAGACACCTGAGGGTAAGTGGTATCAGAGACCTTTTTGTCCAAACTAAAAGAAACATCAGATGTATGTGTCGTTGTAAAGCCCGAGGAATTTCGCAAATTCACACGGAAGTTTTCACACTGAGCGGACCCGGCAAAACCACGTGGCCATGTTTTTTCCAAAGCGATGGTTGAAGCAGGACCGTTGTTGCCGCCGGTGCCTCCACCGTTGGAGCTATCAACAATCGTCAGCGTCTCTGTGTCGCCGATCAAAGTTTCACCTTTAATATAGATATAGTCGACATTGGTTCCCGATGAACCGGAAGTAATACCCCAGATATTCAATAGGTCGCCCTTTGTCAGATAAATACTGAAAGAGCCATCGGAGCAGTTGTTGTCGTTCTGTGTTCCCACAGGCAGATTTGTTCCGGTCAGATCAGGTGAAGCTGGCGCCTGATGCCATACGGATTTATCGAAGCTCACCATGAGGTTGCCGACACGTGCGTCGCACGAGCCTTGCACAAGTGCATAATTTTGCGTTTCGAAATCCTGATCAAAAGGGCTGGAGCCTTTCATCGAAGGCGCAGGCAGTTTTTTCCCCAAGGAAGAAACTTCGAGCTCCGGACTTTTGCAGTTTGTTAACAACAAGGTCGAAAACAATAAAATGCTGAGATATTTACCGCTTACGTTCTTCATGTAGTTCTTTTCGACAAAGGTGGGGAAGCTCTAAAGACTCAGAATGAGATTCTTCACGCTTCTAAGCAGATTGTAAGACTGCTGTCTCTTATTGAAATAAAAAAGACCGAGGCAGAAATCCTCGGTCTCAAGAAAGGATAAAAAGAAAAATAAATTCTTAAGCGGCTTTCTTATCAGCCACTTTATCAAACATTGCGTACAGAGTTTCTTCCTCACGACGAATGCGTGTCGCAAGTGCAGAGAAAAGTTTACTGAAGTCGCGAGAAAATTCTGTCGGATCGCCGCCTTTTTCGTACTTGGCAAAAAATGCCAACGCTGCCGGAGCCAGTGTCTCCATATCTTTGGCAAGAACATTGAGTGTGGATTGCATCGAACCGTCAGACGCGGCCGCCTTTTTTAGAACCGGATAAAGTTCGACGTCTTCATGTTTGAGATGTGCCAAAAGAGCTGCTTTCGCGGCGATCAATTTTTTGGGAGCGTCAGGATGTGCGATACCAATGTTTTTGATTTCCTCGAGCGCAGAGACGAGAACCTTGTGATCGTTTTTAAGTTTGTTCGTAAGTTGTGCCATTTCAGTAAAGCTCCTTTGTTAATACACGTATCGACAATTAGGAATATTAAGTAAGTTAAAAAATCGAAAGATCTCCTCAATTTAGATGAACTCGAGGAATTGATCTGATAATTGTTTTATTATGAGACACTTCGTAGTGCTGTTGCTTCTTCTGCTGAGTCGCCATAGTTTTGCCCAGCGATTTCCAGACCCGATTCCTGGGTTGCAGGCGGCTGTGCGTTTTTGCGCGACCCTGGATGAAGACGAGGCGATTATCGACTGTGTACAGCTTGAAAGTGCGGCGGATTGGGTGACAAAGGAAGCTTTGCCGATTTGTATTTCACAAAGTTTCGATAATGAAAAAGTCGGATGCTTGCGCAGCATTGTGAACAACGAAATTCGTGTCGAAGAAGTGCAAGTGTGCGAATCAATCAGCTTTGCGGAAGAGCAGGCGCAGTGTCTTGCAGAAATTCGCCGGCCCTTTCCCTATCGAACACGCATCAAAGTCGATGCTCGCCCAGGTTTGCAGGCCGCATCGCGTTTGTGCCAATCCTTCTTTGGCGATGACGACAAAAAAAGATGTGTTCGTGAAATGAGTCAAGCCGAGCTCTACACTGTCGAGGCGATTCAGTTTTGTGAAAGTTTGTTTTCGGACGACGAAAAAATCGCCTGCATAGCAAAACTAAAAAATCGTTTCATAGTTCGCGAAGAAGTGACTGCCTGTGAGCGCGTTTTCGGCGACAACAGAAAATTAGAGTGCCTTGAAGGTGTGCGGCGAAAATACCGTCTTCGCTAAAACCCACCTCAAACGCTTAAGGTTCTATTTGCCCCAGCCTTTTTCGCTTTCGATTTGTTCGCGCAATTGTGCTTCAATGCGTTCTGCTGGAATCAACGGACCTTTGCCGACGCCAGGGCAGAAGGCTTTAACATCTTTCGCCCAGGATTTGGCATTCATGACTTCCGGCCAAAAAGGCCAAGTACGACATTGAGTAGGGCGAGCTTCGTAAATTCCGCAGCTCTTGCCTTTAAGGAACATGCAATCAGGATTTTTAGGGTCTTCTTTCAGGTGCCAGATGCCGCCGGTTTTATCGCAGTATTTGCGGGTGAAGTCAGCTGTACGCATTTTCAGATGTTTAGCGAATCGTTGGCGGTCTTCCAGGCTCAGATAAACAAAACCGTATTCGCCGTGAGAAGTGCAGCACTTTCCAGATCCAGTGCATTCGAAACGAACGCCTTCGCGCCACCATTCTTTACCCGTAAATTTGAACTCTTCCACGATATTGCCCCTAAAGTTCGAACTTTACGGTGGGAGAGCCTTGACAGCAAGCAGATAAATCGCGAAGTTAACGGCTCTGTAAGGAGCCTAAATTGCAGCGAAGTGTCATTGATCTTAAAGTCTATGATCCGAAAGACTTTCCAGCCTATTTGCCGAAGCTGAACAAGCTTTATGACGATCTCTTTGCAGGTGGAAAAGGTTTTCGCGCAAAACTGATTCGCATGATGTCTGCCAATCTTTCGTTGGATGCGAGGGCCGAGCTTCTTTTAGGGCAAACGATTGAGTTTATTCATAATGCCTCTCTCTTGCATGACGATCTCATCGACCGCTCTCATTTGCGCCGTGGAAAACCGGCGGCGTGGTTGAAGTACACTCCTGAATACGCGGTCCTTGCGGGCGACTATCTTTTGGCGCGCGTGATGGTGAATCTTTCCGGTCACGGTAATATCAAACTTGTGCAGTACACAGCCGAAGTGATCTCGGATCTTTTGGAAGGGGAGTGGCTACAGGACTCTGTGGTCGGTGACTTCTTCGTCACACTCGAACAATTGGATCGTATTCACAATTTAAAAACGGCCAGTTTGTTTAAATGGTGTATTCGCGCTCCATTCATTGCGCAGGAAAGATACGAGGACGAACTTCATCGCACGTTAGAGGAAATGGGCACTCTGCTAGGACAGTTGTTCCAACGCAGTGATGATCTTTTGGATTACGACATTCGTAATGACGAAGGTAAAGCCATCCTTGGAGATTTGAAATCCGGTTATTTGAATTCTTTCGGAGCATTTGTTTGCAAAGGCCGCTCCCGCCAGGAAATCGATAACATCGTAAAAAGCAAAAACCTTGAAGAGTATTACGCCGCTATCGGTGGCAAAGCGCAATTCGATCAAAAGCTACTTGAGTTCGATGAAATGAATAAAGGCCTGATTCAGATGTACAACCATCATTTAGAGCGCTTGAAAACTTTCTTGAAACCGGGAGAAGAAAAACTGATCGATCATCTTCGTCCTCTAACTGAGATTCTTTATTGGAGAAGGAAGCCTTCGTGAGCGAGTTGATTACGCTTTCTAAGAACTCGCCGGAATTCGATTCTTATCTCCTTGGAACTTTTGCGGAAGATAAACGGGCTTTGCCTGTGCAGACCCTCAATGTGAACTCCGCTTCTGAAACGGTCACGTTTCGTATTGTTTCCACACAGGGAATTAAAAAGCCGTCGGCTTTGTTAGTGCTGCTGCAGACTTTCAAAGTGCGCAGTTTCTTTTTTGTCCTTGTGCCTCTGTTTTTGGTTCTCACTAAGAATATCGTTGATCAAACGATGCTGGATCCTTTGACCACTTTGATTGCCACGGTCGGAGTGCTGCTTGCATTCATCGCGGTGAACTTGCGCAATGATTATATGGATCACATGAAGGGTGTGGACCGTGTTTTGGATCGCAGCGGGAGCCGCGCGATCCAAAATGGCTGGGTGACGGCAGCGCAGGTGAAATCTTATTCTTCTGTGTTTTTGCTTTTGTCCATTCTTTGCGCCGTTCCTTTGGTGTTTGCGTTTCCGATTTTGGCCGTCGTTATTGCGCTGGGTTTGGCCATCGGCGTATGGGCACAGTTTAAAAAACAAAACTCTTTTAAGTATCGTATTGGCGGCGAAGTCGCTTTGTTCGTGATGTTGGGTCCGCTTCTCACAGTCGGTTATCAGTTGGCGATGGGCGCCCCTTTTGATCAGGAAAGTGTTTGGATCGGCTGCGTGTGGGGATGGCTGGTTCTTTTCGTCGTTCATTTGCGCAACTTTGTGAATATCCTGCCAAGCAGCCAAGCTCGCTTTACGAACACCGTGACCTGGTTGGGATTTGATAAATCCCGTCGTATGATTGCGGGTTGGTGGGTTCTTTTTGTTCTCTTTAATCTCGCTTACCATATTTGGTTTGCAGGTTTTTATTGGGGCTTTTACCTTTCTTTGGTTCTGGCATTTATCTCTATTAACTTTGTTTTGAAGTTGAAGGCGATTTCAAGTTCCGTGGGAAGTGAACTGCGCGCCGTATTTCGTTCGGGCTTTTATCTGTTTCTTTTGACCATAGGCCTTTGGGTGTTTGAATGTCTGTGGTATCTGCTTCAGTAAGCGAACCGAGCCTTTGTGTGATCGGATCTGCCGAAGCGTTGGAAAAATCCCAGCGCTGGGCTGAGTTTCTAAAAGCGCCTCTAAATCCTTCTTCTTCTGAAAATTTCTTTTTTCATTTCCACGTCGAAGCCGACCGCGTGTACGTCCGGGACCGCGAAAAGCGTTTATTGGAAATCGACTTCGACAAAAATCATCTCGACTATGAACGCAAAGGCCATCGCGGGAAAAATGAATTGATCGCGAAAGCTTTGGGAGTCGCCAAAGGTTACAGAAAGATTCTCGATCTTTCTGTCGGTCTGGCCGTGGATAGCGTCTTTTTGACTCAGCTGGGATTTGAAGTGACGGGTGTGGAAAGATCGCCGGTTTTGTATGCACTTCTGAAAGAAGCTTTCGCAAAAACTTCCAAGGACTATCTAAAGTCTTATCAGTTGCACTTTGCCAACAGTTTGGATTTTTTGCGCGAACAAAAAGGAAAAATGGAAATAGACTGTATCTATTTCGATCCGATGTATCCGCATAAAAAGAAATCCGCTTTGCCCAAGCAAGAGATGGTGGTTTTTCGCGATCTGGTTGGTCATGACGAAGATGCCGCCGAAGTTTTGAAAGTGGCTTTGCAGTGGCCGGTGCAGCGAGTGGTGGTGAAAAGACCGGTGCATGCGGAAGAACTTCTTCCGGGAGTTCGCCATTCATACGAAGGAAAGGTGGTTCGCTATGATACTTATGTGGTTGGGTAGTTTTGTCCTGATGATGTTTGGTCTTACGGAATCACAAAAGCGCGCGGCTGTGGTGTTCTCTGGATTGCAAAAAAGATTTTTAGATAAAGGTTTCGAGACATCCTTGGGATTGCAATTCATTCGCGCTTTGGATCTTGTGATTTTGGAGGCCTCCCCGCAGAAGTCTTTGTACACCGGAATGGCTTTGTACAATCTACGCATTCTGAATCTCAGTGGCAGTGTTCTTATCATGGGTCTTAGCACGCTAGGCGCCTGGTGGGCGTTGCTCCTGGGGCTTTTGTTTTTGAGTTTTAACGGAATGTTCCTCTTGGGAATTTGTTCTTTGGGTTTAGTGACAGTGTGGCTGACTCCAAAAACGAAAAATATTTTGCAATGGATTCTGGCGACAGGTTTGTTTTTGATTGGCGGCGAGCTGATGTTGCGCCAATCCAGTATTTTGCAAACGACATTGGGACAAAGTGATTTGGCGTTCTTTCTTGCGGACGGTCGTTTTCCCGCTGTTTTGAGTCTGTTGGTGGCGGGACTGCTTTTAAGTTTTGTGATTCGTATGGAGTTCTGGTCGATGGCGTTGGCTCTGGGCCTTCTTGTGACCAATACGATTTCTTTTAACGGAGCTCTCGGTTTGGTGACGGGTGAGCGCGCTGCTAGAATGATTCTTTTCTGGTGGCACACACGTTCATTGAACCAAGATTGTCGCCGTATTGGCTGGCAACTGAGTGTCGCTTCCATCATCGGTGTCGTCGTGGGATTTTTAATCGCTGGCGAAGCTCGGAATGCTTTTTATTTCAGTTTTTCGTCGGACATGTCTTCGGTTCAGGATAGAACTCTGCAGTTCATTATTTTATTTTCCGTGATTCTGATTTTTCAGTGGATTGCCCAAATGGTATGGGGTCATTTCGGCAGCCGAGTTAAAGTCGATGAACTTCAGGACGCAAAATATTTTCCTCCTTTCTGGATTTCAACAGAGATGGTATCTCCTGCGGCGATGTCGTGGGGAAAAGATCGCGTCCATAAAAGACTCAATGAAGTGCGCTATCACTTGCAGGGGCTGAATTCTTTAAAAGAAGGACAAGTGCCAGAGCACATTCAGAAACGGTTGAAAGAAGAAGAGCAGCAGCTCAGTCGCATCCATCTGGAGTAGCTCGACGAAGGGCCAAGGGTTCCGCCGTTGATGACACCTTGTTTTTAGCTCTCTACAATAGACGGCATGGCAAACGATAACGACTCTAAAGAACGTATTTCAGAACTTGAACACGAACTCGCGGTGAAAGAGGCGGAACTTCACCGTTATCGTTTGGAGCTTTCTAAGGCCAATGCCGCTCTTGAAAAAATGATTTCGCAAATCAGTCAGGAATTGAAACTCGCGCAGACGATGCAAAAGTTTCTTTCTCCAACTGAGCTTCCCAATGTTCAAGGTTTTGAATTCAGCACAAAGTTTTTGCCCGGCACGCGATCGGGCGGTGATTACTTTGATATTTTTGAACACGAAGACAAGCTCAAGTTTGGAATCCTCGTTTCCAGCGCCAGCGGGTATTCTTTATCCTCGTTGTTGCTTTCGATGATTATTAAGATTTCCTCGCAAATGGAAGCGCGTCGTGGACTCGAGGCGCATAAAGTTGTTGCTCTACTGGCGAAAGAAGTCGTGCCGAGTATTCAGAACGAAGACAAAGCGAGTCTCTTTTATGGAGTTGTGGATCGCCGCAATTATGAGATGCAATATTGTTCTGTCGGCGTGATCGACGGGTTCTTGCAAGTCTATGGTCAGGACGGTTTAGTGGAGCTTCTGCCCACGGGCCCGAGCCTCGGTAGAGATTTTAACACGGAGCCTCAAAGTCGCACCGTTCAACTTAATCCCCGTGATAGACTTATCATCGCAACAGAAGGTTTGAAGATGTCGCAGAACTCCCTGGGTGTAAATTGGGGAGGGCATGGCTTGTCGGAGGCAATTACTCGGGCTCCGAAGCAGGGCGTGCATGAATTGCGCAACGAAATCCTCTTTGCCAACGAGAAGTACACCGGAAAACAGGACCCGGTTCGGGATCAGACGCTGATTATCACCGAAGTCAAAGACAAGGTGATTAAGTTAGCAGCTCGGTGAAAAAGGCCCATCCGACTGCGTTGTCGGACCTTACCTTTCACTACGACGTACTAAAAGTACGCCTTCGTTTCAGATAAGGCCCTCCGCGTGGGCTACGCCTCAAAAATGCTTTGCATTTTTGTGCGTCTGGACCTTTTTGACCGACCTGTCTGCAATATCGGTGACTTCTTGTGAGAAATTTTGATAAGACTAAAATGCTAAATGGTAAGTCGAAAGGAAACTACAATGGCTGAAGTAAACATTTACGAAGGCGCCTTGGATAAGGGTTTGGAAGGCGTTGTTGCATGTACGACGAAAGTGTCTTTTATCGTCGGTGATTCTCTTAATTTCCGTGGTTACACAATTGAAGATTTGGCTGCGAATTCTACGTTCGAAGAAGTTACTTACCTTCTTTGGAATGACAAGCTTCCTACAGCTCAAGAACTTCAAGCATTCTCTGCTGAACTTCATAAAGAAATGGCTTTAAGCCCTGACTTTATCAAAGTTTTGAAAGCGATCCCTACAAACGTTCACCCTATGGGTTGGTTGCGTACGGCAGTTTCATTGATGGCACACTGGGATACTGATGCCAATGACAACTCTCCGGCTGCAAATTTGAAAAAATCTGTTCGTTTGACGGCGAAAATGGGAACTCTTCTTTGTGCATTCGATGCGATCCGCAAAGGCCAAGAGCCTGTGACTCCGAAAATGGATAAATCTATTGCTTGGAACATGATGTACATGTTGGGCGGTGGTAAAGAGCCAAACACTGAGCACGTCAAAGTGATGGATACATGTTTGATCCTTCACGCGGACCACGAGTTGAACTGTTCTGCATTCGCGACTCGCGTAACGGCTTCTTCATTGTCGGATCTTCATTCTGCGATCGTTTCCGCGATCGGCGCTTTGAAAGGCCCTCTTCACGGCGGCGCCAATGAGCAAGTGATCTTGATGTTGCAAAAAATCGGCACAATGGAAAAAGCTCAACAATTCGTAAAAGACGCTTTGGCGGCGAAAGAAAAAGTAATGGGTATCGGTCACCGCGTTTACAAAAACGGCGATCCGCGTGCTCGTATCTTGCGTAGCATGTCTGACAAGTTGACGAAGCAAGCTGGTATCCACCACATGTACGAAATGTCGACTTTGATTGACGATACGATGTTCAACGAAAAAGGTTTGATGCCGAACGTGGACTTCTACTCTGCAACGGTTTACTTCTCTATGGGTATCCCAACAGACTTGTTCACGCCGATCTTCGCGGCTTCTCGTATCTCTGGCTGGTGTGCACACGCATTTGAGCAATATGCGAACAACCGTATTTACCGTCCTCGTGGAAAATGGGCTGGTAAAGAAGGTTTGAAATGGGTGCCTGCCGCTCAAAGATAGTTCGAATTTCTAAATTCAAACTTCCGAAGAAGGGAAACTTGCGAGAGTTTCCCTTCTTTGTTTTTAGGGAGCACCTTTGCCTTTCAACATAGTAATAGACCTGTCAGTATAGCAACTGGCCTTCCTCTATAAGTTCCTCTATCAACAGACCTTCCGTTTTTAGAGGAAAATAATATGAAATTCTTGGTATTCATCCTTTCCCTGTGCCTCGTAGCAGCCTTTCCGGCTTCGGCAACAAGTCCTTATTCTCCTTCGGAAGGTTATTTGGATAAGGGGCATGATCCCGCCTTAAACAAATATCGCCGCAAATACTTTTATGGTGACGACGGTAAGCTCAGCCCGCGCCGTCTGGAAAGTCTTGTGCAATTTCTGGAGTTTCAAAAATCGCTCTTGATGGATTCTGCAAAAATGAATCGCAAAGTGAACCTTATTTTGGATCACGGCTACGAAAACGACAAAGCGGAAAAAGAAGGTCTTGAAGCGCAAAGTTCAGAGTCAGAAACCATCGCACCTTTGATTTTCGCTTTGGAACATACGCGGGATTTGCAAGCACACTGTAAGACAATGTCGCCTTTGCAGATTCATGAGAAGGTCGAGCTGATTCTGCTTTTTATCGGAGCGGGCTACACGCCTTATCCCATGACGATTATTTCGTCTTGGGTAGATCGCGCCAAAAATATAGCCGAGAATTTTTTTGAGTTCGCCATTGATGATTCTGGAAAAACCCAGGCCAGCAACCTATTGCTTAACGGACGCTTTGCGAATCAAAACGACTTGCGCGCTTTTAGAGCCCAGGGCGGTGACGTGAGCAAGATTGATCCGCCATCCTCGCCCATTTGGACGGACAATGATATTCAAGCTTATGATCCTTATGCGGAGGTGTATTGGAAGAAAAAATTCTTTCCTCCACGCGATGTGGCTTTGCCGGTTTTTCACTATGAAAGAATGGGCAATGGCACAATCAAATTTAAAACTCACTGGTTCGATGAAAATGAACTCAATAAAAAAGGCTTACCGAAAAAGAAGGATGTCACTCTCCGTTTAGGTTTTGAAGCCTATAATGCCTCGGTGGTGAATCATCTTGCTCGCATCGTGGGTTATCCCGCAAATCCAACGACGTTTCGTGCGGCGATCAAGTTGGAGCTTGGCGATGTGTCCTTTGAAGAATTTCTTTCGCAATGGAAAAGACGTCATGGTCTCGAGATGGGCTCCGCGATGACTCATGTCGAGCGCATCCCTGGCGAAAACGCGGTGATTCTTAAAAACGTCACGCTCGAAGCCTATCCTGACAAAGAGGAATATCGCCGTATGGGGCCTTTTCGAATGGGCGACAATGGTCTTCGCAATCGCCGGGAATACCGGGCCATGGTGCTTTATAATTCTTTGATTTCTTTGCAAGATCATTTTGAGTACCAATCACGCGTCGATGCCGTCAAAGATCCTCAGCGCGGTTGGCTGCCCATTTACTTTATTTCTGATACGAGTTCGGCGCTGGGACTTCCGGCGATGTTGGGCAATGTCGGGACGGTGAATGAGTTTACCTGGGAATTCACAAAGCGCGATCATGGTTTGGTTCGTCTGTTTTGGCTTTCCGTTTTTAACTCGCGCACATGGAAAGACACGACCTACAGCGACGTTAAGTGGCTCGCGCGCCGTCTGGCGCAGATTCGCACAGAGCAAATTGACGGCATCATGGACACCTCCGGTTTTCCAGAGCCCGCACGAAAACTTTATGGCGAAAAACTAAAGTCACGCCTTAACAAAATGATGGTCGACTTTGATCTTCTTAAAGAGGGATATGTTCTTCATCCCGTCAAAAGCAAACACGAACTTTCCCGAGAATATCCTGAGTACATCAATGAACACGGGCTTCTTAAAGAAGGAGCCCAAGAATATCCTGGGAATACTTTGCCCATTTTGGGAAATCGTTTTACTCCCTTTCAGGGAGCGATTGTTCTGACGATCAATAATTTGCAGAATAGATTCTTAGCGCTGTTTAACCCTGCGAATTATGGAACGGGAAATTTTACAGTCGATTTAGGGCGTTTCACCGTGCAAGGCAATGTTGGCTTTGAAGCTTCCCGCAGTGTGGCTGTGAATCCAGAGTTAGGACCCGGGCAAAGGCGCTACCTTTTGGTTGATAAAATGAGCATCAGCATTCCGATGGGATTCTTCTCGGATAAAATTACGACACCTGTAGGACTTTATTATACCTACACGTTCGAGTACTCGCACAGTGTCTCCACAATGAAGGAAGTAGGGACAAGCCGGTTCTTTTCCTTGTTAAATCCATTTAGTATCCTGGCGATCCGCCGCTCTTTAGGAATGGGGGAGCAGCTTAAAGTAACGCATTCTATTGGCGCCTCTGTTGGCAAAACCAAAGTCAAAATTTTGGATGATGCACAAATCGAAGCGGCTTTGTTGGGTTTAGGAATCGCTTCCGTCAAAACCGTCTATTTTGCAAAGCCCCATCCGACACTTTTTGAAATTTCAACGGATCATCTGCGCGTGGCCTCCGCTTATACCGGGATTGACGTGCGCACGTACATTCGTCTTGCCGCCAACGCACGAGCGGAAAGATCCAAAAGAGTTTACCGTCTTTATCGCGTGGATTTTTTAAATCAAAGCCTAGAAGATGAAGCTCGCCTTCAGGATGCGTTTGATGCCGCTTTAATCGACAACGATTTTTCTGCTCTTGATAAAAACGCGCGCACGCACGAGTGGATTGAGTCTGCAAAAAGTAAATACTTTAATTTTTCATTCTTCGTCTGGAATAAAGCGCGCAGCTCAGGGGTCAGTGATCTTTCCGTTGACGGGCAAAAGCTGATTGTCGCGCATAAGAACGACAGTTTTGATCGGTCGTTAAGTCGCATCTGGAATGACAAAGTCCAAGGCGGTTACGTCGAACCTGCCGTTAATTTTGTCGGAGAGTTTTGGGGAGAAGGCAAGCATGTCACTCTCTCCCTTGAAGGTGTCGTCGATTCGACGCAAAAGAAGTTTTCTGATATGGAGCTTACGATCACTCTTTCGATGTTTGATAATTATTGTACGCGCAAAGAGTTCGAAAAAGATTTTAAAACCTTTTTTAACAAACGATCCGGTTCAACAAGTTATATTCGCTTTAATATGCCTGATGAACTTGATGCGTATCCAGAGATTGCAGGCACAATGCGCTGGCAAATTTCCAAAAAAGCATTGCGCGATATTCTTTCTGCCGCCAGCAACAGCAACAACTTAGATTATCTTTTGCCCGGAGGAGGCACGTTTCATCGCGAGCATGAACATGGTTTTGACGATCCTCGCGACGAAGTAAGCCGACGGGCTTCGAAACTATTAAGTGCCTTGGATCGTCCCGTTGCCATCAACGGTCGCGTTTATTCTTTAGAAGCTCAAGCCGGAGACATTGTTTATGTTTTTGATCGCCTCATCGGCAGAAAGGCCGCGCTTATTGGCGCTCTTCGCCGCTTTACAAAAGACGACAATATTTGGGTGACAACAAATATCACGAATATGTTGGAGCTCAGTCATCCGACATTCCGGCACCAAAAAGAAAGTGAATTTTGGGCTCCGGAAATTGGGAAGTATCAAGGCCATAGCTTTTTAGACCGCTTTCGTCGAGAGAATTTGTTAGAGCCCGTGCTTCAACAGTAAGTTTTTATCTGTCAGCTTGCAGGACAACGTTTTGTTTTCGAAATGTTCACGTCACAGGGCCAGAGGTTATCTCCCAAAAAATCTTATTTAGGATGAAAATCCTTACTGAGATAAGGAAAGAGGAGGGACCGATGAGAACGCTTCGAATGTGCATTCTTTGTGTGGTTTTTGGTTTTTCTTCCTTAAGCGTGGGGCAAACCGAAAGCTACCGCCAAGAGTTTATCAAAGTGATCGATGCCTTAAATCTTGAGGATATGAAGGTCACAATGAAAGGCGTCGGCGTCCATGGCTTGAATCCCAAAAAATATTGGACTGACGATATGGACTTGCTCTATGGCGGTCAGGCTTCGGGAGCAGCCAGTTGGGAACTTAAGGCGGCTGCGAATGAAAACTACCTTCAGCTTCTTCTCGATATGAATGCCGGGCTAGTAAACCCCGAAGAAATGGGTGTTGACGTTAAGCTTGAAAAGAAACCTTTCCTCACTCCTTCTCAGTTGCAAGTGCGGCTGTTGGCTGCGGGAACAGCTGCGGGACCGCTTTTGGAAAGTTTTGCTCCGCAGACGGCACCGTATATCGCTTTGAAAGAAAGTTTGCGTCGTATCGCCGATTACTGCGCTCGAAATCAATGGCCTGATCTTCCTTCCGTGAAAAAGATGATTAAACCTGGAACGAAACATCCCGCAATTCCTGCGATCAAAGATCGTCTGCGTCAGCTGGGTTACGTTATTTCGACAAGCGATGACAATTTCGATCCTGAAACTGTAAATGCCATCAATGACGTACAATGGATGTTGCGTATGAAACCCGACGGGATGATTTCCCCGAACGGAAAGACGATGAAGTATTTGGATGTTTCCTGTGAGTCGCGCATGCGTCAGATTCGTCTCGACATGGATAAGATGCGCTGGTTTCCGCAACAGTTTGAAGACAGATACATCTTCATTAACCTTGGCATGGCTTACTTCAGTCTGGTCGATAAAACAGGTCCGCAACTTTTCACAATGAGTTTCAGAACAATCAACGGACGCAACCAAAGAAAATCGCCGACGATGAAAGATAAAATCGTCTATGTGGTGATCAATCCGTTCTGGGTTGTGCCACCGACGATTTTCCGCGAAGACAAAGTCGAAGAAATTCGCAATCTCAAGCCATCTGAAGTGCGCAATTACTTTGATACGCGTTACTACGAAGTGTGGAATCAGTCCTTCACTCGCCGTATTGATCCCACGACAATCGACTGGTGGAACTTGGATTCCAGCGCTGATGCGAACTTTTTCATCCGTCAGAAACCGCATTACTATAACGCCTTGGGTGTTTTGAAATTTATGCTGACGAACTCTTTTGCGATCTACTTGCACGACACGAATCAAAGAGAGCTTTTCCAAGAACCGGACCGTTTGCTCAGTTCTGGTTGTGTGCGCCTAGAGCGTCCCATGGATCTAGCCGAGTATTTGTTAAAAGAAACTCCGTGGAGCCGTGACGTGATTGAACGTTACGCTGCAAAACCGGGTGAAGTTCTCGCCAATGACACTCGTGCTTACTTAAAGAAACCAATGCCGGTGTATATGGCTTTTCTGACGTCGCAGTTAAGCTCAGATGGTGTGATCCGTTTTGCTGACGACGTGTATGGACAGAACAGCCGCATGTTGCAAAAAGGCGGCTGGTAGTCGCTGCAATAATAGGGAATGACGACTCACAACTCGGTTTGGGTTGTGAGTCTTTCGATTTTTTTCGAGCGTATCCGTTTGTTTTGAGCTTGTGCGCCATCCTCGTAAATCCTTGCTCGTTTTTCAGAGCCTCACCATAATAAGCAAGATCAAGGAGATACAATGGCTTCTGTTTTTACAAAAATCATCAGTGGTGAACTTCCTTCTTACAAAATTTACGAGGATGAAAAGGTTCTCTCATTTTTAGCTCTTGACCAGGTGAATCTCGGCCACACTTTGGTAATCTGCAAAGAAGAGATCAATCATTGGACGGAAGTGCCTGCGGATACTTATGCTCATTTGCATAAGGTGTCGCAAAAAATCGGTAAGGCTATTTTGAAAGCGGCAGGCTCACCGCGAGTGGGACAAATGGTGGCGGGATTTGAAGTGCCTCACTATCACTTGCACTTGATTCCTGCATGGTCCATTCCTGATTTGGACTTTAAAAGAGCTCAGCGCCGTTCCGATGCGGAAATGAAGCAGATTCAGGCGGAAATTATTAAAAACTTGGAAGCGATCAAATAAGGATGTTTTTATGAACCCATGGCATGACATTTCACCTGGCGAAAAAGTTCCTGAGATCGTCACGGCTCTTATTGAAATTCCATCGGGTTCAAAGACAAAATTTGAGATCGACAAAAAATCGGGTTTGTTGAAAGTGGATCGGGTTCTTTACAGTTCGGTCCATTATCCCGCGAACTACGGATTTATTCCGCAGACATATTGTGGTGATAAAGATCCCTTGGATATTTTGGTCTTGGGACAGGCGCAGGTTTACCCGCTCTCTTTGATGCGCGCTCGTCCCATCGGTTGCATGACAATGTTGGATCAAGGCGAAATGGATGACAAAATCATCGCCGTTCATGCGGATGATCCCGAGATGGCCAATATTTTTTCCATTGCCGATTTGGCGCCGCACACGTTGAAAGAGATCCAAAACTTTTTTGAAATCTACAAGGGTTTGGAAAATAAAAAAATCGAAGTGGAAGGTTTCAAAGATCGTAATGAAGCCTACAATGTCATCGCGGATTCGATTCGATTGTACGAAGCCGAAAAGCACAACCTTCGTGTCTAGAGGTTTATATGACGATGCTGACAGATAAAGAGATCATTCCGGGCGCCATCTACCAACACTATAAAGGAAAACACTACCGCGTGATCGGCATTGGCCGCCACAGTGAAAGCCTTGAAGAGGTGGTTCTCTATGAAGCTCTTTACGACAATTCACTCGGCCGTCTGTGGTGCCGACCTCTTAAAATGTGGTCGGAACTTGTCGACGTAAACGGAGAAAAAGTCCCCCGTTTCCGCTTTCTTTTTAAGTAATATCGCCTCCTACGACCCGGTAGATTTTTCAATAAAATCGCTGTGTTCCAGGAGTTCCTAATCTCATTGTCATTAAGCTTTCAGTTAGCGTTCAGGTCATTCTCAGTTGATGAGAATTGGCGCCCATTTTTTGACCTTTGCACGCCGCTTCTCTACAAACGGGCCTCACGGAGAGTCAGGGCCCATGAGATTTTTATTTTTGGTAGCAATTCTATTTGCACAGGAAGGCTTCGCGCAAGAAGCCGCAACAACGACAACAACCACAACGACGACGACAGTTACGCAGGAAGTGACAGCACCCGCTGTTCCTGGCGATGAGGAAGACGATGCGAAGGCTGTAGAAACAGTAACGACTTCTACAACGTCTATTAAGAAAGAGCGTTCTTTCCCTGAGTTCGAGTTCAAATCTTACGGTTACATCGTTTTTGGTCAAAAAGAGACTTTCAAAACAGTTCAAAATTTAGAGCCTTTCGTTCGCCGCGAAATGGATTTGGCAGAAATCGCTTTTGAGGGGGAATTCATTCTTACTGAGACCTCAAAAGTAGAGTTCGAAGTTGAAATCGAGCACGGCGGTGTCGGTACAACGATTGAGTTCGATCCTTTCGAAGAGTTCGGGGAATTCGAACAAGAAATCGAAAAAGGCGGGGAAGTTGTCCTTCCGGAAATCTATTATAAGAAGACATTCACAAAGACGAACACGGCTCTCAAAGTCGGTAAGTTCCCTCTTTTCATTTCGTTGGGTTCTGTCCTGACGAAGCCGCACCTTTATGCTTCCATTTTGCCTTCCGACGTTGAAGCCCGCATGATTCCCCTTAGCTGGACCGAAACTGGCGTTCAAGTGGAACAGAAGTATCACCAATTCACCGGCCGTTTGGGTCTTGTGAGCGGCTTGAACTCTGAATTTTTCAGAACCTATGCGTGGGTGGGCGGCGGATATCAACGTCACTTCGAAACAACGAACGCGGATAACTTGGCAACTCTTGTCAGTCTTGAGTACGGCAACTTGAGTAAAGGTCTTGGTGCCGCGGTTTCTTACTATTTCAGTGACACAACTGGAAACCGCTACAAAGTCGACAAATTAAAAGATGAAGCTCACGTCAGTTTGCTGACTGTGATGGGCTCTTACAAATGGGGCCGCTTCGGTTTGGCAGGCGAGGTGATTCGTGGTGAATTATCGAACTCAGATAAAGTTTCCGCTGCCAATGCGACACTGGGTGGTCTTGCGAAACCAAAAGCCTTCGCGCCTTTGGGTCACAAGGCGAACTTGGAAAGTCTTCAAGTGTCTTATGACATCGCTGACAGTTTCACTTTCTATTTGAAGGGTGAGCACGTAGATACTTTCGCGGACGTCGAAGGAAACATTAACAAAAATCCTCGCTACAACGTGAACAGACGTTCTGCAGGTTTCATGTGGCAGTGGGATACAGCCATGTTCATGAAAGCTCAATATGCTCGCGAGAAGACAGAACTCGATGGCTTGCCTGAGACCTATCAAGCAAACATCGCATTTGGATTTGATTTAGATAGTTTTAATTAATCAACACTATAAGGAGATAACATGAAAGCTCTTAAAATGATGTTGGCCGCTTTCGCTTTCGTTGGTGCGACAGCTCAAGCAGCAACAAACCAAGAGATCATCAATCACGTTTCTTACAATGTGATCTTGGCAACTTACAATGACTTGGCTGGTGCTACTGCGAAATTGAAATCCGCTGTAGACACTTTGGCGGCAAACCCAAACCAGGCAAACTTGGATCAAGCTCAAGCAGCTTGGCGTGCAGCTCGTATTCCCTGGGAAAGTTCAGAAGCTTTCTTGTTCGGTCCGGTAGATTCTTTGGGAATTGATCCTCTTTTGGATACTTGGCCATTGAACAAATTGGACTTGGATGCCGTTTTGGCTTCTAACCGCACAATCACAACTGATTTCGTACGTGCGTTGGGAACAAATCTTCAAGGCTTCCATACAATCGAATATCTTTTGTTCGGCGAAGGTAAAACTTCAAACACAAAAGCTGTTTCTGCATTCACTGCAAAACAATTCGAATACCTTAAAGCAACGTCGGCTCTTTTGGCTGAGCACACGGCTTACCTTGCTCATTCTTGGTCTACAAACTATGACCCAGAAAATCCATCTGCTCCTGGTTACGTTACTGTGATCAGCAAACCTGGTTTCGACAATCCATTCTACTCTTCAGACAGAGCAGTTATGGAAGAGTTCATCCAAGGTATGATGGGTATTGTTGACGAAGTAGCTAACGGTAAAATGTCAGATCCAATGGGTGCTGATATCGGTTCCGCGAACATGGCTCTTGTTGAGTCTCCATTTGCATGGAACTCTTTGAATGACTTCACAAACAACGTGCGCTCTGTTTACAGCATCTACACTGGTCACTACCGTTCTTCTAAAGGACCTGGCGTAAAAGCTTTGGTTGAAAAGGTCAATCCTGCATTGGCGGCGCAAGTTGAACAAGACATCTTGAACTGCATGCAGTTGATCCAGGCGATCCGCCCGGCAAATGGCGGTGACTTCGGTCAAGCGATCTTCACACAAGACGGTCGTGCTCGCACTCAAGCAGCTATCGATGCTTTGAATGCGCTTCACACAAAACTTGAGTCTGAAGTTCTTCCAACTTTGGATATGTAATTAGGAGAGAAATATGAAGGCTTGGATTGCAATTCTCTCATTGAAATTGATCATGGTTGAGGTGGCGCTTGCAGCTCCGCAAATCAACATGGACTATGTTCGCGCTATAAAAACAGGTGGAGATACTACTGTGTTTTTTAAAGGCGAATCGGTTCAAGCCTTTCGTAATCCCGCGGCGAACTTGTCGGAAGACGACATTCGCCGTCATCTTTCCGGGGATGCTCTTTTTGAAAGAAATTTCTCGGATGATACAAATCGTTTCGAATACGGTTTGGGCCCGGTTTTCAACAATACAAGCTGTAACGCGTGTCACTCGAAAGACGGCCGTGGTGCATTGCCTGTCATTCCATTCAACCAAGAGTGGGTGCAACTGAAACAAAATGAAGCGGTCTTCCTGCGTATTAGCATCGAAGACGGTATCCAGCGTCCTAAAAATGCTCAGAACAAATGGGGAGCTCCGGTTCCAGTTCCTGGCTTTTCGGATCAGCTTTTCCACTTAGGATCCATGGGAGTTCGTGAAGACATTCCCGGTTCCGGCCAAGCGCAAGTTTGGATGAAATACGAAAAAAGCACATTCACGTATCCTGATGGTGAAGTCGTGAACTTGCGTAAGCCGCTATTCAAAGTCACCGGCGCTTACGACGAGTACTTTGACTCTGTAACGGGTCAAACAAGAAGTCGTCTTTATGAGAACGACGTAAAAATGGGGGCGCGTATCGGCACTCCAATGATCGGCCTAGGTTTGCTTGAGGCGATCAAAGAATCTGATATTCTCGCGTTGGCAGCTCGCGACCTTTCTGATGAAGGTGTCAGCGGGAAGCCAAACTACGTTATTGATATCGAAAAAGTTTTGGCGAACAATCCTTATCCTGTTTCTATGGGTCGTTTCGGCTTGAAAAACAATACGCCGTCCGTGATGCACCAGTCTTTGGGCGCTCTTCGCGGTGATATCGGCGTGACCAACTATGCATTTCCTGATGAAAGCATTGTGGGCACAATCCTCTATGACATTTTTAAAAATGGTCGCACTCTTCCAATGGGAGTCGAGGCGCCGCGCGAAGTGGCTGATGATATCGTATTCTACTCGCAAACTCTGGCGGTTCCGTCTCGTCGTAATGTTGATGAAGCGGAAGTTGTTCGTGGCGCAGAACTTTTCCACCAAGTAAGCTGCACAAGCTGTCACCAGCCTAGTTACGTTACGGGACCTCATCAAATCGCAGCGTTCAGCAACCAAAAGATTTACCCCTACACGGATATGCTTTTGCACGATATGGGCGATGGCTTAGCGGATGGCCGCCAAGACTTCGATGCCACAGGAAGAGAGTGGAAGACAAGACCTCTTTGGGGTATCGGTCAAACACAAACCATCAATCCACGCGCGGGTTTCTTGCATGATGGTCGTGCTCGCACAATCGAAGAAGCTATTTTGTGGCACGGTGGTGAAGGTGAATATTCTAAGAACAAATTCACCCGCCTTCCCAAAGCGGATCGCACCGCTTTGATCCATTTCATTAAGTCTCTTTAAAAGGTGTATCAGAACGAGTGGTTCAGGAAATCTGGACCACAATCCTGTGGCGAAAAACAGTGGCCGCATAGTACGATCATCTTCAAGCTTCTATTGGGGCTGAAAAGGAGGTGATGCTTATGGTTAATAGTAATAACTGTGACATAACCATGGCGGAGGTGACGGCCTCTTAACGAGGACCGCGAGACCTTCGCCTAGGTTTCTAAAAATCATAAACCGGAGCGGCCCTTAAAAGCCGCTCTTTTTTTTCCTCGACCACCGTAAAAACTGGTCTCCCTAAGTGTCCGTAGTATCTAAGTTAAATCCCTGATTTGTCCGATAAATTCCTGAAGCTTTGAAACTCTTGAAAGTGCAGGACTTCCAAAAATATGTCGGACAAAAATGATGAATTAGAAAATTCGCAGCAGGAAGTCGCTGCCTTTATCGATTTCGAGCAAGTCGAAGAAGTCTCGCGCGTTTTCTTTGAAGAGTCGAAAGAGATTCTCGAAGAACTTGATCAACTCATTCTGAAGATCGAACAAAATCCTGATGATCAGGATCAGATCAACATTCTATTCCGTAAAATTCATACGATCAAAGGCAGTGTTGGAGCCGTTCCCGGTGGCCAGTTAATGGGCTCTTTAGCGCATGAATTCGAGGCGCTGTTAACTCGAATCAAACGCGATTCTCTTTCCGTGACAAAAGAATGCGTGGATTTGTTTTTGCAAAGCTCGCGCATTCTTAAAGTTTTAGCGCAAAGCCTACGCGACAAGAGCGAACTTTATCCCGAAGAACTCAGCGAAGCGATCGAACTGATTGCCCGCTACGGCAGTTTCTCGTTCGTTGAAAACAGCACCACGAAGGCTTTGGGCAAAAGCTTTAAGTCATCTGCGCCAACCTCTGATGAAGAGGGCGTATGGCTATCGACCAAACAGCTGAATGAATTTTTAAGAATCTCCGGAGAACTTTTAGTTCTCAAAAACTTCTTCCAAATGATGAATCAGACGGTGAACTTCCGTTCTGAACCTGAACTCTTTGAACGGCGCCAGTCGGATTTTTCGCAAAGCCTTGGGAAAATCTGTGACCAGTTTCAAAGCCAGGTACAGATTGTTCGTAAAGAGAAAGTATCCGAGTGTTTTAACGGTCTTTATGTACTGGTTCGTCAGGCTTCGACGGAACTGAATAAAAGCGTTCAGCTGAATATCCTGAACGGCGAGCAATTGATTGATAAGGGCTTGGGCAAGGATCTTTACGAAGCCCTTGTTCATATCGTGAGAAATTCCATCGACCACGGGATCGAAGATCAATTCGAGCGCGCGGTGCAGGGCAAATCTTCATTGGGGTCACTCACGCTGGAAATTGAAGAGAAGAATAACACTGTTTCCGTTGTCTACAAGGATGACGGAAAAGGTTTAGATAAAGAAAGAATTTTGCAGCGAGCCCTGCGCTTGTCTTTGACTACCGAAGAACAAGCCGCTCAGCTCAGCGACGACGAGATTTATCGTTTTATTTTCCATGCGGGATTTTCGACCAAAGACAAAGTCACGACGATTTCCGGTCGTGGTGTAGGTATGGATATCGTCCTTGCGACCGTGGAAAAATATGAAGGTCGTATCGTTATCGAGAATACCCCGGGGCAAGGCGCTTGCTTCCGTATGGAGATTCCGATTCCACAGCATATTATGGTGGAAAGTTCTTTGCTTTGTACGTGGCGCGATCATCAATTCGCCGTTCCTTTGACTTCGGTGGCGCACATCAGTTCTTGTGATGAGCTGCAACTGACAACGGTGGACAAACTTCGCTACTGCCAATTCAGCGGATTCACAGTCCCGCTTTTAAACTATCAAGAGATTCTTCATCTTCAAGTCAGCGAAGACACGGACAAGGTGCGCAGCTCCGCGGCGGTCTTTATTAAAGTCAAAGAAGGTCTTTTTGCTTTCCTTGTTGATCGCATCGAGGCTCAGACTGATTTGGTCGTAAAATCTTTCGGCAAAGTTATTAACTCGCAAAAAGGCTTTAAGGGTGTTTCGATCCTGGCGGACGAAAAGGTTACTTACATTGTGGACCCTGAAAGCATGGTTCAGCTACTTGTGAAATCATCGAGTATGGAGGAGGCGGCATGAGCGATTTTTTTAGCGACGACTTTACCGCCGAACTGAAAGCCTATTTCCTTGATAGTCTTATCAAGGAGACTGAGAAATTTATTGATCTTATCGATGAATCTTTGTGGAAACGTATTCGTTCGGAAGTGGCGGAGCAATGTCAGGCCTGGGCCGTGGACGCCAAAACCAACGAGTTTGAATTTTTGGCCGCTTGGATCGAAGGCTTTGAGGAAAGAACGTCCTCCATTTCTGCTCCGCGGGATCTAATTAAAATCCTGCATGCCTTAAAAGAATACGCGGAAGCTCTTCTTGTTGAGAAAAAAGACTCTGCGGAGTTGGCGTCAAGATTTGCGGTGATCTCTCATAGTAATCAGGAAGCGCTTTTTTTACATTGTAAAACGGGCGCAACAAGTTTTGCGATTCCGATTCTCAGTGTCGTCGAGATCAGTGGCAAGCTGCCTCTTTTCGCCTTGCCGGAGCAGAAGCTTGGAATTTTGGGCGTGGTGCCCTTCCGCGGTGAAGCTATTCCAGTGATCAATTTGCAGGATCATGGTTTTGCTTCTTTTGAAAATAAAAATACATATTTTGTTATCTGTGAATTTCAGGGAGTGCGTTTTTCATTACAGGTGACGGAGACAGACGATTTGATCGCTTTACGTGAGTCGGAACTTCAGAACGTAGATGATAAGCAGTTTTTTATTAAGGCTAACAAAAGCATCATGATTCTTAATCTTGAAAAACTGGTGGCATGATGAACACACATTATTTATTTCCTGGAAAACTAGCGGCTTTTAAGGACGAGACAGTGATCTCAACTCTTCTGGGTTCTTGTGTAGCGGTGGCATTGCACGATCCGACGACAAAGATCGGTGGTTTAAATCACTACTTATTGCCGGATGGTTTGCCAGATGAACGCGCAAATATGCGCTACGGGATTCACGCGATTCCGACATTAATTGATGAATGTGTTCGTCTAGGCGCCAATCGCAATAAACTGCAGGCGAAAATTTATGGCGGAGGAAACGTCATCAGCGTATCGCAAATCGGTGAGGGTATTGGCAAACGCAATATTGAAATTGCCGAACAAATTTTGCAAGAAAACGGCATTCCCATCCTGGAACGCAACGTGGCCGGTGAATCCGCGCGCACGATTAAACTGAATACGGCGACTTTTGAAGTCTTACATAATAGTTCGAAAGATTCCGGGGCTGTGGATAGACCTGTGGATGTCTCGGGCTTCAAACCCTTGACAGTCGCGAAGAACGTAAAAGTGCTTGTTGTCGACGATTCGGCGACGGTGCGAACGCTCTTCACGAATATCTTTACGAAAAGCGGTCTTGAAGTGGTGGGTGCTGCGGCGGACGCGTATCAAGCCCGCGAAATTATTCTGACAAAAAAACCTGACGTTATGACTTTGGACATCGAGATGCCGAAAATGTCTGGCGTGATGTTCTTGGAAAAATTAATGAAACATCATCCTATTCCCGTAGTGATGGTTTCTTCCTTGGCCAGTACCGGAGAAGCGGCTTTAAAGTCTCTTGAATTAGGTGCGGTTGAATTCGTTCACAAGCCCTCGCAATTTGATCCGGCGGTTTTAAAAGATCTTGCCGGCATGCTCGTTGAAAAAGTGAAGGCCGCGGCCTCTGTGAATGTTTTAAAGAAATTAAAGGAAGCTCCACCTGTCATTGAAACAAAAAATCTTTCTTCCATGCCGACGGCTTTGCGTAAAGCGGCCGAGTTAAAAGTTATAGTACTTGGCGGAAATGCCGGCAGCGCGGATGCTTTGGAAAAATTCGTAAAAGGTTTGGCGGCCGATACACCTCCCGTTGTTGTTTCGTGCAGTACGGTGGCTAACTTTGTCACTGCCTTTATTGGAAAGCTGAAGATCGGTTCCAAAGTGACGTCCGTCGTTGCGAAAGACGGTGAGTTCCTGCGTATGGGGCATGTGTACTTCATTCCTGCCGAGCATCACGGTCGTCTTTCGCCGGGAGCCAATGGACCTGTTTTGCATATTGCGAAAGGAGCTCCTGTTTGCTCACAACTTCCTTCGAGCAACGTCCTGTTTCAATCGGCCGCGCAGAGTTACAGTAAAGGCGTGTATGCCATCCTTCTTGGTGGTTTCGGTACAGATGGTGTTGACGGTCTTATCGACGTGCAGAAAAAAGGCGGCGCCACTGTGGTGCAGCACCCGGAGGAAGCGCAATTCCCTTATGCGCCACAGAAAGCCATTGAACTCGGGGTCGCGGATGAGATACTAAAGTCAGACATGCTCGCGCATCATCTGATGCAGTATCGAAACCAAAACCTTTATTAGGACTTTCTTTGGAACTTCAAAATTTTATCGGCGGGGATTTTGTCTCTGCCGAAAGCAAAAAAACTTTTCCCAAGTACTCTCCTTTTGACGGATCTTCTTTGGCTGAAGTTTCATCTTCTGACGCCATGGATGTTATCAAGGCTTTGCAACAAGCGAAAAAAGCGGCGGTCTCTTTTAAAGACTCGACATTGGAAAGCAGAGCGCAGTTGTTGTTAAAGATGGCGGATGCACTTGCGGCGAAGTCTGAAGACGTGGCCTATGAAGAGGCGCTTTATCAGGGACTTTCACAAAGTTTCGTTCTTGAAAACAGTGTGAAGGTCGCTGAAAAAGTTTTGCGAGACACAGCCGCCAGTTTGTTGCAGCCACTACCACAGCAAACACTTGTTCAGCCGACGGGCATTGTTGGAATCATTACGCCGTGGAGTTTGTCTTTGCGTCTTGTGATTGAAAGACTGGCTCCGACCTTGGCTGCCGGTAACGTCGCACTTGTTAAAGTTTCCGAACAATCACCGATCACGGTAAAAATTCTAGGCGAGATTTTTCAAGAAGCCGCACTTCCCGCGGGTGTCGTGAATGTTCTGCAGGGAGCGGCGGAAGTCGGTGCAACGATCGCAGGTCATCCCAGCATTCGCGCGGTGTCTGCGGCAGGAAAATCCGCAACCTTAGAAAGTATTGCGAAAGCGGGTTTGACCCAGTTCAAAAAATTGCAATTGAGTGGCGGCGCAAAAAATCCTGCCATGGTTCTTGCTGATTTTGATTTCAGAAATCGCATGCCCGAAATTCTGTTTTCCTTTCTTATGGGACAAGGGCAGATGTGCTGGAACACCTCCCGCATTTTTGTCCTGGAATCTTTCGCGAAAGAATTTTTCGAAGTGCTTATCGATTATCTAAGCACGTTGCAGCCCTTGCAAAATCCGCGTGAAAGCTCGCCGTGGACGCCGCTTATTTCTGAGGCCCAGAGCGCACATATTCACGTAAAAATTCAAGAAGGCATTTCTGAACATGGAAAAGTATTCTTCGGTGGCGAAAAAACGTCAGGTCCCGGTTATTTTTATAAACCAACTGTGATGCTTGATCTTCCGAATTGCAGTGTCTTGCAACAGGATGAGCTGCAAGGTCCGTTACTTTTAATAACTCCCGTGAAGTACCAGCATGAGATTCTAAAATGGGCGAATACGTCTTATCTGGCTCACTCAGGCGTTATTTGGGGTCCGGCAGAGAAAGTTCCCAAAATCGCCCACCAACTCGAGTGTGCGCATATTTGGGTGAACCGTTGGATGAAGGGCGAAAGCGAAACCATTTTCGGTCTTAAGCAGTCCAGCTTTGGCAACCTTGATATGAAATGGTTCAGCTCTTTCTATTCTGATGCTAAGAAATTGACAGAGGCCTAAGAACGTCAAGCTTCTGACGAAAACCCCTGTCGAAGATTTGACAATGCTTCAGTTCAGGATGTGCGTGCGTGCTCTCGTTTTTACTTCGCAGTGAGGGCAGAACGCTTCTTCTTTAATTTCAGAAACACTTCTGTCGGCAATGTGCTTAAGCTCAAGTACGGTGCCGCAAAGTATGCAATTGTTTTGGGAAATTATAAACTCACGGTGCTGAGTTGATTCTGCTTTTTCAAAGTAGTTGATCTTGCTGTATTCCATTTTTTCTCACGTCCTAGAGTTCATGCGAAGAAATCGCCACGGCCCCGTCCTGGAGCACGATCTTGCTTATGCAAAAGCTGTTCACAGGCCTACGTCCGGTGGGCGGACCTCAGGCTTCGTGCATGTTGCTTACTTCCGCGAACGAAGATTGAATCCGTCCGGCTCTCGCGAAGGAGTTTTCTATGCAACATAATACCTCTTGGTTTTTGATTTTAAATTTGATGATGCTGTTTGCCTGCGGATGTATCGAAGTGCGCGACAAAAAAGGAGCAGAGGAAACACCTTTGGTTCCTGCGATGGTCGAAGTGCAGAAATTCGATGAGCTGATCGTGAGTGAGGACCTGTATATTTACGAAGGGAAACTTTTAACGAAAACTCAGCTCGAGTACGAAAAGTTTCGTTTAAAAGAAGAACTGTCGCGCGCTGTTCGTGATTATGAATTCTCTTTTGAGCATATTGAATTCAAGGAGGGCGTCACACTTTACACTTTGGGAAACAGAGTGCGCCTGCACACAAAAACTTTATCCGCAACCAAGGCCCGTGTTACCAGTTTTCCGCAAAATCAGAAGGCACCGCCGGGAGTTCCCGGGCGTTCCGGCGGTCACATCCTTTTTGAAATCGGCGTGGCGGAAGGAAACTTGCTTTTCGAAATGCGCGGTGAAAATGGCGGTGATGGTTTGGCGGGCAAGGCTCCTGACGATTCGTTAAAAGGAGCTTCCGGCAAAGAAGGCATGCCGGCAAATTGTAATAGCCTGCTCATCCCGAAAAGTTTCAATGGCGGCCCCGGGGAGCCAGGTAAAAAAGGGTTTCCCGGCGAAAACGGAGAGCGCGGCGGTGACGCTGGAACTTTGGAAATTCTTGTTCACGAGTCCGGGGCTTTCATGCCTGAAATTAAAAAAATCCCGGGCCAAGGAGGACACGGGGGCGCTGGTGGAGCCGGTGGCGCTGGAGGCGACGGCGGTAAAGCAGGACGAAGATTTCCTTTATGTCCCGAAGCGAAAGCGGGTTCGCCGGGTCCTCAAGGCGCTTCGGGTGATCCCGGGATGCGCGGTGAAGACGGAGTTGCCAACACAGCCTGTATCAACAAAGACACGCGAACGTTTTGTTATTAAGAAATTTCTTCCATCGAATAAGTCAGAATAGTTTGAATCAAAGACTCCACTTGCACGGGCTTCGTTAAATAGTCCGTGCAACCGGCTTCAATGCAGCGGTCGCGATCGTCTTTCATCGCATGCGCTGTCAAAGCAATGATCGGTTTCTTGTATCCGGCCTGCCGTAACTTTCGGGTGGCTGTATAACCATCCATGATCGGCATTTGAATATCCATAAGAATAATATCGTATTCTTGCTCTAGCGCTTTGCTCAGACCCTCTTGTCCGTTCGTTGCCAAAGTGAGTTTGGCTCCGCGCTTGCTCAGCATACGTTGAATAAGGAGGCGATTGTCTTCGACGTCATCGACTAAAAGAATCGATGTGCTGGCAAGCTGTTCGCCTAAATGAGTTTCTTTTGCGGCTCCTGCCGTTTTTTGTGTCGGAAGTTTCTGCGTATCCAGACCGATCCGCACGGTAAATGTGCAGCCTTTGCCGATTTGACTGTCCTCAAGACGAACATCTCCGCCCATCATCTGCGCCAGACGGCGGGACAATAACAATCCCAGTCCTGTGCCTTCGTATTTTCTGGAAACAGAGCTGTCGATTTGGCTGAAGGGTTGAAATAATAAAGATCTTTGATCTGGCGCAATTCCAACCCCGGTGTCTTTGATCGTGAATAAAAGCGCGTGGTCTGCCACTTCGTAAGTCATTCGCACGAAACCTTTTTCGGTGAACTTAATTGCATTGCCCAAAATATTGGTCAGGATTTGGCGTAAGCGCAATGGATCCGCATAAATCAAATCCGGCACAATCCCACGACGGTTAAACTCGACGTGAATGGGTTTTTCGCCAACGCGGGAAACCATCATCACGTGGATGTCTTCAAGAAGAGCAGTTAAAGAAAACTGCGTTCTGTCGATTTCTAAGTGGCCCGCTTCGACTTTCGAAAGATCCAGAATATCATTAATAATGCGGGTGAGATTTTCACCCGTGCGATGAATGATGTTCACGTATTGCAGGCGTTCGTTTTCAGAAAGGTTTGGATCTTTTAAAAGCTCCGAAAATCCGATCACGGCGGCCAGGGGAGTGCGAATTTCGTGACTCATGTTTGCCAAGAAAAGACTTTTTAATTGGCTGGCTTGCTCGGCTTGGCGGCGCTCGCCGATACTGCTGCGAAGATCGAAAGCCATTTTATTCAGCGATTCTGCCAGTTGCCCAAGTTCGTCGCCTGAACGCACGGGAACGTAAACATCAAACTCGCCTTGTCCCACTTTGTGAGCGGCCGTATTAAGTTCCCGAAGTCCTTTGGAAAGATTACGGCTGAAAGAAACTGTAAGGAAAAGACCGGTGCTTTCCACAATCAACACGGCAAGAATAAGCGTGATCATCAGAATTTCTTCAAGCCAGCGTGAACCTTCCCCTAAAGTGTAGGAAAAACTTCCCTCAAGGACGGTCAGACGGTCATTGAGTTCGTCGATTTTATTCAGTGTTTGAATGATCTGTTTTTCATCGGCGCCGGAAGAGATTTCTTTGTGCAGTCGTTCTCCGTAAGAAATCAATTCTTGCGTGAGATCATCTCCTTGCTTCCAGATTTTAATCGCCTTATCCACGTACTTGAAGCTGTTAAAATTCATTATTAGATTAATCACGCCGGGAATGTCGTCAGAGTGAATTTTCCCCTGGATAAAGCCTTCATGAGCCCCCGTAAGATCGGGAGGATTCTGTTCTAAAGAACGGCGTGCTTTACTATCCCCTAATGGAATTTGCAGATTTTCTCGAAAGGCATCATAGAGCTGTGGATCGCGCGTGCGTGCATATTTATGCAAACTGATCACCGCGTCTTTTTGCGCTTTCGACCACAAGCTTTCGCCGGTGACAAAAGCGCGAACGGATGAAAGTGTCTGCATCGCGAAGTAAAGGGACCCCAATTCGATCGCAACCAAAAAGGCCATGACGCCTATGACGGCATAAAGTTTTTTAGCAACTGACAGATATTTCCAAAATCGACGAAGACCCATATGTTAATTATCGGCTTCCTTAAAAAGAATATAAACAAAATTTTTTTTCATGAGGAGGACTTAACTCGACTGAAGACATAAAAAAACCTCTTCCGAGAAAGAGGTTTTTCAGAGGAGATTGCAATCCCTTAATGCTGATTAATCAAGATAAGAAGTTTTGAGTTTTTGCTCATCTTTATGTCGTTCTAATCCGAAACCAATCAGTTTTGTAATGAGTTCTTTGTATCCGACACCGGTTGCTTCCCACATCTTGGGATACATGGAAATCTTCGTGAAACCTGGGATCGTGTTGATTTCATTGATGTAAATATCTCCATTGTCCCGTAAAAAGAAATCCACGCGAGTCAGGCCGTCACAGCCCATCACTTGATAAGTTTTCTTAGCAAGTGTTTGCAACTTTTCAATGGTCTCTTTGGGAATCTCTGCCGGAATTTTCAGCAAAGCGCCGTTGTCGTCGATATACTTGGCTTCGTAAGAGTAAAACTCGTGCTGCGGAATGATCTCTCCGGGAAGAGACGCTTGCGGCGAACGGTTGGGTCCCATCACGGAGCATTCGATTTCACGACCTTTGATAAATTCTTCGGCCAAAACCTTTGTATCAAATTGAAAAGCGTCGGGAAGTTTTGCTGCGAAATCCTCCGCTGATTTAATCTTATGAACACCGACGGAAGAACCGGCATTGGCAGGTTTAATAAAAAACGGTGAGCCCAGTTGTGCCGCGACTTCCTGATACGTAGTTTTTTGTTCGGGAGTTAATAGAACGTAGCGTGCATTGGGAATTTTCGCTTCCATCAAAAGACGCTTCATCACTTCTTTATCCATGCCTGCAGCAGAAGACCAAACTCCGCAACCGACGAAAGGCAGCTGCACCATTTTGAAAAGACCTTGAATGGTTCCGTCTTCACCCATTGTTCCGTGCAGAATCGGAAAGGCCACATCGAGATTCGTTTTAGAGTGGTCTTGCAAGGAATAAAGAACGGGCTTTCCTTGGAAGGCGATAAGCGCTACCGGTTCGGCATTCGCAGGCAAAGCGGTATCGATAATCTTAGTAGCTTGCGTAAAGACAGAAAGATCAGGAAAACGATACCAGCTTCCTTCTTTGCTGATGCCGATAACGACGGGAGTGAAAAGATCTTTGTCTAAAGCGTCCGCGATGTTTTTTGCGGACCGAAGGGAGACTTCGTGTTCTGCAGACTTACCACCAAAAATAAGTGCGACTGTTTTTTTCATTGTTAGGCCCATTCTACAATTTCATGTGCAAGTCCGAAAATGCCAGCGAACACTTCATGCGGTCGTGCGTTTCCGTACATGTAAGCAGGAGTCGTGACCACTTTGCTTTCACGATCCGTAATATAATCATCGACAGGACACTCTTCGTGTTGAGCGCCGGTTTTTAAAATCTCTGCCGCCGTTTCTTTGTCATCACCGATCGTCACGGTGACTTTTTTATCGCCAAGGACGCGCGCAACTAAAACGGGCGCAATACAAATCGCTCCGATGGGTTTGCTGGCGTTATGGAACTCAAGAATCACACGTTTCACGTCAGAGTTGACGTCACATTGGGAACCTTTTTCCGCCCAATTCGAAAGATTTTTAGCAGCGCCATAACCACCCGGGAAAACAACGGCATCAAAATCTTTTGCAGAAAGTTTATCCAAACTCTGAACCTGGCCGCGTGCAATTCGTGCGGCTTCGATCAAAAGGCGTCTTTTTTCGCCTTGTTGTTGTCCGTCAATGTGATTTGTTGTGGAAATTTCTATATCAGGAGCAAAGCAAGAAACTGAAGCTCCGGCTTGATTCAAAGCGATCAGAAGACTGACAGCTTCGGTGATTTCGCTTCCATCGCGATGGCCGCATCCAGAGAGTACAACGGCAATTTTTTTCATGTAAAACCTCCCGAAAGAGGTTTCAGATTACTTAAATTTGGCAGTGTTGGCAATGAATGAGGCGGATAGGGCTGTGTGCCTTAAGATCCGCCTTTTTTGAAGTTCTTTAATTTTGTGCAACTTGTGACTAAAATTTTCTGTCCTTGCACGGGATAAAGTTGGCGGAAGCAATATTCTGTGACACGCGCAAAGAAAGGCATGTCAGGACTCATAGAAATCCAATAGTTCACTCTGTTCTTCTCTGTGGCCTCACCCTTTTTGAGAATCAAAGACCAATCAAATGCGACCTTTTTAATTCTCATACTGCAGTTTGCAAGACCGCCGCAATTTGGCTGCGCTTTGATAAGATCCGGAGCAGGAACGGTCTCTTCAGTGACCTTAAGATTCGAACATGCGATGTCGCAAGAATCGGCGCCAAGCTGTTCTTTGCAAAGCTTCTCAAAATCCGCGGATTTTACACAGGCGCCGGCCAAACCAAAAAGCCGCTCAATTCCGAGGGACATTTGATAATCATCGGCAAAAGTGCTGAGCTCATTTTGCGCGCGCAAGTTTTCGGCGACAAGATCGGAAGAGCCCTTATCGACATAGCGGCGATCTTCGCGGGTCGAAACCGGTCCTTCTTCTTGAGTGCTGCCATCCGGAGACGGCTTGAAAGTTTTTGTCTGATAAAGATAGGTGTATTCCCACTCGGTCGGCTTTTCTTCTTTTTTCGAGATGGTGATGCCCTCTTGCAGAACAAAGAAGGGGACCTGTCGGCTTTCGATTTTTTGTTCTGTCTCTTGGAAAAGGAAGTCATTGGGCGCCATCGTTAACGGATCCGCAGAGCCCCAGCTTTCAAAAAGAGCCTGTTGAACCGCCGCGGGAGTTGTCGAAGCATCAGGTGTTTCCTCGATGTCTTCGATACAAGAGGTCAGACTGCTTGCGAGAAGCAGAAGCAACAGCGCATTTTTCATAGTGGTCATATAGAGTCCCAGCCCCAAATCCACAGATTCAGTGGAAAGATTTTTTCAAACTTAACGATCGTTTCTTCTTTGAAAAGACCCAAGGCGCGATAATCTACCGGACCGAAAAGAAGACGAACCATATCGGTTTCGTTATTGATCGTAAAGAGATCCTGGCCAATGCCAAAGACAAAATGATTTGGATGTTTTTCAAGAACGATGTCAGCGACGCCCTCGGCGCGGAAAGCGCGTTTGATTTTCGCAGCCAATTGCTCAAAGTTCACAAGTTTGATCATGCCAAGAAAGCCCTGATTCATCGTCACAGGTTTTGTTTGCAGTTGTTGAATCAAATTCTGTGCGTGGCGCGGGCAGATGATCGTGTAGGGCTGTTTTTTATGCGCGCGAATAAAGCTGAAAAGAGCCATTAGCTTAGAAACAGAGCCGCCCCATTCGTGAATGTATCCGCCAAGATCGACACCTTTGCCTTCGATCGCATAGGCCGCCAACTGACCGTTAGGCTCCCACGCGGTGTAGACCTGCGTTTGCGGGATCGAAAGAAACTTTCGCGTCTCTTCAATCGTGCGAACGGAATTGACTGTGTGTGCAGAATAAAGACGATAGATCGCATCCGGAGAAACTTTGGAATCCACAGAGAACCTCAAGTTCACTGGAGGGATGTCGAACTCCTCTTCAATCACGAAACTGATTTCGCTGCCCGCCAATTCAAAACCCATGCGGCGGTAAAAATCAAAAAGGTCCGTCCATAAGATCGCGATATCGCAAGACTGTTCGGTTGCAGACTTCAAGCAGTCGTTAATCACACGGGTGCTTAAACCTTGCCCGCGATGTCCGTCGTCAGTCACGACAGAGCCAATAGCGCCCACTTTGAAGATAACGTGAGGGGACTTAATAATAAGAGGTTTCATTACGGCATGAGAAAGCACTCTTTCTTCATCCGCGATGATACGCATATTGTGCAAATTGTTAGGGGAGAAGGCTGTGGGATATTCCGCAGCGATAGACCAGGGGGCTTCGTTGCGCAGCTTTTTGTTCAAAAAATCCAACACCTGGGGAAGTTCATTTTCCGAAGGTGAACGAGGTCCTTCCATAGACCCTCCTTTTGCCTAATAACCAGTCTAGCGGTAAATGACAGCGGGTCCCAGCAACACTCATATCTGGGGTGAAAAATACGACCCAAGTCGGGAACTCAGTTTGACATCAAGGTCAAAAGTTTTATATTAAGGTCGCATATTTAGGAGACCTCATGGCCGACAAGAGTCAGATGTGGAAAGAGAATAAACCAGGCAAAATGTTCGTCGATCAATCTTGCATCGCCTGTGACGCTTGTGTGCTGACGGCTCCAAAAAATTTCTCTATGCACGAAGAAGACGGGCATGCCTTCGTAGCGAAACAACCAGAGACTCCGGAAGAGGAAGCTTTGTGTAAAGAGGCGATGGAAGGTTGCCCTGTGGAAGCCATCGGTAACGATGCCGACCAGTAAAAAGCCTCTTCTTTCACGTAAGAAAACGGAAGCGGGGAAGGCGGCAAAAAAAACCGCGACCGCTCAAGCTAAACCCGCAAAATCACCTAAAAAACCGGCCCCCATTTTAGAGACGATCGATCTTCTTCGTCGCTATTATCCCGACGCCCATTGTGCGTTGAATTTCACGAATCCTTACGAGCTTCTCGTGGCCACAGTTCTTTCCGCGCAATGCACGGATGAACGCGTGAATATGGTGACGCCAAACCTCTTTAAGAAATATCCCACGCCGCAAAAGATGGCGAAGGCCCCGGTCGAAAGTATTGAAGAGATCATTCGCTCCACGGGTTTTTATAAGAATAAGGCGAAGTCTTTGAAGACGGCGGCAGAAACACTTGTTGAGAAATACAAGGGAGAGATTCCGCAGAACCTTGAGGCTTTGGTCGAGTTGCCAGGAGTGGGTCGTAAAACCGCGAACGTGGTCCTTGGAAATGCTTTCGGCATTGCGAGCGGAGTTGTCGTGGACACTCACGTCACCCGCTTGTCGAATCGTTTGGGTTGGGTGAAAACGGATAACGCTGTAATCATCGAAAGAGAACTCAGCCAAAAAGTCCCCAAAGAAGATTGGGTGATGTTGCCGCATTATTTGATCTCACATGGTCGAGCTATCTGTAAGGCGAGAAAACCTGCATGCAGTCATTGCTTCCTAGAGGAGACTTGCCCGAAGGTGGGCGTCTAGTTCACAATGATTTCATGTTTGTTGCATTCTTTGAGAGCGTTAAATACGTCGGCCATCTTCTACCTATTTCCTTCTTAAGAATTTTCTTAGGTTACTACTATTTAGAGCACGCCCTGCAAAAGTATCGCGGTGATTTTTTAAGTCGCCCGCGTATTGCGGATCAAATGGCCGAGTGGCTTCCTGCGAGTCATGCTCCGAACTGGTTTAAGATTTTTGCCAGCAGTCAGATGATTCCGAATTGGCAAACTGTCGCATTTATTATTTTGGGTGTTGAGTTTGCGATCGCGATTTCCTACATCATTGGTTACGTTGTGCGCCCGGTGGCCTTGTTGGGCGTTCTTCTTTGTGTGACGATGTTGTTCATTTCCGGCCCTGCAATGGAAGATCTATATAAAACATTCTTAGCGATTCATTTGATTCTTGCATGGGTAGGAGCGGGACGTTGTCTTGGCTTTGATTATTACTTCTTTAAGCGTCGTCGCGGTTTGTGGTGGTAAGCAGTGAAGCATTTTATCTTTTTTATCGCCGTCGTTTTCCTCGGGTTGTTTCTGGCGGTTCTGAATAAGAACGAACAGGGTGCGACCTCAAGTTCTTTACCGACTTTAAGAGTTTTTGGATACGCCTCTTTTACGGGCCGATGGGGCCCAGGTCCGCTGCTTAAAGAAGAGTTCGAAAAAAGCTGTAAATGCAAAGTGGAGTTTATCGAGGGCAGTGACTCTGGAATTCTTTTGCAACGTTTGAAAATTGAAGGCGAAAGCCTTGGTGCCGACCTTGTTGTGGGCCTAGATCAGTTTGATATTTCGAAAGCGATTTCCGAACAAGCATGGCGCAAATTAAGCATCGGTAAATTGGACGTTTACGATTCCGTGAAGCCGGCCTTGTCGAACAGCTTTTTTGTTCCCTATGATTGGGGCGCACTCACATTTGTCGCACGTAAAGACGACCTCACACATTTACCTTCGTCATTGGACGACCTTTTGGCACCGGAGCTGACAAAGAAGATCGCTCTGCAAGACCCGCGCACAAGTTCGCCGGGAATGCAGTTTCTTTATTGGGTGATTCGCTCTAAAGGGGAAGAAGAAGGCTTTCGCTATTTACAAAAGTTGATGGGGCAAGCGCACTCATTTTCTCCGACGTGGTCCACTGCTTACGGACTTTTCACGAACAAGCAGGCGAAATTGGTTTATTCCTATGTGACATCTCCTCTTTATCACGAGGTGGAAGAAAAGAAGAAAGATTATATCGCTCTTCCTTTCAATGAAGCATTGCCGGTGCAGTTTGAGTTTGTTGGTATCCCTGAATTTTGTCGCCACTGCGATCTAGCCGAGCAGTTTGTGAATCTGATGCTTTCACCGCAAGGGCAGAAAATCATCATGGAAAAGAACTACATGTTCCCTGTGATGAAAGGTGTTATTGAAAATACGCCATTTGCTGATTTGATGAACGTGAAGACGATGTCGCAAATGGAAATCTTGTCGGCGACGGAAGTCGATCGTCTTTTAAAACGCTGGACTGAAATTCGTCGGAGCGAACTTAATTGAACATTAGAAATGCCCTTCGCCTAAGTCTGGTTCTCTTTCTGCTTTTTCCGTTTCTGTTTTTATTGACGCAGTTTCGGATTTCACAAGCTCCAGATATCGGCGAACTTCTTTGGGCCTTTAAAAACAGTTTCATTCAGGCTTTCTTTTCCGCACTTCTGTCCTTGTTTGTCGGATTTTGGGCGGCACTGGGACTTTTAAGTTTCAATGACGGCTCGAAGAAAAGACGTTTTGTTTTTGAAATCCTCTGTTTGCTTCCGAATTTCCTCCCGCCTATTTTTATTTTGCTGGCAACCTTGAATATCATTGATCCTTTTCCGATGGGTATCGCAGGAATTGTGATCATTCATACTTTGATGAATTTCGGTTTAGCGGCTGTTTTGTTGGCCGGTATTATCGAAAACAAACTGGGTGGAATGATCGAGCTTGCTTACGTCGAAGGTGCGTCGCGCTGGCAGTTTCTGCGGCAAGGTCTTTTGCCTTTGTTGAAAAAAGATATTTGGTTATTAGGTCTTTTTATTTTTGTCGTTTGTTTTGGAAGTTTTGCAGTGCCCTTGATCGTGGGCGGTGGCAAGGGGACGACGGTTGAAGTTTTAATCTATGAAAAGATCCGTCTTTCCAGCGATTGGGGAGGCGCGGTCCTTTTGGCCTTCCTTCAATCGACCTTTATATTCGCACTTTCTTTTATCGCGAGTCGCGGTCAGGGAGCACATGCGAACCGGGTGGCAAACCTCAGTCTGATTCGCAGTCCTTCGGGGATATTTGCCATTGCCGGGCTTTCGTTTCTTTATTTGTTCGGCTACGCGCAAGGATTCGTACAAGGTCTTTCGTTGATCTCGACTTTTTATGAACTGCAGTCAGCACTATTCTGGAATTTTTTAGGAAGTATTTTTATCGGTTTGTGCGTAGGAGCTTTGTGCTATGCGGGCTTGATGCTTATTGCATATTGCTGGCCAAAGCCGTGGTTTGAAAAGTTCTTGAATGGTTATGTGGCTCCGTCCACCTCACTGGCATGTTTTAGTCTTTTGATTTTAGGGCCTAACGAGGGTTTTTATCCGCTTATTAAAATCCCGATTGCTTTGACGTTATTAAGTCTCAACAGCCTTTTTCGAATGGGCTGGGACGGGGAACTGCATTCGTTGCAATCGCAAATGACCGTAGCATACGCCATGGGTGCTTCTTCGAAACAGATTTTTAAAGAAGTTCTTTTTCCGCAGATTTCCACGCGCGCTGGAATGCTTGCCGGGATCGCCTCAATTTGGGCGTGCGGAGACTTCGCCGTGTCACGGATTCTCGCGCATCGCGACCTCAGCATTGCGATGATGACGGAAACTTTGATGTCAGGGTATCGTTTGAACCAAGCGATTGTTCTTAGCAGTTTAATTATTGTCGCCGGAATTATTTGTTTTGTTTTGTGTGTGGGGGGAAGTCGTGTCCTTCGTCGAAAATTTGAACCGTGATTATGGGGACTTCAAACTCGATATAGAGTCTTGGGAAATTCTTGATGAAGGCGTCACCGTGTTATGGGGGCCTTCCGGATCGGGCAAGACATCGGTCTTTCGTATTCTTCTGGGACTGGAAGCCTGCCCTGGTATGCGCTGGAATTTTCAAGGCGTCGATTTAGCCAAGATGAAAACCCCGCAAAGACGCCTGGGCGTGGTTTTTCAAACTCTGGATTTGTTTCCTCATCTTTCGGCGGAAGAAAATATTCTTTTCGCGGCTCGCGCGCGGGACGTCGAAGCCAAGAAAGCTGCAGATCGCTTGAAAGAACTCACCGAAATTCTGCAAATGGGATCTTTTTTAAAAAGACCGGCCTCGGTTTTATCGGGCGGCGAAAAACAACGTGTGGCGATTGCGCGCGCATTGATGGGAGAGCCTCGGCTTCTTCTGTTGGATGAACCTTTTTCCGCCTTGGATCAGGAGTTGCGAGAGGAAAGTCGTAAGCTAGTTCAGCAAGTCATAGCCACGGAAAAAATTCCTACGCTGCTGGTTACGCACGATCAACGGGACGTCGAAGCCTTGGCGGACAAAGTCACCAAGATTCGCGACGGTCGTTTAGTTTCAACTTAGATTGTGTAGCGTTGAATCATCTCTAAAAGAGCCGATTTCTTAATTGGCTTCGTCACGTGTTCGGTACAGCCCGCATCCAAAGATTTTTGCACATCTTCAGACATCGCATTAGCCGACACCGCGATGATAGGGATGGGTTTCATTTTATTATGACGTTCCCAGGTGCGAATTTTACGAGTCGCTTCGTATCCGTCCATGATTGGCATTTGAATATCCATAAGGATTAAATCAAAAGGCTCGCGTAAAACTTTTTCGACGGCTTCTTGGCCGTTTTCCGCTTGAACCACGTCAAAAGGGAGTTTCTTCAAATAAGTGAGCAAAAGGAATCTGTTGTCTTCCGTATCATCGACAATCAAGATGCGACCGTTGCGCACGGCTGTTTCTGGCGGAGGCTGTATCAGCGGCGTTTCTTTTTCTTCGCTTGTGTGCGGAATTTCATAAGAGGAATCCGTCGGCACATACGGAATCGTGAAGCAGAACGTACTGCCGCTGTTTTCTTCACTTTGGAACCAGATACGGCCACCCATCAACTCGACAAGATTTTTCGAAATAGTCAGTCCTAAACCGCTGCCACCGAATTTTCGCGTGATCGAGCTGTCGGCTTGAACAAAGTTTTGGAACAACAGGTGCTGCTTGTCTTTCGGAATCCCTGTTCCCGTGTCTTTGATGGAAAATTTCACGAAGCGTTTATCAGGTCCCTCGAACTCGACTTGGACGGTGATCTCGCCCGTCTGAGTGAACTTGATCGCATTCCCAATAAGATTAAAAAGAATCTGTCTTAGGCGCGTAGGATCGCCGATCACGACGTGCGACTCTTCCTGGTCCAGGGTCATGCGCAACTGGAAGCGCAGATTTTTCTCTGCCGCTTTTTGTTTTAAGATGTCGCAAATATTTGTGGTCGTCGCTTCTAGATCGAAAGCGATGCGTTCCAAGCGAACTTCACGCGCTTCGATTTTCGAGATGTCTAAAATATCGTTGATCAGCGCCAAAAGATTTTCGCCCGCGTTCGCACACACTTTTACTAACTGCGCCTGATCGGGATGCAGATCGGACTCGGCAAGAATATCGGTGATCCCGATGATTGCATTTAACGGTGTACGAATTTCGTGACTCATACGCGCAAGGAATTCTGATTTAGCTTGCGAGGCTTTGACGGCGGCTTCGCGGGCTTCAATAAGAGCTTGCTCTGCCATGATCCGATCTGTGATATCCGTGCACACGAAAACAAAAGTCAGGTCCTTGCTGGTCCGGTTCGGAAGAGCCGCCCAATTCATCAGAATCGGAGTACGGCGTCCTTCCGCATTCGTGATTTCTGCCTCGATACTGTGACGGGTTTGCAGAAGCCAAGAGTAGTTGTTAAATTCCGGCGGACCATGCACCAAAGTTTTTAGGTCCACTTGCGAAAGCTGGTGCGGGGAAAGTCCCAGCAATTTCATCGCCGCTTCATTCGCTTGAGAAATGATGTACGTCGACTGTTTCCAGTCTTCGTGATGCGAAACTTTGACAATGAATAGAAACGCTTTAATCGATTGAATAACGCTGTCTAGAAACTCTTTGGAAACTGTCGTGGTCTCTAAGCGGTCGGCAAGCTGGTTGTACTTACTGACCAGCAAACCGATTTCGTCTTTAGAGTTGTAGTTGATTTTCTGAGTCAGCTTTGTCGTACCCAGTTTTTCAAGACGGTCTGTGAGAAGTTGAATCGGCTCAACCACTTTGCCGGTGGCTGCGAATGTCGCAAAGAAGAACAAGATAAAAATAAGAACGGCCGCCGCACTCGAAGCGATGGCAATACGATCCAGGACTGCGAAAGCTTCGCTTTCATCTATCTTTGTTTGAATGTACCAAAGCTCGCCGTTGGGTAAATAAATTTTGCCGATAGAGCGAATGACTTTTTGGCCTCGATAGTCGGTGCCGAGTTCGCGCACTTCGCTAAGGTTCTCAATTTTTTTTATATCTTCGTCGCCGCGATTCGAAGAAAGGACTTCCGCTTCTAAGTTGGAAGGGTCTTTGGGATTTCCCTCCACACGGAAGCGTCCGGTGTTACGCAAACTCCAGTCCTCACCATAGATCAATGTTTCACCGGTCTGACCCATGCCGTGCGTGGCCCAGGCAAAGTTGTCGCTGGTAATGCGGTCAATTTCAGAGATAGAAATTTTTAAAATCAAAACGCCGACGACGGAAGTCTTACGGAAGATAGGAGCGGCAACAAATCCCGTCGCCGATGTCGGATTGATGGGATCCTTATCGAAATCGATGAAAAGAGTCGAGCCCTCTTGCGCTTTCATGCCCCATGAAAACAAGTCTTTGAGTTTTCCTCCCGTTTCTTCAGAGAAAACAGAAGTTCCGTCCTCAAGATCTTTTCGAGTTGTATAAACTATTTCTCCTTTAGTGCTAACAAGGGCCATGTCATAGATATTGAAATCGAGGACATAGTTGTCCAAAAGCCGACGAAACTCCGGAAAAGCTTCAAGACGACTTTGTGAAAGCAAGTCGTCCGTAAGTTCATGCGATGAAATGAGATTGATTGCAGTTTGTAGATCTCTGAAGTAATTTTCAATAGCAGTCGTTTTACTAATGCGGATTTGAGTTAGACGTTCGTAGGTGCTGTCGATGACTGTCGATTCAACAATCTTGAGGCCAATCAATGCAACAACGAATGTTGCAAGAAAGACTGAGATCAGATTGAATAAGAAAATTCTTAAACGTAAAGTCATGCCCCTCTAGTTGCCTATTCTTTTTCAGTGATATCGTATAGGTATTACTCGGGCAATGAGTACTTGAAAACCGGCGCGAAATCAGGTCTTTCCTTGGGAGAGCTAGTTAAATGAATGTAATCAAATTCTTTCCGCTTCTAGTGCTGCTCTTGCTCTTCTCTCCTCGCGCACAAGCGGAACGTTGGGTTATTGCGACTCTTGAGTGGCCGCCATTTATTTGCTCGCGCTGCCCTGATAACGGAGCTGCCGCCAATGCCCTTCGCGAAACTCTGAAAAAAGTGGACGTGAATGTCGAATTTGTCTTTAGCTCGTGGACTCAGACAGTCAAAAAGGGCAATCGACCTGACATGATCGGTTATTTTCCAGCATGGAAAGAAGAAGTGCTTCCGGAATTTATCGCTTCTCCTGTTCTGTTCCGTTCTCCCTTGGGATTTATCGAGCCGCGCGGTAAACCCTTGGTCTGGAATGAACTCACCGATCTCAGAGGAAAGAAAATCGGTGTCACTGAAGATTATGGAAATACCGTCGAGTTCAATCGTCTTGTGAAAAATAAAACGATTCATGTCGAAGCTGTGATCAGCGATGATACGAATGTTCGAAAAGTCGCCTTGGGAAAATTAGACGCCGCTTTGATGGATATTAATAACGCCCGCTACTTGATCTACGTTTTGCAGCCGCATCTGGCCGGGCGAGTGTCGATCAACAAAAAGATTGTCGAAGATAAAGAATTGTTTTTTGCGTTCAACAAACACAACGTCGAGAAAAGAAAAAAGCTCGAGAAGGCCCTGACTTTAGTGAACTTTCAGCGCATGGTGGACGATTATTTGCTTCGCTATGCGCGCCGCTCTGACTAGATTTTTGACAGGCATGGAACTTTTGCCAGTTCGCTTTGTATTTTCTCCGGGACCTCGGCCAACGAGGACGAAATCAGGTATAAGTAAGGCTGTGCGGAAAGGAGAAAAAATGAAGGCAAATCTGTTGTCGCTCGTCACTATTGCAGCGCTTTCTTTTTCTCTGATCTCTTGCGCCGTTTCGAAGTCTTCAGATGGTCGCGGGATGAACCCCACGATTTATTTTAAACCGACAATCCATCAAGATAAATCGAACTGCTCAGCGAACGATCTTCGCGATTTGCTTTCTCCCAAAGGGCGCACTTTAGCCACATTATGCTCCAAAGATTACGATCAATGTTTGCTGCAAGGTTCCTGCTTTGTGGATGATGGAACTAAAATCAGCTCTTACAACTATCATTCAACTAAAGAGGGCGTGCCGCGTTTTATCGACGTGGAATTGAAAGAGTGTCCTTACGGGTACGGCGTTAACGGCAGTTGCTTGGACCCTTATTTTTCTGTAGCGGCGGATCTTAGCATTTATCAAGTCGGTGACGTGCTTTTCATTCCTCGTTTAGTTGGAGCCGCATTGCCGAATGGCGAGATCCACGACGGGTATGTGATCGTCCGAGACACCGGTGGAGCCATCGTCGGTGCGAATCGTTTTGATTTCTTTACGGGGTTTTATGATCATCGCGCGAAAGAAAACACCTTGGCGCGCCTTGGTTTCAGTGATCCTCGCAACCACTTTGAATTCAGACTTGCAACGGCCGAGGAAGCTCAAGCCGTTCGCGTTCGTCGCAACTATCCTCGTCTTAAGCAGGACGTCCTTGAAGAAGGAATCGCTCGCTCTTTATAGCGATCCCACGTTCAACATAAATGTCATTCCGTCTAAAGGCTCTTCCATATCCGTGAGGATTTCATTCCAGCCTGGATTTTTATTTACATTCAGAAGATGCGCAAAAAGCGCTTTGTGCACCGGAGCCTCGTAACCGAAATAAGAAGAAAGACCGTTCGTCAGAATATCGATTTTGCCTTTTGATTTTTGCGCGGCAAAGTTTGAAAGGTAATAAGAATACGTCGAACAGCCATCAAAAAAGAAGATCTGATATTTGCGCGGGTTGAACTCGAGCGGGCCCGCTTTTTCTTCGAGCGCCGCGATATCGAGATTTCCACCCAAGCCAGAGTGGCCTGCGTAAATTACAACATCCGCCTCTTTCAGAGCGTTTTTGAAGAACTTTGCAAATGTGACGTTCTTGCTGGAAGATCCCGTTTCGACAAGAAGTCTTGTCACACGAACTTGCACAAGTTTTCCATCTTTTCTTTTAAGTGTCTTGTCGAATTGATGGATCGGACGATTTTGATAGCGCGCCACCAGAGTTTCTTTAAAGCCGGTTTGACGAAGCCATTCGTTCATCTCTTCAAAGGCCAAACGGCCTTCGTCTTCGTCGTCTTTCGCATTCTCTGAATAACCGTTGACAGTTGTAATCTGGAATAGATCGCCGTTGCCGTTATCTCCGCGGAGACGCTCTAACTGAGCGTCAGCATCTTCCGGCAGATTTTTTAAAGCCGCGATGTTGATTTTCACCGGCGCCGCCATTGGCGCCTGTCTTAGGAATTCGCAGCCCGCACGAAAAGGATCATAGAAATACCAGAAGTCGCCGAAACTTGGGTAGTGTTCATCTGTGCATTTCTCTGCATAAAAATTATCGAGGTCGGTGGGGAGTGTGATGTTCCAGAAGCCTCTTTCGATAAGTCTTGTCGCGAGTTTTTTATTTAAAAGCAGAACGCCCGAAACTTTATATTGAATCGTGCGCACGCCGTGACGGGTTTTCTTCTTAAGAATTTCATAGGAAAGTGGCAAGCGCGGAGCTCCCACACCGGGAGTATCAGAGTTGATTCTATAACGAGCGACGATCTCTGGAGATTGGAAATAGCCAAACAGATGTTGTGCATGAACATCGGCAAGATAGACGGGATCTTCTTGAGTGTCCGTCGTTTGAAATTCCGCGGTATAAGAAAATTTAACTTCCTGAGAGCTGGGAGAAAGCACGGCGGCCGGTGCCGTCAGCGCCAAAGAGACTGTAAAATGGACCAAGAAAAGAGCGAGAAACTTCATCGAGAACCTCCGTCTTTTTGCAGAGGCCTGTTTGTAAAAGTCCTCGGAATAGCTGTCAAATCAAGGCTTTGAGGTTTGTGATTCTTTCATTTTTTTGCGCCCAAGAAAGGCCTTGTGTCGATTTGATACACACGGAAAACGCCTTAAACTCAATTAAACAGCGATATAGCGAGCCTTGGATTTGCTTTACCTGGGACTGGAATCGAGGAACGTATGAGATTATCCGCTGCCTTTTACATTCTAATAGCATGCAGTCTGTCTGCCGGCCCAATGGCTTTCGCCGCCTCTACGGAAGCGACAGGGACGACCTCTGGTGCCAGTGGAGTTTCCTCTGCAGACCGTGATTTAGAAAATCTTTACGGAGCTTCGAAAGCTTGGCGCGAAGCCAGTGTGCAAGAGCGCGTTCATCTTTTCGCCCGTTATTTTTTGCAGAATAAAAGTCCTTATCTTGTCGAACCTCTCGGAGAGGGTCGCAATGGAGAGATCTCGCAATCTCCGCTCTACCGATTTGATGGTTTTGATTGCACGACATTTGTTGAAACGGTGTTGGCTCTGTCGTTTGCGAAATCCCCCGAAGAGTTTAAGGAAACGATCAACCGCATTCGCTATAAAGACGGTATTGTCTCTTATGAAACTCGCAACCATTTTTCTAGTCTCGACTGGGTTCCCAATAATAGTAAGGCCGGGTACGTGACTGATATTACGGGAACGATTGCCGGGAAGTACACGAAGTGGTCGCAGACTTGGATTGATAAGGATCAATGGTTTTACAAAAAAGGGGAGCGCTTTGTTCTGATGGGTCGTCAGTTCTCTCGCTCGCTCGGTCAGTTGCCTTATATCGCGAAGGAAGATCTTCTTGAAAACGAGGCTCTGCTCGCGCGCATTCCTTCGGGAAGTATCTTTAATCTTGTTCGTCCCAATTGGGATTTGGTGAAAGCGGCCGGCACGCGCTTGGATGTTTCTCACCAAGGTTTTCTTATTCGAGAAAATGGAGTTCTGTACATGGTTCACGCGAGCAACGGTCGTGGTCGCGATGGCAGTGACGACTATATGGGTGTGAAAAAAGAGGCTCTTACGAGCTACATTCGCCGTGTGATGCTGGCGTCTCCTTCGATGGCTGGTTTCAATATTCTGGGTGCTGGGAAGGCTTCCCCTTAAACTTTTCTGTGTAACATAACCCTTTGATAAAACATCGCTTTCCCGGCCTTGGTCGAGGTCTTCCTAGACCTTTGTCGTAAAATTTTTTAGTCCTTAATTTCCAGTAAAATCAGGCACTAACGTTAGCCCTCCTAAAAAAACTAGACCTTGGCCCTAAAGTTTTCTGGACTATGGTCCGAATAGATTCGCGTAACACGTTGGGAATAAAGTTGGCTTCGGACCTCCTCCTCCAAAAAGCTCGAAAGAGCTCCTCAAAGGATCAACCTCCGATGGCAATGGTTCCTCGAAAAACTGGGTCAGTCACCCCGGTCTCGAGGAGCCTTTCCCACAAAATTTTAAATTTATTTTTTTAGTGAGTTAGTAAGAAAAAATTTAAAACACAGATCATAGTACGTTGACGGGATCTAAGAGTGTTCTGAAGGTAAGTGGTGCGACCTAGGTTCACGAACAATTCCAAAAAAATCAGCGGAAGTGGTCTTTAATCCCTTAGGAGGTTCTCATGGGCTTAAGAATCGCTACCAATACTGCATCTATCGCAGCACAACGTGTGCTCTCTAAACAGCAAAAACGTGCGGAACATTCGGCGCAAGCTTTGGCGTCAGGTTCTCGTATCGTAAACGCCGCCGATGACGCCGCCGGCTTGGCGATCTCAGAAAACTTTAAAGGACAGTTGAAAGGTATTTCGCAAGCGCGAAACAACGCGAATAATGCGATTTCATTCTCGCAAGTGGGTGAAGGTGGTCTCAGCGAAGTATCGAATATCTTGATTCGTCTCCGCGAGCTCGGAGTACAAGCAGCGTCTGATACTGTCAGTGATACGGAACGCGGGTTCCTCAACAACGAGGCCCAACAATTAATCCAAGAAGCGGATCGTATCGCGAAAACCACTATGTTCGGTAATACGAAACTCCTCGATGGTTCCGGTGGTAAGTTAGAATTCCACGTCGGCGCCTACGGCGGAGAGGAAAATATCATCTCCTTCGACTTCGATGCGGATGCGACGACAAGCACTCTTGGTATTAGCGGTATCGCCGTTGATGACAAAGGCGCGGCTCGTGACACGCTTGAGGCCGTGGATGGAGCTCTTCAAAAAGTCGGTGCTTTGCGCGCGAACTTCGGTGCGATGCAATCGCGACTTGAATCTACGGTAAGTAACCTCGACGTTTCTTACGAAAACTTGTCAGCAGCGAACTCTCGTATCCGCGATACTGATATCGCGAAAGAAACGGCAGAGATGGCTTCCGCAAGTATCTTGCAAAACACAGCGGTATCGGTTCTTGCGCAAGCGAACCAATTACCTAACGTGGCATTGAAATTAGTTTAATAAGTAAAACACTTAAGAAATCACAATTCGTTAACACTACGGATATCGAGTGGGGCCTGTTCTGGGATACGGCCTCATTCGAGAATGAGGGGTCGCCCACATAAACTCCTCGTGTCTTAAGCCCACCCTGGGAGCACCCGCTCCCAGGGATTTTAAAAGGTGCCTGCTTCTTTTTTCTGGCTACAGCGCACAATCTTCCAAGGGCGAAGACCGACTATCCCGCCTCGGCAATCTAAAAACGCCTTTCCGCAAGGCTTTCCGGACATCTTCCCAATTGTCACTTGAAGGCGCCGTATTTAACCACGAAAGCGTCAACTCTCTCTGGGTAATCGAACCCCAATTATGATCATCTAAAATAGGAATTTCCATTCGCGTGTTTCCAAGCAACGCCGGCAGCGTGGAATATGGATAGTCTTCGACTCGTTTACAGATTCCTGCAGCGACGGGATTTCGATAAAGATATTTGTACGCGTGCAGATAATAGAGGGGAGAAGCAATCAAACTGCGATGAAATCTTGAACCGTAAGTTTGATTAATTCTTTTAGCTTGAAAAGTAATTTCTCGACTGGTTTCACGCATAAAGTATTGCATCGCTTGACTAAGATTTCCATCCGGAGTTGCCGCAATTAAATGAAAGTGATTGCTCATCATTACAAACGCATGAATGCGCACATTGAACGCAAGATGCATAAAATATAAATTTCTCGTCATCAACTCCCACATCTTATCCATGTCGTTGGAAAACCAATCGCGATTAATACAACGAGCATAGAGGTGATAAGGAAACTCTGTGTGATTGATAAAATTTTTTCTTCCCATGAAGGCGCGTAGAGCAATTTTGTTTCCGGTTTGCTCTGGTCTTTGTTCCGATCGAGGTTCGTCGGGCGGATTTTTGATGCGGTATTGCCAGAAAAAAGAAGCAGGCACCTTTTTTGGTCGGGGTGGACTTTGGGTGGAGCTGGACTTTTGTCTTGAAGAGGGCTGGAAAATGGGCTGGATTTCACAACCTTCGTCTAGCTTTTGCTGGATGATGGTCTAGTTTTGCTAGACGCGACTAAAGCCTTTTAAGACCTCGCCGAAAGGTTTGTCAGAAGCAACGATGAAACTGAATCGAAAGCTCTCAAGAGACTCTGATGGAGTGACTGCCTGATGAGAATCGCTTGTAGAGAGCCCAGACGAAAGTGGAGTCACCAACGTGTTAACAGACGAGCCTAAGTAGGTATAAGGCCGTCACTATAATGGAGGTCCCTCATGGGAATGAGAATTTCTACAAACGTATCTGCAATCAACGCTCAGAGAACAATGGTAAACTCTCAGCGCCAAATTGGAAAATCCATGGAGCAATTGTCTTCTGGATCACGCATCAATAAAGCAGCGGATGATGCTGCGGGATTGGCGATCAGTGAAAACTTGAAATCGCAAATCAGATCATTGAGCCAAGCGGGCCGAAACGCCAACGATGGTATCTCAATGGTGCAAACAGCAGAGGGTGGCTTGAGTGAAATCTCTAACATCTTGACTCGTATGAGAGAACTAGGTGTTCAAGCGTCTTCTGATACTGTAGGTGATACTGAGCGCGGCTTCCTCGATAAAGAGATTCAACAATTGAAATCGGAAGCACAACGTATCACGCAAACAACTAAATTCGGTACGACTAAACTTCTTGATGGTTCTGGCGATTCATTTGATTTCCAAGTAGGTATCGGTAATGACTCAGAAGCTGATAGAATTTCCTTTAATGCTGGCGAAACGAACGCAACAATCGACAGCTTGGGTATCGCAGGTTTCGACTTCTCGTCTAAAGCGGGTGCTCAAGAAGCGTTGTCACAAATCGACACGGCTCAATCTCAAGTGAACGGTTACCGCGCAAATCTCGGTGCCCTTCAAAACAGATTGCAATCCACTGTCGACAACTTGGGTGTGCAACATGAGAACATCTCTGCCGCGAACTCTCGTATCCGTGACACAGACGTAGCTTTGGCTTCTGCTGAATCTACACGTAACTCGGTTCTGTTGCAGGCGAATACTGCGGTGTTGGCTCAAGCGAATGCAATGCCAAACAATGCAATGAGATTGATCGGTTAATATTAAGAAATAAGAGTTTGATCTGAGAGGCTACCTCCGTTGCCTCTCGGTACCAACCTACCCAAGGAAGGCGAAGCCCTTCCTTGGGGTACTTTCGTCTAGTCTCGAAATTCCTCGTTTTTTGATTTGGTATTCTGTAAATGATCTTCGTTGGAGGAGGTTGTTTATGGGTGTTATCGAAATACTTCGTCATCTCTCTGATCCATTTAAAAAGCATAATCCTAAAGAACCTGTAGTCATGGCACCGCCGGAGCGACATGACGTGGAAGAACCGAAACGAGACGAGGAGACTCAGCTTGAAGGAATTATTTCGGAAGTGTTGGATAGTGAAGGTCATCGGGTGGTTTTGAATAAAGATAAAATTCAAAACTGGCCGGAATTCAAAAAGCACTGAAAGAATAAACGGGAGTCGTAAAGACTCCCGTTTATGTTTGATGGCGAGCAAGGTGATTAAGGATACATCGACTGGCCGGTGTGGGCAGGGTGGGTGATAGGTTTGTTGAAAACCTCGATGTCTCCTGCCAGGGCGTTATCGATCATGCCTTTGTATTTGTCTTTCAGGCGTTCCATATTTTGTGCGATAGTTTCCGCCTCATCACTGGAAAAAACTTTCTTCGCTTTCGAAAAAATTTCGCCTTCTTCCTCGGCGACGTGATGGTCGACAAGTTCGGAAAGAACTTTGATCTTTGCTTTCCACTCTTCGTCTTCAAAAGAGATGCGCGAAAGCTCATTTAATAGCAAGGCAACAACGTGATGTTCTTGTTCGCCTTCCCAAGTCAGTTCTTCTCCTTTGAAATCCTTGCTGACAAGGCGGAGAGGACGATAGAAAACCTCCTCTTCCGCTTTCGCGTGAGAGGCTAAATTCACTTTCAATGTATTAAAGAGATTTTCGACTTCGCGGAAGTCTTCATCTTCCAAGGAAGAATTTATCTCCTCGAAAAGATCTTTGACCTCGCGGTGATCCTTTTTTAAAAGTTCGTAGATCGTCATAAATCCTCCTTTCATTCAGGGTACCCTTTCGGAAATGAAGACTTAACTTACGAAATAACAATCTCAAAGACTCTAAGTCGTGGTCGGTGACTTAATCCCCGTCAATAGGGCGAGGATTTTCTTTTAAGCTGTTGTCCACTGGTTTTGGCACAATAGCGCGGCGAAGTTTCAAATCAAAAACTTCCGTGTCAGCCAAAACATGCAGGCGAATGTCGTGCATCGACATTGTTTTTTCCGCGGAGGCCTCGGAAATATTGGTGTAAGTCACGCCTCGTCCGTCGATCACATACACGGCGTTTTCACCGATGATTTCGAAGTGGTCTTTCTCGACGATAATCGCGGTTCCTTCATCAATACCGATGCCAAGAATTCCGGGATTGAGCGCGACAGCCCCTAACAAGCGACCGATACGTCCGCGCTGCGCGAAGTGCTGGTCGATAATCATGTTTTCAACGAAGCGCAGTCCGGGTGCCATCATCCAGTTGCCGACTTTATGTGACTCGGTGTTTTCTCCTCCGACAAGCATGACTTCGCCCATGATCGAGGCACCGGCGGAAGTTCCGGCAAGAGTTCCTCCGTTTTTAAAAATCTCTACCATCCAATCAATGACGAGAGTTCCACCTAACTTAGTGGTGACTTTGAGCTGATCGCCCCCGGTAAAGAAAACGGTGGTGGCTCCCCTAAAGAGGTGTTCTTTGTCGAGAGTGTCTTCAGGTTGATTGACATAGAAATGCTCGATCTGTTTTACACCGAGCTTACGAAAAATATTATAATAATCATTCCAGACTTCTTCGGCCACTTCACTGGCCGCAGTCACAATCACCATTTTCCCGCCGTCGGTGCGTGACGCGACTTCTTTGAGTATACGCATTTCGCCGGTTTTATCTTCGCGACCACCGATGATAATAAGAGTTCCGCCTTTATGGGTGACTTTGGTGCGCTTTGCTTTGACCCGCGACCTTTTGTGATTAACCTTTTTTCCTGATGCCATATATATCAAAGCCTCTTCTTGAAATTCTAAAGTCTTCACCTGTGATGTATTTTCCGTCTTTCACGAAGATCTGTCCTCGGGATATAACATGTTTCATCGCAAGTTCTTTAACGTCGAAGATGGCGAGGTCTGCATCACAACCGACAAGGATTCGTCCTTTTTGACTGAGCTCTAATGCTCTTGCAGGATGAGACGTGAAGTGCGGTATGAGTTCTTCGAGACTCAAACCATGTTGAAGCACACCGGATCTAAGTTCCTCCCATAACTCGGAAGGCTTACCGATTCCGGCGTCCGAAGACACTGTGACTTGGCTCAACGGACCGCCGAGATCTTTATATATCTTGTACCAGTAACAAAAATCCCGCTCCCATAAGTCGAAGTCGATGAAGCAGCCTTTTTTTGCCAGGTCGATGGCCTCTTCCACTAACGCTTGACTGCGACCGATGTGAGTCATGTAGATCTTCGCCGGAATGACTTCATGTTGTTCCATTAAGTCGCGTATCGTCTGCAATCGTCTTTGCCCGGGACCTACGTGAATGTGCGCGATGCCCGGTTTGTTAGCGAGCATTCCGCCGACGTAAGCATCGACCACAGCGCGTGCGAGATCGCGTAACTCCGGTTCGGGAGCTCGTCGGTCTGCAATAGCAAGTTCGCCGACACCGATCACCTCGGGAATATAAATGATGTCGTTGCGAACGGAATCCGTGATCGTGCGCGGAGGACAGTCGTAGCCTCCGGTGTAGCAAAAAGCATTAAGGCCAATATCGTTAAAGGCTTTCGCTTTGGCGATAAGTTCGGGCATTGTTTTGGTGGTGGTATCGACGCCGATGGTACCGACAAGAGTGGTGACTCCGCCTTCGACACATTCGGAAACTAAAATTCCCAGACTTTGCGAAGAAAAACCGCCACGTTCGCCACTGCCTCCGGTTAAGTGCAGATGCGGATCAATCAAACCCGGAATAATGTAACAGCCAGAACAATCAAGGACTTCTACTTGCAATTCGTCGAGCGTTTGCACCGAGACATTGCCGATTCTCTCAATTTTGGAACGGGCAATAAGAAGATTCGCTTTTTTGAAAGCGCCTTCTACAAAGATATGTCCGTTTTCCAAATAAGTCATCATAGATGCATAGTTGCTCGTTCGCTTGTTTCACGAGGTTTGATGTTATTCTTCAAGGCGACGTGTGACACGCGAGTCAGCTTGAAATCGGAAAGCATTTCTAGCGTTGTACTCAAAGACTCGAAGAAAATGACAATAACTTCGCCCTTCTGTATCTGACTCACAGCTTTTTTTATCGCATCGGCCTGATTGAATATAGCTTCATGTTTGATGTGAGGGTAAAAGCTGTCAAATAACTTGGTCAGACGCTCGGGAACTTCCCCGGGTTGTCGTCCGCGCAAATCAAAATCATCACGCAGAATAATGTGATCGAAGTAGTGCGCTACTTTATGCCCGGCAAGATCAATCAAATCTGTTTCTCTGTCACCTGGTAAACCGAACACGGCGGTTTTCTTTGTGCAGTTCCAGTGATTCAGCATTTCTCCGATGCTTTCGATGGCATCGGAATTGTGGCCGTAGTCTAAAATGACGTGGCCTTCGCCCACTTGATAAATGTTGAGGCGACCGGCATTTTCTTCTTCAGGATCGAACTCTTTAAGCGCACGCATAATGTCTTCGCTGAAAACACCTAACGCTAATGTTGCGCAGAGAGCGGCAAGCACATTGGCGACCTGAAATTTTGCAAATCCATCGAGAGTGATCGGAAGATCTCCAGCCTTTGTCAAAACTTGAATTTTTCCATGACGGCAAGAAAACAGCCAGCCTTCTTCGAGCCAGCAAGCATCTTGCCCCGAAGCCATATGTGCGACGAGCAAAGGGTTGTTGGGATTAAGAGAAAACAACATGATCTTTCGCGGAATCTCTTTTATGCGCGAACTTTGTAAAATGCCGACCGAATGAGGATCATCGGCATTGAGCACGATCGTGCCACCTTCGCGAACTCGCTCGGCAACTAACGACTTGATCCACACCAGATCTTCAATAGAGTCGATCCCATCTTGTCCGATGTGATCAGGCCTGATGTTTGTGATGACACCCACATCGGACCAATCATAGGCCAAACCGCCACGCAAAATTCCTCCGCGGGCCAGCTCTAAGACGGCACAGTCGACGGCGGGATCATTTAATATAACATTCGCAGAGAAGGGACCTGATGTATCGCCTTTTAGAATTTGCTCTTTGCCAAGCCAAATTCCCTCGGTGCTTGTCATACCCACGCACGTGCGGGGTTGAGCTCCCATAATTTTACGGATCATGCGCACGACCGTCGTCTTTCCGTTTGTACCGGTGACGCCGATAATTGGAATGCGGGCTGACTTTGGATCCGGATACATCATGTTCATAATATTTTCGCCGACATCGCGGGATTTTCCCTCTGAAGCGGCGAGATGCATGCGCAGTCCGGGAGCAGCATTGACTTCTATAATTTTAAAATAAGGATTTATGGGCTCTTGGATATTGCTGTGAATGACGTCGATACCGCAGATATCCAAATTCACGAGACGAGCGACACGTTCAGAGGCAGAGCGAATTTCGGGATGAACTTCATCGGTCACATCTTTCGCAGTTCCGCCGCCAGAAAGATTGGCATTCCCGCGCAGCAGAACCGTTTGTCCCGCCGGAATGACAGATTCCAATGTCAGTCCTTGTTTTGCCAACGTCGCGGTCACGCCTTCATCGATGATGACTTTGGATAACACACAGGAGTGGCCGACACCGCGTAAAGGATTTGAATTCAAAATATCAATCAATTGCTGGGCTGTCTTTTCGCCGTCCCCTGTCACGGTAGGCGGTCTGCGTTCAGAAGCCGCAGTGAATTTTCCGTCGACAACTAGAATGCGATAATCTTTTCCTTCGCACATCTCTTCGACGATGATCGCATCCGAATGTTTTTTTGCGGCGGCAAACGCCTCTAGCATTTCTTCTTTGGTTTTAAGATTGACGGCCACACCATTACCGTGATGGCCGTCAAAAGGTTTGAGGACCCATGGACCGTGCAACATTTCCATCGCATCGTTGATTTCGTCTTCAGAGCGAATCACAAGTCCGTCAGGCACGGGAATACCTGCGTCGCGCAGAAATTCTTTTGTGACGTCTTTATCTTGAACTAACTCGGCTCCGATAAGACTGGTTTTATCCGTCAAAGAGGCTTGAATTTTGCGAATGCCTTTACCATAACCGAATTGAATCAACCCTCCAGAGATTTTTTTATAAGGAATTTTCTTTCGGCGGGCGGCACGCAAAATGGATTCCGTGCTGGGACCCTCGTTGGAATCTTCCACTGCAGAGCGAATTCTTTCAATCGTACCGGGGATATCGAACTCCGTTTTCTCAAGAATGGATTGAATCAAGGCATGACTTGCTCGTAATGCAATGGCCATGGCTCGTTCGTTGGTGAAGCGCGTGATAATTTGATAAACACCGGGTCGTCCTGCGTACCGGGATTTTCCGTAAGTGACATCCATACCCGCAAGATGACTCAGTTCTAAAGCCACATGTTCAATGATATGGGCCATGTAGGTTCCGCGTTCGAGGCGTTCAAAAAAACCGCCCGGCTTTTGCGGCGAACAACGATGCTCAAAAAGACTTGGTAAAAGGGCTTTGAGTTTTTCATTAAACTCGGGAATCTCGTTACTTGCGGTGTCTACTAAGTCTTCGAGATCCACTTGCATAATCATCACGGGGCGGCTGTGAAAAACGTTGGGTCCTGGGATGACTTTGATGTTGAGCACTTTCATTTGTTTCACCATTTCATAAAAGTTATCGGCGTTGACTCGCAATAAAACTCGCCAAGGTTGAGGATCAACAATGCCGGGCATCTTCTCGGCATTGTTTTCCTCGGACAAGTTAGAAAATTGAAATGTACATGACTTTGGCAAAGCCTCGCCAAGGCACTCACGCGTTAATGATGTGAGTGGTCGTCGGTAAGATGTCGTTCTTTCATGTTCTTTTTCTCTTTGATTTTGCCGCGATGGTGACCAGTGAGTTCACCTTCATGTGGAGGCGCATTAAAGAGTCCTTCATTTTTTCGATCATGATTTAACGAAGTTCCCTTGCTCTGATCTTTAAAAAGTTTCTTCTCCATATACATGTCGGTTGTTTCCGGCATGAGAAATTCCATCACGGCTGTCATCATCGAAGGCGCGCCGACATAAATATCGCGCTCAGGATCCACAGCGCATTTCAAAATGGCCTCGGCAACATAGTCCGGATGGTAAGCAGGATCGGGCAAAGACGGTTCACCATTGCGCAAGCGATTCACCGCGTGATCGGGAAACGGCGTATTGATGGCGGTGGGACGAATCAAGCAGACTTCGATAGGGATCTTGTCAAAAGACAGCTCCATACGCAAAGCATCCGTGTACGCTTTTACCGCGTGTTTTGTGCAAGAATAGATTCCTTGGAGCGGGATGGAGCGGGCAGAAACCTCGCTGCCAATGTTAACGAGGACGCCACCCCGAGCGCGCATGGCATCGACGGCGACGTGACAGCCGTGGCGAACGCCCCAGAAGTTTGTTTCAAAAAGTTCGCGCTCCTCGGCTTCGGGAATTTCTAAAAGAGGACCGTAAACGGAGCCGCCCGCATTGTTCACCCACGTATCAATGTTTCCGAATTTGCTTTCGGCTTCACGGCGCACGTTATCCAAGTCGGCGAGACTTCTGACGTCGGCGCGAACGGGCAGAACGGAACCTCCGGTGACATTCAATTTTTCCGCAATCGAGCGAAGATCTTCTTCATTGCGGGAACAAATGACAACGTTGGCGCCGCGACGGGCGGCCATTTCCGCAGTGGCAAGACCAATGCCGCTGGAGGCTCCAGTAATGACAAGCGTTTGTTGCTCAAGAGGTTTTGGTTTGAATGATTTCGCCATAATGTCCTCCTCGTCGAAATGTGTACCGAATTAGGTTTCCAAGGTTTCAAAAAATTCGGAACTCTCTCGAGGCGGGAGTGCGAACATACAACTTTCTTCCCTAGACTAAGAGCGTGAATTTAAGTTTCTTTTGTGAAAACCCGATAAGTTACTCGTATGAATATCAAAGGATTTTTCTCCAACATTCTGCCGAACAACGAAGTTCGCTCTGTGGAAAGAGTGGGGAAAACCATTAAGTCCGATGAAACGCATGACAGAGATGCCAACGGTCAAGAAACTTACGGTGGAAACCAAGAACAACAGCGTGAGCCGATGACTGATGAGCAACTCGAAAAAGCGATGGAGCACTTGCGCAGTTTGCCTGCGATGAAAGAGCACAAGTGGACAGTGCATCTCGAAGAAGAAGAAGGAAATCGTTTTGTCATCGTGAAAGATAACTTGGGAAGCGTGATTCGCAGAATTCCTGAGTTGGAATTGTGGACTTTGCCTACGGATAACTCTCCGAGAGGCCAACTCCTCAAACGCTCGGCTTAATATTTTTTTGCACCCAGCATTTGCTTCCTAGATCGACGTCCTGAAAAACAGCCTTCTGTCAAAATTTCCTCCGGATAAATTGCATTAGACGCCACAAAGCCGTTCGCCTGGCCCTTTCGAGAGACATTTAATTGACTCACTGTCTATGGTTCGTTTTGAGACAATGAATTCATGGCAGGCATTCGTTTTACAGGCATGGCCTCTGGGCTACCACCGAATATCGTAGATCAGCTGATGGAAGCTGAGCGTATTCCTGTGAAACAAATGGAAGTGCAAAAGACGAAGCAAGAGGACAAGTTGAAGCTTGTCAACGAGCTTGAGACGAAAGTGACTGACATCACTAAAAATCTCACAGAGCTTACTTCGACAAGCGGGTTCATCGATAAGAAATTTATCAGTGGTGATCCGAATGTGGTGGAAGGACAAGTCGATCCTTCCGCAGCCGTTCCTGGAGATTATTCGATTGAAGTCGTACAGCTGGCGCAAAAGCCCGCGGCGATTTCAAACGGATTTCCGGACAAGGATGAATCGCAAATTGGTGTTGGTTACATCAAGTTTGAGACTCCGGAAGGAACGAAAGAAGTTTACATCAATGGAAGCAATTCCACTTTGGAAGGCGTCGTTAAACAAATCAACGCTGCCAATGTGGGATTAAAAGCGCAAGTGCTTGAAGATAGAAAAGATGCAGAAAACCCTTTCAAGCTTTTGATTTCGGGGCTTTCTGCAGGAAAAGACAATCAGGTTACTTTCCCAAAGATTTATCTTTTGGATGGGGACCAGGATTTGTACTTCGATGAATCGCGCAAAGCACAGAACGCGAAAGTTAAAGTTGACGGGTTTGAGATCGAGCTTCCCGACAACAAGTCGACGGATTTGATTCCGGGTGTGACGTTGGATTTTAAATCAGCGGCGCCGGGGCGGGAAATCCGCATGAGCGTGAAAGAAAATCTGGAAGTGATCAGCGGCAAGATCAAAAGTTTTGTCGATGCTTACAATGCGGCTTTGGATTTTATCCAAAAGCAAAACAAACTGACGGCAGGTGACGGGAAAAACCCCAAACTTGGTCCGTTGGGTGGTGACGGGATGTTGCGTTCCATTGAGAACAGTCTTCGTCGCATCATCCTCAATCCGCAGATGGGTGTTGAAACGCCGATCCGACGTGTTGGGGAATTGGGAATTGAGTTTAACAGAAACGGTACGTTGAACTTCAATCAAGACAAGTTCAACAAAGTTTTGAATGCAAACCCGGCGGGAGTGGCTGCTTTCTTCCGCGGCGACGGTTTCAATACAGGCTTCGTTTCTGGTTTGAAAAGAGAGATCGGGAATCTGTTAAACGGTCAGTTCGGAACGATCGCTAACAGAAAGAAAGGTCTGCAAGACAGAATCAATCAAGTGAATGGACGTATTGAAACAAAAGAACGTCAGCTTGAGAGAAAAGAGGAAAGTCTGCGCAGAAAATTTGCCGATCTGGAGTCGAAAATGTCGGACATGCAGGCACAGCAGGCAAGATTCGCAGCGATGGCTCCTAAAGCAGGATAAGTCGTTTTTATTTTTTAAGGATGTTGTGAGGGGACTATGAACAAGAATGCTTATCAGAAATATAAAACCACATCGGTGCAAAGTGCGAGCCGAGAGAAAATTCTTTTGATGCTTTATGAAGGGGCTATCAAATTCACGAAGCTTGCAATCAAAGCGGCGGAAGAAAAAAAGATCGCCGATCGCGGTATGAATATCGGGCGGGCATTCGATATTATCATGGAACTTAACAATACACTGGATCACAAAGTCGGAGGCGATGTCGCTCTCCAGCTTGAGCAGCTCTATATGTTTATGATGGAGCAGTATACAAAAGCCAATATCTCGGGCGATCCAGAGCCTCTCAGAGCCAATCTAAAGCTTTTGCAAACGCTTTATGATGGTTGGGTTCAAGCAGTCGAAAAATTGAAAAAAGAAACAGATAACTCGGATAAAAAAGCGGGCTAATTCACGCCGGAGGGGAACATGACGAGAATTATCACCTTGTTAAACGAAAAGAATCACTATCTCGAAAAGTTCTATTCACTGAATGAAGTGGAGCTGGCGAATTTTGCCCAAGGGCAATTCGACAATCTCGAACACTTCTATCAAACACGTGAAAGAATTTTGGATGTTTTGAAGTACGTGGATGCGCAAATTGAAAAAGCGCACGCGGAAGTCTCTCAAGAAGGCGTGAATGAATCAGAGCGCCGCGAGATCAAAGAGGCTTTGGCGATTAAGGACGAATACGTCGCGCGTATTATCGAGCAAGACATTCAAGTTCTGGCCTGCATCGAAACGGCGAAAAATTCCATCATCAAGGAATTGCAGGAAGTGCGTCGCAGCCGTAAAGCGGTGGGTGGCTACAAGACCAAGACTTTCCAAAATAGATTGGATGAAGAGGTCTAGGAAAAATATTCCTGACAAAAACATGACGGCGAATTCGGCGAAAGAGTCAAACTCCTGGCCGAATTTGTCTCAGATCTAATAAAATACAAAACGAAGCTTTGGCATCTGTGTTGCTCTATCAGTTTCTTGTAGGAGACAAACTCAGATGTTGGAAAATCAGTTCGTTCAAAAGTCCAGTGACGTATCTGGAATCAATTCAGGTTTTCAAGGCCTTCAAGAAGGCTCCGGAAAAATTTATCTTGATCCGCAACAAGCTATCGCCGATTTCGATGCGGAATCTCAAAAGGAAAAAGAAGTCTCCGCTTTAGATAAGCGTATTGCTGCGTTCGTGCGTAACGCGCAAGTATTGATGAAGCACAGAGAGTTTCATCTAGCGATGAATATTCTTCGCCAAGCTTCAAATGCGGACTCAAAAAATCCTGTCGTTCTAAACCTCCTTGCTAATTGCCTGGAAAAAATGTCCCGTCATGACGAGGCACTAATCGCACGCAAAGCCTTGGCGGCTGTCGATTATGGATTTGAGAGTCTTTACGGATACGCGACGGCTTTATATAAACTGGGCCGCGATCAAGAGGCTTTGGATAAATACTACGAAGCTTTGGCGATTCTTACGGAAGAAAACGACAATCTTTTTGAAACCTACAAAAACATGGGGAACATCTTCGTACGTCAAGGCGATTATGACGGCGCAGAAGAGTACTATAATAAAGCTTATACATTGAATTCATCCTCCGACATTTTGCTTGTGAATTTCGGCACACTCGAAGTGCAAAGAAACGACTACGAAAAGGCTTTGTACTGCTTCCGTAAAGCCGTTGAAATCAATCCTAACAATGACAAAGCGTGGGTGGGTTTGGCGATGGTTCACAACCAATTCGGCGATAGTGAATTGGCATGGGCGAACCTTGAGTCCGCGATGGATATCAATCCCCGCAATAGAACATCCGTTCACTTAGCGGCAAACTGGGGTCTTCGCGATGGCCGAGTGCAGAAAGCTATCGAAGGCTTGCAAGCTTATCTTTCGCAAGTGGAACAAGACGAGGACATGTCCCTGGTTCTTATCAATCTTTTCGCCTCTATCGGCCAGCTTGATAAGGCTCTCATCGAAATGGAAAGAGTTCTTTTGTGGAATCCTGACCACGAGGAAGTTCGCCGTTTGAAAAAGCAAATTCTCGCATCACAGAAGGCTGCATAATTTATGTCTATGATCACTTTTTCTGAAAACCACGAGTCGACTTTGATTTCTTACGAAGCTGGGGAGCCTTTGGCTTCGTTGCGGGATCCTCGCGCAGAGGGTCTGAAATGGGTTTATTCTTTAGGTTCCATTCCCACGCAACACGTTGTGATCGTGGGTTTGGGTTCCGGTTTTCATGTCGCGGCTCTTGCCGACATTGACCCCTCCATCCGTATTACAGTGGTCGAATCGCGGGAGTCATTAATTCCTGTTTTCCGTTCGCAATTTCCCGAGCTTTCTGAGCGTGTTGAAATCGCAATTGTTCAAGACGCCCAAGATATATTCAAAGCGGATTTCTTTCAGGAAATTTTGAATCAAAGATCTTATGTTCTTTCATTCCGTGAATGCTGGGGCCAGCAAGTGTCCTTTTTCTCGGAAGTCTATGGCCATCTTACGGGCCGGTCTGTCGATTCCGTGAAGTATCACTTTGAAGAGTTCGGTATCAATATTAAGGCTTTGTACTTTCAGCAAAATAAACTTCTTTCTATCAAAGATGTTATTCCTGTGGTGGAAGCGTCTGTGATGCCCGAGGATAAGAAACAGGTTTTCCGTATTCTCGGTGAATTGGTGAAATAGAATGAAAATTTTGGTTCTATCTCTTTTGCGACTGGGAGATATTATTCAGCAGGCGCCACTTTTTAAGGGCTTGCGGGAAAAGTATCCGCACGCGGAAATCCATCTTCTATTGAACAAGCAGTTTTCCAGCGTGGAAAAAATCTTAGACGGCGTTGTCGATAAATATATTTATTTTGATCGGGATGCTCTGCAAAAGGGTCTGGGCGAAGCGAACTACAATATTCTTTGGTCTTACACTGAAGTAGAGCGTCTGATTCAGACGTTGAATAAAGAAAATTACAATGCGGCATACAACTTCACCCATAATAAACTAAGCGCTTATCTTTTGGGAGCGTTGCAGATTCCGCAAAAGAACGGTCTTTATCAAGAGGAAGGACGCTTCAAAGGACTTACCAATCCTTGGCTGCGTTACTTTAACGACCGCTTCTCTGGAACTCAGAAATCTTTATTTCATTATGTGGAGCTTCTCGGAAACGCGTTTGCGCTTCCAACGAAGGCTACGACGGCACCTCATGTAAAATCCAAAAGCAAACTCGTTCTTTTGCAGTGTCTTACAAGTGACAGCAAAAAGAACTGGGGTCTTGAGAAGTTTGCAGAACTCAAACGCACGATCGAGATTTCTTTGGTCGATTACGAGGTCTGCGTGTTGGGAGCTTCTTTTGAAAGAGAAACTCTCGCGGCCGTTTTTTCTGAAAGAGATTTGTTGATTTGTGATCTTCCAGAAGCTCGCAAACATTTGCAGAATGCGGCCTTGCTGGTGACGGGGGATACAAGTATTAAACATATTGCGGCGCAAGTGGGAACTCCGATTGTTGAAATCGCGATTGGCAGCAGTGACTCTACAAAAACCGCCGCGTACTCAGCAAAGGCGTTGATACTTAATAGCGACGTCGCTTGTGCTCCGTGTTCTCACTCTCAAGCGTGTCCGCAGGCGAGCCATCTTTGTGCGGAAGACGTTTCCGTTGAAAAAGTTTTCGGCGCCGTATGGGATCAGTTGAGCGGCGAAAAGATCGCGCAAAAGAATCACATCCGCGTTTTGGAGCGTGCGGTGTGGAGTCTTTACCTGCACAACGAATCGGATCCCTCTTATCGCGAAGCTTTACAAAATATTTTTGAGCAGTTGTCACAGAAAGAAATCGCATCGTGCCTTTCGGCATGGAATGAGCACGGGACGCTATTGCTGAATTGGTTTAATCGGGCGAAGGCGGCTTTGCCGTCGCGTGAGGAATTGGCGGGTAAGAAGAACTTTCAGTCTTCTGATATCGCGGATTTAATTCTATGCGCTCAAGACATTCTTAAAACAAAAAGAGACGAAGCAGGATATTTCCAAAACTTCGTGGAATCTTTATTAACTCGCTTCAGTCATCCGGTACAAATTTACGATCGGGTTTCTGCGGCTCTTACGGAAGCGGAAGCGCTTTTGAATATTCGCAGCAGCTTCACGCAATACTTGCAAACATCCTCCACGGAAGGAGCTTACTATGCAAAAGGAATTGGACAATTACCTATCAGTGGCTTTGAAGAGACTGGAAAAAGCGTACAACGAAATCTTGAAAACGCAGAGTTATAACAAAGAAGCCGAAAGAATTCAGCTCCTCAAAGAACTCGTGAAGGAACAAGTAAAAAATGAAAATACTCGTACTGCAGCTCGCTAGACTGGGCGATATTTACATGTCTTGGCCGGCGTTGCGAGCGCTTCGTCGCGCGCACCCGCAAGCGGAAATTCATCTTCTGACACGCCCTCGTTTTGAAGGCGCCGTCGAGGGGTTGACGGCGGTGGACCGCCATTGGACTTTGCCGGCGGGGGAAATTCTTTCTCCTATGGTAAAAGATGAGTGCGACATCGAAACGTCGTTGGAAAGACTGGATCATTTTGTTGACGGTCTTAAAGCTGAATCTTTTGATTGGATAATTAATTTTACTTTCTCTCCGGCTTCCAGTTATCTGGCGCATGCTTTGACCCAACCGCAGACGCAAATCACCGGCTATACTCGCTTTAAAGACGGAAGTCTTTGTTTGGCCGACGAAGTCAGCTCATATTTTTATGCGCAAGTGGGAATCGACAAACCGAATCGCGTGCATGTCGCTGACGTTTTGGCGTCTATGCTGAATTTGGAATATATCGAAGCGGATTGGTCGGCGCCGGATTTGCCAGAGTGTACGTTGCCTTTGCCTGAACGCTACATGGTCCTTCATGTGGGCGCGAGTGAGCAGCACAAAGCTTTGAGTTCCGCAACGTGGAGCAAGCTTCTTAATTATTTTGCGAAAAGAAATAATTCTTTGCCTGTGGTTCTAATTGGAGCTCCCAATGAAAGAACGCTCGCTACGGAAATTCAAAACTCTGTTTCGCAGATTCCATTTGTAAATCTTGTGGGTCAAACCAGAATCGCGGATCTTTTTTCGATTTTGAAAAAGGCCGAAGTCTTTGTTGGCTGTGACAGTGCGCCAATACATATAGCTTCTTTGACGGATACGCCGACACTCAATATCAGCGTGGGTCAGGTGAATTTCTGGGAAACAGGTCCGAAAGCCACTTTGGCATTCATTTATCGCGCGGAAAACGAAGCAGCGTTGTCTCCGGAAAGAGTCGGCGAGGTTTTGGCGTCTTTGCTAGAAGGCCAAGTTGCTGAAGAACTTATTGTACGGACGGGTGGATTGGAAAGTTACGCGAAGGACGAGTCTCCCGAGCAACGTTTCCAATGGGAGCTTGTGAAAGCTCTTTATTTAGGCGGCGCATATCCAATGGCGGAAAGAATCGAAATTCTGCAAGGAGCTGCGAAGCTGCATGAAATTAATACCTTCGCGATGGAGCAAATCGCTTTGATTCCTGAGAAGGGCTTGCAAATGGCAGGGCCTTTATTGGATCGCGCGGAGGAAGTTATCGAAAGTATTAGCCAGTGGGTGCCCGAATTGAGTCCTCTTATTAGCTGGTATCAGGCGGAGAAGATCCGCATTGGTCCCGGTTCTCTCGAGGAAATTTGTTCAGCAGCTTTGAATGTTCACGAACGCTTAGGGCGCCATCTTCGTGTCTACATTCCTCAAGAAACTCAGGAAGAGGTGGGCGATGGAACGCTTTAAAGTAACGGGAGAAGAGCTCAGAAATTTCTATCAGGAGAATATCTCTTTAGCGCGCGTCTTTAGCGATATTGAACAAGATCTTCGTTCAACGAATCAAGTGGTGTGTCGTTACATCATCAATGGTTTGGAAATCAATGAAAGTGAAGAAGAGCGCTTCTCGACGGTGAAACTTGATCAGATCGAAACTCTGGAATATTTGACTGAAAATGGCCGGGAACTCACGGGCATTGTTCTGCGCGGCTGGATCGATGCATTGCCCGAGCTTATTCAGAATACAGAAAAGCTTGCGAAAAGAATGCGTTCGCAAGGATTAAGCGGTCTTTTCAAATCAATTCACGATCTGGTGCAAAACTGCGAGTTTCTTATCGACAGCACTTTGATGATAAAGACGACTATGGGCGATCAGTTCCTGGTGTCTAGTCCAGTCGATTGGTTTAAGGCTGAAGAAGAGAGCAAGAAAACCGTGACCGAGGCGTTGCGCGCCTTAGAAAATAAGGATTTTGTTCTTTTAGCCGACGTCCTAGAGTATGATTTGAACAATGTCCTGCAAATGTGGCTCGACCACTTGCGGGTGTTGGAGAAGACGCTAAATGGGGACGACTCAGGGCCTATTATCAATTCCGAACAAACTGGATCCAATTCTATGGGTCGGAAACGTCTCGCCAATTAGATTGCCTCATTTCTTCCCTTTTCAGAAAAGGGAAGTGGAGATTGTTTTTCGGGCCTCTTGTGCGGAGGCCCTTTCTCTTTTGCAGAATCAGAAATTTTCCTCGATCTTGGTCCAGGAAAGCGATGGAGCCGAGGGTCTGGAGTTCTTAGTTAAAGCCCGTCAGCTGCAGCCGATGGCGCCTCGTCTTTTTATTGCCGAAAATCTGACTGAACAAGAAGTGCGGGAAGGAATCAATAAGGCGCAAGTCTTTCGTTTCATGCGCTGGCCTCTGAGCGAAAGAGAAATCTGGGACCAACTTGAAAGTGCTTTGCAAAAACATTCGATGCTGCTTTCGCGCTCTTTGCTTCTGAAAGAGTCTTCCCACCAAAACAAGCAACTGGAAGCTTTGACACATTCTCTGGAAGGAATGGTCGAAGAAAGAACGCAATACATTGAAATGTCTCACCACGAAGAAAGTGAAAAGCTGAATCGTGAACGTCAACTCATTCGTTTTATCAAGGATCTCGCGACGCAAACTTCGTTTGAAGAGATTCTTGGAATCTTACGTAAAGAACTTCGTAAGTTTCACAAGATGGGGGACCCGGTCCTTGCCTATCGCTTGGGTGGCTCGAAAACTTTCTTTATCAGCTTTCAATTGGGACACTTTACCCAGTCAGAATCTCTTAGCCATTTTGAATTTCCAAGGACGCCACAGGTTCCTTCTGCGGAGTTGATTCGTTACTTCGCCAATCACTTCGGCCGTCCGTTTATTAAAGCCTATGTCGTTCCTTTGGAACTGCGTTTAACCAGTCACTTCGTGGGCGGCGAGGCGGAAGCGATTCTGTGTATTGAAAACTCGTTGTCTGATAAAGAAATGGGTCCCTTTGTGGATTTCATGAGTGATCGCATGCGGCCCTTGAGCATGGCGCTGGATCGCGTGCTTTTGGAAAATCAATTGTCGTCGTTTTCTTACCGCTGGGAAAAAACTTTCGATGGCATGCGCGATCCTATCGCGATTGTCGATGTGGATTACAATGTCGTGCGCGCGAATAGAAAGTTTAGCGATAAATTTTTGCACCATCATTGCTTCGAGAGTTTCGCGCATCGGAAAGCAGCCTGTGAAGGTTGTCCTGTGCCTCAAGCTCTTAAAGAAGGAAGACCTGAAACGGGACAGATTCAGGTGGACGGACGTATCTATCAAGTGCACAGCTATCCGGTTTTATTGGAGCATGGCACACGTCCCACGAACGTTGTGAATCAATATGTGGATATCACGCAGTCGCGCGAACTTTATCTGCAAATGTTGCAAAGTGAAAAGATGGGCGCGATCGGTATGCTGGCGGGAAACATCGCGCATGAACTGAATAATCCCCTGACGGGACTTCGCTCTTTGAGCCAGGTGTTGTTGCAGGAAGCACCTAAAGACGGGCATCTTTATTCCGATCTTTTGGAGATCGAAAAAGCGACGGCGCGTTCGCAGCGAATTATTAAAAACCTCTTGGATTTTTCCAAAGGTGAAGATCAACCCTCGGAACACATCAGTGCCGATGAAATTATCGAGCGCACGCTCCCGATGTTGAAGTCAGCGCTGCGCACGCATCGCTTGGAAGCGGATTTGCAGACCTTAGATAAAAATGTTTTTGTGGAGCCGCATTTATTGCAGCAAGTGGTTTTCAATCTTATTAACAATGCTTGCCAAGCAATGAAGGAAGCGGGACGTCTGCGTGTCACCACTCGTCATGAAGGCGCCAAAGTTTTCATCGAGATTGAAGACACCGGGCCGGGGATTCCGCTTGAAATTCAGAAGCGTATTTTTGAACCGTTCTTCACGACAAAAAAAGAAGGACACGGGACCGGTCTTGGGTTAAGTATGTCTAAGTCTATCATTGAAAAATTCGGCGGTACGATTGATTTCCATAACGTGGAACCTCACGGGACGTGTTTCACAATTGTGCTTCCGCAGGCACCCACGGAGTCGAAGAAGTGAAGATTCTGATCGTCGATGATGAAGCCTTAGTTCGCCGCTCTTTGAGCCGTGCTTTGAAAAGCAAGGGTCATGAAGTGATGGAGGCGGAAAACGGGACTGATGGGTTGCAGGCGTGGAAAACTTGGCAGCCGCATTTGGTTTTTTTAGATGTGCTGATGCCGGGAATGACGGGACCTGAGGTTTTGAAAGAAATCGGCAGCGGTAAAACGGCGAAAGTGGTTTTGATGTCCGCGTTTTCAGGTGAGCATAATATGGAAACGGCCCAACAGATGGGCGCCGACGTATTTGTGCCGAAACCCTTCGAAGATATTTTTGCCGTCGTGAAGATGGCAGAGGAATTGTTAGTATGAGAATTATCGCGGGCAAATACCGTGGACATCAATTAGTCGCATTCAAGGCGGATCACATCCGTCCTACCACGGATCGCGTGAAGGAAACTCTTTTCAATAAAATTCAATTTCAGTTGGAAGGCGCGAAAGTTCTGGATCTTTTCTGTGGTACAGGAAACCTGGGTATTGAGGCTCTTTCGCGAGACGCAACCTTTTGCACTTTCGTTGAAAAGAATCCGAAATCACTTTCAATCACAAGACAGAATTTGGAAAAGCTTCGAGTTCCCGCGGACCAATACAAAATCATCAACATGGAAGTTTTGTCATTTTTGAAAGCATACCGTGGTGAACCTTTCGATATTATTTTTGCGGACCCGCCTTTTACGGAGAAAATGGCTCATTTTGTAATGGAAGCTGCGAGCCAAAGTGCGGCCTTTGCGGCTCACACGATTATGGCTATCGAGTCGGAAAGAAAAGAGCGCATGGAAGACCGTTATGGAGCCTTGGTGCGCTATAGTACAAAAGAATTTGGTGATAAATACCTCAGCATGTTCTGTCATGAAAGTGCGTTGGAAGAAGAGGAAAATAATGAGTAAGATCGCCGTTTACCCCGGAAGTTTCGATCCCATCACAATGGGGCACGTAGATATCATCAATCGAATCGCGAGGTTGTATGATCAGGTGATCGTGCTGGTGGCGCAATCGTCGCAAAAGCAATCCATGTTCACGGCGGAAGAACGCAAAGCTTTGATTGAAAAGTCTTTGTCTCATTTGGACAACGTGAAGGTGGATATTTTCGGCGGCCTCACGGTTGAATACATGAAGAAAGCCAAGTCCCAAGTGATCGTCAGAGGGCTTCGCGCCGTCGTGGATTTCGAATATGAAATGACCATGGCAAATATGAATAGAAAAATTGCTCCCGAAATCGAAACACTTTTGGTATTTGCTAGTCCTGAGTACTACTACATCTCTTCAAGAGGTGTGAAAGAACTGGCTATCAACGGCGGAGCTTTGAAAGATCTCGTTCCGGAATGTGTGATCGGAGCTCTTGAGCAAAAGTTAAAAAAATAAAAAAAAGGGGTGGATTTTGATTCAACTGTCGAAAAGAGCGCAAAATCTAAAAACGTCTCCTACTTTATTCCTCGTTGCGAAAGCCAAAGAACTCGCGGCGCAAGGTCACGATGTGATTTCGTTGACCGTCGGGGAGCCTGACTGGCCCACCTTCCAAATCCCTTCGCGCGCCGGCATCGAGGCTATCGAAAAAAATATCACGAAGTACACTCCGGCAAGCGGCACCTTGGAGTTGCGCCAAACGATCGCGCAAAAAATCAAAGCAGAGATTGGTCTTTCTTATTCTACAAAAGAAGTGACGGTGGCTTCCGGTGCGAAGTTTATTGTGTTCACGGCTTTACAAATGATCTGCTCTCCGGGGGATGAAGTCATTATCGGCGCTCCTTATTGGGTCAGTTATCCCATGATGGTGGAACTCGCGGATGGTGTTCCTCATATCATTGAAACTTCCGAACAAGACAGTTTCAAAATCACACCCGAACAATTGGAAAAAGCGATCAATTCAAAAACGCGTGCATTTTTATTTTGCTCACCAAGCAATCCGACAGGTCTTGCTTATTCCGCAGAGGAATTAAAAGCGTTGGCGGAGGTTTTAAGAAAACATCCGCAAGTAGCGATCATTTCCGATGACATGTACAATCGTTTGGTCTTTAACGGTGAGGACGTGGCTCCGCACATTCTGCATGTCGCTCCGGATTTGCGCGAGCGCACCGTCGTTGTGAATGGCGGATCGAAAGCCTATTCGATGACGGGATGGCGTATTGGCTGGGCTGCGGGGCCGGAAAAACTCATCACATCAATGGCCGATTATCAAAGTCAGGCGACGGGATCGCCTTCGAGTATTTCTCAGCACGCGGTGATGGCGGCGATTAAAGAATGCGAACCCGACATCAAAGAAGTGCAAAAGATTCTATCCAGTCGTCGCGATGCCGGTCTTAAAGAGCTCGGCGCGATTTCGGAATTCACGGTCGCTCGTCCTGAAGGCGCATTTTATTTCTGGGTCGACATTCGTTCTTGCTTTGGCAAAACCTATCAAGACCGCTTGATCCGCACATCCAAAGATTTCTGCGACATCTTGCTGGAAAAATTCCACGTCGCAACCGTCCCGGGTGCCGAATGCGGAACTGAGGGCTTCATGCGATTGAGCTTCGCATGCTCCGAAGACATGATGAAACGAGCGGTCTCTCGAATGAAGGATTTTGTCGGGCAACTCGCTTAGAGTCTATTTAGCTGGATGATCATGTCAGTGAATTGATCGCATGTTCCGAACGTAATAGCTCGTGCGAACTTATGTTTTGAGAAAATAAAAAAAGGAGAGTGTTGAACTCTCCTTTTTTATTTTTTTATTTCGATAAAATCTCTTAGAAAAGATTCTTGAAGAAAGAGACGATGCGGGCGAAGAAGCCTTCCTCTTTCAGAGGTGTTGCCGTGCTGATTGAACTTGGGGTGCGGTTCTCTACGCACTGGTATTGAGCGTCGATTGTGTGGCCCGCTGGAACAGGCGTATCAAATACAAGGTTCATACCTTCCACGCGAGACTGAACAGGACCGATTGTCGGTGTGATTGTCACAGTGATGTTGCCGTTCGCGGGTTCACACTCGAGAGGAATAGAGCTTAATGAGTCGACGATTCGATCCAAGAAAAGATTTAAGTTTGTGGAGTAATCGGAAGCGCAAATGCTGCCCACGCCACCGCCTGTGAGATCGGACAATTCCTTGTATTTAAAACCGTAGTGGCTTTTATAGCCGCCGGCATCTTGCGAAGATTTACATGTGGCATCGCCCGGTTGAACGATGATGGAGTTCACGGTAAAGCGACGTGAAGCACCTAAGATCTGGCGCACAAAGTTGATAAATTCATCAGGCTTGTCTTCTTTCTCCATAGGCTTTAGCTCACCAGAGTAAACCTGTTGAGAAGCGTCGCCTGCAATACTGCGCTCGTCTTCGTCGGAAATAATGATGTAAGCCACTGCGGAATCATTACGGTAACAACCGTTGTTTCCTGACCAGCTCGGATCTCCGTTCCACACGTGAGCATAAGCTGCTTTGATCGCGCGCTCATCATCAGATCCTACCCAACCTGCATTGATGTAATTGATCGTCTGAGTGAAGATCGTATTAAGATTCGAGGTGCCTTTTTTAAGAACCATTCCCAGTGCTGTCGAAGGGCTTGCGGCGTTGCTTTGCCAATAAATCGAAGCACCCCACGCGGGCTCTCTGCCTGCGATAGGAAGCGCACGAGTCACCGTCGCACACATTTGCCAGTCGATATTCGAGTTCTGCAACTTCGTTACGAAGCCGGAAAGATTCGCTGCTAATTTTTGGTTATCAGGAAGCATGGAGTTGGAATCGTCGACGACAAGAATGATATCGAGTTTGTTATCTCGAGCGGTGACTACGTTATTGTAGTGAACATCGCGCAAGTCGCCAGGAGTTGGAGAAGGAGTCGGGAAGGGATCGACATTGGTGTCATCAACTTTAGAATCGGAAGAGGCAGAAAATTTAACCGGACCGCACGCTGAAAGAAATACAACCACCAGCAAAGAGGCTACCCACGACACCTCTTTTAAATTTCGTCGAAACATACTCCCACTCCCCTTTGTTGCATAATAACACACGGCTTTTTCTAGTCCCAAAGCGATCAGGGTCCAGGTCCAGCTTTGAGACGCGGCCTTTGGGCGAATTCAGACCTAGGTCTCATTGTGAGACAGACCTAAGGCAGTTTAAACTTAATTCATATTGGCGAGGGAGGCCGGGTGAGCTTTTGGTTCTTACTTCAAGTACTGATGAATTTGATTTTGTTGTCGGGCGTGATCGGCTTATGGGTTCGCCTCAATCGTCCTCCCAAAGATGATCCGCGTTTAAGCAAAGGCTTGCAACTTCTGCAAAGTAAAATCGCCGTTCTTGAGGATCTTTCCGATCGCACGGAAACCCAAGTCAACCAACTGACGGCGTTGCTTGAACAAAAAGTGAAAGACATTCAAACCAAAATTCAGGCTTCTGATAAGCAGCTCGCGAAGATCGAACAAAGCATGCAAAAAAGTTTGGAAGTGGCGAAGATCTTCCAGGATCGTATTCCCCACACGGAAATTCTAGAGCGTCAGAACACAATCAAATATGTCAAAGCGGCACGTTTGGCGCACCAAGGTTTGTCCGTGGACGAGATCGCTCAACAAGTGGATCTTTCTCGCGGAGAAATCGAATTCATCGCCAAAGTAAATCGCGACCAATTGCAATTCTGTGAAGACAGTCTGCCAGAGTGGGTGCAAGAGGAAGCCGGACAGGAAACAACAGCAATGACGACGCAAGACTTAAGCGACGTCGACGACATGAGTTTCATGTCACCACTGCAAAGAGAAGCTCCTGACATGAGCAACGTGTTTGAAGTGCCAAGGGCTGACCAAGAAGCTTTGAAAAAACTGGGCGAGGCTTTTAAAGCCGCCTGCCAAGAAGTCAAAGAACAAGAAGAGGCGGCACAACAAACAGCCAACAACGTTTCGGCTCTGTTCAATGTGACTCAAAGTATTGCGCAAAATTTCTTAAGTGAAAAACCGGTACCTGCAGCACCGACTGCGGCGGTCAACACGACAAAACCGATCAATGCGAAAAAAGAGGGCGTCGTACGTCCCGTCGAATTCCGTCGTATTGATATGGCGAAAGATTTAGGTTAGTTCGTGGCTTCTCGGAGTTTTTTAAGATCTCTCGAGAAAGGCCAAATTCTTAATGCGCTTGTCGAAGAAGTGACGAGTGATCGCGAAGCTCTCTGCAATTTTCAAGGAGAGCTTCTTCTTATCTCCAATCAGACTGGGAAAAAATTAAAAAAAGGCGACCCTGTGCGTTTGCAGGTCCTTTCGTTGCATCCTTTGCAGTTTCAAATCTTTGATGGCCGCGGTTCGCAATTTAAAAGAGTGATTTAACCTTAACCGCCGCCGTTATCATCAGAACAAGCGACGATATTGATGGAATAACTTTGTCCATCGGCCTGCTTGATAGAGATATTTCCGCATCCATTACGGCGAATTTCCGTCACACTGCTGCCACCGGCTGCAGGAGCACAACGGCCTGTCGAACCATTCCAGCTTCCGCCCATGGAGGCGCATACTTCTTGTTTGATCGCGGTCATGTTTGGTTGTGGCAGCGTGCAACTTCCGGCGACATAGGATCCTCCGAGAGAAGAACACATTTCGCGTTTCAAATTGTCCGTGTCATTGTTTGAAAGCGCATTAGAGTCATAAACGGAACAACTCGTGATAGTTTGAATGGGCCCTGCGTTTGTGACTTCGAGCATGATAGGCAGACTTCGGTTGATATGCCGAGCCCCTGTCACGGTTCCTGAACCTGAAGCATCTTTGTCCAAAGTGAAAATCAAATCCCCTTTATAAGAGGTATTAGGAACAACCTCAATCACATTTGCCAGACGCATGTTCACACGGGTATTCGGCTTATTAGGAAGAGCCTGATTGTTCACCACGACCGGCGTCGCAGCCCCCGTCGTAATGCGATTAAGAACGATATTCACGGACGATAAGTTGTTGCGATCAAAACTCGTCATCGAAAAGTTAGAAATATTCGCCGTGCACACCGCAGTCTTACTCAGGTTCATACGAACTTCCGTGATTGTGTTTTGCAGATCGTCGGCAAGCACTATGCTCTTTTGCGTTTTCATGGAGTTGTTGAGCATCGACATCGTTCCCATGCCGATGATGCCCATAATGGCGAGAGTCACCAAAGTTTGCACCAAAGAGAAGCCGGACTGATCAAGACGAGCAAGGGGTGTTTTCATGGAAGCTTTATCGGCGTTCCTCTGCAACACGATAAGGTGCTCTCTCAAAATGAGACGGGCTTTGTTGGAAATTTGTTCCAAGTACAAAAAGAAAAAGGCCCCGAGGGGCCTTTCTTATTTCGAGCTCTCTTTGATAAAGAGCGTGAGGTAGTGGCGAACCATGTATTCGAGTTTCACTGGCAAACCTTGATAAGTCCAAACCAGTTCTCCGAACGCGCCCCATTTCGCTTCAACAATATGCTCGTCCATAACATTGGTCGCTGTTTGTTGCGCCTCTGTCGAACCTGGAGTCGGAATGTAATTCGTACCGATAAAGTTAAAGCGGATGCTGATTTGTCCCGGAGCTTTCAAAGAGAAAATCATTTTAAAGCCATTACGGAAAAGCATGAAATCAGCATGAGTCTTTGCGATACCGTAAATTTTGATACGGCCCAAAGCGGAAGGCTTCAATTCATTGAATGAAGTTGAAGCGTCGACAAACTCTGTTTTCAGTTCAAGAAGGAATTGGATCGTTTCGTTGATCAGAATTTTTTCTGAGTCAAAACCGAAACTCATGTCCACAAGGCCGGACTCTTCCATCTGTTGTTCAGCCTTCACAAGTTCTTTAATCCAGCTGATTTTCTCCATTAAAACCCCTCCCGTAACCGCGCAGCTTCCTCGCCGCGAGTTGTCGATATCTTCAATAATTTCGAGGGCCTCCCTCTTTGTCAAGACTAGGCAGTTTGGCTCGCTGCGAAAGGCCTAAAAACCGATGATCTGCAAAGTCGTTCCGACGACGCCTTCAGGACCTTCCGGGGAGTTAAAGGCGACGTAATAGCCGATGACGAAGTTGACGGGCAGGACATACCCGAGGGTTGTTTCCAATTTCCCTTCCAAGCCGGCACTCCAAAAAGATCTTTTCATGTCGATAGTCTCGTAAACACGTTTTACGTCATTAACGAAAAGTCCGTCGGCCGCCGCGCCGTCGGCTACAAGAGCGCCGGTGAAACGACGAAGAAAGATCGGGTCTGTGCCGGAGCCGCTGTAAATATTGTGAATCGGGAAACGATATTCCAAATTCACGGTTGCTAAGTTTCTGCCAAAAATCTGGCCTCTTTTATAACCGCGCAATATATATTGGGGCAGAGGACTGTCAGGGATGAACACAATCGCTTCGGTCGCCGCTCCATACACGGCAGAGACTTTTTCAGGCGTGTAAATCGCATTCGCCCGCACCATGATCGCGTTGTGTTTTGGAAGATATTTTGAAAAATAGATTTCCCCGCCGGCAACAAATTGCGAGTGTGAGAGATAATTATCATACGCAATGTAATCGTAAGCGCCAAGGTAACCGCCGACCCCCGATTCAGGTGAAACTTGCGCGCCGGATTTCGCGTAGTCTTTATAACTGAACATCACATAAGGCCCCGTGCGTTTCGTGTCCGTATGTAAAGTCGAACGCTCTAAGTATTGCCAACCGACTTGCAGATTGGCGTAAACGGACATCCAGTACATGCTCGGTAACGCTGCCACAGTCGCATTGTAATCGGTGAGCTCGTTCGACACGGTTCCCAAGTAAGAGCTGCGCTTATAGGCCAAGACGGCAAATGGCAACGAGGTTGTTTGGTTAAGGTAAGTGCCCGCAAGATTTCCTTTCCCTAAACCCGTATCCCATTCGCCCAACAGCGTGTAAGAGTGTTTTTTCAAAGGATCAAAACCCGAAGTCTGCACTTGCAAGACAACGCCGGTTTCGCTGGAAGAGCCGGCAATAAAAGGAATCCAGTATTGCGGCCACAAATAGCCGTAAGGGGAGTAGTCTTCAATCGTCGACTGTTCGAGAGCGGTCTTCGCGTCGGCTTCTGCCTGGGTGTTGACGGGAATCTGCGCATAGCGGTCTGCCAGCAAAGGAGAAATCTGCGGAATTTCTTCCGGAGTGTTCTTCCAATCCTGCGGCATCACCGCCGTCACTTTCAAACCCTGCGCTGTCATCTGTGTTGCGAAAATTTCTTTGCGAAGGGGATCAATGTCGGCGGTAAAGAAGGCGGTTAAAGTATTCGTGATGGGCTTTGCTGAGCGAAGATCCGCACTTGCCAAATACAAATTCAAAGCGCCGTTTTTGCCGGAAGTGAAAATCAGGCCCTCGCTGGTTTTGCGCGCGAAGCGGATGTTTTCATAATCGGAAAAAAGAGTTTCCAGCTGTTTCGTGCTGCGAGTGTATTTGTGCAGCCTTTCGCTGCCGTCCACCTTGCGCAAAGAAAACAGAAGAGTGTCTTGATCCCAAAACAGGGGATAAGAAATACGCTCTTGCAACGGAGCGGAATAAAGAATTTCGATTTCTTGCGGCGTCTCCATTTTCAGTAAGCCTAAATGGGTTTTTCCACCTTCCACTTTCACGAACGTGACTAGATCTCCTTGTGGCGATACGGAAGGCTCGCGGCCGCGCAGGCCTGTGGTCAGCTGTTTCGCCTTTTTACTTTTTAAATCATAGATGTGAAGATCGGAATAACGCTGAATGCGATTGATGTAGTCGATCTTGTCATAAATAAGTCTTTGCGAATCAGGAAACCAGCTGAGGCGCTGAATACTGCCTTTCGGAGGTGCGTCTTGTTGTGAAGCGGGTGTCAGAGCCTCGTTAAACTTTTCAATCGTGTCGGCACTTTTCGCGTCAAGAAAACTCTGTTCGCCTTCACGGGTGATAATTTTAATAGAGCGCGAGTTGCCGTCGTCTTCCGTAATCACCGCGAGATTCAAACCATCGGGCGAAATAGCCGGCGCCGTTACAGAAATAAAAGCGTTACGAGGAATCGTGCTGGAAGTGACCGGGGCCTCACGTAAAGTTTTTAATTGTTCTTGCGCCTTAAGCACGACTTCGCTTTGCATGTGCGCGTACGCGGCCGTGTAGTTTTAGCCGATCAAGTCGTGGGCGGGGGCGTCAATAAAATAAGGAACACGACCGCCCAGGCGTTCATTTTTTAACCCCCCCCCCCCGCCCCCCCCCCCTCCTCCGTAGTCGGGGGGGCGCGGTCTTGTTTAACAGACACTTTTTTTGGGGGGCGCTGGGGCGCGCCCGGGGCCGCGCGGGCGCCCACGGCAAGCACTGGTGAATGTTCGGCTCAACGCCGAACATTCAGCGTCCCGACAATGCCAGCACAAGAAATCCTTTAAAAAACAAAACTATCGGCAAGAACAAAGAAGAGGGAAATGGTAGGGGGCGAGGGACTTGAACCCCCGATCCCAGTGTTATGAGCACCGTGCTTTAACCAACTAAGCTAGCCCCCCAAATTCTGAGATGACTTTACCGTACCAAACCTAGCGAACACTATCAACCGCACAGGCTCACAGCGAACATTTAAAAATGAAAAAGGGTCCCGATGGGGACCCTTTTGACGCTCTGTAGAGTTAAAACAACGACAAATTAAAACTTCGTGTACGAACACGCCAAAGCAAATCGGCCCGTCTGACCGGCAACACCCAAATAAACTCCGTTTTTGGCTTTCGAATCTAAATCCAATCGCACAAGGGAGCCTCCGTCATAACAGGTCAACTCAAAGTGAGCACGCCCTACAAATGAAGAAGCACGAGAGCGGTACCAAAGTGTTGTACAAGGGACATCACGAATCGTGATCACACGATGCTGAGAACCATTGCCGGTCGTTGCCCAAAATTCTTCGCTGTAATTGATAAGCAACGGCTCGTCAGGCGTCGCCCGTTCCGCCTTGAGGTAAACGGTCGCCACCGTGTCATTACCTGTGTACTGAACCAAATCAGGTGTTTTTTCGGCGGAACATTCGACGGATTTAATAACTTTGTCAGCGGCATCGATAGCAAAAGCGGAGTGAGACAAAAGCAAAGCAGCTGCGAAAAGAACTGATTTCATTTTTAACCTCCAGTTTGAAAATTGGAGGGAGCATACATGAAAATTTCAGAACCATTTGTCAGGATTGCAAGAGATGAAAAAGATTCTAAAAAAAAGGGACCTTCCGAAGAAAGTCCCTTTGGGAAAAGCTTAAATTAGCTCTCTGAGAGAGCGTTTTAGCTGTCAACAAACGCTTTAAGTTTGTTGCTGCGAGAAGGATGACGAAGCTTACGAAGAGCTTTCGCCTCGATCTGACGAATACGTTCACGAGTGACGTTGAAGTCCTGACCTACCTCTTCAAGAGTGTGGTCGGATTCTTCACCGATACCGAAACGCATACGAAGAACTTTTTCTTCTCTTGGAGTCAATGTCGCAAGGACACGACGAGTTTGTTCAGCCAAGTTCAAGTTCACAATCGCTTCTGCAGGATTGATAACCTTTTTGTCTTCGATAAAGTCGCCCAAGTGCGAATCTTCTTCTTCACCCACTGGAGTTTCCAAAGAGATAGGCTCTTTCGCGATTTTCAAGACCTTACGAACTTTATCAACTGGCATGTCCATTTTCTCTGCGATCTCTTCAGGGGTTGGCTCACGGCCAAGCTCTTGAATGAGGTAACGAGACGTACGAACAAGCTTGTTGATCGTTTCGATCATATGCACAGGGATACGGATCGTACGCGCCTGATCGGCAATAGCACGAGTGATCGCCTGACGGATCCACCAAGTCGCGTAAGTCGAGAATTTGTAACCACGACGGTATTCGAACTTATCAACGGCTTTCATCAAACCGATGTTACCTTCCTGGATCAAATCCAAGAATTGAAGACCGCGGTTTGTGTACTTCTTCGCGATAGAAACAACGAGACGCAAGTTCGCTTCAACGAGTTCTGACTTCGCTGCATCGGCTTCGCGCTCCCCTTTCCAAATCGCTGTGTAAGTTTCCTTAACCCAGTTGTGGTTCATCTCTGTTTCAGAGTCCAAGCGGCCGATACGTTTCTCAGCCTCTTGCGCTTGCAATACGTAAGATTTGAACTTTTGGTAATTCAAGCCAGTATCGCGAGTCATTCTTGTTAATTCTTTTTCGTTCGCATCGATCAACTTCATACGCTCTGCCATCGCAGCAACGTCTTTAGAGAACGTACGCTCCACACCGTCTTTGATACGACGACGAAGAGTTCCGATACGGCTCACCAAGTTTTTGAACTTGATCACGATACGGTTGATTGTCTTACGATTGAAGTTCACGGACTCGAAGTTCGCCATCAACTTGTCGTTCATCGCAACAAGCTCTTTCATGGCAGCCTGACGAGCTGGCGTGTTTGTTTCTTCTTTACGAAGAACGTCGAAGTACTTCTGAGCCGCTTTTTGGTACTCAGTCACTTTGCCGATAAGTTCATGAATCTTATCGATGTACTCCTTTTCATCGTATTGAGTGTCTTCGTCTTCAAGACCACGGAAGATCGATTTAACTTTGATACGGCCTTCATCAAGACGCTTACCAAGTTGAATGATCTCGTATGTTCCCAAAGGAGACAAAAGGATCGCACGAACGATTTCACGCTCCCCTTTTTCGATACGACGAGCGATCTCAACCTCACCCTCACGAGTGAGAAGGGAAACGCTACCCATTTTACGCAAATAAAGACGAACAGGGTCGTTACCCTTAACGTCTTCGCTTTCAGCCAATTCTTCTTCATCAACTTCTTCGTCTTCAGAATCAGGGCTTTCAAGGAATGAACCCTCGCCCTCTTCTGCTTTCGAAGTTTCAGACAAGTCTGAAATTACTACACCCGCAGTCTCGAGAGCCTGCATAAACGAGTCCAACACGGACGGCGCGATAATTTCTGGAGGAAGTAGCTCATTGATCTCTTCGATCGTAAGAGCACCCTTCTCCTTCGCAAGCTTCAGGAATCTTTGGATTTCTTCTTTAATCAAAGACTCTTGTTCTTGCAAAGAAAGCACCTTTACAGGCTCTTTCTCTTGTTTATTTGGTAGGTTCGGTTTCATCAATACCCCGCCTTTTACCCTTTATTCAGAGAGATTCTGTTTCTCTGAATATTCATAATCTGTTCCAACTTTTCCGAACTAGGTTCGTTTTTAAGATCTCGTGCTAATTGCTTTGCTTGCTCTCTTAGGAAGTTTTCTTTCACGCGCTTAAAGCAATCACGCAAGAGCTTCATCTCTGCTTCTTCGTCAAACCCAGGTTCGCCCTCGGAGACTGGACCGGCTTGGAATAAATACTCCGGCTGATCGACGTAAGAGACAAGAAGACTGGTCAATTTATCAAACTTATTGAGATCTTGTCCATACACATCCGTCGCTTTTTCAAGGATCTTTTTCACTCCTTCGTGAGCGACACTCTCAAGTAAATTTTCATTCACAAAATGATTAAAATTGGCACGACTTTTGAGTACCAATCCTAATAGCAGGAGCTCAGCTTTTGAGGCTCCTTTGAGGCTGATTTTGCCTGCCTCTGTAGCTGAAGACACCTGTTCCGCGGGCTTTGGGTTAGCAGGCGCACTTGGCTGCACCGTCCTACTTATTGCAGGCTTATTTTGTGAATAAACAGGGCCACTGCTTTGCAAACCGACAGCCTGACGCAACCAAGGAAGGCCCACACCCATTTTTTGAGCGGCCTCGGCAAGATAAAGGTCGCGTAAACGAAGATCAGGTATGACCTCAAACAAAGGCTTGAGCTTATCGGCGAGCTTCACTTTTTCAGAAGCCTCCCCGCGGTACCCCTCCATCCAACGATCCAAGATCATCACCAAAAGATCAGGTGCACGCTCGAGTTCTACTTTCAGAGCGTCGGAGCCGTATTTTTTAACGTAATCGTCAGGGTCCATGCTGTTAGGAAGCGTGAGTCCCTTCGGATACAAATCGGCGGCAAGCAAAATCGGAAGACTGCGTTCGGCCGCTTCCATTCCTGCAGAATCGCCGTCAAAAAGCGCAATCACGTTCTTGGTCATACGCTTTAACATCTTCCCGTGATCAGGCGTTAAAGCCGTGCCCATAGTCGCAACGACGTTGCGAATGCCCGCTTGATACAAAGACACTAGGTCCATGTATCCCTCAACGATCAAAGCCATATCTTCACTGCGAATATAGCGCGCCGTTTGCGACAAACCGTAAAGAACTTTCCCCTTGATGAAGACCGGAGTCTCAGGAGAGTTCAGATATTTTGGCTCCGTTTCTTTTTTCTCAAGATAACGTCCACCGAACGCAATGGGCTCTCCCATTGCAGAGAAAATCGGGAACATCAAACGGTCTCTGAAAATATCAAAGTAACCGGATTTGTTATTGCGAGCTTTAACAAGACGAGCTTCCTCTGCCAAAGGCATTGGAACTTGCTTGCTTGCTAAATACTGCTCAAGCCCATCCCATTCCGCGACCGCATAACCGATGCCGAAAGTGTCGATGACTTCCTGAGAAAGTCCTCGGCCCGCGATGTATTTACGAACTGGATGATCATGAGGAACACGTTTAAGTTGCTCTGAAAAGTAATGAGCAGCGAGCTTATTTACTTTTAACAACAACTTCTTTTTCTCAGCGACTTGATCGCGAGCTTCGTCATCTTTTTCTGGCGCAGGAATTGGAATGCTGGCGCGATTTGCAAGATACTCAACAGCTTCAGGAAAACTCATTCCTTGGTAATCACGCAAAAAAGAAAACAAGTTGCCGCTCTTGTGGCAACCGAAGCAGTGATAGACCTGTTTCGTCTCAGAAACGGAGAACGACGCCGTTTTTTCGACGTGATCCGGAAATGGACAGCGGCCCATAAGGCCGCTACCACTAGGTTTTAACTGAGTGTATTGAGAAATAATGTCGACGAGGTTGTTCGCCTCTGACACTCTCTCGATAAAGTCTTGAGAAAATCTCATGCACCTTCCAACAAAATGGGAAAAAGGTACCTGGTACCTTTTCCACTTAGTTTACGTAAGTTTCGATTTAATAACTTCGCTAACTACTTTGTTGTCTGCGGCGCCACCGGATTTTGCGATGACTTCTTTCATCACAGGACCCATGTCCTTCACGGTTTTAGCACCCAATGATGCAATAACTTGAGTAACGAGAGCTTCGATTTGTTCACGGCTCATTTGCGCAGGCAAATAAACTTCAAGAACTTTCAATTCCGCAGTCTCTTGATCCACGAGATCTTGGCGACCTGCTGTTTGGAATTGCTCGATAGATTCTTTTCTTTGCTTAACAAGCTTTTTAACTACGCCAAGAACTTCCTCAGAAGTGATGGGGTTCGGGCGCATATCGATTTCACGATTTTTGATCGCAGCTTGGAGCATACGAAGAGCTCCCAACTTTACTGAATCTTTTGCGATCATCGCAGCTTTAATGTCTGCAGTAACTTGATCTCTGATTTCCATAGCAACCTCCATAGAACAGAGGCGACCTTTCGGGCCGCCTCTTTAGAACTTAATTCCGTTAAGGGATTAGTCGTTCCAGCCTTTTCTCGATTTTTTAACAGCGCGCTTACGAGCTGCTAGAGACTTCTTTTTAAGTCTTACTGAGGGCTTTTCAAAGTGTTCACGTTTTTTAACTTCAGAAAGGATGCCTGCTTTTTCGCAAGACTTCTTGAATTTTCTGAAAGCAGATTCAAAAGACTCACCGTCTTTGATCTTAACCATTGCCACGACAATCACCTGCCCTTCTCATGTGGAAAATAGAGAGAAGAGTGTATAACAAAGCAGCACAAAAGGGGCAAGCCTTGGGGTCCTGACGCGATGAATTATTATTACCCGTGTGCTTTTTATTTGCGCACTCCCTGACGAGAATGAGAGAAATTCATCGAGGGGTGTTTATGCGTTTTTATATCTATTTGATATTACTGGGTTTATTTTCAACTTCCCAAGCACACGCATGGGAGAATTTTTATTTCTTTAAACCCGGAGAACTGCAACCCCTTCGACCGCTCAGTCAAACCGTCGAGGCTCCGGCTGCTCCAACCTGCCGTGATAACATCCGCAAAGCCATCTGTGTCGTGAACTCGGCTCAGGATCCAAGGGGTCCTCGTCACTGTCTTCCGGGTGGTGAAGCCCTGGCGACACCTATCGAAAAAATCTACGATATCGTTCCTGAAAAAGTGCAAAAAGCTTTTTGCAGCCTGGATGTGATTTACGTTGAAAACGACATGGAATCCTTGGCCTATGCAGGAATCATTCGTTACGACGAAAACGACCAGCCTCTGGGAGCGGTGATGGGAATTCGCCGCATTCTTCTGGAGCAAGCTTATGACGCTACTTCCGTGTTTGGCTGGAAAGAACAAAAAGCATTCGGGCTTCAAGCTCCTCCGTTTGTGCATTTGCCGGAAGGACCGCGCGTCGACGTAGCTTTACCAGGATCTCTTTCCGCTCTCCATTATGTTCTTGTGCATGAAATCGGTCATATCTTGGATTTCAGCAACACGGCGAACTCTTTTATCTGCGGCCCTGGAGAAACTTGCAATTTAGATTCGGGAAGAATGGAAGAGTATCTGAAAATGGTTCCAGCGCCGGCGTCGTGGGCTTCTTTGAGCTGGAAGTCGACGGGCACTCCGAAGGATGAATACAATTTTCCTCTTTGGAAGAAGCTTTGTTTTTATGGCTGCACCGAGCGTTTGGAAGTTGCAGACATCGAACCTTTCTATGCGCAGCTTGCGCCAACAAACTTTGTGACGACCTATGCGGCGGTGTCCCCTTTCGAGGATTTTGCTGAAAGCTTCACGTTCTACATTTTATCTTTGCAAGGTGAATGGACATACCAAATTCAGACTCCGACCACGGCCTATTCTTTAGACAAAAAATGGACAGAGCTTAACGACAAAAAAACTTGGATGGACTCCTTTTACAACCGCGATCTGAAGTACCCAAGCCCGATAAATTAGTTTATAAAGATCGAAATGCCTCAAGGAGTTAACTTTATATGATGGAAATGTTATCGAACCCACAAATCTGGATTGCCTTCGCTACGTTGTTCGCTTTGGAACTTGTGCTCGGCATCGACAACATTATTTTTATTTCGATCTTGGCGGGAAAGCTTCCCAAAGACCAACAACAAAAAGCACGCATGACAGGTTTAGGTCTTGCGGTCTTCACACGCATCCTGCTGCTTTTGTCACTTTCTTGGATCATCGGTCTTACAGCTCCGATCTTTGAAGTTTTCGGGCAGGAAATTTCAGGCCGTGATTTGATTCTGATTCTTGGCGGTCTTTTCCTTATCATCAAAAGTACGCTAGAGATTCATCACAAGCTTGAAGGCGTCGAAGGAAGCCAGTCCACAGGCGTCGCGCACTCTTTCAATGCCGTGATCGTGCAAATCCTGTTGCTGGATATCGTTTTTTCTTTGGATTCCGTTATTACCGCCGTCGGCATGGTCAATCAGTTGTCGGTGATGATCGCAGCGGTTCTTGCTTCAACTGTGGTTATGATTTTGTCGGCGAAATCCATCAGCGACTTTGTGGATTCTCATCCTTCATTGAAGATTTTAGCTTTAAGCTTCCTTTTGATGATCGGCTTTACTTTGATCGTCGAAGCGCTCGAAGTGCATATCCCGAAAGGCTACGTTTACTTCGCAATGGCGTTCTCTGTCGGCGTTGAAATGCTCAATATCCGCATGAGAAAGAAACAACATATCACGCCAGTGAAACTTCGCGAGAGAGTGGCTGAGGAAAAATAGTGTCTTTCTCCAAGGACGACGAAAAGTGGATGCGCAAGGCTTTAAGTCTTGCGCGCAAAGCGGGCGAAAAAGGAGAAATCCCCATCGCCGCGCTTCTCGTTGATTCTGAAGGACAGCTTGTTGCTTGGGCCATTAATACGCGCGAAAGACAGCAAACTCCCCTTGGTCATGCCGAACTTTTTGCTCTTCATAAAGCTTCTCAAAAAAGAAAAAGCTGGCGCCTAAGTGATTGCACTTTGTACGTGACTCTTGAGCCGTGCGTGATGTGCGCCGGAGCCATTCAGCAAGCGCGTTTGAAGCGTGTTGTTTATGGCGCCTCGGATCCTAAGGGTGGAGCTGTCGAAAGTCTTTATTCGGTTCTCAATGATTCCCGCTTGAATCACCAAGTGGAAATTACCAAAGGCGTTTTAGCCGCGGAATGCGGAGAAGTGATTCAAGATTTTTTTAAGCATCGCCGTGATGAAATAAAGTCTGGAAAAACGCAAAAAGTATTTCGCGATCGCGCCTCTGTGGTCGTTGTTCATAAAAACAAAATTCTTGGTTTTCATGCCATTGATCCTACTTCAAAAGCTCCGTACTTTTTCATTCCGGGTGGCGCGATTGAAAGCGGTGAATCGGCGGCGGAAACAGCCGCGCGCGAATGTTGGGAAGAAACAGGCTACAAGGTTCGCATTCTTGAAGAGACCGCCTTTGAAAGAAAGTACGACTTCCTTTGGGATGGTCGTGTACATGCCTGCCGAACGCTCTTTTACGTCGGTGTATTGGATCAAGAGTGGACTCCGCCTCACAAAGTGGAAGATGCCTCTTATCACCGTGGTGTTGAGTGGATTGATGTAAAACATGCAGCCAAAGTCTTTAGCTACAATAAGGACATCCTCTGGGCTGTGCAAAAATTGCTTAAAACCGCTCAGAAGAAATCCGCCTTGCGCTAGCACCCCTCCCCTGTTACAACGCAAGATTCATGACACAGACAAAATTTACAGACCTCCCTTTAATCGCTCCTCTTCAATTTTCACTAAAAGAAGCAGGTTATGAAACCCCAACTCCAATTCAGTTGGCGGCAATCCCTGTTATTCTTGAGGGCAAAGATCTTCTTGGTATTGCACAAACGGGCACAGGCAAGACAGCGGCATTTTCTCTTCCTATTTTGCAGAACTTGGCAAAACATCAAACACGTCTAGAAGCAAAATGCCCGCGCACTTTGATTCTAACTCCGACACGTGAGTTGGCGATTCAAATTCACGAAAACATTCAGGCTTACAGCAAGCACTTAAAACTTAAACACGCCGTGATCTTTGGCGGTGTCGGTCAAACTCCGCAAGTCAAAGCTTTGCAAAGCGGCGTGGATATCCTTGTGGCGACTCCGGGCCGTCTTATCGATCTTTTCCAACAAAAGTTTTTAAGTCTTCATAAAGTGGAAATTTTCGTTCTCGACGAAGCCGATCGCATGCTCGACATGGGATTCATGCAGGACATTAAAAGAATCCTGCCTTTGCTTCCGAAGAAACGTCACAACTTATTTTTCTCTGCAACGATGCCGCCAGAGATTCAAAAGCTCGCGAATACGATTCTTGTGAATCCGGAAAAAGTTGAGGTGACGCCGACATCTTCGACAGCAGAAAAAGTTGAACAGAGCGTGATGTATGTCGAAAAGAAAAATAAGCTCGACCTTTTGATTCATCTTCTTAAAGACAACAACCTCTATAAAGTTCTTGTTTTCGTCGCAATGAAACACGGTGCGAACCGCGTTGTCGATAAACTTGTGAAGGCAGGCATTTCAGCTGCAGGCATTCACGGTGACAAATCGCAGTCGGCGCGCCAAAGAGCTCTTGAGGATTTCCGTAACGGCGATGTACGTGTTCTTGTTGCGACGGATATCGCCGCCCGCGGTATTGATATCGAAGGCATCACTCACGTAATCAATCTTGAAATTCCGCATATTCCTGAAAGCTACGTTCATCGCATCGGGAGAACGGCGCGCGCAGGGGCTTCAGGTGAATCCATTTCTTTCTGTACGGCGGAAGAGCGTTCTTTTATGTATGCGATTGAAAAAGTCACTCGCCAAAAAGTGACTGTGGTTACCGACCATCCATTCCACTCGGAAGAAATCGCGAAGGCTACCGTGATGAGCGTTGGTAAAGCCAAAGCGCTTATTGAAAGCCAAAAGCGCGATAATAAAGAAAAACACCGTCCACAAAAGAAAAAACGCTTCTTCGGCCCCAAGGGCAAAGACGGCGGTGGTGCAGGCAAAGGCCCTTCGAAAGGACCACACAAAAGATTTTCGGGAAACAAAGGTCCTCGTTAAGGACCTTTCACTTCGATGATTTTACGGCTCACGGGTTCGACCGTGACTTCGATGGCTTTTTGATTCTTCTGACTCGCCTCAAGCTTCTTTAAAATTTCTTTTTGCGAATCCGCCGGCACTTCATAAATTGTCGGCGTTCTTTTGAATGTGATTAGGGATTTATCCTTCGTCGTCTTTACTTTATGAACGACGTCTAAAAAAGATTGCGGTTTCATTTGCGGACCTTGTGCAAAGCTCGTGGAACTAACAAAAAGCAAAGCGATGACGAAAAACTTCATATCTTTTTTCCTTGATTAAACTTACGCCAAGCTTTTTTTTCTTCTGATTCCCACTGACGCTTTTCTAGTTCTCTTTCGGCCATGACCGTTTCAGCCATGTGCCAGCGGCCTTGGCCCGGATCATTTCTAATCGCGCTCAACTCTTGGCCTCGCAATGGATCAAGGACAAAACGGTCTGTCGTGTATATTGAGACTTCTTCTTTCAGTTCTTCGTCAGGAAGCATTTTATCGGTCCACGTCTTTACAGGAACAGGTTTGTTGAACATCGCCGGATCTAGAATTCTCATCTCAACGCCGGTCTTTGTCTCTACCGCCACCATCGGAGCCACATGATACGACCACACGACATTCTCGCCATTGCGGGCATTTTTGGTTTCAACAATCAAAGTGCCTTCGATAAACATTTTACCAACACGAATTCCTTTTTTCTCAAGTTCGCGGGCCATGATATGCGCACGAGCCCAGCAGCCGTCATCAGGCACATCGAAGGCGTACTTGGGGTCTTTTGCAAAGTCGGCGAAGATTTTATTCAGCTCTTCTTCTTTCACCACGGAAATAGGAATTGTTCCCGCCGCTGTTTTATCGACATTCACAGTCGGATAAGGAATACGGCCGTTTTTATTCGCTTTCGGATCGCACTTTTCACCCCGGTTCAAGGTGTGAATTGATTCGTTCAAGCTTTCAAAAAAATCAAAGTAAGTATGTGTCTGAGGATAGCCGTCGCGGAATTTTCCCGAGGACGTCGCATTTTTATCAGGCAAAGCGGATTCTTCGTACTGACCTGCGTAGCTACAGATCTCTTCCATCCCGGCTTTTTCAGAAGAAGAAAGCTCTTCGATAATCGCTTGATCGCAGAGAACCCCCGGCGCAATAGCGTATGCCGGAAGAACGATTAAACTGAGAATGAAAAAAAGAAAAATGCGCATACCTGCTTATCGGTGTCTAAGACATTGACCTAAAGAATTTTCGCTGGACCTTGGTCTATTCCGAAAAAGATCAAAGCGCAGAAACTATTCCTGCGCTTCCAGACGGTATCCCAAAGAAGGAACAGCCACGATACGGCCGTTGAACTTGTGAATCTTACGTTTCAAATAGTTGATCTGAGAGTCGACGTTACGTGAAGTCACCTCAGTATCACCCCAAATTTCCGACAAACATTTTTCGCGCGTCACAAGATTGTTTTTGGCGGCAACAAGCATCTTAAGAATGTCGAATTGTTTCGGCGTGAGATTAACTTCCTCTCCGTCCACGAAGATCTGACGAGAAAGAAGATTCATTCGCAGATTAGCCGCTGTCAGTTCGGAAGCCGCTTCCGGTTCTTTATCTGAAAGACGCGCTTTAATACGAAGAATGAGCTCTTTTACGTGGAAAGGTTTTGAAATGAAATCATCAGCACCCGTTTCGAACGCTTTGATTCTTTCGTCGATAGTCGCAGCACCGGATACAAAAATAATCGGCGTGTTCTTCGTGGTTTCGCTTTCACGAACCATACGACACACGTCTACTCCCATCACGCCTGGCATCTTATAGTCCAAAAGAATAAGATCCGGCTTCTTTTCGTTGATAAGACGGAATGCAGAGTTGCTATCAGAAGTGTATGAACACTCGTACGTAGAGCTCAAAATCTCTGCGAGGAGCTTACAGCTCTCTTCGTAGTCGTCCACAATAACAATCTTTTTAGCAGCCAAGTCCGCACCTCTCAGAGGAGTTGTAATACTTGTAAACATGTTCATATTTGAAGGATCACCCGAATGGACGGAAAATACAAGGCGCGCGGAGTCCAGTTTTACATGCCTTTGAATTTGATTCGCTTAGTTTCGAGAATCTTTTTTAATTGGTCTCTTTTGTCGCCTTGAATTTCAATCATGCCATGCTTTTCGCCAAGGATATGCGTTCCACCAACACCACACTTGGCTTTCAGTTCCTTCGCAAGCGTCTTGATATAGTCTTCGTTGCGAGGAAATCCATCCATAATCGTCACAGTCTTTCCTCCTCTTCCGCCTTTTTCCAGACGGAAAATGACGGTGAATTGGCCTTCTTGGACAGTTTCTTCAGGACGGCAGCGGCACTCGGCCTTGAGTTGCTTACATTGAGGACAAACAATGTTGTCCTTGGGATCAGTACTATAAACTAAGCGAGTATTTTTCATGAACCTGCAGTTTCGTTGGACGGATTCGGACTAGGCTCTTCACCCAGTTTGTGCTGAGTGTACTCTTTCCCGTCGAATCTAAAAAGCTGCGGAGTTTCATCCATAACGGTCGCTAGGTTTACAGGTCTTTTCCACATTTTAAAGACGTTCTTCAGCGTCTCGCTCATAAAATCGGGTTGCATGTCGATGCCTTCATGCAAGTGAGTTAACAACAACTCACCGCGATTTTCGAAGTTTGCATCTTCGATACGAATGATTGGCTGACCGAAGTTTGTCATGTGGAAAAGAAGTTGCGCTTTGATAGCCTTAAAGTCTTTGGTATCGACCTCAAACTTCTGCGTCTTCTTATTAAACTTATAAACGAAGAGTTTATTGCGAACACAGAAATCTTCCGTCAGGAACTGATCAATGAAAGTGACGTCATTGCACACTTTGCGCACTTCAAAGATTTTTTCACGGCCTAAGCGAAGATCTCTGTTCCAGTTTTTGCGTTCGCGAATATCATCACACTGTTCCCATTCGCGACCGAACTGACCTTTATTCCAGCGCTCTTCAATATCACGGAAAAGTTCAATCCCCACTTTATAAGGATTGTATCCGTTTGGAGCCATTGCCATCGTTCCACTGTGGTGATCGGCAAAGTCGATAATTTCAGAGTCATTGAGAATTTTCGTCGTCATGAGTTTCGAGTGCCAGTAAGACGCCCAACCCTCATTCATCGTTTTCGTCATTCCTTGCGGAGAGAAGTAATAAGCTTCATCGCGAATGATCGACAACACATCCTGCTGCCAGTCCGTCAACGGAGCGTAGTGAATAAAGAAGTTCAGGATATCTTTTTCAGGCTCACTCGGGAATCTTTGCGCCTTTTCTTGCGCTTCTTGTTCAGCCTTACGACGTTGTTCTTCAACAAACGACGGAGGATTAATGTAGTCGCGCATATAAGAGCGATCGACACGCAAAAGATAATTCGGCTCTTGCGCACGATTTTCTTCCGGCTTAACCACAGACTTTTCCACATAGGGACTGTAGCGGTCGATCAAATTTTCAAGACTCAAACAGACGTCGATAAAGTTTTCCACAACGTCTTGACCATGACGATCCATATAGCGACGAATACGTGTCGCGTGATTCGCCATCTGGTCCATCATTTTGCGATTTGTTTTCGAGAACCAAATATTGTTTTTAAAGAAGTCGCAGTGACCATACACGTGGGCCATCACAAGCTTCTGATCCATCATCGCGTTACCTTCCATGAGGTACGCGTAACAAGGATCTGTGTTAATCACCATTTCATAAATTTTTGAAAGACCGTATTCGTAGCTCTTGGAGAGATGCTCATACTCCATACCAAACTTCCAGTGTGGATAACGCACCGGAAATCCGCCGTAAGCAGCGAACTGATTGATTTGATCGTAAGTGATCAATTCAAAGATAGTTTCAAAGCAATCCAGACCCGCCTCTTTAGCGATGGCCCAAATTCTTTTTCTTTCTGCTTCAAGTTCGGGAGTTAAATTTGCCATAAGTTTTACTCCAATTTGGCATGGAAAAAGGTACCTGGTACCTTTTTCCTATTTGCCCTTCCCAAGGAAGTCTTTGATTGAATCGAGGATCTTGTCGCGGTTTTCAATTTGGCTCAGAGTCAGTCTTTCGTCTCCGCCAAATTCTTTTTGCAAATCCTTAAGGAATTGCCCGCTCCCGTACTTACTTTCCACCTGTCCGTAACTGAACACATTGCAGTTCGGAAGGAAGAATTCCGTCAGCATCTTCACGCACAGGCGCGTGTCTTCACCAGACCAGTTATCGCCGTCACTGAAATGGAACGGATAAATGTTCCACTCGTTCACAGGATAATCTTTTTCGATGATCTCCTGACAAAGTTTATAAGCAGAGCTGATTAAAGTACCGCCCGACTCACTTGTTCTAAAAAACGTATCTTCATCAACTTCTTTTGCTGCAGCATCGTGAATGATGAAACGTGTTTCCAGACCCTTATAATGTTTTTTCAACCAGGTATTGATCCAGAAACTTTCAAGACGAACGATCTCTTTTTGTTCGTCGCCCATTGAGCCTGACACGTCCATCATATAAATCACCACCGCCTGAGTTTGCGGCTGAGTGACTTTCTTAAAGGATTTGTACTGCATGTCCCGACGAATCGGAATAACCAGCGGTTCTTCCGCATTGTAGGTTCCAGAACCCACAAGACGCTTCAAAGCCCTTTTATAGGATGATTTGAAATGACGAAGACCTTCGGGCCCAACTGGTGCCAAACCCGTAAATTTCGTCTTAATCGATTCGATGTTTTTCGCGCCCTTAGGCTCAATGCGCGGAAGCTCGAGTTTTTCGCCAAGAATATCAGCGAGCTCTTCCATGGTTAATTCGACTTCAAGCAAATGCTCGCCGGGAGCCTCGCCCGCCTGACCTTGACCGCCTTCACCCGGATCGCCCACGTCTTGGCCGGGTTGACCTTCACCCTGACCGACGCCACCTTGCTGTTTCGGGCCGTAACGGAAGTTGGGGATGTCGATACGAGGAAGCGGAATCTTTACAAATTCATCTTCACGCTTCCCGATCATCTCGCCTTGAGAGACGTACTTGCGCAGGTCCTCTTTAACCTTCCCTTTTACGATCTCTCTAAATCTATTATGGTCTTCACGTATCGACATTATTTATTCTTTACGTCCCCTCGAGCGAAGATACTTGCAACATAGTGTAGAACGTCCGTCGCAGAGATCTCATCGTACCCGAAGTCCTTGATGAGACGAGTTTTAACGATATCAATTTTCTCTTGAGTGTCTTTATCAGCAACGTTGCTTACAAGAGTTGTAAGTTTGATGCTGTCTTTCTGATCTTCAAAGAGTTTCAATTCGATCGCTTTATGAAGGCGTTCGTTCATCTTGTAGTTGAACTTCTTGCCTTCAAGAGCCAAAGCACCGATGTAATTCATGATCTCGCGACGGAAATCGTCTTTGCGGGATTCAGGAATTTCAATTTTCTCTTCGATGGATCTCATCAAACGCTCGTCCGGTTCTTCATCGTTACCAGTGAACTGGTTACGAACTTTCTCGCGTTGTGTGTACGCTTTTACGTTATCAATGTAGTTCGCACAAAGTCTTTGCATCGCGCTTTCGTCGGCACTGATCGCTCTTTGCACTTCACCCTTGATGATTTCTTCGTATTCTTGAAGAACAACACCTAAAAGCTCTTTGTACTCCGCTTTCAACTCTTCGTTTGAAATCAAAGAGTGATTCTTTAATCCGGATTCAAGTTCTTTGAAGACCATGAATGGATTCACGGACCCCTTGTTGGACTGCTGAGCCGCCACCAAGGCATTGGAAAGTTTATCTTGGATATAACGAGCCGAAATACCCTCGAGGCCTTCACGCTGGGCTTCTTTACGAAGCTCCCGTACGTTGTCCTCCGTGTAATTCGGAAGCGTTTTACCATTATAAAGTTTGAGTTTTTGCAAGCGCGTAAGGTTGGCTTTCTTCGGCTTTTCCAAGCGAGTCAGAATAGCCCACATCGCCGCCATTTCAACTGTGTGCGGAGCAATACTGATACCGCGCACCTTTTGCGAGTTGAAATCACGCTTATAGATATTCACTTCATCTCTCCAGCGAGTGATGTAAGGAATATCGATTTTCACAGTACGGTCACGAAGAGCTTCCATAAATTCGTTGTCTTGAAGGCGACGGTACTCTGGTTCATTCGTATGACCAATGATCACTTCATCAATATGAGTTTGCGCGAATTTTTTCGGCTTCACTCTATGTTCCTGCGAAGCACCCAAAAGATCGTAAAGGAACGCGACATCGAGTTTTAGAACCTCGACGAATTCAATCATCCCGCGATTGGCAACGTTGAACTCCCCGTCGAAGTTGAACGCGCGAGGGTCTGAATCTGATCCGTACTCTGCAATCTTACGGTAGTTGATATCACCAGTAAGCTCTGTGGAGTCTTGGTTCTTTTCGTCTTTCGGTTGGAAAGTACCAATACCGATACGATCAGCTTCCGAAATGAAAAGTCTTCTGACACGAACGTGTGAAAGAACTTTCATCAAGTCACCGTCATATTTTTCCATCAAAGTTTTAAAGATAAAACGCGATGGCGGGCTGAGTTCTCCATCCACATGCACGCGGTACGTGCCCTCTTGGCCTTTGTTCAAAGACTCATAGATTTGCGGGCGAAGATCTTCAGGAATAAGAAGCAATGGCTCTTCATTCATCGGCGACGCGAACACTTTCACGCCTTTACCAAGAAGACCGTCGAGCTCGAGCTTTTCGTCAATCCATTCGAAAGTGTACATCGCGCCATTCTTTGAGTGAGAGTAGCGCTCTAAACCTTTTTTGAGCATGCGGCAGATTGTCGACTTCGCACTTCCTACCGGACCGTGCAGAAGAATCACACGCTTTTCCGTTCCGTAACCGAGAGCCGCCGCTTTAAGTACGTTCACAAGTTTCATCAGCTGAACATCGAGACCGAAGACAGCGTCTTTACCGTTGTTATGAACGTCGTCGAAAAATTTGTAGCGAACGACTTCTTTTTTGAAATCGAGATATGTTTCAGTGCCTTCTTCAACGATCATGTCATACATGCGCTGATAGGCATTGCGTGTGATTTTTGGATTTTCTTTTACAAGATCAAGATACTCGGAGAACGTGCCGCTCCAGTGTTCTTTTGCTTGTGCGCTTGAATTCTGCCAGTTGGTGACCAACGAATGTAGATCAAACTTAGAGGCCATATTCTCTCCCCCAGGTGCTTGGTGACACACACCTACTGAGTTAGATTATGCCTCAATCCTAGACGGTTAACGAGGAATTTAATTTATTTGTATTGCTTTGAACCCTGTAGGTTGTTTCAAAGTGAATAGCTCTGGCTTGAACTGGACCTCCGTCTGGGGTGCAGAAAATTGCCACTGCATTTCGAATTGCGGGGCCGTAATTACGACTTTCTTTTGGCCCTCGGAACGATTTAACCAGTTTACGCGAATCGCTCTTTGCAGATTCTCACATTGAGAGATTTGGCCTTGGGTATCGAGACTGCACTTCCATCCAGGGCCGCGAACAGGTTCATCGAAGGCAATGTTCGCAAGATTCATCGGATGCAGAGTGAGATCAATCATGCGACTGAATGCTCGCTCTGAATTCCGCCCATAGAAAAATGCCTTTTGTGGATAAATGATGTACGAGATTTCGCTGGGACTCATCACAAGACTTGCCACTTGATAGCCCATGATCGCTGTGATTTCCAAACGCGCCCGTTCATTCTTTATCGCGTAAATATCAATATTTAATGACTGCGTTTTATTTTCTTTTTGGTCCCGAATTAAAGCTTTCGTCTCCCATTGCGCTTTTTGAAACGCACCCTCTTTCACCGTTTTTGTGACACATCCTGAAAGGAAAAGGGTTAATCCGATAAATAGAAAATGTTTGCTAGTTGTCATCATTGCCTTAGCATAGAGAAATGAATTCTTTTAAACAAGCCTTGAATCACTTCAAAGGCACTTGGAAAGACAGTTTGATCTTTGGCCTCTGTGCGACGCTGATTGTTTTTTTAGTGCGTTATATCCCTTACGTCAGCGCCTTTCTGATTTCATTCTGTCTTTTGGCGCTTCAAGAAATCGCACAATATAAAGTGGAAAAAAACGCCTGGCCGCGAGAGTTGTTTCACAAAAAATCGCTGCCCTCTTATCTCATTACAAGTTTGATCCTTTTGCCAACCAGCGTGCTTTTAGGTTCCGCGATTGGAATTTTGCAAAGTCCACAAGCGCTGTGGATGACGGCCCCATTGTCGTTAGGCCTATTGATGCTCGCGGTGTATTTCTATTTCGTGCTTAGCCATTCTTTGCGCTTTCATCTCGAAACCAACGAAAGCTTAGGTAAGGCGATTGATGTTGTCGGCCTTGTTTCTATTAAGAGCTTTAAAAATTACTTCGTCCTGAGTTTTTATTTCGCGTTTTTGATTTTGCTTTCGTCTCTTATCGCCGGATTGGGATTGATCGCCGTTTTGCCGCTTCTATTTTATGTCGGTCATTTCTTTTATTTAGAGATAAAGCCGCTGGTCTTATTAAAGACGCAAAAGGCATAAAAAAAGCCGCGGTGATTTCTCAACGCGGCTTTTTAAGTCATAACTAATAATTTCTTTATTCAGAGTGCTCAGCGATAGGTTTTTCAACCGATGCCGGCAAACGCGGAGTCGAAAGCTCTTGCTTCTCGATCGCTGTGATCTTGCCACGAATCTCTTCCACTTTGCGTTTATCCGTTTCTAGATCCGCCGCTTTACGGTACATCTTCTTCGCTTTATCCACCATGGATTGCTTGTAGTAAGCGTCACCCAAATGCTCAGCAATAATGCTGACTGTGGATTGAGACTTATGAGCGGCTTCTAGGAACTTGATAGACTCTGGGAATTTGTTTTGCTTAAACAAAACCCAACCCAAGGTATCCAACACATAGCCATCATGAGGTTCCAACTCAAGAGCACGGCGAGCCAACTTCTCTGCATCCGGAAGATTGACGTTCATCTCGGCCCAAGTGAAGGCAAGATAGTTCATGCCTTGCACGTGATTTGGATCTAGCTCCAACACTTTCTTCATCTCTGTCACAACCACGTCTTTGTTTCCAAGACGATCGTTGATTGTGCCGTAGTAAAAACGCAATTGGGCGTTTTCAGGAAACTTCTCAAGACCTTGCTCCAAAACTTTTGCAGCACCTTTATAGTCGTTCTTCTCATCCATCAAGGACGCGTACATCGCAAAAATCTGTGGTTGATCCTGGCGCTCTTTCAAACCTTGCGCCGCCACTTTCAAAGCCTCCTCCAGTTTGCCCAAACCTTTAAGAAGGTAAGCCGCATGCACTACGGACTCTCCGTAATATGTGCTGGTCACTGGAATCTTGCGGTACTCACGAACAGCTTTTTCAGCTTGATGAGTTTCTTCATACACAGCTGCAAGATAAAAACGAACTTTGTCTGAATCCGGAGCGTCCTTCAACACGTCTTCCAATTTCTGAGAAGCCAGGTCGTAGCGTTTTTGTTCAATCAAGATCAAAGCCATCTTCATGCGAACATTCAAAGGCTCATCTGAATCGCTTTCAAGAACCTCAAGTTGTTCGTAAGCTTTTTCGTAATCGCCTTTTTCAATGTAAGTCTGAGCAAGAACTTCTGCGATGCGAGGGTTCGGCGTGTTTTCCTTTTGGAACTCACGATACATGCTGATCGCTTTCGCCTCTTGCTTCTGCTTTGTGTACATCATGCCCAAAGACAAAACGGCATCCGCAAAATCAGGCTTCAACTGAAGGGATTTTTTGAACGATGCTTCCGCAGCCTTTTGATATTTCTCATCACCCTGCTCCATGCGCACGCGTCCGATGTAGTAGTGTGCTAGATAAGGTGTCGAGTATTCAGAGTTCTTCAGCAAAGTTTCAAAGTACTTCACTGCTTTGTCTGATTGTTTTTGCTCTGAATACAAAGCGCCGATGTACAACGGAGCTTCCGTGTTTGACGGCTGCAGCTTCATCACCGTGTTGTACTCTGCCAAAGCTTTTGGATAAAGCTTCATAGAAGAATACAAACCACCAAGCAAAAGATGCGCATCGATATTCTTGTTGTCTTTTTTCACAGCTTCTTCAGCTTGTGCCAAAGATTCTGAAATCAATCCTTGCTTCAAAAACTCCGCCGCCAAACGCATGTTCACCGCAGGAGAATTCTGGTCATAAACCAAAGTCATCTTGAAGGATTCAATTGCTTTTGCAGTATTCCCATCGAGGCTATAGGCTTCACCCATCGCGAAGTAATAATCCGCTTGAGTGCGCATGTAGAGAGGATCGAGAGTGGCGCTTCCATCTTGAGCTACGACCGCAGGAGCGAAAGAAGCAGGAGCACGGTTTTTATCGTCGAATGAAGCTTCGTAGTATGTCGCTTTATCCGAATCTGTGGACGTTAGTGTCGCGCAGGCCGAGAGCAAAAGTACTAAAGGGGCTATCAGCGCGGTCCTAGTGTGTAGAAGCATTGGATCTCCTTGGTCACTATGCTGATCGGCATATTTTGAGAAATTCTTGACGCAATTACATGGCGCCAGGACCTCATCGCGACTAAGGACAAGACTAGAATTTGTCTAATTTTGAGCCATGCTCAGAAGAACGCCTAAATCGTCTCCGGAATAGACCGGTTGTTCAGTGAGGCTCTTGTCCTCATTGTCTAAATCTGCTGTCTCCACTTTTTTGTTAGGGCCTGTGGACCAAACAAGAATCCGCATCTTGCCGGCCGGACTCGCCGACAGAATTCGATAACGATAGGGCTGACCCCAAGGATCCGTACCCATGGTCCCCGTACTACGCAGATTTTCAGCGACTGAGGACTCGCTGACGGAGGCTGGGACACGTTTTCCGGCCTTTTCAGCGGGGCTTTGAGGTTTTGATGCTTCGCGGTAAATTTGTACAACTTGATAGCCTACGACCTCCGCTTTTTGCCGGGCCGTTTCGACTTTCGAGTCCGCCATTTGACGATTCCAAGGTGTCGCGATGATCGCGGCTGAAAAGCCAACCAGGCCTAGAAGGGCTAAGACACTAGTGGACTTAAACTCTTGAATTTCTTCATTTTTCATTAATTTTCTTCCCGCAAAGAAAGGTCGTATATTTACCTTTCGGAGAGATTTCGAGAAAACTTTAGACAAAGGTCTGTGAAAGTTGAAAAAACGAATAACTATTTGCGAAAAAAATAACGCCTGGAGTCTTTTCTTTTGATTTGAGGACCCCTTGACAAGGGGTGGCGGCAGGGATAGGTTGCGCCCATCTGCAAGGGGACGCTGAATCATCAGGCACTTATATCTCCTTGAGACTTTGGGGAAATTTCAAATTGGGAGGCACTTTTGATCAACCAAAACGAAACAATGACATCGAAGCCAAATTCTAAAGTTAAAATCATCAAGCGCTATCAGAACCGCAAACTCTACGACACACAACAAAGCTGCTACGTGACTCTTGATGATATCGCTAAAATGATCCGCACAAACGAAGAAGTAATGGTTATCGATAATAAGTCAAAAAACGATATCACTGCTGCGACTTTGACTCAGATCATTTTCGAAGCTGAAAAGAAAGCATCTCAATACGCTCCTCTTTTCACACTTCGCGAAATCATCCAAAACGGTAACGGAAGCATTTCTGGTTACTTGGCTAAGCTTGGTGCATTCCCTCAGGATTACATGACTAAGCAACAAGTTAACACTGTTGTTGAAAACGCTTCTACTGACAGCGTAAAACAAAACTTGGAAAACCGCGTAGCAACTGCTGCTACTCGCTACAACACAGACACTACTGCTAAAGTAGCTGCTGAAAAAGCAACTGTACTTCCTGGTTTGCAACAAGACGACGAAACTCCAAATCTTCCTGGTTCTTCTTTGTTGAACAACTAAGATCGATTGAAAAGTTTCAAAGCTTAAATGCTAAAAAGGCTCCGTAAGGAGCCTTTTTTTATAGGTTTATTTCAGCGAGCGCCAGACGATGAATTGTTTTTGGCCTGGTTTGATAAGAACTTCGCGATTTTCCAGATTTTCTCCTGTCGGAGATCCCGTAAAATCTAAACCTTCAATTTTGAATTTATATTGTCCTGCTTTAAGCGGAACGCGAATAATTTGAATCGTCTGAGGCAAGGTCGACCACTGGCGCACATCCGCACGATCGGCGATGTTCAGTGCGATAAAGGCTAAGTCGCCCAGAAGCTGATTTTGCTGGCGAACTTGATCGGACAGAACTGCTTTTGTTGCGATACCTGCTACGCGTTTTGCGACAAGAATTCCTTGGTCTTCGCGCAAAGTTTCAATCGCCGCTTTTTCTACGTCGTAAACTTCGCGGCTTAAATAAGATGTGTTCGCTTCCGGCAAAAGAGTCAGGCGCGCTTTTTTTGTATCACTGCTTGCCGCGATGAGAGTGGGAAAACGATACTCATTGCGATCGGGAACTTTGCGAGGGCCCCATCCCTGTTGATAAATAATCACAAGCTCGCCAAGGTTGCGGTTGTACCAAGATTCTTGCTCTTCCACTTCAGGGAATTGTTTTTTCCACTGAGCGTAAGAATCCATTCGACGCGCCAGTTTCGCAGAGCGGATCAAATCCGCGTGAATCGTGGGAATCGTAGGATCGATTTTGTAAGCCTCATTGTAGGCGATGTAAGCGTCGTCGTAACTGCGACTGGCTTCCCAAATAAGAGCCGAAAGATATTTACTGAATGAATTCAGTTCGAATTTCTTTTTTTCATCTGCACGATACTTCAAATATTTTTCGTTGATACGGCGAGCTTCGACAAGAGCGTCATCCAACTGACCCATCTCTAAAAAGTTCATCGCAAGATAAGCATTGATGAAAATCTTTTCGAAAGTGTCGCCTTTGTATTGAACCATTTCTTCACTCAAAGCCAACGAACCTGCAATACGCGAAACAGATTGATAGTCGACCCTCTCTGCCAGGCGGTCCGCTTTCATGAAAACAGCGTTACTTTCTTTGTACTTTCCCGCTATTTGTAAAGCGGTTCCGTAATCCAAAAGATAAACAAGTTGATCGTCGCTTTGCTTTTCTGCGAGAGGCTCAAGTTCCTTAAGAGCTTTTTCGTAATCGCGATGAGAAAGGGCTTCCCGTGCCTGATGAACTTTACTTTGATAAGAGGCACAGCCGGAAAGAATAGTCGTGAAGAAAAAAAGACCCACGACAGGCGTGAGTCTTTGTAAAATACGATTCATGAATTAAAGGCCAACTGATTTTTTCTTAAATGTCTTACGAATTTGTTTTTGATCAGACCAAGTGATCATGCTTGTTTTCAAGTTCGTCAAATTCAAAGTCAGTTTGTAGTAGACAGTTTTGTCTTTGCCAACTTCTTGAACGATTGAATCCAAACGTCCATTGATGATGAAGTCCGCGCCGACTTGGCCGCCAGGACCTTTTTTGCTGTCTCCCGCAACCATGCCTGAATTTTGATAGTTGTATTCATCGGCAATATCTTGGCGCGCCTCTTTATCGATGAAACCTACTTTTCCAGATTTCATCAACTCAACGCGAACCATATCCATGATGCTTTGAGTATCGATATGTTCAGATGTTTTATTTTGCAAACCCGTCACCATAACGACTGGCAATTTTTTAGAGCCGTTAATCGCAGGTGATTGCATCAAACTGCCAACAAGATCTTGCACAGCTTTCTGCATGTCCGTTTCAGACCATTGATCGTTCAAAAGATTTTCACGGTTGACGTCGTCATACTCGCCTTTTGTAAAAGCTTTCGGACCGCAATTCGTCAAAGCCAAAAATGAAAGTGTGAGAGCTGCCAGAATCAAATTCTTCATAGGTACCTTCCCGTTCTATTGGACACTTCAAAAGTCTATGTCGAATGATATCGGACACGCAAGTCCCAAACCGTCCTTAAAATTCGCATTATCCTTATATATCAGCACCGTTTATTTTGCAGGCGGAGGGTATATGAATGAAGTGTCCTCAAGTCTTTTGGCTTATGAATGTCTCCGTGCGCAAATAAATCCTTTTGCCGAGGAGATTTGGATACTTGCACTAAACTCGCAAATGGAAGTTATAAAAAAGGATTTGATCTTCCGCGGAACTGCGGATCACTGTCTCATTCATCCACGCGATATCTTTCGGTCTCTGATTCTTTGTAACGCCTGTTCTTTTATTATGGCGCACAATCATCCCAGCAATCACACGGAACCTTCAGAACAAGATCTTATTATAACTCGAAAAATTTATCAGGCGAGTTTGCTTTTGCAAATTCCGTTGCATGATCACATCGTGATGACCCCAACACAGTACTACAGCATGGCCGACCACGGACACTTCAAAAAATGGCGGAAAAATTTTAAATCGTTATTTATTGAAGAGCGTCTCCGCCAGAACCAAATAGATCCATTCCATTCTGACTCGGACTGCGAAGAGGTGTTACGGAAATTACGCGACTCAAGTCATCGCTCAGAATAACTTTGTATCCGCCTCGCCGAGCGTTTTCGATAAACTGCCGAGCATATTCTTCTTTGTACGCTTGCGTATACTCCGCCATTTGTTGTGCGTTGAAGAGTTCCCTTTGAACAACATCATGGGGACTCATTGCCTCTTCTTTGCGAGTGCCACGACCCAGCTCATTCGCCAACTCCTGGGCGCGTGTGTCCGTTGATAAATCTAACGTGTTGTCATTCGTGTAGGCTCGTTGAGCCGAAGTGGAGTTAAAGTCCGTGTTTAACAGACGAGCGTTTTCCACTTCCATACGCTGTCTTGCCAATTCCATCTTTTCATTCGTGAACATAAGATGACGATTCACTGACTTTTCATATTTTTGTGATTTTACGCGCGGATCTTGTTGCGCTACCGGCTTCGGATCTTCACTTCCCAAATAGGCAAAGACCAGTCCCGCCGCTCCAATAAAAAGCAGCAAGGCCAAAAACATAGAGCTTTCCTTTTGTGACCTCTGGGATGTCATAGAAGTCCTATCGGTCTTGAAAAGGGAAATCTTAAGAAAAAGAGCCTTTTTCATCTCAGACTGAGTCGCAAGTTTACAAGAATTTGTTCACGCGAAGTGCCCTTAATGCTTCTTTTGCGCTCTTGTTTAATTTTTAAACAGTCTTTCAGCATTGTAATGCACCACCGCGGATTTAATGCGTGGCATGCCTCGTGAAGTAAAGATTTGGTGAAGAAATAACCAAGAACCGATCAAATTGAAAGGGATTCCTCACATGAAAATTAAACAAATCACAACAACTGTTATGGCAACTCTTGCTTTAGGCAGCACGGCTATGGCGGCTAGCTCTGGCACTCTTTTGCTTCAAGGAACAGTCAACTCTGTGAACGACATCGTGGTTACAGCCAATGGTACGAACAATACGACGTTGAACATTCTTGCTGGTGAAACTGCGAAGAACGTCGGTTCCGCTATTGAAACATCTAATAATCTTGCTGGATATAAAATCGTGATCTCTTCCTCGACAGGTGGCGAGCTTAGACACACAGTGGATGCAACAAAGAAGACGACATACAAAATTGGTTATGACGGCGCTGCTTCTGTGACGCCAACAGTAGCAGGAGTTATGGTGAAAAACGTAACTTCATTGACGGGTCTTACAACAGACACTTCCGTTATCACGGCGGATGTGACGGCGTATGCATCAGCTCCTGCTGGTACTTACGAAGATACATTGACTGTCTCTATCCAAGCTAACTAATAGACTTTCAAAGACAATGAGCTTTAAGAAACCCGCTTTTTTACAGGCGGGTTTTTTTATTCCGCCGACTGAACGGTCAGAACAATCGTATCTTGATAAGTGCCGCCCTGGGCACTCGCGGTACTACCGATCGTAGCGGTGACCGGGATTACCAATCCGCTTGCAGGAGATCGTCCCAACTCGCGTGCGACCTGAACAGCATTTGTAGAACTGCTTCCTAGATTCACGGGCGTTCCTCGAAACGAAATCGTATATGGAATATAAAGATTCTGAGCCGTGTGTTTCAAACGACTATTGTTCAAAGAAGACGCGAAGAGAATATAACCCGCATTATATTTAAGAATTATATCCGCCGAACGACTGATTCCTGAAGACATTGAACCGAAATTCAAAGTCTCCGTCGTGTCGTTAATATTGAAATTTCCGCCCGTTGCAGCGACGGAGATGTCGACTCTTTTAGGAGCGTTATAATTGAAAGTCACGGTTCCTGACTGCGCCAGAGAATAACTTGAAAGAGTGCCTTTATAAAGAGTGAAAGTAATCGACTCCGTATAGTTTCCATACATGAGCCAGGGATTGGTTTGATTGATCGCCGCCCAGTAGTTAACGACGACCTGCTGATCGCTGCTTCCGCCGACAAGATAGCCTGTGAGAACATCATTGTTGCCTGAAACGTCTGGAAAGTTCTTAAGAATCTGCGTCGCAGAAGGGTTTTTCGTCAGCTGAAAAGGCCAACTGTTGCTTCCCATCTTAAGACTTCTATTTGTAAACGTCGTCGAAGATCCGTAATTCACCGTAATGAAGAAATCGCACGGTCCTGGGTTTGTGTTCGCCTTTACTATAATTGTGGGGTTGACCGTTGCGCCGGAATTGAAATTTACGTTTGTTTGCGCGATCTGCAATTGCATGTTTGTGCAAAATGCATCTGCCAGGGAAAACTGCGGAAATAGAATAAATAAAAAAAGAGAAATATATTTCATCAGTCACCTCTCTTTTTCACAATGATATCACCTAAATTTACTGAAGAGCTTAATTCCTCTTTGACCTCAAAGCTGATTGAAGAAAGCTCAGGATGATCGGTGACAATCGTGTACGATCCCGGCTCTAAACCTTCAATAAAGAATCCACCCGTTTTATTCGTGAAGAAATTATTATCAACCAGCTGACCTTGTGAATTCAAGATGTCGCCTGCCACGAAGGATAAAGGCTCTTTTTCTTCGCTAACGAAGCGACCCTTGACTAAGATTTTTCTTTTTAAGTTCAGGTCAATAAAGATACCGCTGCGATAAGTAGGTTGAGTGGAATAGTATTCCGTCGCCAAAAGATAACCAACTGGCAACGATGTCGAATCCACGTTAACAAGGTTCTTGTAATAAGAGCTTTGATCGCGCAACACGGTCGATTTTCGCGGGCCTAACTGAGCATCACCATGTGTTCCGTACGGATTAATAAGAAGCTCTTGCCCCTCTGGCATTTTATCCGTGTGAATAAGCACAAAACTGTCGTTGATAGGTTGAGTGAAAGCTCCCCGATTGCCAACCCACGCAAAGCCCGTATTAAGACCGATACCCGTGGTGTTGGAATCAATTCCGTTTTGCCAATTGGAGTAGTGATCTAAACGCGCACTGAAAGGTTGCGCTAAATACTCGGCGGAAAGATTGGCAGAGTTACTCCCGTCCGTTTCTGAAAGAGAAGCCATCCAGCGAGCATCGTCATACTTATGCAGGCTGTTTCTGCTTAAAGTTAAGTTGGAACTTTTCTGAAGCGAATCGTAGTAAGCGCTCGCACTGTATTTTCCTTGAGGTTCACTCCAATAAAATGAAAACATACCGCGGTCTTCTTCATCTGTTCCAATAAGCTTATTATAACTGAGCTCAATGCGAGTGTGCGGGTTGAGCGGCACAACCAGATTTGTACGGTAAGTTCTTTGCGTTTCTCCTGCGGCATACTCTAAAGATCCGCCGCCAAATCCCAAAATCCAGGCGGAACCAGAGCGAAAGTTAATCTGCGCATCGTAACGTCGCAAATAACTAAGAACCCCAAGATCAAAAGGTGATACGGCCACAAAATCAGCATCCCGGTTTTCTGCTTCGACAGTCAGAATAACCGGAACGTCTTTTCCGAACATACGATCTAAAGTGCGATAGCGCAGACGTTCTGCAAATCCCTCTTTGCGGGAGCTTTGCGTGGAATATCCCCCTTCAACAGAAAGATAACCCCAGCCGGCGATTCCTGAAAACTCGACGCCCGTTAAAGCTTGCGAAAGATAATTTTGAAAATTCAACCCGAACGTCAATTGATCGGAAAGGCCCATACGGTGATACAAACTAAGAACGGCACCTGTATTATCATAAGCGCGATCCGCCCCGGACTCCCGCCAAGGCAGACCCAAAGAATAAGAGAATTCGTGAACGTCTTTTCTCAAAAGAGTATTTTCAAACAGAACGGAGAAATCATATGTTTCTTCCTGGCCAAGATCGTCCCGAACTTTGATCTTCACATTGTTCTGACCTGTCGCCAAAGGGAAGTCGCGAATATTGAATATCCCCGGGGATAAACGAAGCTGGCTGTAAAGAAATCCATTCACATAAACTTCAACAAGTGACGGTCTTTTGATAACAATTTCGGTATTGCTCAGTGGACGAAGTGTTTTATAAGGCTGAATCGAAAATTCTCGAACAACAGAAAATCCCGCCACATTCGGAGAAATTTGAAAACCCCGGGCGCCTAAAGTTAAATCGCCCAGAGTGTACCGCAACATTTTTTCTTCATCGTCATAGCGAAAGCGCGTGTCTTGTCTTTTCCATGGATCGTCGGAACTTTCCTGATAATCCGCCATGGATTCAAAAACAACACCGTTCACGTTTTCGACAAAATCAAGATGTCCTGTCAAAGGCAGTTTCTCGTCTTCAACACCACTTCCGTACTGAAAGGACTGCTGCGTACGCAGATTGATGTAACCACTTTGCAAAGAAGGTCTTAAAACTTTTTCCTCGCCGAATTCCGTATAGTTCAGGTTAAGGTCATGACTGCGACGATACTTCAGTGGAAGATCCAGACGCAGCTCAAGTGTTGCCTCGTCGAAGAAGACACTTAATCCCGCCGACTCTAGATCATGCAGCGTAAGAACACCTTCTGTCGACACCCGGGCTTTTAAATTTTTCAGCAGATCTTCTTTGAGATACATTTGTAGTCCTTCCACTAAAGGACTTGCTTCGACGGCAAAACTTTTTCTGCCGTCTCTCGGAAAAACCCAGGCCTCACCAAGAACGTGGCCGTCTAGAATCAAGGGCGCAACAAGATAAGGCGTCCCAAGTGCAGGACGCGGGCCGTGCGCTTGAGCGAAGACAACACTCGTCATAATACAGAATAAAAAACTAAAAAGAACGATCCTCAATCGCCGGACTCCGTAAGTTCTATTTCACCGCGAAGCCCGCTGAGGGGAATAGATTGAGGCGTTTGCAACGTGATCGTTCGCGACTCGCCCGGCAGAAGATTTGCACTATCGAGTTCCTTGATTTGCGTGAACTCAACCGCTTTCTTTTCACCGGAATAGATCGTCAACTTTTTTAAGCGCAAAACTTTATGAGCCGTGCCTTCATTGGCAATCGATACTTGAATATTTTTTCCGTCAGAACTTCGCACGTCTTTGAGCCGTACTTTCGCGACGGCACCCTCGGGTGTGACATAAGCCGACGCCACATATTGCAAAAGGAAATTTAGATTTACGCCTGCTTTTTTGGGCTTGGCATTGCGATCCCGAAACTCAACGGGCAATTGAGACGCGACAATACGATAAGCTTTTTCAGTCGGATCATTGAGATCGCCCGCCCAAGTGATGCGGACGTTTCTTTTTTCATTCGGAAGAAGCACTACCTGCTCTGGATAGATATTGAAGTCGCCCGTCTTTTCGCGAACCTCTTCGCCTTTTTCATTACTTCTTCTGGCAAATGCTTCGATTTGCACAGGAACTTTTTCGTTTCCCGGATTTTCTAACGTCAGAACCTGTGTCGTCTTTTTTCCCTCTGGAGAAAAATAAATCACCATAGGTGTTAGACGGAATGCCAACGTAATCGACGGAAATAAAAAGAACAGAACCGTGAGAACTGATTTTCTAAGCATATTAACTAAGCGTATTCGAGGAATAACTCGTGGAGAATGAGGATTAACAATTAATCTTAACAACTGGTCTTAGGAAAGTCCTGACAAGAACGCGATTTTCAGAGGAATACTCCGACTGGAGTAGTTTGTATTCACATTCGGGTAAAAGCTTTGCCGAAGATTTCTAGACTATGGAGCAGTGACCGTAACGACGGAAGCAGGTGAACGCTTTTTTATTTCCACTTTCAAACCTGCGGAACTGTTGGAATGGATTTTGGTTTCTCCATTGACTGACACCAACTTAACGTCAGCTTTCATAGGCACTGTCCCTGAAAGCAAAAGTCTTTTGCTTTTCGCCGTGCTCGCCACACTTACAAGAAAGAGAGCTGAAAAAACCAGAATCTTCATAGCTCTATTATCGGTGAAACCCGACGAAAGCTTTAGGAGAGTTTGGTTTCGCTAAGAACAGGCGGATAAACAGGAATGATAACGATAAATTCCGTGCCTACGCCAGTTTCGGAACGGGCTTGGATTTCTCCCCCATGGTTTTGAATAATGCCGTAAGAGATACTCAAACCCAAGCCGGTGCCTTGACCGACACCTTTCGTGGTAAAGAACGGATCGAAGATTTTTTCCAAAACTTCTGAAGACATACCTTTACCGCTGTCTTGAATGGAAACCTGAACCCATCCGCGTTTGTCTTTCGAGCCTTTATAGTCCTTAAGGGCAACTGTAGAAATCCAAATGTGCCCATTGCCTTCGATTGCTTGGACAGCATTCGACAGGATGTTCATAAAGACTTGATTGATCTGACTCGCGTAACAATGGATCAAAGGAATCGGCTCGTACTGGCGATGAATCTCAATACGATTTTTAATCTCGCCTTGCAGAAGATTCAAAGTTGTATCGAGACTTTGGTGAACGTCGATCTCTTGCAACTTGGCCTCTTCCAATCGCGAGAAGTTTCTAAGTCCCAAAACAATGTCGCGTGTACGGCGAGCACCGTCTTGGCAAGAAGCCACAAGTTTCGGAAGATCCTTAACGATATAGTCGAATTCGTATTCTTCTTTGAGAGCCGGAAGCCTTGCCGGATTTTTTTCAGCGACATCAGCAAGCTCAATGAGTTTTTCAGAGTACTCTTTAAGATGAACCATGTTGCTGTAGATAAATCCGATCGGATTGTTCAATTCGTGCGCCACACCCGCAACAAGTTGCCCCAGACTGACCATCTTTGCGGAATGTACCAGTTTTGTTTGTGTATCTTTGAGTTCTTTATTGGCGGACTCGAGCTCCGTGATCTTCTTTCGAAGATCCGAACGCGCTTGCCAAATCTTTTTACTCATCTCATTGAAAGACTCAGTCAGTAGACCGATTTCAGTGTCGTTTTTTACCGGGATTGTAACGGCTTGTTCTTGGGATTCAAACGACTGCAAAGCTTCGACAAGTTCATAGAGCGGCTTCAACACCCAACTTGAGGTTACAAGAATCGTCAGAATAAGAAGCACGACAACGGCGCCAACGACAGTGATGAAGGCGTAGTTCACGTTTTTAAGAACGGCTTTAGCTTCGCTTTTCGAAGCCCCTAGAGCGACGTTGAATTTCGTGACTCCCCAATTCAGCGGATAGATCAAAAATCCATAGGGATTCGAGCGCACCGTCAAATCAAAGAATGGTTCGCTGCCAGGTCTGAAGTAAGGGCGAAAGAAATCTTTCTTATAAAGGTAAAAATCCGGATGACTTGCAACGACGACTTGCCCTGAGTCTTTGAAAAAGATCAGTTCAAGTTTCAGACGATTTTTTAGCCGACCCACAAATGCTTTGTTTAAGTCGACAATTTGCTCAAGATAGCCGACGGTTCTGCCACCGCTGCCGCTCACTTTCGAAATCAGAATCAAATTTATTTTTTGATTCTCGCCAAACTCGGCCAATGCAATTTCCTTTTCGTCTTTGACGTGCGCCATGTATTTAGCCGAAAGAAAAACGGCATCTTGAACCGGAACAAAACTTCTTACGTTGTCTTTGTCATCTTTAAATACAGAAGCCAACATTCGACCTTCCCGATCGAAAAATGTAAGACTGGAAAGATTGTCCGCTTTAATCCAAGGCGAGGAAATCGTGCGCAGAGTCCCACCATCCCCCATTGTCAGGTGATACACAAGACTGGGATCGCGAACGTACTTGTCGCGCTTTTGCTGCATACTTGCGCGAAGGTCACTCAAGACAAGATCAATTTCCCGCGCATTGCCGCTAAGACGCTGCGAAAGTTCGTGATCGATCGCTTTTTCGTATTTCAACATGGAATAGCCCGTGACAAAAGCCAAGGGCACGACAGAAAAAAGGACAAACCAAACTATCAAGATCGTGCGCAAGGATCTTTTTGGTTTCTTCCTTAGAGTTTTCACTTCTTCGCTTCGTCCACTGTGATGATAAGACGGATGATTCCATCCGGCATGACGCGAGGATGTTTCTCTTTCGTCAGCTTCGCTTTGCCGTATGTGCCAAGGAAAGTAAGAAGATCCTGATATTTCGCTTCGGGAATCGTGAAGTGGTAGTACATGGAGTTAGTACCCGCTTTGCGCCAACCCAGCTCCACGGAACCGGCTTTTCTTCCACCGAGGCCCAGAATCTTATCCGTGATCTTGGGACCAACCACATCCACGTTCGTGACTGCAATTTCACCGCGGTAAAGAAAGCCTCCGCCTGTCGCAGGCGATGCTGTTGTTTCAGCAGCTTTGATTTCTTCCGCTTTCGCCGTCGTCGCCGTCGGAGTAGCGACAGGCTGTGGCTTTTCTGGAGTTTTCGCAGCGACAGTCGTTGCTGTCGGAGCTGGTGTCGCCTCTTTCACACCTTCATCGACAAACTCCGGCGTTTCCACCACAACTTGCGAAGAACCTGATTTTGAAACTTCCGCCAAAACGACTTCTTTGGATCCCGTACCTACTCCAAGCTGCATCACCTTTTGCCAAGGTGTCACAGTCAGTAAAGTCACGATGACAAGAACAACAACCAAAGCCTCTAAACCCCACTTCAAACCTTGCGGCCACTTATCAAAGTTGGATTTTTGCATAAGCACAGTGAGATAGCTGGAAGGCGCACTGATTTGCGCAATGATTGGCTCGGACACAACGGTGTCCGCGAGCTTCTCCGCATAGCTTTGTCCATTTTGGATTTTATTTAAATCGAGCTGGGCATCACGCGAAAATTTCACGTGATCTTCGACGGCGGCACGACGCTCTTTATCGAGACTTCCGGAAAGATAGTCATAAAGAAGCTCATGACCAATAAAGGGAGAAATCTCCCTTTTACCTTTTTTTGAGAGTGGTATTTTATCTTCCTGTTGAGCCATGCTTTAACTTACTCACACCTTGAGTCATACTTCCGAGTTTGCGAAGAGCTCTGCCAAGACGATAACGAATCGTCCCTTGAGTGATTCCCAAGCCTTCGGAAATGTCATCATCGTCGATTTTTAAAATCTTTGACCAAATCACAGTCAGAAGTTCGTCTTCAGAAGCTGATTTTTGAAATTCACGCCACGGACCTAAATCGAGGTCTTCAGGAACCAACCAGCCTGATTCAACGGAAGTATTAGGACGACCGCGAGCCACGCGGGCCTTGAACTTGTCCCACACCGTCTTTGTCGCCGCCACAAGAGCGACTTTGTTATTCATATCCGGATTTCTTTGTTTGCGAACTCGACAAAGGGCTAGAGCCTGGGACGAAGCCTCTATCGCTTTTTGATCATCGAGCAAAGCAAAGTAGAAAAATAAAGCGATAGATTGTACGTCCGATTCGGTCATATTCCCTTATCTTAGTCGACAGTAAGCTGTCTGAGAAGATCAAGCTGGTCGAGAACTTTTCCAGATCCCATAACTACACAGCTAAGAGGATCTTCCGCGATAGAAACCGGAAGTCCCGTTCTTTCTCTAAGCAAAACATCTAAGTTCGCTAGAAGAGCGCCACCGCCCGTTAGAACAATTCCGTTATCGACGATATCAGAAGCTAATTCCGGCGGAGTTTTTTCAAGAGCTGTACGAACAGCGTCGACAACTTCAGACAATGGATCCATCAAAGCATCGTTCACTTGAGAAGATGTGATTTCAATTGTCTTAGGGGCACCGGCAACAAGGTCACGACCTTTGATCTCCATCGACTTTTCTTCTTCGAATGGATAAGCGTTACCGATTTGGATTTTAATATTTTCAGCAGTTCTTTCACCGATCAAAAGATTGAACTGACGACGAACATAATTCACGATCGCTTCGTCGAATTTGTCGCCGGCAACTTTGATAGATTTACAGTAAACGATACCGCCCAAAGAAATCACTGCCACACCCGTCGTACCACCGCCCATATCGACAACCATGTTGCCGGAAGGCTCTGTGATAGGAAGGCCGGCGCCAATAGCTGCTGCCATTGGTTCTTCGATCAAATAAACTTCACGTGCACCGGCAGATTGAGCTGCTTCTTTAACCGCACGTTTTTCCACCTGAGTGATTCCGTAAGGAACGCAGATGATGATACGAGGGCGGATGAAAGATTTTTTCTCTCCCAAAGATTTTCCGATGAAGTATTTCAACATGGACTGAGTTACTTCGAAGTCGGCGATAACACCGTCTTTGATCGGACGAATTGCAACGATACTGCCAGGTGTACGACCCAACATATCTTTCGCTTCTTTACCTACGGCAAGAACACGGTTCTGCATTCCGCGATAATTTTTTTGTACGGCAACGACAGAAGGTTCGTCGAGAATAATGCCGCGTCCTTTAACGTAAACGAGCGTGTTCGCGGTGCCGAGGTCAATGGCGATATCGTTAGAAAAATAATCTTGAACTTTGTCAAAAAAACTCATGCTGAATCTCACTTCAGAGAAATATTCATCGTGTCTAAACAGCTCAAGTCTAGGAGCGATGAAAAGCAGAGTCAATGCAGATATTTAGACAAGTCCCGCCGTTATTTTGACGCAGGCGCACAGCTCACATTTAGAGAGGTGCCGGAAGATCGACCTTGGTAGCGCACTTCCAAACCTTCGTTGAGGGTGCTTTCGGCGCGTAAAGTTTTGTCGATGTCGAGTTCCGCTGCTTCGATCTCGATACGTTCGTCTTGCCCGCCAGTAGCGGGTTTCAAGCGAACGATCACAGATTCATTCGCGCGATTTCGAAATAATTCTTTCTCTACTAAAGACTGCGCGTTCCACGAAATCATCTCTTCACGCTGATTCTGTTTGCGTGATCCAAACTTCAGAGAGCAACGCACTTGAGTGACATTCACCTTCGCTCTTTTAAACGAAGTGTCGCTGATACAAACAGCCTCTACTTCTTTTTCCATCTGAAAGTTCGTCACAAGCATACGAATTTTCGAACCCAGACCGGAACGAACGGCAAAATAATCGTCGCCTTTTCTTTGTAAAAGCTGAATTTCACCTTGAGCCGCTTGTCCCGCCGCCGGAGTCAGGTTCAGACGAGCACGGCCATAAGAATCAAGCAGAGAGCCGAGGATGTCATAACCCTGATTACGCTTGCCATCCCAAAACATGTCTCTGAAAGTTTGCCGTCTTTGCGGATTGAAAGGATTGAGGTTGTCCAAGAAAGTTCGGTCTTTGAGATCCATTCCGTTTACCACACAACGAGCCGCGCTCATCGCTGGCAGATTTCCCACATTTGCAACCGGCGTGTTCGTGCAATTGCGATTATAGGTCTCTACACGCATTTCCCGCGCACAGTTTTGGTTCAAAGAATCATTGAGCAAAGAATCGCAGTAAGCTTTTTTTGAAGAGAAGATTTGTTTCCCAGTCGTGCAGCCATTGACCTTAAATTCGTAAGTAAAAGTGCCCGACACGTCCACCACCGGAGGCGTCACTACATTTCCAGGGACCACCGGCCCTCCGCCTCCGCCGCCCCCATTGGAGCAGGCAACGAGAGACAAAGAAAGGATCGTCATCGCAAATGGCAGGTTCAGTTTTTTCACGGCGGGACCTCCAACTGGTCAACACCGCTAGATATTCAAAGAACCTGCCACTCTCAAACTCAGTTTAATCATTTCTGAGTGGTTTTAAATAGTTAGTTAATAGACGCTGCCAATTTTGGTCAGCCGCATTCGTCCCCCCATGCGGCCTTCATTGTACAGCGCGGATTGATGGATGTGCCGCCCGAGCCGTTCTTATTAACACTGCATTTGATCGTGCGTGCCTGCTCGTAAACGTGTCCCGCAGCTCCGTCGGGCATCACACCCATTTCCGACATCGCATCGAAAAGGGCCTTGGCTGTTATCTTGCCGACTCCCGAAGGCGTTGAGCATTTGTAGTCAGGCATCAAGTCAGGAAGAACACCGCGGTTGGTTTGACGACAGACGAGTTTGGAAACAGTCCACGTGACAACATTTCCTGAGGTGCTCTTGTGCGCGATGGATGAGTTCTTAAGAATATAAGTCATCGTGATGGCTTCATCGCCCAAAAATTCTCTCGTGGATTCATCTCCACATGCTGCCGTTGCGGCGTTGTGAATTAAGAATGCTGAAAAGAATCCCATCAAATATTTCATAAAATCCTCCTTATAAAAATGAAGTTTGAATAGTAAGGATTTCTTTTTTCTTCGGTTAGTTACATCGACGAAACAATGATGTTGCTATTTCACATTCTCCCCGCGTGTATTTTCATCGTCTTTTCTTGCGGCTCTTTATCGCAATGAATGAGTTCACTATCTTTACGGATACTGATGTGAGGTAAGCCATGCACAATATCTCTGATTTTTTAAAAGAAAAAAGTCACCCACGAAAACAAGGACTCAGCGATGTAGCTATTAAAGAATCTTTGTCGGCACTGCACGGTTGGGATCTCGAGGAAGACAGGATCAGCAAAAAATTTCTATTCAATAACTACTACGAGACGATGGCATTTGTGAATGCCGTAGCGTATATCGCCCACTTCGAAGATCATCATCCCGAGTTGGTTGTGAATTACAATCACTGCGTAGTGAGATTTAACACTCATTCCGTCAATGGCGGTAAAGGAGGGATTTCAGAAAATGATTTTATCTGTGCCGCAAAAGTCGACGCCCTTCGCGGCATGCATTTTTCAGCAGCGCCGAACTAGAAATGTTTTTTCCACTCTACTTCGCGCGCCATATAGGCAGTTAAAAGATGTTTTTCTTCGTCGAGGCGAGCATCGCTCCATCCTAACTTTTCTTGAAAAACAGCGCCGACTTCATCGATGACTTTAACGCCATGATTGCGATCAGCAAGGAACAAAGGAACTCGGCGAGCCCAGAAATCACGCATGTGCAGACACATCGTCATATCAATGGCCTGAGCGGCTTCTAACTGCCAGTAGCTATAATTTTCAGGATATTTTTCAAGAATCTCCGCGGCCTCTAAACCATAACGTTCGGCAAGATGTTTGACGTCTTCCAAAGGTCGGCCCGTTTCGGCTGCCCACGCATCGACTTGATTTTGCGCCTGCTGAAAGGCATCGACACTTGTGTACGGGTTCAAAGGCTTCGTTGTATCAGCTTTTGCGAACTGCACTTTTTCCTCGAAAGAAAAGGCCTCTAAAGCTTTATTCACGGTCTGCTGGCACATCAAACGGTAGGTCGTGTACTTACCACCCGCCACGAAAGTAATGCCTCGCGGATCGGCGATAATCGTGTGCTCTCTGCTGGTTTTTCCTTCAGTAGAAGAACCATCGTTCACAAGAGGACGCACTCCCGCATAACTCGCAATCACATCATGAGCTGTAATTTCAGCGCCTGGAAAATAGTGGCGAGTGATCGACAAAAGATATTTTACATCCTCAGGCGTGGCCATGACATCTTCCGGAGATTCCTTGTAATCCGTGTCTGTGGTGCCAATGATGATCATTTCATGGCGAGGAATGCCAAAAACAATACGATCACTTTTTTCGGCCGCCATCACCACGGCGCTTGTGAGTGGCAGACGATTTTTCGGCAAAGTCAGATGAATCCCTTTTGTCGGACGAAGAATGTTCTTCCAGTCTTTTAAAAGAGTATGTCCCACTTCATCGGTCCACGGTCCTACGCTGCTAATCACATGACGGGTTTTAATCGAGAACTTTTCTTTGCTGATTTGATCTTCACAAAGAACTTCAGTAATTTTGTCGTCTTTGAATTTCGCGCCCGTGGCTTTGACATAGTTCGCAGACAACGCGCCATTTTCATTCGCCGAACGCAGTGTTTCGTGCACCAAACGGTCATCATCCATATAGGCATCAGAATAAATATAAGAGCCAAGAAGATGGGCGGAACGAATCGCCGGCATTCTTTCCAAAGATTCTTTTGCATTAAGGCGTTCGTGCATTTCGGGTACTTGGAAAAGGGCCAGGGCATCATAAAGCCACATGCCCAAACCCATTTTCGTCATGCCCACGCGGCTTTCCTCGTATAGAGGAATCATAAAGCGCAATGGATGCACAAGATGCGGAGCCATTTCAAACAAACGAGTGCGTTCGTTCAACGCTTCAAAAACCAGCTTGAATTCGAGGTTCTCTAAGTAACGAATACCGCCGTGGATAAGTTTTGAAGATTTCGAAGATGTTCCCGAAGCAAAGTCGCGCGCTTCAATCAAAGCCACTTTCATCCCGCGCGCTGAAGCATCACGAGCGACCCCTGCTCCGTTAATTCCTCCCCCGATAATCACCAGATCGAATTCCTGGTTTTTCATTTTATTCAAATTCTGAATACGATTTGCGAAGGAGAAATTTTTCATCTGAACTTATCCTTTCGTCGTCTTGACGGAAAGTGTTCCTGGTTGCCAGCTTTCTGCCTTGAAAGCTTTGATGGAATTAGGGACGCCGTTGTCTTGCGGGAAATAAACTCTTTGTAAATGCTTTTCTCTTCCTAATTTGTAGGCGAGCTCACAAAGTTCGTCGCGTGCCTGCAACGAACAATGCTGAACGTGTTCCACCCACAAAGATTGCGTGTGACCGTCGAGGAAAAGAAGCGGTTGCGCGATAAAGTAGCCCATGAGTTTGTCGCTCTCTTTATCTCTGGCAAGGAAACTCCAGCCGAGCGGAATGTAGTGATTCAAAGCTTCCACGCGGAATTTTGAATTCCATCCGGCCATCATTCTTTCCATTTCATCTGGATACGCTTCTTGAAGCTTTTTATTCTCGAGGTCGAGAATATCTTGCAAATCGTCTGCCTGAATTACGCGGCAATAAAGGCTCATGGCCTGAGGTCTCCTTGTCAATTTACTCTATCTATTTCATACTAGAAGAATATGAAATACAAAGACTATTCCACCGAGATTTGGAACCGCATAAATACGACACTAGACCAAGTTTTAAAAGAAGATTCTTCGCCTGTTGCCGCGTTCGATGCCGACGGAACTTTGTGGGATATCGACTTGGGAGAAACCTTTTTCCACTATCAGATTGATAACAAGCTTGTGCCTCTTCCGCCACATCCTTGGGAACACTACGAAGACATGAAAGCACTTCATCCTCCCACGGCGTACCTTTGGCTAGCTCAAATTTGTAAAGGTCAAAGCTTGCAGCAGATCTACAGCTGGGCCAAGGCGGCCGTTATAGAACAAGCTCCCCTGCCCATTTTTCTTGAACAAAAGAAGCTTATCGATTTGTTTTTATCCCGAGGCGTGCGCGTTTATGTAGTGACCGCGTCTGTGAAGTGGGCCGTTGAGCCCGGAGCCGAAATGCTGGGCCTGCGCAAAGAAGACGTTTTGGGCGTTGAAACTGTCGTGGAGAAAGATCTTGTCACTGATGTGCAAAAGGGAATGATCACTTACCGTCAGGGTAAAGTGGATGCACTATTGCACGCCACCCAAGGCAAGAAGCCGTTCTTCTGCTCTGGCAATACAATGGGCGACTTCCAGCTTCTGCAAGCGTCCACACATTTGAGTTTGGCGGTGAGTGCCGCTTCTCGCGACGATAAATTATTTAAAACAGAGTATGAATTGCAACAAAACGCCGAAAACTTCCAATGGCTTTCGCATCGTTTTATCTAAATTGAATTGGGAAAAAGGTACCAGGTACCTTTTTCCCTTATTTCTTGTTATTTACCGACAACTTTTTCGATGTCGGCGATTTCTTTAGGAACGGAAGAGGTCATATTCTCTGAACCGTTTGAAGTAACGCGGATATTGTCTTCGATACGAATCCCGATACCACGATACTTTTGCGGAGCTGACGTGTCTTCGGCCGGGATATAAAGACCTGGCTCAATCGTGAAGCACATATTCGCTTCGATCGGACGTGGCTCGCCTTTTTTGAAGTACAAACCGGCATCATGCACATCCATACCCAACCAGTGACCAATGCCATGCGGATAATATTTCTTTTGCGCCAAAGCTTGGATCAAATCGTCTTTGCGACCGCTCAAAAGACCTAACTCCAACATAAGATCCGTCAATAATGACGTTCCCATATCGTGAAGCTCTTTAAAGACAATTCCAGGCTTTACGTAGTCGATGATTTGTTTTTGAACTTTAAGAACGCCTTCGTAAACACGCGCTTGCTCGTCCGTGAACTTGCCGTTCACTGGATAAGTTCTTGTGATATCACCCGTATAATAGTTGTACTCTGCCCCCGCATCGATCAGAAGCAAGTCGCCATCTTTACAAACTTGGTCGTTGAAATTGTAGTGCAACGTCGTTGCTGAGTTTCCTGAAGCTACGATAAAGTTGTAACCCTCGCGCGCAGCCCCTTTCATATAGAAATGATGAGCCAAGACGCCTTGAACCTGACGTTCAGTCACGCCTGGGCGAGTGAAGCGCATCGCTGCCAAGTGAGCTTGCGCGCTGATTTCGCACGCTTCACGCAATTGTGTCAGTTCGTATTCGGATTTTACCAAACGCATTTCACCCAACAAAGTGTCAGCATCATGAATGGAGAGCAAACCGTAACCTGTACGACCTTGCATCTGTTTTACCATCTCAAGCACACCCTGCATTTGATGATCGACTTCAGGATTTTTATACAAGCGATAATAAACGCGATCGACTTCCTTCAAAAGCTGCGGAGCCACCTTTGTAAATTCGTCAATGGGATAGGCTTTGTCGATTTTAAATTCACGCTCACAGCCTTCAGGACCGTAGCGGAATCCATCCCACGTTTCTCTTTCAGGATCACGGCGACGCACGAACATCACTGTTTCTGGTTTTAAACCGGGACGGTAAACCAAGATAGACTCTGGTTCTTCCCAACCCGTTAGATAAAACAAATTAGAATCTTGGCGATACGGATAGTGCACATCGTGGTTACGAATGTGTTCCGGATGAGAAGCGACAACAAGAGCTCCACCTTGAATTTCTTGTCCTACTTTATTTCTTCGCTCCGCAAAAATGTTCATATCAAAAGTGGGTTTTCTCATGCGTTTCTCCTACAAGCCCCATTTACGAGTCAGACCTTTGAGTTGGCGAGCGGCTGAATCCGCCCCTTTGCTCATGATCTCTCGGCGTTTATCAAAATCCATCATACCATAATTTGACGTATCAAGCGAAACGACAACGTCGACGCCTGGCATAGCTTTGTTATATTGCCCGGCCACTTCGCTCCACAAAATATTGTCAGTGGCCGCAACATCCGCCGTATAAGGCTTAGACCCACCCGGAGTCTGAAGAACATTCACAAACACGATATAGTTCGCGCCTTTTTGGCGAAGGTAGTTCGCGAGCGACGTGACATCTCTCACGCCGGCAATACTGCCTTGATAAGACTTAAAGAACGGCGGGTAAGCCATGCATAGATACATAAGCTGATCTAAAGGACCGCGGTTCATTAGATAAATCTGGTTCTTTTTCAAATTGTAAGAAGGACACGCAAAAGGAATACGGAAATCTTCGGCCTTCGCGCGAGAAAATGCAGATCCGATGAAATCCTTTAGAACGGTGACTTCATTATTTTTGCTGACTCCACCTAACAAAGATTTCTTAAGGACATCCTCTTCTTTCAGTTTGAACATCTGCCACTCGACATCATTCGCCTGCTCTTTATTGGCATACAATGCCGCCATCGGTGCCGCGAATTCAATCCCGCCAATAGCGTGTACCGGAACTTTTGCGCGCATTAACTCATGCAAGAACCCAATATGCGCATAGGTCTTCGCTCCTCCGCCGCCAAGAATAATTCCGATCTTAGGCATGGAAGGAATCACGGGTGCTGGTGGAGGTGGCGGCGCCTCCGTCACTTCTTCTTCGTCCGTCTCCATCGGCGGAGCTTGCGGCGTCGGCTGTTGCGGATACGTGACAGGAGGACGAGTTGTCGGTGGAGGCGTTTTACGAATGTCTTCGCGTGTTCTTAACCCTTGGCAACTTGCCAAGAATAAAAAAAGAGCCAAACAACTAGATCTTCTGAGCAAAGATGAAGAACTCATTATTTCCATCCTTTCCCTGAATGGGTGAAGAAAAATAATCCAAAACTTTAAGACCCTGTTCGCGACAAAGATTTTTAATGCGTTCTTCAACGTCCTGATACAGGGAAGTATCCTTGACTATACCCCCCTTGGATAAACCGTCAATGCCCACTTCAAATTGCGGCTTAACGAGGCTTAAAAGATGGCCTTCGGTCTTAAGAAATCCCGTCAGCTCAGGAATGATCAACGCGATAGAAATAAACGAAACATCCATCACGATAAGGTCGAATTTTTCCGCAGGGGTCGATTTTAAAACCTGCGCCTCTTGCGATAACTGACGTGCGTTGATTCCTTCAATAACTTGAAGGCGTGGATTTTTAAGAAGACTCTGGTGGACCTGGCCATGACCGACATCGACGCCCAAAACTTGGGCGGCCCCGTTCTGCAGAAGGCAGTCTGCAAATCCGCCCGTTGAAATTCCCACATCCAAGACTCTGAGGTCTTTCACAGAAAGATTCAGATGAGCCAAAGCTCCTTCCAATTTTAATCCGCCACGGGAAACGAAGCGGTTGGCACTTCCTTCTTCAATAAAAATTTTGCCCAGAAAGGAGTCGTCCATAGGAAGGCTGGCTTTCTTTAATATTTTTTTCTGAGCGCCTTCTTGAAGATATACTTGCCCGGCATCGATAAGATCCTGCGCATGGGTGCGAGAAGGAGCGAGCCCCTTTTCTGTCAGCCATACATCCAGTCTTTTCTTATCCGACATGTATCACCGATTAGTGCTTGCGAGATTGATTGAAGTTAATGAGATACTCCAGCATCGGAGCATCCGCAGAAACTTTATGAAGTTCCGCCAAAGTTTTCTGACTGACTTCTTGCAGATACGATTTCGTACCTTCAAGACCCAGAATGCCCGTAAAACTGCGCGCATCCTGATCTTTTTCACCATGATCCAAGACGTCGTCAGCTACTTGGAAAGCGAGACCTAAACCTTCGCCAAATTTTCTAAGGCTTTCGATTTCGCGCGGTTTGGCGCCTGCAATAACGGCAGCGCCTTCGACAGAAACACGAATCAGTGCGCCTGTTTTAAGAAGATGTAAGTGCGATAACTCCTCTTGAGTCATTTTTTTATCGCCAGCACGAAGATCGAGGGCTTGACCGCCAACCATCCCACGAATCCCTGCCGCATCCGAAAGAAGACGACTTAGCTGGCCGACAAGAAAACTTGTGTCGCCATAATTTTCCGCAATAAGCATGAAGGCTTCCGTGAGCAAAGCGTCGCCTGCAAGAAGCGCGAAGTCTTCGCCAAAAACTTTGTGATTTGTGGGCTTCCCACGTCGCATGTCATCGTTATCCATGCATGGCAGATCGTCGTGAATCAAAGAGTACGTATGAATAAACTCGACGGCCGCCGCGAAAGGAAGAACCCTCTCCATTGCACAACCAAAAAGTTCACCCACCAATAGAGACAAAACAGGACGGAAACGTTTGCCTCCGTTGGTCGCTGAATAAAGCATGGATTTTCTCAACTCCGCAATCGCTTCGCCTTGAGGCAACTCCATAGACGCTAAATAGTTTTCCACAAACTGATTCACAGTTTGCGTGCGTTTTGCGATTTCCTGATCGAGTTGAATTGCCAAATCCAAGATTAATTTTCCTCTGGAGAAAAATCAGTCACAACAGGTTGACCATCAGCTCCGACAGACATCAAAAGCTTCACTTTTGACTCTGCTTCGTTCAAGCGCTGATGACATTCGCGCGACAACTTCACGCCTTCTTCAAAAAGCTTCAAAGAATCTTCAAGAGCAAGATCGCCTTTTTCCATTTTTTGGACGATCTCTTCAAGGCGTCCTAACTTCTTCTCGAAATCCATCTATTCCTCCTTCACGCTGTCAACAACAGCGGTCAGTGAACCTTGCGCCAGGCGAATATTCAGAAGGTCCCCCTTCTTTACCTGGCGAGCTGACTTAATAACTTCATCTTTTTTCGTAACAATAGAATAGCCTCTTTCAACCACCTTAAGGGGGCTGAGGCTGTCCAGCATCGCCATCAAGCGGAACATCTTGGCACTCTTCTTTTCGAGTGCCAGCTGCAAAGCTTTCGCCGCATGCGATTTTAAATACTCGAGGTCTTTTCTGTGCTCATCAATCAAGTCCTGCGGATCGCCGAGCTTTTCTGTCAAAAGTACCACGCGATGCTCACGTTCTGTCAGAAGACGGTTCATCGCAAACTCAAGACGATTCAAAAGATCATCATTACGCAACTCAAGATCCTGCAAGCGGCGCTGTGGATCTACAAGTCGTTTTGACAGACCTGTCATTTTCTCGCGCAGGTATTTCATCTTTTTCTCGAAAGAAAGAACTAACATTCTGTCGAGCGATTTAACTTTGTTTCCGAGTTCACCGGCACTTTTCGAAACAAGTTCTGCCGCTGCTGATGGCGTCGGTGCGCGCAGGTCGGCTACAAAGTCAGCGATTGTAAAGTCGATCTCATGTCCTACCGCCGAAATTACTGGCACCGGGCTTGCGGCGATCAAACGAGCCAAGGCTTCGTCATTGAAGCACCACATGTCTTCGATGGAGCCGCCCCCCCTGCCCACGATCACAACATCAACGCCGGGAAGAGCCACCGCTTTTTTGAAAGCTTCACGAATTTGTGGAGCCGCCGCCTCGCCTTGCACAATGGTAGGAACAACCGTCACTTGAATGGATTTCGCGCGGCGGGAAAGGACGTTCAGAATATCGCGAATCGCCGCTCCCGTAGGGGACGTCACAATCGCCACGTGTCTTGGAAACGTGGGAATAGGTTTTTTTCGCGCGGTCTCGAAAAGACCTTCTGCTTTGAGTTTCATTTTGAGTTGCTCAAAGGCTTTTTGTAAAGCCCCGGCACCTACAGGCTCCATCATCTCGCACATCAACTGATAATTGCCGCGAGGTTCATAGACCGTGATACGTCCACGAACGATCACTTCCATGCCATCAACAGGTTTGAATTTTAGCCGCGAGTTGTGCCCGCGAAACATCACCGCTGTGATTTGTGACTTTGCATCTTTTAAACTGAAATAAAAGTGGCCGGAAGAATGCGCCTTAAAATTAGAAATCTCTCCCTTGACCCAGACCATGCCTACTTGGCCTTCCAGGAGCTGCTTAATATATATATTTAATTGTTCAATAGAGAGAATCGCCGGCTCATTTTTAGTCAAATTTTCCGGAAGCGCAGAGCTTGTCTGCGCTGAAATTTCTGTTTTGCGAAAGGCTTGATTTGGAACATCTGACATCGGCAACAAAGCTAATGCGGGCTCTGTTCCGAGTCAACACATAGGGAGTCATCTCTTACAGAGACGAATACCAGACATTTTGTGCGGACCACAATCCGCCAACAAAAAAGCAAACCCAGCCCAGCGCTTTATGGCGCGCAAGGTTCTGAAACGCTTGCCCCATGCGCTCTTGGCCGATCCGCACAAGGACGGGGTTTTCCAGCACAAGAACCATTAAGAGTCCATAGAAAAAAACCACGAAAGGAAAAATAAAATCTAGTTTCTCTGGCGTCATATGAAATTTATCGGAGGTTTACGGGAAAGTAAGAGTCCGGTTTCATTGACGGATGAAAGTTCCGTGATAGAATGAAGTCAGGGTTCGAAGGCGTAAAGCTCATCGAAAATAAACCTTACAAGCATAATAAAGGGGACTGTCCCTGACAATGGTGTGCAAGCTCAGCTCGTACTGAGAAGCCTAAAGTTGTTACCATGGTCACCCACCTTAGCTAACATAGGTTTAGTTTTCAGAGTGGCCGTCGGACCTTTTTTTATTTCTCCTCCTGCTCTCAGCGTCTTCCGCCTTTCTGCTCTCGCTTGATGTCTCAATCTGAATCTAACAGCTTCGTTTTGTCTCACAGAAATACGTCTCAATTTTCAACGTAAATAACTTCGTCAATTTCTTAGAAGTTTAGAGTGAGAATTGCGTTTAAACGTCGTTCAGCGATGCTTTCGCGAGTCCGATAAGTTCAATATGAATTTACGCTGGATTAACGCGGTTGCAATTTGCATCCTGCCACTATTTCTTTCTGCTTGCGGCGGCGGCTCTTTCCAAGGGAATGACTTTTCTTCTCGTGGACCTGCGTCTGCGGAGCCTACCTATTACGGTAAACCCACTGATATCGCGGACGCGGTGACAGTAACTATTCCGGCGAAATTTCTTTATCGTCCCACGTCTTATACACCCAACGGCGGATCTGCGAACGGCCTCGAAGCGGTAGTTTCTACGAGCGGTGCCGTGCCTATTCCGTTTGCTGAGTTCCACATCTATGATTCTTCCGGCGCACGCGTACAGCAGGGGGAGACTACAACAAAGGGTGTCGCTGTTTTTGAGATGCCGAAAACTCAAGGCACATACACTATTAAAGTCTTTTCCCGCGCTTATAACGATTATTACAAAGTCAGTATCCTCGAAGACATCTACTCGAACACTCCTTACTCCATTTCAACGACATTCACGATCACAAGCTCTGATATTAGCAGCGGAGCAAAAGACCTCACTAGCACTCCTATTTATGCGCAAGCCAGCGAATACTCCTCTGCAAAAATCGAAGGCGGCGCTTTTAACATCATGTACGATATTCTTCTCGCGAATGAATATATCCGCCGTAACATTGGCAAGAATGGCACAACTCCAGGTGTTCCAACTTCAAATCCGGCAACATGGTGGGTCGCTGAAAAAGTGACGGTTTATTGGAAAGCCGGTTTCAATCCGATTACTTATTTTACAAGCTCCGGCTCGCCGCTTTCTTTTTACTCTCCAGGTGAAAGAAAACTCTATATCTTAGGCGGAGTCAGTGGAGATGTGAGAACCTCTGATACGGATCACTTTGATGATTCCGTCATTCTGCACGAGTACGGACACTTCCTAGAAGACGTCTATGGAAATTCGGAATCTCCCGGCGGCTCTCACAACGGAAATTTCGTCATAGATCCACGTCTGGCTTGGAGTGAAGGTTGGGCGAACTACTTCCAAGGTGCGGTGTTAACAGGAGCGGATGCATTTTCCGAAACTCCATCTGCATCTGAATCCCGCATGCCGGCGAAGAAGCGCTATCACTATTATGTCGATTCATACGGCTACAAAGGCAGCAGCAAATACGGTATTGGTATCGCGTTCAATCTCGCTGACATTGGAACGAATGCCAGCATGGATGCCGTTGGCAGCCACCCTCAAGACACCGGTATTTTTAGAGAAGTTTCCATCGCGAGAACTCTTTATAAATCGACACGTGCAACGACGGAGCGATATCCCGATGCCATCTCGACAAACAAAGGCGGCGGTATCTCTTTCCAAAATATCTGGAAGGTTTTCTCTGGCGACGGCGCTGCAAGTTACAGTCTAAAAAATACGTCGACATATCCGATTCCTAACGGCGGTCTCTTTAACTGGCTGCTTGTACAAAATGGCGTCGGCAGCACGGAGTGGACAAGCATTCTTACGGAAGAACGCCAAGCCGTGGATACCAGTGACTACGCTTATTACCTTGATACGGGCACTTGTTCTTATACATTCACGAATGCAGCTGCAGAGAGCACAATGGGTGTCGGCGACACCATCGAACGCTCTGATCAGCAGATGAATAATGATTTCTTCCTTTATTATCACAACGGCGCCAGCACAACTATCACGATGGACTATTCGACAACAGGTACCGCGATGGATTTGGATTTGATTCTTTATTACGGCACTTATGTGTACTTCGAAGATGACTATTGGAATGCGGGTTACAGCTCTCCGTATGTGGCAAAATACAGTCGCACAGCTTATAGCTCTTCTGAATCTATCAGCCTTAGCGGGTTACCAGCGGGATATTACATGCTCAACGTAAAAGTGAACACTCATGGTGCCAACAGCGCTATTAGTGGAACGGCGACATACACTCTTAAAAAGAATGGATCGCAAATATGCGGAAAAGAACGCTAGTCTTCGCGGCCTTAGGGCTTTCAGTTGGAATTTCAGGGGCCGCTTTTGTGAGTAATCAAAAGGAGCGCGCACCTGCTTCTGTTGTTGGCGGAAAAGTTCCCTGGAGTCCGGCTCCTATTGGAAAACATTTAGCTTTGATCAAGGTCGAACTAAAAAGTTCAGAGATTCCTGAATCGGGTTCTGACGAAACCACCTTCACAGGTCGTATTCTTGTCACGCAAGATATCGAAGGTGATTTAAATTACACGTGGAGCATTCCCGACGACGTGACAATCGTTGAAGGTTCCTTAAGCGAAAGTCTTCCCAACGTTAAAAAAGGCCAGATCGTCGAAGTCACACTAACAGTAAGTGGCTTTAATAAAGAAAAACAACGACTGGTAACATTGCAAGCTTGCAAGATTGGCGGCAGCGCGCGCGTATTTGATGGGCAAGAATATTCACTAGTTTTTAAATGGTGCCAGGTCCTGTTTCTTGTTCGAACGCGTCAAGAAACAGGACCTGGCACCTGTCATTTGCGTCCGTTCTTTTTTATTATGAAGTGAATGGAATATTTTATTTCCTTCGTCAAAATCATCATTGCGGTGGTTCTGCTTCTTGCTGCGGGCATCTTTTTCTTTCAAGGCCGGATGATATTTTTTCCGGAGACGCTGCCTAAAGATTATTCCTTCGAATTCAAAATTCCCGCCGAAGAAAAATACACATCTCTCGATGGTGAAGTGATTCACAGTCTTTATTTTCGCGCGGAAAAACCGAAAGGCGTGATTCTTTATTTTCACGGCAATGCGGGTGCCCTCGATTCTTGGGGAGAGCTCGGCGAAGAGTTCATTAAAAGCACCGGCTGGAGTTTGTGGATGGTGGATTATCCCGGCTATGGAAAAAGCACGGGCTCCGTCGGTTCGGAAGAAAATCTGCACAAAATGGCCTCGGCCGTTTTTATGGAAGTAAAAAAGCTCGAGCCACAACATAAAATCGTCGTCTTAGGTCGGTCGATGGGTTCGGGTTTGGCTTTGCGATTGGCATCGGAAAATCCGCTGGCGGGAGTGATTCTTGAAACGCCTTATTACAGCGGAACAGAGCTGGCGAAGACGATGTTTCCTTGGGTGCCGCAACTCTTAGTGCGCTACAAGTTTCCTTCCAACGAGTGGGCAAAGGAAGTAAGTTGTCCTGTTTTAATAGTGCATGGGACCGAAGATGAAGTGATTCCTCTTGAGCACGGCAAAAGACTTTTCGAACTTCTTCCAGGAAAGAAAAGAATGACCGTTATTAAAGGCGGCCACCACAACGATCTGACCGAGTACGAAGAGTATTGGCAGGGAATTCGAGACTTTCTTGCGACACTATAAAATATCGGGCTATAACTGCGAGGTATGGGAAGCATTTTCATTGAAGGCTTGCTCTTACAAGGCAGTTTGATCTTTGCTTTAGGAGCGCAGAATATTTTTGTGATGGAGTCGGGCTTACGCAGAGCTCGTCCTGCATTGGTGGCGGCCTTGTGTACGCTATCTGATTTGCTTCTGATTTTTCTCGGAGTTCTTGGGGCTGCGACGATCTTTTTGCAGTTTCCGCTCATTAAAATTCTTTTCGGTATTCTCGGCGTTTTATTTCTTGTTTACTATGGAATCCAGAAACTGCGTGAAGAGGTCAATCCTCTCGATCTTGCCTCTCACGAAAAAACATCTTTGCCAGGGGAGCGCAAGAAGATCATCTTGCAAGCTCTTGCGTTCAGTCTTCTTAATCCGCATGTCTACTTAGATACGGTGGTGTTAATCGGCGGCGTCTCTTCGAAGTTTCCTGAAATTTCCAACCGTCTCATTTTTGGATTGGGTGCGGGAAGTTTTTCGTGTGTATGGTGTTTCTCTTTAGCTTTCGGCGCCACTCGCTTGCGTCCTTTGTTGATGGACCATCGTCGCTTTCGCGTTGTGATGATGGCCGCCGGAGTTCTTTTAATACTCATAGCGATCCAGTTGGCATTCACAGTGTGGGAGTGGGTATTTCGAGGGCCGTAAATTGTGTCCCATGTTGATACGAGTGACACTTTGGCGCTTGCCCTTTCTCGGCACTGTCAACGGAACAGACGTTCCTAGCTCGTTCCGTGGTCTGCAAATACTCAGCTAAGTTCATGATCCCACTTGGATTTCTTCGCGTTGGCACAGCTTGGCCGACCTCTTGCTCTAGAGATGAGGCATAGAGGGAAATAATTTTATGAAAACAAAAAATATGATTCTAAACTTTTTTAAGGCTTTGTTCCTGACTGCGATGACGCTCACTCTTGTGAACTGTAGTAAGGATTCAAATAGTGGAAACACAGTAACGACAGGTTACTATATGGGTGCAAACGGTATCTGCTACGCACAGAACGGTCAGCAAATGCCAAACACTTCTTATTGCTACAACAACAACGGATACAATACAGGTTACACATGGCAAGCTAACGGTACTTGCGTGCAAACTTCAACAGGAATGCAAGTTCCAGTGAACTACTGCCAAACGAACGGTTACAACAACGGTACAGCGACAATGGTGTGCCAAGGACCTCACACAGACGGTTATCAATGGGTGCAATGCGGAACGCAATTCAACTGCGCGGGTTACACACTTTATAACCAATCAATGCAAATCGTTCGCTGCCAATAGGTACCTGGTACCTTTCGCGATCGAAGGTACAGTGTACTTTTCATATCAAAACGGAAGCTGGTACCACGGCGCGCCACAGGGTGCGCCGTTTTCTTTTTGGGGATATGCGTATTCCCTGAGCATTTCTTCTCGCGGCTCGAAACGCGATGCGAAATTCCTCTTTCAAACTCTGCCTAAGTTTTCAGCGACGGCTGTTCTTTTGTGACGCGGTTGTTGACATACTTCCTAACACTCGCGAAATTGAAATGGTCTTTGGTCTAGCTAGACCAAGGGCGGTATTGAGGGGAACTTTCGTGAGAATTAAAAAAATTGAACTCGTTGGTTTTAAGTCCTTTAAAGATCGCACCGTCATTCATTTCGATGCCGGCATTACAGGTATCGTAGGTCCCAACGGTTGCGGTAAATCCAATATCGTCGACGCTTTGATGTGGGTCATGGGTGAGATGTCCGCGAAGGATCTTCGTGGCTCACAAATGACTGACGTTATCTTCGGTGGTGCGGAAGGTTATGCTCCATTGGGTATGTGTGAAGTGTCTTTGACACTTGAAAACGATGGCGGCGCTTTCCCTGCGAAATATATTAAACATTCTGAAATCATGGTGACTCGTCGTCTTCACAGAAATGGTGAAGGGGAGTACTTCGTTAATAAAGAACCGTCTCGTTTGAAAGACATCCAAGAGATCTTCATGGATACGGGCGCGGGCTCTAAAGGTTTCTCGATCATCGCCCAAGGTATGATCGGTAAGATCATCACTGCGAAACCGGAAGACCGTCGTATGCTTATCGAAGAAGCGGCGGGTATTACGAAGTTCAAAGCGCGTAAAAAAGAATCACAACGTAAATTGATCTCTACAGATCAAAACTTGGTGCGTTTGCAAGACATCATCGGCGAGTTGAAACGCCAAATCGATTCTTTGCAAAGACAAGCTCAGCGTGCCGAGCGTTACCGTAACATCAAAAACCAAATCGAAGATTTGGATCTATGGTTGTCTTCCGCTCAATACATTGAGTTGAAGCGTGCGGCGGACGAAGCTCAAGCGATCTTCGTTGAAGCGCAAAACATGGAAATTGAAGGCGATGCGAACCTTTCAACTCTTCAAGGGCAATTGGAAGTTTTGCGCCTGCAAATCCTTGAAAAAGAAAAACTCGTTGAAGAGCATCAATCCCTTTATTTCGACAAACAAAGCACTGTGCAAAAGAAAGAAATGGAAGTTCAAGAACTTCGTTTCGAAATTGAACAGGCTCGTCGTAACGAGCAAATGACAGGCACGATCTTGCAAGAACAGCAAGCGCGCCAAGAATTGCTTGCTCGTGACAAGGCTTCTTTGGAAGCTCAGGTGACAGAACTTAAAGAAGAAGCTGAAACACTGACAGCTTCTTTCACAGAGAAAAACGATATCTTCCAAAACTTCAACTCCCGTATCGGAACAGTTGATGAAGATTTGACGACGAAACGCCGCGAACTTTTCGCCGTTGGTCAGTCCGAGTCTTCTCTGGATGCTCGTGTGAATTCTTTGTCGGCACAAATCGCTGATTTGACGGATCGTCAAGACAACGAACAGCAAGTGTTGAACGAACTTCGCGAAAAACAAGTCGAGTTCGAAGCGCGCCGTAAAAAGGTGATGAACGAACTTGATAAAGAACGTCAAATGCAATTGGACTTGGCAAGCGACGTGGATTCTTTCGAAGCCAACAAAAAGATTCTTTCAGAGTCTTTGGCTGAAAAGAAAATGGAAGTTGAATCCTTCAAAGATTCTTTGAACGAAGTGGCTTCTCGTTTGTACGGTCTTGAGAATTTGCAGAACAACTTCGAGGGTTTCCAAGAAGGCGTGAAGCAAGTGATGTTGTGGCAAAAGACGCGCACGCAAGAGATGATGGCGGACGGCTCCGTTGTCACTCACTTCCAACCTGTTTCTGAGGTTGTTGAAGTTCCGGCGGAATACGAAGTAGCTATGGAAGCGGCCTTGGGCTCACGCTTGCAAATGCTTTTGTCTTCGGATGCTAATATCGCCGTAGACGCTGTTTCTCATTTGAAAGAACAAAAATCCGGACGTTCCAGCTTCATGTCTACGAACGACCAAACTTTGACTTACAACCGTTCCGAAGCTCCGATCGGTCAAGCTGGCGTTCAAGCTATCTTGAAAGACGTCGTAAAAGCTGCGGATAAATTCCAAAACGCTGTGACATATATGTTGGACGGTGTTGCGATTGTTGATTCTATCCGCACGGCTTTGAATCTTCGCGCGACATACACGGGCTGGACATTCGTGACTCTTGACGGTGACACGTTGACGGCTGACGGTGTTTTGACGGGTGGTTCTTCAGAATCTGCGGATTCAGGAATGCTAAAGCGTCGCCGTGAGATCAAAGAATTGTCCGAGAAAAAAGACGAATACGCTGGAAAACTTCAATTGGCGCAAATGGCTTTGAAAAAAGTCGAAGAGCAATTGAACAACGTATTGAACGATTTCGAAGGCGCACAAAAACGCAAAATGGATCAAGAGATCAAAGTTGCGGAGTTGAGAAAAGACCTTGAACGAGCTGAAAATGAAGTTCAAAACGCACAAGCAGCGGTAGAGCGCCAAGAACGCGAAGTCAAAAAGTTGACGGAGCAATTGGAAGTTCAAGAACAAAAAATGGAAGAGTTGAATCAAGCCTTGATCGAAGCTCGCGAGAAAAAAGTTATTCTCGAGGGTGAAGTTGAGACTTTGAACAGCGAATTGAACTCTGTTCGTTTGGGTTTTGACGGTCTTCAAGCGGAAGTGACGGATCTGCAAGTGAAGTCAGCTTCTAAAACTCAAGAATACACAGGTGTTCTAAGACAGCTTGAGATGGTTTCCAAGTCTTTGAGTGACCTTGAAGCGCAACTTGCTCGTATGAGTGAGGAGGCTGAAGGCTACAACTCACAAATGACTGAGAGCCAGATTCTTCTTGAAGAAAAGAAAATCGAATTTGAACGTCTTTTGGATGAAGTTGAGCAATTGAAACTTCAAGCAGCCCGCACAAAAGACGAATACGAAGTGATGTCTGAGTCGATCCGTGCGATCGAAGAAGAAGCAAGTGCTTCTCAACGTGCACGCAACGAAAGACAGCACAAAATGAACGACTCTCAATTGAAGCTTGAACAAGCTAAGATGAAAGAGCAGTACTTGATCGATCAAATCCGTGAACGTTACATGTTGAACCTTCCGGATGTTGTTGAGAAGTATGCAGGTCGTGAAGGCGACTTCTTGGAAGCGGACGCTCAACTCAAAGATCTTCGCGAGAAATTGGCGAAAATCGGTGAAGTGAACTTGTCAGCGATCGAAGAGTACGAAGAGACAGCTCAACGTTATGAGTTCCTCACGAAACAGCACGCGGATTTGACGGAAGCAAAAGAACAGCTTCGTAAAGTGATCGATCGTATCAACAGAATTTGTTCGAAGCGTTTCAAAGAGACATTTGATTTGGTTAACGACAGATTTACTCGCGTATTCCCAGTGCTCTTCGGCGGTGGTGAAGCGTGGTTGGAGCTTGTTGAAGAAACAGAGAAGAACGAAGCGGGTATCGAAATCATCGCTCGCCCTCCAGGCAAAAAGACGCAAAACGTGTCCTTGATGTCGGGTGGTGAGAAGGCGTTGACTGCGGTGGCGCTTGTATTCTCGATCTTCCTCGTGAAACCTTCTCCGTACTGTTTGCTGGATGAGGTTGACGCTCCACTTGATGACGCCAACGTGTTCCGTTTCAACGACTTGGTTCGTGAGATGGCGAAGCGTTCACAAATCATCGTTGTTACGCATAATAAACACACGATGGAAGTGGCTGGAAAACTTTACGGCGTGACTATGCAGGAGCGCGGTGTTTCCACGATGGTTTCTGTTTCTCTTCAAGACATCAAATAAAGAAGAGATCGAAGAGAGAATTTTTAAAACCCGCAGATGAACTCTGCGGGTTTTTTATTTCGAAAGGCTTGTCGTCAGCCTGGCGCAAAAAGAAAACCCCGTGTCGGAGGGACTGAACACGGGGTTATGCAGGAAAAAATTTAAGAAGGGATCTACTTCACGTACTGAATGATTGCGTCTTCGGCGAAGCGGACTTTTTTGAGATTTTGGAAAGAATCTTCAGGATGTCTGTATCCCAAAGCCACTGTGGCAACCGTTTTGTAACCCGATCCTTCAAGTCCTAAGATTTTGTCATAGGCAGATGGGTCAAGACCTTCCATCGGAGTTGCATCAATTTTAAGTAAAGCTGCGGTTTGCAGCAGGAATCCCATAGCAATGTAAGCTTGGCGCTGTGACCAAACACGAATTTTTTCTTCGGGAGCTTTCGCCAGATTCTCGACCATCATACTTTTGTATCCGGACAAAGATTCCAACGAAAGACCCCGAACTTCAGCAATACGATCAATATACTTTTGGACAAAAGGAACATCGACTTCCTCTTTAAAGAGAAAGACCACGTAATGACTGGCGTCCGTCACTTGGGTTTGATTCCAGGAAACAGCTTTCAACTTTTCACGCACCTCGGGATTTTCAATCACTAAAAACTTCCAAGGTTGGATGCCGTAAGATGAGGGCGCCAAATGCAATGAATCCGTTAAAAGTTTCCAGTCATTTTCCGAGATTTTTTTAGTCGCGTCGTAGCGTTTCGTTGCGTATCGCCATTCGAGCGCTTCTTTAATACTTGCGTGAGTCATAATTCTCCTTCACCCGGGAGGGTTTTAATGTAACAGATACAAGCACAATATAAAGACCTCCGGACCTAAATGCAACAGTAAAAAGCACATTTTAAATGAGTTTTGCTTAAAATCGTTTAAAAGGGGGCCTAAGCTCCCGCCGATTGTTTATTTTTGCATCATGGGGTAGGATGGTCTCATGGTTGATCAACGGTTTTCTGTCTCAGTTCATATCATGACGGTCCTTGCTTATCACAAGGATGAGATGATGACGTCGGAGGAGCTCGCTTCGAGCATTCGCACAAATCCGACTGTGATCCGCCGTTTAGTTTCCAAACTTGTCGATGCGGGCCTGGTTGATTCCTTCAAAGGAAAAGCGGGTGGAGTGCGTTTGGCGGGTTCCGCGAAAGAAATCTCTCTTAAAGATATTTACGAAGCGATCTGCGACAAAAAGAAATTGATCGCAACACCTTGTAAAGAGCCCATGAAACAATGTGCAGTCAGTTGCAATATGGGAAAGCTTCTTGAAGATGTCGTTGAAGGCATGGAAGAACATTCCATGAATTATCTCTCTAGCATTCGTTTGGCCGATCTCGCTTCTAAAATCAAATAACCAAGGAGTTTCCATGAAAGCTCTATGGTTGCCTGAGTCTCTGACTGGAGAACGAGTCACGCTTCGCAAACACAATCTCGAACTTGCCGAAACGATGTTTCAATATATCGATCAGGATCGCAAGCGGTTGGTGCATCTTCCGTGGGTGGACTTTACTCATGGCGTGCATGACGAACGCGACTATATTGAAATGACTCATCGAGAGTGGGAAGATTTCAAGATGTTCGACTATGGTCTTTTTCGCAATGAGGGCGACGTCTACATGGGCAATATAGGAGTTCACACCATCGCCTGGGATCATGACCGCTGTGAGCTGGGATACTGGATTCTTGGAAATTTTGAGGGGCACGGATATGTTTCTGAAGGCGTACGTCTTTTAGAAAAAACTCTTTTTGATGTTGGCTTTCACCGCATTGAAATTCACTGTTCAGGGGCTAATACGCGCTCTGGAGCCGTCGCGGAAAGGTGCGGCTATAAACTCGAAGGCGTCTTGCGCGAACACGCCGTTGAACAAGGTGCTCGGCGCGACACCCGCGTCTATGCAAAGCTAAAACATGAAAGATAAAAAAGAACTCATCGAAGAACTGCATCGTAAAGCTGTCGAGCGGGGAGAAGAATCCTACATCGATCCTGAAACAGGCTATCTGGTTTTCACAGAACTCTTCCACAAACGCCGCGGCCACTGCTGCGAATCAGGCTGCCGTCACTGTCCTTACGGCTTCAAAAAAAAGACCTCTGAATAACCTTTTCGGGGATGCTGTGTTGTCCTCTTGGAGAACTCTTCTTGGGAGTGGTTCTTGCAAAGTCTCTTTTATAAGATCTCAACTCTGAAAAAGAGAGGCTTTGATGGATAAGAAGTTAACACTTGTGACCCTATTTGCCACCTTCGCCCTTTTCAGTGAAGGAGCGTTCGCTAATTTCTATACCGTGTATCGTTACCCGGTGGCAGCGGCGGGCTCTTGTATAAAACCCCATGATTCCAGCCCGCGGGAGATTCTGCGCAGAAATGGGATCGGATATCATGGAAATCCTAGCCAGTCCGAGATCGCCGCTTTGGCAAAAGGGGTCGGCCAAGTCGAGCGCCTTTTAGGTGATCCTTTGCCTCATCCATGGCGCCAAAATTACAAGTTTATTGATGCTTCTGGAAAATGGAATCAAGGTCCTACCACGATCAATATCCGCCGCCCGCGCGGTTCTGCAAAAGGAACTAACGTCGGCCGTATGATGCATGAGTTGGGTCACAAGGTCGGAAATTCCGGCGTGTATCAGAGTTATGCGAAATTCACCGGCCGCACACGTTGCCGTATTACCGGCTACGCGGCTTCGAAATTCAACGAAGAGTTTGCCGAAGTTTTTGAAGCTTACGTGGTCTATCCTGATCTCTTAGCGCAGAAGTGCCCGAAGGCATTTGAGTTTATGGCGACGCGTTTGTTCCCGAACACAAACGACGAGATTTCGACATGTAAGAAGGTCGCAGACAACGAAGGGCCGCAATTGCCTCAAGAAATTCCAATCCCGATTCCACGCCCTGACTTTGAACATGATCACGATCACGGTGAAGTGGAAACCGACGAAGACGTAGTCATCGAAGTCGACGGCGAAGAAGCAGACGAAGATGAGAACCACGTCGAGGAAGTATCCGGTTCGAATGTTCAGCTTCCGGTAAGGAATATTCCAGTTCCAACAGCGCGCCCAAGCAGCGGTGTGCGATAAAAATAAAAAGGCGCTGAATCCAGCGCCTTTTTTATTTCTGTTGAGTTCACAGAAATTATTTTTTCAAAGGAAGTTTCCCCAAATAATCTTTCTTGCCGATATCAACGCCGTTGTGGCGAAGAATCGAATACGCTGTTGTTACATGGAAATAAAAATTAGGAACTGCGTGGTGAAGAACGTACTCTTCGCCGGTCATCCATTGTCCTTCCCAACGAGGCTGCGTGATGTGACGGGATGTCGCTTCGGCGAAATCTTTCGCAGCCACTGTTTCCAAGTAAGAAATCGTGCTAGCAATGCGCGCTTTGAGTTCAGGCAAAGTTTTTTCTGTGTCGGCGTGTGAAGGAGCTTCTTTCGCCGTCAAACGAGCCGCGCAAAGCTTTGCAGTATCACAAGCAATTTGAATCTGACGCGCCAACGGGAACTGATCCGGCGCCAAGCGTGAATTGACAAGCACGTCGGCATCAAACTTTTTCATTTGTGCATACTCAGCGCCTTTATCCAGAATCGCGGAAAGATTGTGAAGAGATTTAATAAAAGAGGGGACCGTCATTTCATAAAGCATAAAGCCTCCAGGAGTATGACTATGAAAAGATCTGACGGGAAAGTCCAGTGTCAAATTCTATCGTTCGCGCCGTTGCAAAATCCTTCGCTTTCCGATGTGATTCTAGATGAAGCATGGAGGCGAAGATGGATGAATACTATTACACTCCCCGAGATCCGCGCGAGACTTACAAACGCTATGAGCGCACCTACGACGGCAGCTTGCGTTTTAAAAGGGAGCCTGAAGAAGATTTTCGCGGTAAAGGACCCAAGAACTACGTGCGCAGCGACGGGCGTATTTATGAAGAGATTTGTGAAGTCCTCACTTTGGATCCCGACGTGGACGCCAGCGAGATCGACGTGCAGGTGAAAAACGGGGTGGTGACTCTGAGTGGAACCGTCGAAACGAGAACTCTGAAGCGCTATGCGGAAGACTCGGTCTCTGACGTCTTTGGAGTGAAAGACATCATCAATGAAATTCGTGTTATCGATCAAGATCCAGACAGAAAAAGAATCAGCGAAGCATTGAAATAAAACGAAAAGCGCTGAAGCTCTCGTCAGCGCTTTTACTTTTACAAAATTCTTTTGTTTTCCGTAACGGAATTTGCATCGTTTTTTAACAGCACGAAAAAACTGCCCAGAAGATTTTCACTCTGCGGAAAGAGTTTTTGCCTGTCGCCGCAAATGTCCACGAGTTTGACAGTTTCAAAAAAACAAAAACACAAGATTCTGTTTTTGAGGCATCGAGGATCCGCCAAGCCCTGCTATATTTAAGGCCAGGTGGGGTGCGTCGTTATGTCTTTTAACTATGCAAAGAATAAAGAACATAATTCGCAGGACAGTTTTTGGACGTCCTATTCGGATCTCTTCTTGGGGCTCAGCACGATCTTCCTATTGTTGTATGTGACAGCCAGTCTCAGAACGGGAACCGAAGGTTTGCGAAATCAAGTTGAGAATCAGAAGCTCTCTATGAAAGTAGAAGAGCTGCAACATCAATTGAAAATGTATGAATCCGTAAAGAACGATTACCTCGCCAATCAAGCCACGAAGGATGAGGCTCAAGAGTATCAGGAGCTTATGGATAAGCTCACTCTCTTGCAAGAGGACGCTAAAACGGAAAAAGACCGTCTTGTGCAGGAAGCTCTTGAGAACGAGAAAAAAGTGAAAGCTTTGAATAAGTACCAACAGATGGTGCGTAACGTTCTTAATGCCAACAAGATGGCGAAATCGAAGATCATCAACCGTGACGACTTAATCAAAGAACAAGACGTTGAAATTGAAACCCAAGAGACGACGATTGCCGACTTGAATAAGGATATTCAAGATAAGAAGCAGTTGATTTCTCAGGGTGAGATGAAGATCAAGCAAACACAGGCCGTGTTGCAAAAGCGCGTCAACGAGCTTCGCTATGCTTATAAAATGAATAAGCTTTCGAAGAATCTGTTTGAGCAGAAGATGGCTCAGGCGCGCGCTGAAAGTCAGCAAAAGGTGGAAGCTCTTTCCCAGGCCAATGCTCAGTATCAGCAGCAATTGCAAGCGGCGAGCACGCAGCTAGGTCAGGTGCAAGGGGAGCTTTCGCAAACGCAAGGATTGCTAGCGCAGAAAGAAAACGAAGCGAAGTATCTTTCTGGAGCTCTTTCAAAAACAAAAGCGGAATCGCAAGCTAGGATGGCGGCGATGTCTGCAGGTTTCGCGCAAGAGAAGGCTGGCCTGCAAGCAGGGATGGCTGCAGAGCGTGCTGCGAACGCAAGAAGAGTCGCTGCGATGCAAGGCGCTTTGGCTGACACTCAAGGACAGTTGGCGAAAGCGAAAGCTGAAATCGAAGCGCGCAAAATGGTGGCTGGTGAAATTCAGCGCGGTTTTGCGAAAGCCGGTATCAAGGCGGATATCGACATGGAATCAGGCGATGTCGTCTTGGATTTCGGGCAAGCCTACTTTGATAGCGACTCGGACCGTTTGAAGGCGGAAATGAAAAACGTCATCGAAAGAGCGATGCCGATTTACTCGCGTTCTTTATTCGGGAATCCCAAAGTGTCGGATAAAATCTCTGCGGTCGAAATTATCGGTTTCGCTTCTCCGACCTATCAGGGGCGCTACATTGATCCGCGCAGTCCTAAGCCTGAAGATAAAGTCGCTTTGAAATACAACATGGATTTGAGTTATCGCCGTGCGAAGTCTATTTTCGCTTACATGTTGGACGACCAAAACGTGCAGTTCGACCATCAGAAGGAATTGATGTCGTTGATGAAAGTTTCAGGACGAAGCTTCTTGGAAGTCATGAATGTACAGAACAGAAACGTCGCAACAGCGGCGGAGTTCTGTAAACAGAATGACTGCAAGAAGGCACAACGGGTGATCATCCGTTTTAGCATGGATTCTAAAAAACAATAGGGGTGGGTTGTGACACAAAAGGCTTTTGCTGAGTATTTTATAATTATGCTCCCTTACGCGATGGCGGGGATCTTTTTGCTCGGTCTGTTCTTTCGAGCGATGATCTACTACACAGTTCGCCGTCACGAATGGTTTGCCAAGGAATTTGAAAAACGCGTGAATCGTTTTATCGAGGGGGAAACTCCCGGTAAAACTGAAAATGTGTCTTTCTATGTGTTGGCGAAGAAAACGTTGGAAAGAACCTATTACGAAGTTTTTGAAATTCGCGACCGTATGAAACGCCGTAAGCCTGACTCCATCATGGCGACAAGTGACCGCCTCTTTTTGGTGCGCCAAGGCTGTGCGTGGCTGGTGAAAGACATTCTGAAACAGGTGAAATTTCTGAAGTGGAGCGAAGGCAATCCAAAGCTTCTCAACATCACGAAAGCGACTTTGCAACATAATCCTTGTTTCAATCGTGTGTTCGGTGTTTTACCGATGGTCGGTCTTAACGACTTGATCTCGATTTTGCCGGGGCTTTTCGTTGTCGCAGGGATTTTAGGAACTTTCATCGGTATCGCGGGCGGTTTGCAGGAACTCGGCACGATGAATTTGCAGGATCTTGAAAATACGAAGAACATCATGGACCGTTTCCTTCACGAAATTTCTTTCGCGATGAAAACGTCTATCGTCGGTATTATTTTTTCTTTGCTGTCGCATATTACGAACGTCATTCTTTCTCCGGAAAGAGCTTACGTTTCGATGGTGGATCGTTTTGAAAGTGCCCTTGATTTATTGTGGTATCGCAGTGACAACAATGACTTCCCAGCTCATGAAAGACCATTCGATGAACATCGTGATGCCGTTGAAGCGCTCGCGGAAGATGCGCTTAATAAAGAGATTGGGAAGGCGGCCGTAGCCCGAGGAGCCTAATTGAACACGTTCATAGTCACTATCCAAAGGAAGGATCAGGTGCTAAGCCGTGAGGTGAACAAAGATTCGTTCACCGTGGGCCGTGCTATGGAGTGCGATATCTCACTCAATGACAGTCACGTGAGTCGTGGAAAGTAATCCGGGTTTTTTTATTTTCAAAACACAGAAATCTAAATCTCGAAATCTGAGTAAACAGCGGGAGTGACGTCGCCAAGCGAGCGTAAGAATGTCTCGTTCTGTGTTAGTCGGCAGGAAAAATTCTTGAGGGGATTTTTCTGTCGAGCGTCCTCGAAATGTCTCATTTTAAGATTTTCAACAAACAAAAATTGATAGATTTAAACAAAAAACAGCGTGAAAAGACGACCTGTGTCTCGCGCGTAAAGTCTTGTTTTTACTGTTTAATCTCATTGAGGTCGAGTCGCGAGAGCTTTTTTCAAGGCCCTATGGTATTCTTAAAGCATCAAGTACAGGAATCACTTCCTGGGTCCTTTTTAAGTCTTTTTTGACTGATTCAAAAAAAGATCTCTCGGGGAATCGCCCGAGCACGGGAAAAGAAAACTGAATACGAGAAAAGAAAGGGTCGAGATGCGACAGGGTGTCTTATGGCATACGTCTACTTGGCAGCAGCAATTATCTTTGAGGTCGTCGGCACAATCACGATGAAGTACTCGGAGGGATTCACAAAGGTGATCCCAGTCATACTCACTCTGGTATGTCATGGAATCTGCTTTGTGGCTCTCGCTGTAGCACTGAAGTCCCTCCCTATCAGCATGGTCTATGCTATTTGGGCGGGTGTGGGAACAGCGATCATGGCGTTCATCGGCATGATGATGTTCAATGAGCCTCTTCCTCTGCAAAAAGTTCTCGCGACAACGCTTATTATTGTGGGTGTTGTGATGTTGAACTTCGCAGACAAAGAAAAGCCTGCTGAACAACTTGCAAAAGTTGAAACAGCAAAAGAGTTGAAAGAAAAACCAGCCGTGGTTGTTGATATGCGACAACGCAATTCTGGTTAATTTCTCTCGAATTTGTCGTTTTCAAATTTAAAAAAAAAGAAAAAGATCAGGGAAAGCATCTCTGATCTTTTTCTTTTTTGGATTAGCGGGAAGATGGTTGGTGTTTTTGCTCTTCCAGGAATTCGTTGAGACGATCAAAAGGTGTTTCGCGGCGAGAAGCGTATTGCAAAAACTCGACAAGAACGGCCTTGAGGCGATCAACTTGTTTTGGATCTTTGAATTGGTCGTTATCATCGAAAGCTTGATCGGCACCGGCGACTCCAAAATAATCGGGCCAAACAAAAGATCCCAGAATGTGGAACGTCACGCGAGAGTGGAGGTTGCCGCGAACGGCCGCTAAACGACCTGGCGACGCTCCTATAAGACAGATCTGCTTGCGGCGCACGGGCACAGGGTCCAAGCGCGAAAGCCAGTCTATGGCGTTCTTAAACGTCCCGGGAATACTGCCATTGTATTCGGGACTTGAGATGATCACAGCATCCGCTTCTTCAAATTTTTTTGCCAGCTTCAAAACGCCTTCGGGAACTCCTTGGTTTTCCTCAAGGTCTCCGTCGTACATTGGCATGGGGAATTCATTGAACTCGTGAAGAGCGACCTCTGTATGGGGAATGCCTCTTACGATATCGGCAGCGATACGAATGAGTTTTTTATTGTAAGATCCATGGCGAAGTGACGGTGCAAATAAAAAGACTTTCATACACGCTCCGTATTTTTCTGATTTAACCTGAAGCCAAAAGTATTCGACATATTTTATTTCAACATTGATTTTTTGAGTTGAGCAACGCCTTCATCAGCGGGTTTGCCAAGCCAAATAGAAAAGATTTTTTCAATCAAACCCGTTGAGCCTTTAATCTCAGAAAGGTTGCCTGTCGTTGTTTCATAAAGCACAGCCTCCACACCATCTTTGAGGCGGGCGCCGACAATTGTGAGAGCTTTGCCTTCTTTGGCTTCGCCGCCTTTTGCAACGGAATCAAGAAACTGTTTTACAGAGGCATCTTCTGTATCAATTTTGTTGGCCTTCAAAGCCTCTTTGAATGACTTTTGTACGTTGTCGGCATCGACGTCGCGAAGGAAATGAAGCTGTACTGCGACAGCTTTTTGATCTTTCAGTGACCCCAGAGCTTCAGCGTCCGCTTTTTTGAAACTTTCGGGAGTGCTGACAAAAAGCTGACCCACGTAAACCTTAACGTTTACGAATACGACTTTCTTGGCGCGTAAGCCTGCTCCAACAGAAGTGAGCTTAAGAGATTCATTCTCTACGTTCGCCGTTGCGGAAGTCGCAAGAGTCAGGCCTTCCACCTTTTCTCCTTTGCCTTCTGTTGTCAGCAAAGCCGCAGAGGCATTTAAAGATAAAAGAAGAGTGAATAAAGAGGCGATGAACAGTTTCATTGGGAAATCCTTTCTGTCTTCAATTCACTTAAAAGGATTTGCCTCGAGATATAAAATGTCAATGGGGAAAAGTTTTGTTGGCAGGATCGCTTTGGTACATTAAACTTTTTGCTAAAGACGCATGAGTGAGCAACAAAGATCGTCCCCTTTATTCAGGCAAAAGTTAGAGATCTTGATTCTAAGTGAATCAGATGAAGTTCTTAGTCGTGCCAAACATGTTATTTCGACTCATTTCTTTACGTTTCGTCAGCTGAATTACCAGAGTCTGCCGCAGGAGGCTTTGGGTGATCTTCTCAAAGCGCAACTGATTTTATTAGCGCAAGAAACAGATGAACCTTTGGTCGCTTTCGCAACCCGCGTGGATCGTGTCTTAGATCTGTTTCCTCGCTCGCGCCTAGTGACCGTGATGAGTGCAGCTTCCGCTAAAGAAAATCTCGAAGGCACGCAAAACGTTCGAGTCACTCCTCTGTCACAGTCCGAGTTTCATTCGAGCTTGAAGTTTGAATATCTCTGTCTTTACCGTTGTCGGTTTCAGTTTTTTGAGATTCAGAATTCCGATTTTTTTCCGATGACGACAATGATGCTTCCGGCTTTTGTTCGTTTGGAGCTGAATCAAAGATATTTGGCGGTGCTTTTCAGTAACACGGTTCTTTCAGACGAAAAATTCAGTCGTATCGAAAAAGCCTCTGGTCTTTATATTCAGATCAAAGACAGCGAGAAGTACCTGCAGTACATCAATTCTTATTACGACACCTCAGGAAAGGCGCTGAGGAAACGCGCCCGCGCTTTGTTTTTATGTGTGATCTATTATTCATTGCGTTTGAATGAGATTCTGCTTTTTGATTTTAAAACAAGTAAAGACGATGAGGTCTCTGCGGCCTACGAAGGATTGAAGAAAGTTGCTGAAGAACTTTTTCAAATCATGCGTGGCGAAGAAAATTTGTGGGACACATTTCGCGAAGCTGTCTCTGATGAGTTCACGATATTCTGGCGTTCACCTTGGATTGCAACTTATGCGGCTTTGATGTCCTTAAAAAGCGGTCAAGGCGATCCGATGACAGCATTTTTAGCGGGACTCTTTGCGGACGTCGGTATTTATGATTTGGAAGAGAAAATCGCGCATCAGTATTTTCTTTCGGATGATAAGAAGATTCCTGAAGATTCGAGATCCAGTTTTGAAAAGCATCCGCTTTTGTCTTTGAACCGTTGTCTGATCAAAAAACTACCGTTGGATGAGGCTGTGAAAAGCGCGCTTGTCTGCACGCATGAACGAGCCGATGAGAAGGGCTTTCCGAATCAGGTGCCGGCGGCACAATTGCCCGTCGAGGCGCAGTTGGTTCAGTTTGCGGAGCGCATTGATCAAGAGGTTCTTACGACAATGCAAAAGAATGGCGTCGGCTTCCGCTTTCTTAAGGAAAAATTGTGGGAAGCGGAAAGTAAAAATCCGGGCGCTTTCAGTTCCGAATTCTTGTCTGCCATTGCCGAGTCTCTGATTTAAAGCCGAACCTCTTTGACACCTCTTGTAACATGCAGAATCCTTTTGCGCCCTTGTGCGCTTTTGCATTTAATGAAATGGCTTTGAAAAACCGCAACAGAGGAGCACAGAATGCTTAAAAAATTGGCGTTGGCACTTTGCTTAATCGCATTTGCTGGCACAGTGGAAGCCAAAGAACTTACAAACCGTTTGGGCGTGGGCGTAAAAAAGAATACGTCCCTGGATCTGCCAGAGCTTGCAGCCGTTTACTATCCTAATTCCGACATCGCATTTGCCGGCGGCTTAGGCGTAGATACTCAAGAAGATGCATCTCGTTTTTCTTTTAATGCGGGCGTTCGCCGCATTGTTTTCAAAGAAGATAATATGAACTTCTACATGGGGGGCTCTGTAGGTCTTGTGAATTTCGAGACCCTGGGCGAAAAAGAATCGGGCTTTGAATTGAACGCTCTGTTTGGCGGTGAGTTCTTCTTGCCTGGTTTGGATTCTTTGGGATTCACATTTGAAGGCGGTGTGGGCGTGATCTCTGCTGACAACGTTCGCTTCAGAACAATCGCTGACGGTCCGTTCAGCGCTGGAATTATTTTTTACTTCTAAAAAAAGGAATGAAACCGATGAAAAAAGTTATTCATACAGACAATGCTCCGAAGGCGGTAGGCCCTTACTCTCAAGCAATTCAAATGGGTGACATGCTTTTCTGTTCTGGACAAATTTCTATCGATCCGAAAACGAACGAAGTTTTTACGGGCGATATTAAAACTCAGACAGAGATGGTGATGAAAAATGTCGAAGCGGTTCTTGCGGCATCGGGAATGAATTTCTCGAATATCGTGAAGACGACAATCTTCATCACAAACATGAGCGACTTCGCGACTGTGAACGAAGTTTATGCGAAAGCATTCAAAGAGGCACCTCCTGCGCGTTCGACTGTGGGCGTAGCGGCGCTTCCTAAGGGTGTGAACGTGGAGATCGAAGTCATTGCGCATCGCTAAGTCTTTGCTGCGCTCTCGTTCTTTTTGGGTCTTGCTGCTTTTTAGCGGCGTCGTGATTTTTCGTTATTACGGAGAATTCCAAAAGGTGCAAAATGAGAGCGTGCAATCTTGGATGAAAACTCCTTCTGCTGATTGTGCCGTTGTCCTGACAGGCGGGGCGGGAAGAGTGCGCGAAGGTTTTGATTTACTCGCGAATCAAAACGTAAAAAAGTTGGTGATTTCAGGCGTGTATTCCAATGCGCGCCTGCGCGAGATCATGCCAGTCTGGTCTTTTTACGGAAATCTTTCAGAGAATGACGTTGTTTTGGATCGTCGCTCGGAAACGACTTACGGGAATGCCCAACAAAGTCTGCCGATTGTGGAAGCGCTAAAATGCCGCGACATCCTGCTGGTGACGTCGCGCTTGCACATGTATCGCTCGTATCGCACTTTTCGTGCGGCCTTTCCTGAAAACATCTACATAAAGAAACACGCTATGATCGGCGGTCGTTACGAGGCTTCCGTCTGGGAGACGGGCTTTGAAGCGTTGAAATCTTTCTTCTACTCCTTGTGGGCTTACTAAAATCAGGACTTAGATCTAATCCCTAAAAATCAAAAGAAAACCGATAAGTTTTCTGGAAGATAGAGGGAAGAACTATGACTTCTTTACTGGCGCACGTTGATTCGCTAGGAAGATTTGTTACGAAGAATTTGGAGTACACGGCACGTGTCCTCCTGATGGTCTATCTTTCGTTGCGTGCCACTCTGCTTGATAAAGCCCAAGGCTTTCGCCAAATTGTCGGCGTTATTTCCGCACAAATTTATTTCACGGGCTGGCAGGCGTTGCCATTGATCTCGGTTCTTGCTTTGGGCGTGGGCTCCATCATGATCATGCAGTCTTTGGCCAATCTGACTTTGCTTGGCGGCACACAAATGATCGGAAGCTTTTTGATCGTGATGGTTTTGCGTGAGGCCGGGCCGTTACTTGTGGCTCTTGTGGTGATCGCACGCTCGGGGACGGCGGTTGCTTCCGAAGTTGGAAATATGCGCGCCAATCGCGAGATCGAAGCCCTTGAGAGCATGGGAATTAATCCTTTGAGTTTCATTGTTTTCCCGCGTGTCATTGGCGGCATTATCAGCGTGCTTGCCTTGGCTTTCTATTTCAACTTTATCGCCTTGATCGGCGGCTTTCTGGTCACACGGTTTGTGCAGGATATGCCGTTTGCCTTCTATACGGATTCTTTAATGCGGGCTTTTGCTCAAGAGGACGTGCTGATCTTTCTTCTTAAAAACGGATTTAGCGGGATGATCATTTTCGTCGTGTCTTGCTATCAAGGCTTGTCGGTAAAGCGCAGTCCGCATGAAGTTCCACAAGTCACCACGCAAGCGGTCGTTAACAGCATTATCTTCGTAGTTATTTTTAATCTTATGGTTTCAGCTTTGTTTTATTTAAATCAACTTCGCAGTTTAGGGGTGGTCTAATGAAAATCGAGAGTCTTAAATTTGAAGGTGTTTCATTTACACACGAGGGACAAGATCCGATTGTTCACAACGTCGAGTTTGATTTTCCAATGAACGAGATTCACTGGGTCAAGGCGGAAGAAGGAGCCGGGAAGAGTTCGCTTTTGCAAATTCTAGCAGGCTTGCAAATTCCTCAATCGGGGAAGTACTTGATCAACGGTGAAAATGTTTTGGAAATGTCTTTTGAAGAATTTTTACCGTATCGCCTGCAAATCGGTTACTCGTTTGACTACGGCGGTTTGATCAACAATCGCACGCTGTTTGATAACTTGATGTTGCCTCTTTTGTATCACAAGGTGGTTTCTCCGGAAGAAGCGAAAAAGCGTGTCGTAGACATGTTGAAGGAATTCGGCATGGAAAAATTCGCGCACGAAAGACCTGCGCACGTGCCAGGCCGCATTCGCAAGCTGACATGTGTTTTAAGAGCCTTGATCATGCGCCCGCAAGTTCTGCTTTTAGATGATCCAAGTGTGGGGATGGGCCAAGACAGTATTTATACTTTCGTGGATCATATCCATCGCCTGCGCAAAGAAGGCCACTTCAGTCATATTTTTATTAGCTCTTACGATGAGAAGTTTATGAACCTGTTTGCTTATCAAATTATCCACTTGGATGATGGGCAGCTTTATTACCAAGCAGTGGATCCAGAGAAAAGAGTTGTTCATCTATGATGAAGGTGAAGTTTAATAAGTTTGAAAGAGTCGCAGGTCTCTTCATTCTCTTGGCTATTGGGGGAGTGTTGCTGACCGCGACCGTTGCAGCGATCAAACAAGGTTGGTTTGAGCCGAAGGTCCGCTATACGACGACGTTTGAAAATGCTGACGGGATTCATCAGGGAACCTTGGTGCAAATCTCGGGTCTGCGTGCCGGCGCCGTAGAAACCGTGGAACTGGAAAGCGACAATCGCATTCGCGTGGGATTTTACGTCTTGGGAAAATTCCAGGACCGTATTCGTGAAAACAGCACGGTGCAACTGATTCGTCCGTTTATTATCGGGGAAAGAGTGCTCGATCTGTCGGTTGGAAGCGATCGGTTTGAAGTCATTCCAGCGCAAAGTGCGGTGAAGTCTTTAGAGACCGTGGATCTTATGACATTGATGAGCGGAAAGAACATGAATTCCTACCTTTCAAAATTGGGAGGAATCTTAGAAAGCATGCAAGTGATTGTCGATGCTTTTGCGGATAAAAGCCGTGCCGAAAGCATGGTGCGTGTGATCGACCGACTTGATCCGTTAATGAAAAATCTGAACACGATGTCGATGGAAGTCATCAAACTTTCCAAGCAGGCCACACATGACGATGGCGTGCAAAAGCTTGTCGGCAATTTAGCTGTGACAACCCGGGAGATCAATCGCATCTTGCCTGAGCTCAACGAACAAAATCCGGAGCTCGCAAAAGATTTGGCAACCATGACGCAGAATCTGGCGGTGGTAACCAAGGCGATCGGACCTGCGGTAAAAGAAGTAGAAACGGAATTACCGGGAGCGAGTGTGAAACTCGTTCAGGCTCTCAATGAGACAGTGGTTGTCCTAAAAGCGATGCAAAAGAGCTTCTTTATGCGAGGAAGTGTTCGTGAAGTGAAAGAAGAAGAAGATGCTTTACGAATGCCGGCTCACACTAAGTAGATCTCGTTTCGCCTTGAGATTATAAGGGAACAAATTTTTTTAACCGCCCTTTAGTAAGTGGCACGAACGCACGATATTACTCTTGCTCACAAATGAAGCAGGGGTGAAACGTGCGATCCTTTTTTCGCGTTGGTATTCTCTTACTCCTGAACGTTGCGGTACAAAGAACAGAAGCCAAAAATTTAAAAATAGCCTTCGGCAATGGCCGGCCTCCTTATGTTTTTCAAGAACAAGGGAAGTGGAAAGGCATCGAAGTTGAAGTCGTCGGCGAAATCTTTCGTCGTTTAGGTCAGAAGTACACTTTCGATAATATGTCTCCGTTGCGCTTGGAAGCCGAAGCCAAACATGGAAATTCCTACGATGTTGTCGTCGGAGTTCCTTTGGCTTCTGACGGAGCGGTGTTTTATTCGGAGCCTTACGTGTATTTTCAGAACTACGCGATTGCCTTAAAAAAGAAAAAAGTCGCTGTCAAAAATATTAAGGATCTGCAGCGCTATCGGATCGGAACATGGGTGAATGCCTGGAAAGATCTGGGACCCGCGTTTCGTTCGACTTACTCTCCGAAAGCGAATGGAGATTTTTCGACGGGCTATAAGGAGTTCGTCAAGCAAGAGGAGCAAAGCGAAGCTTTCTGGAGTGAAAAAATTGATGTTATCATCATCGACCGCTACGTTTTCGGGTGGTTTCGCATGGTGCAGGCGGCAAAAGTCGATACGGCGAAAGATATCGAAGTGTTTCGTTTGTTTTCTGAAAAAATGGCGTCGCATGTCGCTTTTCATGACGAGAAACTTCGGGATTCTTTTAATCGCGAATTGGCGAAGCTTCACGAAAGTGGCGAGTATGAGCGGATTGTTCGCAGTTATGTCGGCGAAAGCTTGGCGGCGCTTTTAACGTCTAAAAACATACGATAGCGCTCTATGTCGAGGCAAGAGAGAGGATAATTCTCTTGAATCCACTTCCTAGCATCTTATGATAGAGGCTATGCTGGTTGGACACTTGTTTCGCCATTTTATTTTCTCTAAAAGAGCCGGGTCTTTGATCCGTCGGATCTCTTGGCTTTCCATGGTTGGAATCGCGATCAGCGTGACGGCTTTTCTTGTCGTTTTATTTGTCATGAACGGAATGAATGCCGCCATCAAAAAAAGAATTCTTGGGTTGGAGCCGCATCTTTACGTGCAGGTTTCCGGCATCACGTCGCCGTCCGTTTTAGAAACACATCCCGTTTATCAAAGACTGCATGAGACTCCGGAAAACAAAGCCTATGTGTATGAAACTCAAGATGTGATTATTCGCAGTCAAGACGGTCAATTCCGCGGCGGTATTGCGCGCGGAGTGACACGCGAAAGTCTAGAGCACTTTTCAGAGCAGCTTCAACAAATGGACCGAAAAAATATCGATCGTGAATCACCGGCGTATTTTACCGATCCTCAGGACGTGCCGGACCAGGGCGAAATCGTGATGGGTGTGGATCTGGCGCAATCGCTAGGCGTTTTTGAGGGGGATTTTGTCACCGTGGTTGCGCCGTCGGGATTGTTATTACCTCCAGGGGAAACACCTAAGTTCGAGCGAGTGCGTATTAAAAGAATCGTAACGACGAGTCTAGCGGATATCGATTCCCAATATGTTTTCTATCAGCGGGGTAAAGCGCTGAACTCTTTGGTCGATGAAGGAATGCGCAAGATCGGGATTGAAGCCTGGTTGGCTGACGAATCGCGCATTGAAGACGCAAAAGAAGATTTGATGAAGTTTAGTGACGTCAGCGTTGAAACCTGGATGGATCGCAACTCAGCTCTTTTGTATGCATTGAAATTAGAGAAGCTGACGATTGGCACCTTTTTAGGTTTGGCCGGTATGATTGCAGCAAGCTCTATTTTAACTGTTCTTGCTCTATTGCTTTCACAGAAGAAAAGAGATATCGCCATTCTGCGCACGATTGGTTTTTCAGGTCGGCAGACAGTGAAGACGTTCACGCAGCTGGGATTTATTCTGGCTTTTGTCGGAGTGCTTGTCGGCGTGATCTTAGGCACGGGGGTGGGACTGTATCTGCAGGCCCATCCGATTCAACTGGGCGCTTCGCAAATCTATTACGATCCGTCGATCCCAGCTCTTGTTGATTACACTTTGATGTTCGCGGTTCTTATTATCAGTGCTTTGACCGCGTGGTTTGGATCTTATATCCCGGCAAGAACAGCGGCTGAGGTGCAACCCTCAGACGCCTTAAGAATGAAATAATTAAACACTGACTTGATAGTCGCGCAGAGCATCTGTCAAAGATGTCTTCAGATCTGTACTTGGTTTTCTTTTTCCGATAATCAATGCACACGGCACTCCGTATTTTCCAGACGGGAAGTCTTTCATTTGGGTGCCAGGAATCACGACGCAATTGGCGGGTACGCGACCTTTGTATTCCACAGGAGAAGATCCTGTCACATCAATGATTTTCGTACTTGCCGTGATTGTTACACCCGCACCAAGTACAGCACCCTCTTCGATGACCGCACCTTCGACAACGATACAGCGGCTGCCGATAAAGGCATTGTCTTCCACGATTACTGGAGATGCCTGAACAGGTTCAAGAACGCCGCCAATACCCACGCCGCCGGAAAGATGCACGTTCTTTCCAATTTGCGCGCACGAGCCTACGGTCGCCCAGGTGTCGACCATCGTTCCAGAGCCAACGTAAGCGCCAATGTTCACGTATGACGGCATAAGAATCGCCCCTTTTTCAATGAAGGAGCCTTTTCGCGCCAGAGCGTGTGGGACAACGCGAACGCCATCTTCTTCGCTCCATTGCTTCACGGGAATTTTATCGAAGTAAGTGAAGTCGCCGGCTTTCATGATATCCATTTTTTGGATGCGGAAATAAAGCAAAATCGCTTTTTTGATCCATTCGTGAGTGATCCAGCCTTCAGTGGTTTTTTCGCAAACGCGAAGGCGTCCTGAATCCAGGCCTTCGATCGTCTCAACAATGTGTTTCAATTCTTGCGTTGTAAGCTGATCGACGGTTTTTCCGTTTTGGATGTCAGTATAAATTTTATTCACGTCATTCTGCATACGTCCTCCTTCGCGCGAACTATTTTCTTTCTAAAACTTTGAGTGATTCCAGAATCGCTGGAACATGAATTTCAATAATTTTTTCTGCCGACAGACCTCTTTCGATTTCATAAGTCAATGTCGGGAAATTTCTTTCGAGTCCTGTGTAAGTTCCCAGGCACCCTGGTGTTGGATAGCCGATGTCGTCATCAATTTTATAACCGGTTCTTTGCGCTAAAACCTCGGCCACCTGGCGGCAGTCGCCGTTGACGTTTAAGACCGGATGCCAAGAGTGTAAACTCAAAATAAACACTGGTTTTTTCTGCTCAAGATAAGCCATCAAACCTTTGTTTTCGTTTTCGCTTCCCGCAAAAGGGCCGGGATGATAGCGGGGCGTTTTTACTTCCGGAGACCAATCTTTAGTTGGCAGATTGCGGTTCAGATCCACACCGTTGCCGTTACCGCGGGTTTTGAAAATCACACCTTCAAAGTTAAATTGCGGTACCAATGTGAGGTTGAGCTTGTAGGGGAAGGAGTGCATAAAGTGCTTCAAAAGCTCTTGAGAAGCGATGACGCCTTCAATTTCGTCGCCATGGACGCCGCCCAGGATAAGAACTTCCGGACCGTCATTATGAAATTCATAGGCTATGACCGGCATGCCTTTAGAAGTGGTGGTAAAAATAGAAGTTTTCATGACAAAATATCCTTCCTGCGCGATGATGCTAGCACGAGGTTTGGATGGAATACATCAATAATGAATTATGCCTAGGGCCGTTAAAGAAGCCGCTCCTTCCGTTGTGTGCCAACTACATGCGGCCGATCTATGTGTATGACCTCGATTTTCTTTCGGCGCGTTTTAAAACGATGTCCCAGCATTTAAAGGGTGTGCGTCTTTTTTATGCGATGAAAGCCAACTCCAACCCTGAGATTTTGCAGCAGCTAAAAAAGCTGGGTGCGGGCGCAGACGTTGTCTCTCTCGGTGAAATCAAACGAGCTTTAGAAAGCGGCTTTTCCGTTCAAGACATCGTTTATAGCGGCGTCGGTAAAACGCGCCATGAAATCACCGAAGCGTTAAAGCTCGGTATTTATCAGATCAACGTAGAAAGCCTGCCGGAGTTGGAGCGTATTGGTGCGTTGGCGCGAAGTCTCAATAAAAAAACGTCGATCGCTTTGCGACTGAATCCTGATATTGATATTAAAACTCACCCCTATATCGCCACAGGACTTAAAGATAATAAATTTGGAATGGAGCTGGGGCTTATTCCAGAGTTGATTAAAACTTTAAAGTCCTATGCTGATTGTATTGAGCTTGTGGGTGTGAGTTTACATTTAGGCTCTATGATGATGGAGTTTTCCGGCTATCAAGAGGCGTTACTAAAACTCAAATCAGTTTTTGTAGAGCTGCAAAAAGAGTTCAGTACATTGAAACGCTTTGATTTTGGCGGGGGCCTTGGCATTTTCTATGATCGCTTGGATCTGGAGTTGGAAGAAAGCCTTCTTAAGGATTACGCTAAGATCACGCTTGAAACCTTGGGCGATCTTAACTGCGAGTTGCAGTCAGAGCCGGGGCGTTGGCTTGTTGGCCATTGCGGGGCTTTGATCACGCAGGTTCAATACATTAAGAAAACCAAAGACAAAACTTTTGTCATCGTTGATGCGGGTATGAACCATCTAATCCGTCCGTCTTTGTATGAGGCCGATCATCTGATTTTGCCTCTCAAAAAAGCGTCGGCGGAAATGAAAGCGGATATCGTGGGGCCTATCTGTGAATCCTCTGACTTTTTCGCCAAAGACCGTACGCTAGGCTCAGTCAGTGAAGGGGATTTTGTTGCGGTTTTGGATTCGGGTGCCTATGGGTACTCGATGGCGAGTATTTACAATCTGCAAGAACTGCCTTTGGAAATCTGTATCTAAAGATCGACAACGCGAAAGCCGCTGGCAACAACGGGTTTTAAAATGCGATGAGCCACTTCGGTGAAATGCACGGAGTGGTCTGTTGTCATGATATCAATCACGCGGTTGTTGCCCGCTGAATTTCTTTTAAGTCGACCGGAACTGAAATCTCTTTCCAACCAACGCGCAATTGCTTCGCCAGAGTCGACAAGCTCAATCGCAGATCCCGTCACACGAGCAATAGAGTTCTTAAGAATCGGATAGTGCGTGCAACCCAAAATCAAGGTGTCGATTTGATTTTGCAAGAGCGGACTTAAATAACGGAAGACGATCAAATTCGTCACAGGATCGGAATCCCAGCCTTCCTCTGCCAGGGGAACAAAAAGTGGACAGGCCTGATCAAAGACCACAGCCTCGGCATTCAGTTCGCGAATTTTTTTAGTATAAGCCTGGCTGTTCACGGTGGCTCGAGTGCCAAGAACGCCGATTTTGCGAGTTTGGGAAAGCTCCAACGCTCTTTGCGAACCCGGTTCGATCACATTGTAAATCGGCAGACCGTCAAACTCTTTTTCGGTGAGCTGACTTGAAGCTGTATTGCACGCGATGACGATTGCTTTTACATCCTGTTTTTCAAGAAAAAGAATATTCTGCTCAGAATATTTGCGAATCGTTTGCGGAGATTTCGACCCATAGGGAAGTCTTGCCGTATCCCCCAAGTAAAGAAAACTTTCTTGAGGGAACTGCAAAGCCAATTCTTTAAGAACGGTGAGACCACCAATTCCAGAATCGAAAACGCCAATGGGACGAGTATCTACAGCCGACATTCTTAAGTTTTTACCCCGTGAGCCCGAGACTCTGCAACTCCGTTCGCCGACATTTCCATAAACAATGCTTTTTCACGGATTTCAGAAATAGTCGTTGCATTCACATAGCTCATGCCTGAACGAATGCCACCAGTCACTTCGAGGATCACATCTTTCACGTGACCTTTCACATTGACTTGAGTTGATTCGCCCTCTGGAGCCATACCTTCAGGAACGCCGCCGCGCCAAGAGTCTTGAGCCGAGCGTGAAGCCATACCACGGTATTGTTTTTTTCCATTTTTGATTTCGCCCGGCGTTTCAATTGTGCCGGAAAGCATACTGCCAAGCATAACGACATTTGCGCCCGCAGCGAAAGCTTTCACCATGTCCCCGGAAGTACGAATACCGCCGTCAGCGATCACAGGGACGCCGTAGCTTTCCGCGATTTCAGAGCACAAAGCCACCGCCGTCAATTGCGGCACGCCACAACCTGTGATGATCCGAGTGGTACACATAGATCCAGGACCGATGCCCACTTTGATTGCATCCGCACCGGCTTCGATCAAATCACGAGCCGCATCCGGAGTCGCCATATTGCCGGCGATAATATCAATCTTTGGATAATTGTCTTTAAGCCATTTCATCGTCTCCATCATTTGCACGGAGTGTCCGTGCGCGATGTCGATCGTGATCACATTGGCGCCGGCATCAATAACCGCTTTTGCGCGCGCTTTGAATTCTTCACCCACGCCAACGCTGGCAGAGATAACTTTTACGCCGGCCTCTTTCAAGCGACGAGCCTGCGATGCTTGTTCTTCAATAGTGATAAAGCGGTGAAGAATACCTACGCCGCCGAGTTGGTTCATCGCAAAGGCCATATCGTATTCTGTGATCGTGTCCATGTTTGCGCTGATGATCGGCGTTTCGATGGAAATATTTTTAGTCAATTTAGTGGTGAGGTGCGGATCGCGACGAGAGCGGATGTCTGAACGAGCCGGCACAATCAAAACGTCATCAAATGTGAGACCGCGACCGCGATTTTTAATGTCTTTCCAGTTAAACATGAGCGTCATGTTTTCTTACCTCGCTTCTAAAAATATTGAACAAAATATGAGTTGATACCAAAAGTAAATACGTGTCCAGAGCCGAGAGCACCAAGCTCGCCAAAGGTGTTTTCCACACCAGACGGTAGGAATCAAAAAGTCCAGAGAGCAGAACCGGAAGGAAGAGATGAAATAAGACAAAGACTCCGAATACTTTTCCGAAATTACGGCGCACGATTTGTGAGGATTTTTGAAGAGCGTCTTCTTTGCCTTCATCGTAGCGTTTCGACGTCGTCACAACTAAAGGAACCAGACTGTATTCGATATACTTCCAAACTCCCGGAAGAATAAAAAGCAAGGACCATAAAAGGGTTTTTCCCCACGAACGCAAAGTTTCGATCGCCACTTGATTCAAATTCTTGCCCAGGAAGCTTTCCAGGCCGTCCGCGAAGCCGACCAGAGTGTTCAAGGCATAAAGAGCCACGGTCATTAATAAGACCGGAAAGACGATGCTGCTGATAATGGAAAGAAAACCCCAAAGATAAACCTGTTGCTGAGCTCCACTGGGATCGCGAAGTGCTGATTCTATGTGCAGATTTAGGTACTGGTCGATGTTGCTCGACAGTACGACCAAGACAAACAGGGGCAGGAAGACTTTTTTAAAAACCTGAAGGTTTTCAGCAAAAAATTTCACTTAAGTATTTAGATCGCGAAAGAAAAGACGAGTCAAGCGAAGTCTTGTTAAGAAACACGTCTTCTTCGCCCTCCCTATGAAGGATAATGTCAAAAGGGGAGATACTGTTATGGGCCATCGTATCATGGTCATGGGTTCAAGTGGCATTCTTGGTCGGGAAGTGATCGAGTCCTTGCGCAATGCGGGACGGAACTTTATTGCCACCTCTCGCAGTTTGGAACGTCTGCCCTCGGGGGTGCGTTCCTTGCAACTGAATTATGATAATTTTTCGCTCCTTGAGCAGGCATTTCGCGATATTGACATCCTTTTCTTTTTGCAGCCTCTCGCCCCCAATATGATTCCCGAAGCGGAAAAAATTCTACGCGCGGCCAAGTCTTCGGGAGTGCAATTTGTCTTAAAAGTTTCTGAGTTAGGGGCCTCGCCAACGTCCCAATATCTTTTCCAAAGAGTGCACGGAGCCGTGGACGACATGTTGGCTGAAAGTGGTTTGCGCTATTGCATCTTTCGGCCCAATACGTTTATGCAAAATTTTATTTTTTCACATGGCGAACCTTTGCGCCAAGGGGCTTTGTTTTTACCAGAGGGGGAAGGGCGAACCTCCTTCGTAGATGCTCGCGATGTCGCTGAAGCGGCCTTGCGGGTTTTTGATGATCCTTCGCCTTATCATAAACTGACCTTCGATCTGACAGGAGAAAGAGCGATTTCCAACGCCGAAGCGGTGGCGCTTATTTCAAATCAGGTGGCGCGCCGCCTGGCTTATGTTCCCGTGACGGAAGAGGTGGCTCGTCGCTTTTTGGAAAATACGATGGAGGATCGTTGGCAAATGGATGCGATCATGAGCCTGCATCGTGCGACCCGAGAGGGCATGGCTTCGCAGGTGACCGACGCCTTTGAAAGACTCACGGGTAAACACCCTCGTCGCTTTGAAGATTTTTGTTTTGAGATGAAGGACGAGTGGAAACTTCGTCCTCCGCCAGATATTTCTCTTTAAGTTTAAACAAGATCTTTTAAGGAAGAACGGCGTTGTCCTGCTGCAAGCATTTCTTTACCTTTGCGGCGAAGCGCTTCTTCGCTATAGCCTAAAGCAGCTCCCCACACGACGTGGCTTGCGGCCATCATGATATTGCGCTCGCGGGCCATGTCTTTAGCAGAGGGTTTTAAATTCATGCCGGGAATCAAACCATAGTAACTCGTAGCCCAGACTCCCAATCCGAAAAGGCCGCCTTTGACCATCGCCGGGCCAGGAACTTTTGTCGCAAGATAAGAATAGAGCACGCCGCAGGCGAGGCCGTATCCATAGTGCGAAAACATTGTCGCTTGTTCCTGCATTTGCGGACCCATTTTTTCAGCGAGGCCCGTTTTCTTCGCGATATTTTGGGTCAGTTGCGCGGGGGGCAACGGCTTTTGCTGAGAAGCGGGAAGTTTTGTAAAACGATTGAAAAGAGCCAAAGTCATAGAACTCGTTGCAAGAACGCTGGCCCAGATTCCTCGAAATAGAAAGTTCATAAGAGCTCCTTTTCGATAAGTTTCCTTCAGAATAGGCTTCCTCCTTGGGAAAGGGAGGACTTGTGTTATAAAACAGAGCTTCCTTGCATACATTCAAACAGACTCCGCCGTTTGTGTTTGTTACGTTGTGGGAATGGCAAACACTGAAGAATGGCATGATCTCGGCGAGGTCTCTCACTTAAAAACAAAACCGCTGCGACAGTTGGAAGTGGCGGGTAAAAAGATTGCGCTCATTTATAAAGATGACGAATTCAGTGCGATCTCCGGAGTTTGCAATCATGTCGGAGGACCGCTCGGGGACGGTGTGCTTGAAGGCGATTATGTCGTTTGTCCCTGGCACTACTACAAATTTCATTGGAAGACGGGCGAGGGTGAGCCGGGATATGAAGCGGATCGCGTACCCATTTTTCCCGTGAAGGTGGAAGGCGGCCGGGTTTTGTTAAGCTTGCAAAGACTGACGACGCGAAATCATATTCATCATGAACCAATGGCGCTGGCGCGAAAGCCGGAGCGGCAGGCGGGACCCCTGCGAATTGCGGGGATCTCGGCGACAGCGATGGACTTAAAGTATCCGCGTCCTTCGACATCGGAAATTCTTTTGCAGGAAGCTTTACAACACGCCAAAACGCAAGGATACGATACGCATTTGATAAAGTTGCGAGAGCTGCAGTTTCGCCATTGCGAGGGTTTTTATTCGAAGAGCTCTCACGCGTGTATCTGGCCTTGTTCGATCACTCAGCTGGATCCTCAGGATCAGTTGGACCAAGTTTATGAAGATCTTGTGCATTGGGCGGATGTTATTATCGTTTCTACGCCGATTCGCTGGGGCTCGGCGAGCTCACTGTATTTCAAAATGGTGGAGCGGCTCAATTGTATTCAAAATCAAATCACCATCCATAACAATCAGCTGATCTGTAATAAGGTCGCCGGGTTCATCATCACCGGTGGTCAAGACAATGTGCAAGCTGTCGCAGGTGGCATGATGGGATTTTTTTCGGAGTTGGGATTTCATCTTCCGCCGTTTCCTTACATTGCGCACTCTCTAGGGTGGAGCATGGAAAACATGGAACACAACGTTCGCTACGTTCAACACAGCAAAGTCTTGGTCGAGGCGGCCGAAGAACTTATCAATCGCTGTGCGACTTTAGCGCAGTCTTTGATTCTGGCCAATGCCCCGAATACCTTGGTGCAGCGGGCGGGCCGAAAAGCCTTTAACATTCACGGGCATCGCGACGATCCCCACATCAATTCGCAAATCTGAAGGTTCACCGGCTGTGAACATCTGTCCTTGTGATAGGCGAGTCTCACCTTTTTAACCTCAGCACATTCCGCAGTGGCGACAGGGGCCTTTTGGGCGTAAAACCTTAGCAAAAACAGGAGACATTATGTTTAAAAAATCAATGGTAACAATGGCGGCGATGGCTTTGTTGCTCAGCGGTTTTGAAGCTTCCGCCGCTTCATACTGCAAAGCCAGTAAAAAAACCACTCGTCAAATTGAGCAACTAAGAATCGTGGAGCTTCCTTATCAAATCGTGGAAAGCAAAGTGGTGAAAGCATTAATCACGGATCGATGCGTGCGCAAGCGTCTAAGTGACGAGGAAATCCTCACACTGAAAGACATGCTTCTTTCTTACGACTACAGCGAAGACACCGCGGCGCAAATCATCGGTGAATTCTTAGCGCAGTAGAAAGTTCCGCTTCCTGAGTGAACGAAAGCCGCCATCATCCGAGGGCGGCTTTTTATTTTTGAAAAACTAAAGAAGCTTGCTTTGCCTGGTAATCTGCTATGAAATAATGGCAGAGACTTGTGTTAAATAACCACAACAAGGGGAGTGCATGAAACACAAAATCGCTATGATCTCAAGAATCATCTTGGGGCTTATTTATTTCGTTTTCGGATTAAATGGATTTCTAAACTTTATTCCGCCACCACCGACACCGTTTCCCGAGGCAGCTATGACCTTCATGGGGGGAATGATGGCGGCTCCTTATTTCTTTCCGGTGTTAAAAGGAACTGAAACTCTTTGCGGTCTTTTGTTGTTGTCCGGATTCGCAGCGCCGTTGGCTCTTGTGATCTTGGCTCCTATCACTTTACAGATTTTCTTGTTCCACTCATTTATGACACCTGGACTTGAAAACTCTATTATGCCAGTTGCAATGATCGCTTTGCACATTTTAGCTGCGACAGCATATTGGGCTTTGTATCGTCCGTTGTTTTCTCGCCGCTCGTAAATGACGGTGACTCAAAGAAGCCTCGCGCAGAGGCTTCTTTTGTTAGAACCAGCGCTTGTGTTCGATGATCAAACAACGATTTGATACTACTTTGATTCCCGCATCTTCGGCGCGCTTTTCCGCCTCTGGATGAGAAATCCCCAATTGGAGCCAGAGCACCTCAACGCCGCCAACAGCGAGAACTTCGTCGACGACTTCAGGAATGCGATCAGAGCTGCGAAAGACGTCGACGAACTTGCGATACTCTGCCGGGATCTCTTGAAGGCTTTTATAGATTTGAAAGCCGCCTTCGGAGTGTTGTTTTGGGTAGGTGCCGACCATTTGCCAACCGTGATCGCGCATGTAGACAGGAACATAATGGCTCGCCTTAGTGGAGTCCGGGCTTAACCCATAAACGGCAAATTTTTTATACTTTTCCAGAAGACCTTTGATTTCGCTGTCTTTGACATTCATGATAAGGCGCCTTTCTTCGATTTACAGAGTTTAGTCCGTTCTTCGAGGAAAGGCATCTGTTTCTAAACTTTATGTTATTGGTCAGGCTCCGTTTTTTGGGGAGTCTTGTCTTTATCTTTTTTGGAGCGCCGCGGTCTCCACGACTTTGGCGCACTGGCAAAGAGAACTAGATACATGTTCTATTCCCATCGCGCATGAAACTTCTCGATTTTATCGATCATCTCTTTTTTCTGCTCCGGAGTCAGAGTTTTATGAAGAGCTGCGACTTTGTCTAAGTATTTGTCGACCTTGGCGTCGAAGCGTGCCTGGCGAGCTTTAATGAGTTCTTTGATTCTGGACTTATCTAAATCGTCAGCCAAGATGAGACCTTTAACAGTGTCCTTCATGCCTTTGCGAACGTTTTTTTCCTCCGCGAAATCTTTTTTCATTTCTGAAGTGATGTCGCCTAAGAGAGCTTTTTGCTGCTCATTGAAATCAAGTTTGTCGGCGATTTTTTCACTGATGGCGCTGATTCTTTCTTCCGGACTTTTATGGCATCCACTTAGAAAACCGACGCTGCCAATCGCAAGCAGAATTCCTAAAACTTTTGGCCATTTTCTATGGTGGTGTGAATGGTGATGATGTCTCATAGATTTTTTTCCTCCTAGGGGTTGCGTTGTTAAAAACAGTTTAGGTCTTTTGCGGGCGAGGGTGGTTTCAGGAGTGTTAATCTTTGTAACAAATTGTAACCGCTTGATTATTCTGGGAAAATATCTTTGGTTCGGGCGGGGATTGTCTTATGATGTCTTTATGAACCGTATCTTATTGATCGATGACGATCAGAAATTGGGCGATCTGCTTAAGCAATATTTTCTGCAATTCGAATTGCAGATTGTGCAAACGCTTTTACCTTCGGAAGGACTGTCGTCTCTTAAGAAAGATAAATTCGATGCGATCATTCTGGATGTCATGTTGCCAGAGATGGATGGTTTTGAAGTCTGTAAAAGAATACGCAGCTTCAGTGAGGTTCCGATTCTTATGTTAACGGCTCGCGGGGAAACCTCTGACAAAGTTTTAGGTCTTGAACTGGGTGTTGATGACTATTTGCCGAAGCCTTTCGAAGCTCGCGAGCTTGTCGCGCGAATCAAAAGTCTGATCCGCCGTTACCGCAAGACGGCTCTTTCAAGCAAATTGAAATCGGGTGATCTTGTTCTGGATACGCAATTGCGTGCGGCGTTTTTGCAGGGCCAGAATCTGAATCTCAGCACACACGAGTATGAACTGCTTAAGTTTTTAATGGCGCATTCCGGGCAAAGTCTTTCGCGCGATCGGATTATGGATGAACTGCGCGGTGTGGACTGGGAAGCCTATAACAGAAGTATTGACGTCGCGGTGAGCAGGCTCCGACAGAAGCTTAAAGATCCAGCGAAAGCTCCGGTTTATCTGCGCACAGTCTGGGGCGAGGGGTATTGTTTTATTGCTCCGGTGGAGGAAGTTCTGTGAAACATCGAGTGAAGAAGAAACTCTTATTGCGCATATTTCTGACGTTTCTGATGACGGCGATTTTGATTACGGGAGGCGTTTTTCTTTTGGCGCATTCCCTGTCGCCGGAAAAAGCACTTTCCGGAGTGGCTGAAAAGAACATCGTTTTTTATCTTTCGGGTTTGCAGCAGAAATTAAATGCATCTTTGTCGGAAGAGGGAATTGAGGAGCTTTACAAAGATTTGCATGTTTATGCACGGGTCGAAGGTTTTGAAGATCTCGCCAATCGCCAGGGGCTGCCGTCCTTCGCAGAGCTCGAAAAAGAAGATTCCCATAAATCGGACAAGGTCTCTCTCGGAAGAAAGAAAGGTTATTTCTTTGCAGAACTCAAAGGAGCCTCGCCGAAAACGGCGTGGTTTATTTCCGCCAAAGAATTTCCGCGGGGATTTGCCTTTCCGTTTGCGGCCATTGCGGGATTTATATTTTTTATTTTAATCATGAGTTTCTTGACGATCCGCTGGATGATGTCACCTATCAAGGTGCTTCTTACAGGTGTGGCTAAAATTTCCGCCGGGGATTTAAAGTACCGGGTGAAAACACGCCAAGGCGGAGAGTTTCAAATCATCAGCGAAGCTTTTAATCGCATGGCGGATGGTTTGGAGAAAATGGTGCGTTCCAAAGAACAACTTCTTCGTGATGTGAGTCATGAATTGCGCAGTCCTCTGACAAGAGTGGGTGTGGCAGTGGATCTGATGTCCGACGAGAAATTAAAAACTTCCATCAAAGAGGATTTGCGTAAAATGGAAGAGATGGTCTCGGAGATTTTAGAGTCCTACCGTCTGCGTGAAGGGGAAGCTTCTCTAAAAAAAGTTGAAGTGACTTGGAGCGAACTTCTTGCCGGTATTGTCAGCGATTATCAGGAAGTGTCCCCGAACGTGCTCTTGAAGCTTGAGACCGACGGCAAGGCTTTTATTGATCCCATGCAGATCGAGCGAGTGTTAAGAAATCTTATCGAGAATGCGATCAAGTATGCGAAAGAAAATTCCCAAGAGATCACGGTCACCCTGACGAAACACAAGGATCAGTGGTGCGTGAAAGTGAAAGATGACGGGAAGGGCATTGCGGAGAAAGACTTGCCGCATATTTTTGAACCTTTTTATCGCGCGGATGCGGCTCGCTCGCCAGGAAAGTCAGGGTTTGGTTTGGGGCTCGCCATTGCAAAATCCATCGTGGAAGCGCACGGGGGACGAATTTCTGTGCAGAGCAAACTAGGTCAAGGCTGTGAATTTATCCTGAGTATTCCTGCAACGAACTCCGCTTTTTAATTTGCCTTCGCTGTGCGCGTGTGGAGAAAATGAGCAAGGAGGAAATTATGGCGAAGTATGTCGACGGATTTGTGATTGCCGTTCCCAAAAAAAATGTAAAAGCCTATCAAGCGATAGCGAAAAAAGCGGGAAAGGTATGGATGGAGTATGGTGCACTGGAATATTTCGAGTGTGTCGGTGAAGATATGCAATCTCCATTCGGTGTGCCATTTCCACGTTTGGCGAAATTAAAACCCAATGAAACGGTGATTTTTTCATGGATCGTTTATAAGTCAAAGGCCCATCGTGACCGCGTGAATGCGAAGGTCATGAAAGACCCGCGCATTATGAATGTCGATCCTAAAAGCATGCCGTTTGATATTAAACGCATGAGTCATGGTGGTTTCGACGTCCTCGTCGAAGGCAAATAATTATTCGCTTTCAATAAGGTGGCGGGGACCTGGTCCCTGCTGTCCCAGTTTGTCGTCTGGATTTCTTAACGGACACTCTTTCAAGGACAAGCAGCCACAGCCAATGCAGCTTGTAATCTGATCCCGCAGCTGTATCAAACTTGTGATTCTTTCTTCCAGCATATCTTTCCAAGCTTCTGTAAAGCGGCGCCAGTCTTTCGCGCTGGGGATGTGATCGTGCGGTAAATCAGCCAGTGCTTCAAGAATAACGGAAAGAGGAATTCCTGCACGTTGAGCGATTTTGATAATCGCAATACGGCGAAGCACAGCGCGGTGATAACGGCGTTGATTTCCTTCTGTGCGCCAGCCTGCAATCAAACCTTTTGCTTCATAAAAGTGAAGAGTGGAAACAGCGACGCCGCTGCGTTTGGCGACTTCTCCGACAGAGAGGGTTGTTTTTATATCTTCATTTTCTTCCATGCGAAAACCTCATTATTTCTTTGACCTCAAGTATTGTTGAGGTTCTAGAGTGGGCACATTAATACAAAATCCACCAAAAGGGGAGAAAGAAAAAATGGGTTACGTTCCTTCAAAGATCATTCACTTGATCAGTCTTGCCGTCTTGTTCTTAAGTTTCGGAATGATTTTGGCAGCGACGCTGCAAACAAATCCAGGGAAACTCAGGAAAGCGGGTTTTATTCTTCACGGCATTTCCTGGCTGACTCTTTTCCTGAGCGCCTTTGGTTTGGTGTCCGCGCTGGGTATGCACGCGGCTTTTCCAAAGTGGGCTTCGGTGAAAACAGTTATTTGGGTGGCGTTGGGCTTGAGTGTTCTTTTGCTTGCGAAAAGGCCGAAACTTTCAGGGATCACGATGCTTCTTATAAGCGGATTGGGCGTGGCCGCTATCTGGCTCGCCGTCGCGAAACCGGCTCTTTAAGACGTAAAGGGTTGAAGTGCAGAGCGAAAGCGACTGACGAGATGTCGCTCGATATTTCTTTCGTTAAGAAAACCGAATTGAAAGATCGAGCCCTGCACTAAAGCTTCTAAAGTCATCGCAAGATCTTCCGGGTCAGAGACCTTCTTGATTTCACGATTTGCGATGGCCTCCTCGATAAGACGACGGAAAATCCCGCGCGTTTCTGCAAAATAAGAAGCGACTTTTTTCTTTGCTTTCGGATCTTCCGCTTCGGTACCCAGCCATCGCAAATGCTCACCCAATCTTTTCGAATCAACGCTTTTAGCGATAAGGCGCAAAAACTCGAAGATCCCATTCAGACCATTCAGTTCAGAGATTTTCGTGGTATTCATCTTAGCCATATTTTCATCCCACTTTTGATTGCGGGCTAAAAAAGCCAGACGTTTTTTCGTTTTGAAGCGTTTGACAAGCGCCGCCGGAGAAAGCCCCGTGGCCCTGGAAACTTGTTCAAAAGTAAATGATTCAAAGCCTTCGTTAGAAATGACCTCGAATGCGATTAACAATATCTCAGAATCACTGACTTTTTTGGGTCTTGCCATATTTCTAGATAGTAAATGGTTATTCACTTATTATCAAGAAGGAGGTGCATTCTATGGCAATCAATCCCTATGTAATCGAGTCCACATCGGCCGGTGAAAGAAGTTATGATATTTACTCAAGGCTTCTGAAGGACCGTATTATCATTCTAGGAACAGCGATCAATGATGACGTTGCGAACTCGATTGTCGCGCAACTGCTTTTTCTTGAGGTGAATGACCCAAATAAAGACATTCATCTTTATATCAATTCTCCTGGCGGCTCGGTTTCTTCGGGGCTCGCAATCTACGACGTCATGCAGTTTGTAAGATGTGATGTGGCCACCTATTGCATGGGAATGGCGGCAAGCATGGGGTCTTTCCTTTTGATGGCGGGTGCGCAAGGTAAAAGATATTCGATGCCGAACAGTCGTATTCTTTTGCATCAGCCGCATTTGGGTGATGGCGGTATCGGCGGTCAAGTCACCGATATAGAGATTCATGCTAAAGAGCTTGTGCGTATGAAAAAGAAAATGACCGAGATATACGCAACTCATACCGGAAAAAGCGCGGATCATCTCGCTGGAATTATGGAACGTGATTACTATATGAGTGCCGAGGATGCGAAGTCATTTGGGCTTATTGATCACGTGGTTGAGTTTAGAAAGAACAAACTCAAAAACGCGGTATAAGTTTCGCGGGACTCGTTTTTTCTTTTCGAGTCCCGTGAGGACGAAGATTTGCTATTTAGAATCTAAGAATTCACTGACAAACAAAGCGGTGGCTTCAGGTGCGCGGCTGTTTTCCGCGACTCCAGAGCTCACTTCACCGATATAGCTGCCATGTGTGCCCGGTAGAACGGCAAGGCGTCCGTGGGGCAGAGTGCGCGACATTCTCGCAGCGTGCTCCACAGTGATGGCGTCTTTGTCGCCAATAATGACAAGTGTGGGTGAAGAGATCGACTTGATTTCTTTTTCAGGAATATCTTTGAAGTTTTGCATGCGTTTACTGTCTTGCAAGAAGAGTTGTTCCTGATGTTTTGGATCCGGATTGATCTTGCGGTCCGCATCAAGCAAAGACTTCGGCATATCTTCTATACGGGCTTTGTTCATGCCATCCCAAAATCCTTTGATCATTCCGTCGCGGCGGTATTGCGCCGAAGCGATGATCAGTTTGTTCACTTTATGCGGATGAAAATGAGCGACACGCAAAGCGACGGTGCCTCCGTTACTAAAGCCCATGATATCCGCCTTCTCAATTTTCAAATACTCGAGCAAAGCCGCTGCGTCTTTTGCTGAGTTGTCGAAAGTGAAGGGGCGGTTGATCGCCACCGTGTGGCCGTGGCCTTGTTCTTCCATAGCGATGACTCGGCGATGTTTCGCGATTAACGGGATAAAGCGCGCGTAGTTCGATTCGATGGTCTCGCCTCCGCCATGGAGCAAAAGAAGGGGAATAGGATTGTGAAGTTCTTCTGTCGGTTCATAAATTTCATAATAAAGATTTAGACCGTTCACAGGTGCATAACCGCTTTGCGCTTGCGGTGCAGGATTTTTTGATGAAGACCCTTTAGGGGAATGTGTGCAAGCTGCAAGAATAAAAAACGGTATAAATACTAACAGAGCTTTCATACTAGGGACGTCCTTTCAAAGTTTCTAAATAGTGGGCCAGGTTGCCAACATGCTGTTTGCCACCTTCAATCGCGCCGTATTTTTTATTTATTCTTTCAAGTTCTTCCTTGCTTGGGAAGATTTGTTCCATTGTCAGGTTTGTTCCGTCACCAGCTTCTTCGAAGAAAATCTTCGAGTGAAAGTGCACGTCCGTGTCGCCCTCGCCATCGCCGAGATGTTTATAGGAAATATAATTCGGTTTTTCGATGTCGATGAACTGAATTTTATTTTTGTAATCGCGTCCATCGGGACCATGCATAATGAAATCCCAAATTCCATCTTTGCTGAAGTTCAGGCTTTTCGTTGTAATCGTAAAGCCATCGGGTCCCCACCATTGGGACAGATGTTCGTGCGAAGACCATGCTGCAAAGACCAGCTCTACCGGGGCATCAAAGTAGCGTTTGTAAATAACCTTGTTGCCCTCAACGATTGTCTCGATATTATTTTTTTTCACGAGCTTTATCCTTTTTCATTTTGAGTAGGTATTTTTCTAAATTATCCAACCGCTCATTCCAGAGATTGCGGATCTCCAAAAGCCAATCTTCCACTTCACTGAGACCCGATTCATGAAGGCTGTAGATCCGCTTCTGTGCCTCTTTTTTCATCTGCAGAACTTTGGCTTCTTTTAAAATTTTAAGATGCTGGGAAATGGCGGGAGGACTCATTTTGAAACTCTGACTGATCTCTGTCGAAGTTAGTTCTCCATTGCGAGCAACAAGTCTCACAATTTCCCGTCTGGTATCGTCTGAAAGAGCGGCGAATGCGTTCATGAGACCAATAATAAAGTATTTGCTTAATTAAGTCAATACTTAAATATGGAAGGCTTTTTCCCGCGCAAGGAGGGGTACTAAGCGCAAGGTCAAAACGAACTAAGTGGTTGACCTTTAAAGTCGAAACTGTAAAATTTGACCTTCGTGCCCCGGTGGCGAAATTGGTAGACGCACAGGACTTAAAATCCTGGGATTCCTTCACAGGGTCGTGCCGGTTCAAGTCCGGCCCGGGGCACCACTTCCTCTTCTTTTGCTTCGGACAGTCCTCGCTCGTTTTAATTGTTACTTCGATTGGAATCTTTCGGCTCGATGTTGTTGCGTCGTTCTTACTTCGTTCTTTTTTTGCTGCGGAACTTGCAAAAGAAGAGGAAGTGGTGCCCTCCTTTTTTTGGGGGAGGGTAGTTTTTTAGGATTTGATTTCTGCCCAGGTTTTGGCTTCTTGGTCTTTGGTGAACGTTCGCATTTCGGTGATTTTGCCGTTTTTGAATGTGAAACCGTCGGGGAAGCGGGCGTCGATCCATTCGGAGTTGTTTTTTAGTCGGACTCTGACGTGTAAGAAGGCGATGACTTTATTGCCCATGCCTTGGAAGTGTTCGGGTTCGCAGCTTCCTTCGGCCCATGTTGCGCGGCCTTGTCTAAGATGTTTTTCAAAATCTGCCAGTCCGCGATAGGTGCCGGAGGAAGGAAAGCCTTCCGGCTCTGTGCGCTCGATTTGTGGATCAAAAAAACTCAGAGCTGTTTCAATGTCATTGCGGTTGATCGCCGCATAGACGGCTTTGAGTATTTCTATTTCTTGAATATGGGAGTTTGGGGTCATCATGATTATTTAACTTTCTGAACGACCGCGATCGTGAGTCGGCTGATGCACACGAGCTTATCGTCTTCACTTGTGATTTTGATTTCCCATACTTGCGTTGTTCTTCCCAAATGAATTGGCGTTGCACGGCCGGTGACGGTGCATGACCGTACGGAGCGAATGTGATTGGCATTGATATCAAGACCCACACAGAAATGACCTTCGGGAGCGTAAAGTTGCGCGGCGATCGAGCCCAAGCTTTCGGCAAGCACTACGGAGGCTCCACCATGCAAGATGCCGTAAGGTTGGTGCGTGCGATGGTCGACCGGCATTGTGCCTTCAAGCAGGCCGTCCTCGACTTTTGTGATGCGAATGCCGAGTGTTTCCAGCATTGTGTTTTTTGAAAGAGCATTGAGTTCATCAACAGTCGCTTTTTTTCTTTGAATTTCCATGCGCACCTCTGTCGATATTCTAAAAAGAAAATCTAAGAGGTCAAGGAAGCGATAAATTGGCGCATGTCCTCGGGGAGAGGGCTTTCAATTACGAGGTTCTCGTGCGTGAAGGGATGTGTGAACTCCAGACGCAGAGCATGTAACATAAGTCTTGGAGCTGCGGGCTTTTGGGGAGAGGGGTAAATGTCATCACCAAAAATCCCCATGCCGTTTTCAGAGAGATGCACGCGAATCTGATGCATACGTCCTGAGAGCGGTTTGGCTTCGACAAGCAGACCCTTCGTATAAGTTTCAATTCGACGAAAAACTGTGTGAGCCTTATCGCCGCCGGAGCGCACGGATTTCATTTTCATTTTTTTCAGAACAGGATCGCGGACCTCGGCGAGATGATTTTGAACCTCCCAGTTCGCGGGAGATTTCTTTGACTGAGTCACACACAGGTAAGTTTTTTGGATCTTGTGCTTCTTAAACATCTCTGCCAGAGGCTCATTGGCGATTTTATTTTTCGCGAAAATCATCACGCCCGATGTGTCGCGGTCCAAACGGTGATGAAGAGCTAAATAAAAATCTTTTCCGCGCTCTTCTTGGAGTTGTTTTTTTAAGAGAGTGAAAAAATCCGGCCGGCGTTTATCGACGGTGGGTTGTGAAGGAAGGCCTGCGGGTTTTTCCGCAGCGATGAAGTATTCGTCCTCGAAGAGGATATTCAAATTCATCGCTTATTGATCATGCAGAATTCGAGATTGTCGTTGATGTATTGTCTTTGACTCTCAAGTTCTGTTTTGGAAATACGGAAATTAGAGACTTTGCAGCCGTAGTTTGTGACGACTTCGTGAATGGCTTGCGCCTCATCCGGGTTCATCGTCAAGCCCCAGATCAATTTCACAGTCAGCCAGTCTTTAACATACTGACAGCGGTAAGAAAGTTCCGTTGGAAGATATCGGTCTGGAGCACGGTCGCCCTTAGATGTGTTCTCGCGAACAGAAGCTGGAATCAGATGATTTCTGTAGCCCATGTAGTTCGCATAAAGACAGCGCGTTTTATAATCCCATTTCCAAGCGCCAGACACGTAAGCGTTCTTGAGTGGCACCATGTGATCAATTTGGATTTCGCGGGAAGAAGTAAATTCTTTATTGGAATAAGGATCTAGCCAGCGACCTGTTTCAACGACGCATTGGCGATCGCCGCGGTAAGTGATTTCCTCTTCACTATCACGCACTAAAACTTTCGCGCGCGTGTTCATGCACGTGTCGTCTGTAGGATCATTGATCCAGCGGCCAAAGTGCAATTTGCGGATGTAGCCTTCTTCTGGAAGAGCGAGGTCTTCATTGTGAATCGTCCAGCGCAGAAGATTCACGAGAACTTTTTTAGTTACTTTAATAAATTGGTGAGCATCAAAAACCGGAGAGAACTCGCTGAATGAGTGAGCCGCTGTACGGCGACCATTGCCGTCTTCGAGATGTTCTTCGTTGACCGTGTAGTACTCGTGGTAAACCGGTAGGGGCTTTTGCGGTGTGAGCTGTTGCTGCTGACCTGAGGACGATGCGTGGCTTTGAAGTGCCAACAGCGTCAGTATCAGAATCAATGCCTTTTGAAGTTTCATTCGGGTCCCCCTCCGCGAATCGGACACAATAAAGCACGACTTCCTTTGTGGATTCAAGGAAACAATTTGTCAGGATTTTGTTGTTTTTACATGCATCGCGTTAAGTATGCAATATGAGGACGATTTGCTGTTTATTTGCGCAAATTTAATCTGCCGTTCTGCGCATAATATTATTCGCGTGAAGAATATATAGGGTCCGGGGGCCGTTTTCTGTTGTTGTGCAGGGGCGCGGTTTATCGTTAAGCTTGAATCCATCATATAGAGGAGAGGCATCCATGAACTTCAAAACACTTATTATGACAGCGGCAGTAGCTTTGACTTTGGCGGCTTGCGCGCAAAAAGCTCACCAACACGCAGGTTGCAACTGCGGTCACAGCGAAGCAAAAGCAGAAGCGAAATGCTCTGGCACAGAGTGCGCCGTTGATAAGAAATGTGCGGAGTGCACACAAGCCGCAGCGAAGTAGGCTCTGAATACTTTAGATTTTTAAGAAGCCCCTGAGAAATCAGGGGCTTTGTTGTTTTTGACGCAACCTCGTTTCAAGAGATCGTTAAGATTCAATCAAATGATTAAATCGTTTGATTAATAGGGGCCCGTAAATTACGGTGTCCACATGAACTCACTGCAAGAAATGACTCCGGACGATGTTGGCGCTCGACAGAGAATCACAGAAGCAGCCATTGTGCTTTTTGCCAACGAAGGTCTGCACGGAACCAGTACGCGGGATATCGCGAAGCAATCAGGTTTAAATCTTAGTCTTATCAGTTACTACTTTGGCGGCAAAGAGGGGCTTTATCGCACGGTCATACAAGAATTCGTGCAAAAGATCTTTTTGCAAATTTCCAACGTCGTGAATGAGTTTGAACAAGACACTGTCAGCGAAAGAAGTTTGCGCAAAGCCATTCAATCGCTGATTCAAACTGTGATTGATTGTCGTGTCGCCAATCCGCATATGGCAAAGATTATGACTCGGGAAAAGCTGCAAGGTCTGCCGTTCTCTCGAGAAATTCACGAAACAATGATGACCGGTGCCGGTTTAAAACTTGAATCCATAATTATTAAAGCGCAAGAGGCGGGGCTCGTAAAAAAGCAGATCAATCCGCGTTTCTTTATCCTCTGTTTGGTGGAGGGAATGCTGGGTTACTTCAACATCGTCGATTGCAATTGCTCTTTCAATGACGGTTTGTATGCAAAACCAGAGCATAAAAATGAACTCATGAATCAGATTTCGCTATTGTTTTTAGAAGGGATTTTAGAATGAAAAAGGGAGCCCTCGTAGGTTTGTTCTTCTTAGCTTGGCAACCTCAGTCCTTCGCAATGAATTTGCAGGATTATTTAAAAGCTGTTGAAACCAGAAATAAAAGTCTTCAGGCATTCGATGCATCGACAGCCGCAGCCGAGTCGCGCAAAGAGGCGGGCGACATTGAACTTGTGCCGATGCTTTCAGCGGACGCGCAGTGGATCAGTGATAAGGCACCGCTCAGCCAGTTTGCGTTGATTGGCGCCACTGAAAGTAAATCCGCGCAGTACAGTCTGGGATTGGCGAAAAAGTTTTCTTCAGGAACCAGCGTCGCATTGTCGGCGATGGCCGCGGAGTTTGATAACGTCGGAGCGCCCGGTGTTTATCAAAAGTTCGGTGTCGGCTCTTTAGGAGTCGAGCTTTCGCAATCTCTCTGGAGAGACTTTTTCGGAAATGCCACTCGCTTAAGAAGACAGCGTGAAGACGCCGCCACATCAGCAGAGACCGGTTCTTTTGATTTGCAAAAGAAAGCGGTTCTTGTCGGCGCGGAAGCCGCTTACTGGGATTATGTATACGCGAGTGAAAACCTTAAAGTCGGAAAAGCTTCTTTGGAGCGTGCGAAGCGTATTGAAAGCTGGACCCGCCGCCGTGTGAATGACGGTATTAGTGATCGCGCGGATCTATTGCAGGCGCAAGCTCTTGTGTCGACTCGTCAGTTGTTGTTGATCTCGACCGAAGATGAATTGGCGGCGGCGAAAAGAAAAGTGCGCGATTACCTGGAGCTGGCAGATTCCGAAGAGTTTCCCGAGATTACGGGCGACATCAATCAAAGCCGTGCTTTGAGCAGCATGATCACGGGGAAAAAAGGAAAAGTCGTAGCGATTGAAGCTTACCTGGCGTCATTGCAGGCCAAAGCCCGTTCTTTAGCGGCTCGAGAAGTCGAAGATGCTTATCGTCCGGATCTTATCCTTGGCGGATCTTATAAAACCAATTCCTTGGAAGGGGATATGAATACCGCTGTCGGGCAATGGACGGATATGGACCGACCGACTGCGAAGGTGGGTTTGAGTTTCCGTTATCTTTTCGACACAGACGTAAAATCCTCCGCGCAAGAGGCCGCACGTGCGGAGGCGCTTGCTGCAAGACTTCAGAGTGAAAGAAAAATGCTTGAGAGTGACAGCGCATGGACAGAGCTCAATCGCCGTTACATCGAGCTGAGTAAACGTATTGAGGCCGCGGCTGAAACGTCCCGCTTGCAAACAGCAGCGGCGAAAGCGCAAACGGATCTTTTCAATAAAGGACGCTCGATCACAATGAACGTAATCAATGCAGAAGAAGATGCCGGTGTTGCGGAATTGAATTTAATCAGATTGAAATCGGAACAGAGAAAAATGGAGGCTCAAGGGCGCTTGTTTGTCGCTATTGAGGAGCAATAATGAATTTACCAAGTCTTTCAATTAAAAGACCGATTTTTATTTCGAGTGTCGTCATCCTGATGCTGATCCTGGGAGTGTTTTCATTGCGAAAAATGCCCGTGGATTTGTTTCCGGATGTGACCTTTCCAGTATTGATGGTGCAAGTGACCTATCCCGGCGCTTCTCCACTGGATTTAGAGAAACAGGTTTCTAAACCTATTGAAGATGAAGTCGGAAGTCTTTCGGGACTAAAGACGCTGACTTCGAACAACTTAGACAGCGTCGCCGTGATTGTTTTGGAATTCCAATTGGGGACGGACATTCGCGAGATGGAACAAGAAGTTCGTAACCGTATCGGAAATATTCGCCGGGATTTGCCGACGGATATCTACGAGCCGGTCATTCGCCGTTTCGACCCGGCCGATCAGCCGATTGTGACCTTGGCGTTGACGACGGATCTTGACGATGCCAAAGCCTACGACTTAGCCAACGAAGTAATTAAGCCTTTGTTCGAGCGTATTAAAGACGTGGGACAAGTGGATATCTTCGGTGGTCGTAAGCAAGAGATTCACGTCTTGATCGATAAGAACCGTCTGCAAGACCGTAAGATTTCAATGCTGCAAGTGTCGCAGCGTATTTTGGACACGTCCAAAGATACGCCGATTGGAAAGATTGAAAATCCCAGTGACGAAACGACTTTGCGAACAAGCGGGGAGTTTGATTCTCTTAAACAAATTGCGGAAGTAAACGTGAACTTCATAGGTTCCGACCGCGCTGTTTTGGTTGAAGACGTCGGCCGTGTTGTGCGCAGTCTTGAAGATCAAAAAACAATGGGGCGTATCAACGGGAAGAAAGCCTTGTTGCTCAACGTTTATAAACAACGTGGTGCAAATACGGTGGCTGTGGCTGAAGCCGTTAAAAAGAATATCGAAAAAGCCAACACCCTGATGAAAGACCGAAAAACCAACGCGCAGGTCACGATGGTGCGTGACAGCTCTCGTCCGATTCAATTGAACGTTTATGACGTTAAAGAATCTATTATTATCGGTATTATTCTTTGCGTGATTGTGGTGTTCTTCTTCTTGGGATCCGCGCGTTCGACATTTATTACGGCGATGGCGTTACCGAACTCCCTTTTGGGCGGTTTCGTTATCATGTATGCGATGGGCTTTACGATCAACTTGATGACCTTGTTGGCGTTGTCTTTGGCTGTTGGTCTTTTGATCGACGACGCGATCGTGGTGCGGGAAAATATTTTCCGTCATCTTGAGATGGGTAAAAAACCCAAAGATGCGGCATTAGACGGAACCAAAGAAGTGGCCATGGCCGTGATCGCGACAACTCTTGTGGTTATTGCGGTGTTTGGACCGATCTCTTTCTTGCAGGGGATCGTCGGACAGTTCTTTAAACAGTTCGGTTTAACTGTCGTCTTTACAATGTTGATTTCGTTGTTTGACGCCTTTACGGTGGCGCCAATGCTTTCTGCTTACATGGCTCATCCGAATGAGCATGTGAAGGGCACGGGCTTTGTCGGAAAAATGCTGACGGGCTTTGACCGTTTCCAAACTTGGCTGGAAGACATTTATGAAAAAGCGTTGAAGTATACGTTGCACCATCCGATCAAAATTTTGATCGCGGGCACATTGATCTTCTTTGGTTCTTTGGGAACGATTGCTTTCATTCCGAAAACATTCTTGCCTTCTCCGGATAACGGGGAGTTTATGGTGAACATCGAGTTGCCTGTAGGCTCTTCGCTGATGGCGACCAGCAAGTTCACGGAAGAAGTCGAGAAGGTTTTTGAAGGAGATAAAGCGGTCGATATTATTCTGGCGATTGTGGGGAACACCAATAATGAGTCGAACAAATCGTCTTTGTTCGTTCGTTTGGTGGAGCGTAAAAATCGCAGCATGACGACAACGGATTACAAAGAAACTCTTCGTAAGAAGTTGGAGAAATTCAACGGCAAGTCTTCCGTGCAAATCGGTGACATTGATGCCGTGGGTTCGGGGGAAAAGCCCTTGAACGTGATCATTCAAGGTGAAAACCTGGAAGACCTCAATGCTTACGCAACAAAACTGGTTGAGAAAATGAAAAAGATCCCGGGTCTGGTGGACGTTGATACAAACTTCCGCTCTGGGAAACCTGAATTCCACGTTGTCTTTGATCGTAAAAAATCAGAGGCTCTGGGCGTTTCGACGGTTGTTGCCGGTGGCGAGCTTCGTAACCGCACCGAAGGAAACGAACAGGCGATCTTCCGCGAAGACGGGATCGACTATAAAATCCGCGTTCGTTTTGAAGAGGCTTTCCGCGACTTGCGCACGCAGTTTGCGACCACGCTTGTGCCAAACTCGAACTACAATATGATTCCCCTTCCGCGTATTGCAAAAGGGGAAGAGGCCTTTGGTTATTCGCAGATCAATCGCCAAAACAAAGGCCGTTACATCCAAGTTTCAGGAAACTTGGCTAAAGGTGGTGCGTTAGGAACGATTTCGACTGAGATTGAAAGAATTGTGAAGAAAGAATTGCCGCCTCCTCCGGGAATTGATTTTAGTTTCCGTGGACAGGCCGATGACTTTAAAGAGTTGATCGAAAACATGCTCTTGGCGATTTTCCTGGGTGTGACGTTTATTTACCTCGTGCTTGCGAGTTTGTATGAAAGCTTTATCACTCCGTTCTCGATTCTTCTGGCGTTGCCATTGGCGATGACGGGCGCCTTCTTGGCTCTTTTGATTTTCGGGAAGACGATTGATATCTTCTCGCTGATTGGGATCGTGCTCTTGCTTGGGGTCGTGGCGAAGAACTCGATCTTGCTTGTGGATTATACGAATCAGTTGATTCACGAGGGACTTGAGCGCAATGCCGCGCTTTTGAAAGCGTGCCGCACGCGTCTGCGTCCGATCTTGATGACGTCGCTCGCGTTGATCTCTGGGATGATTCCAATTGCGATTGGTTTGAACGAAGCCTCTGCGATGAGAACGTCCATGGGTATTGCGATCATCGGCGGTTTGGTGAGTTCGACGCTTTTGACATTGCTGATTGTTCCAGCGGCGTTTGGCTTTATCGAAGACTTTAAAGCGTGGGTTCGCGCGAAACTTGCGAAGATCACGGGCTATCAGCCTTAAGTGTAAACACCTCGGAAGCTGCGAATTTCTTGCAGCTTCTTTTCAAACGGAGCCCAGTCGTCATTGTCAGCGATGGGCTTCCACAATGCTTCCAATTCATCAATCAACATCGAACAGGCTTTGCCTTGCTGAAAGTAAGGATGGACTGCGATTTGGTTATCGGCGATTTCATAACAATTCAATGTGTCTTTAAGTTTTGCGAAAGACTCTTTCTGGTATAGAGCCGCTTGCGGAGATCTTTGCAGGCGCTCGTCGTTGGCGCCGGAATGCAAATCAAAAAGAGTCTGCTCAAACAACCCTTTTTCCTGATCCATGAAGGAGAAAAGATCTGTAACCAGTTCCTGATTCAGATCCGCTTGCGCTGCGGGTTCTTCAAGGGGATTGCGCAAATTAAGACGTTTAAGAAGCCTGTGGTGAATGTGAAGGGAAAAGGTGTCGCTAAAATCTTCAAGCAGATCTTGAACCGGCAACTCAGGAAAGGCCTTCATCAAGGCGCCGCCTAGTTGATAAAGATTCCACAACACGGAAGCTGGTTGTCGGCCGTAACAATAAAGTCCCGCTTCATCAAAATAGGCCGCTGTGAAAGCGGGATCGTACGTCGGAAGAAAGCGATACGGACCGTAATCGAAACTTTCACCGGTGATATTCATATTGTCGGTATTTAAAACACCGTGAACAAATCCTGAGATCATCCACGAAGCTGCGGTTTTAGCCGAGGCCTGGGAAACCTCCCGCAAGAAGGCCGCCGCGCGCTCAAGATCGGTGAAAGAACTTAGCTGTGGGTAAAAATATTTTACGCAATAGTCGATAAGTTTTTTGATGTTCTCCGTTTCGCCTAAAAATGCGAGACGCTGGAAAGTTCCGAAACGAATGTGACTGTGACTAAGACGAACAAGAACTCCGGCGCGGGTGGGGGAAGGTTCGTCGTGTCTTTCAAGACTTTCTCCCGTTTCGAAAACCGAAAAAGTTTTTGAAGTGTTCATGCCGTAGGATTCAAGCATTTCGGTGGCGAGAATTTCGCGAAAAGCTCCTTTTAAAGTCAGACGACCATCGCCATTGCGCGAGTAGGGAGTTTGTCCACTGCCTTTGGTGCCTAAATCAAAAAGTTTTCCTTCAGTCAGAAATTGCGCAAACAGAAATCCACGACCATCACCAAGACGAGGATTGTAAACTTGGAATTGATGCCCGTGATAGCGCAAAGCCAAAGGCTTTTGAATATTCTTCTCGATCGGTTGGAAAGACCAAAAGTGTTTTTGCCACTCCTCCGCCGTGAGGTGTGCAAGGCCGATGCTGTGAGCCGCATCCTGATTGCGATAGCGTAAAATCGCTTTGGGAAACTGTGCAGGTTCGACTTCGTCGTAGAAATCGGGGCCGAGCTCATAAATGGGAGGATTTTTATATTGTGGCACCTCTATTTTATGAGCCTTTCCCCGAAGAAACGCAAGCAGGGAGAGTCTCTAGTTGACAGTTATTTGCATTTAGGAGAAAACCTAAATACCAAAGGCGGTCGTCGTGAACGAACATGCATGCTGCGAAGTGAATCACTCTGAACACGAACAATTCGATGAGAAGACGGGAACCTGGGATAAGATCGGGATTTTTCTTTCAAGTCTTTGTGCGATTCACTGTCTGGCGACACCTTTGCTTGTTTTGACTTTGCCAGTAATGGGCGAAGTTTTTGAACAAGAGTGGATGCATTTAACAATGGCTTTGTTTGTTGTGCCTGTAGGTCTTTTTGCTTTCTGGTCCGGCTACAAACACCATAAGCAAGTGAAAGTTTTCGCTTTGGGCGTCTTAGGTCTTCTTATGGTCGGTGGTGCTTCCTTAGCTCCACATTCATGGGTCGAGCTCTTCGAATACGACGTTGTGACCATTCTCGGAAGTATCTCTCTGATCACCGCGCACGTTTTGAATCGTCGCGCGTGCTTGTGTCATAAGCACTAGTTCTTTGTGATAGGCATAAAAGACGGCTCCGCCTTTGATCAGCGGAAGCAGTTTTTTATTAACAGCCTCTGAGACGGCGGGGCATCCCCAGCTTCGCCCCATTCTTCCGTATTTTTCTAGAAATTCCAGCGAGACATATTTAGCTCCGTGCATGACGATGTCTCTTTTAAAGGCGAGGTCGTTGGTTTTTTCCAACCCATGCAAGTAAAGCGATTCGCCGTGTTTGCCGGTGTAAATAGAACCCGTGATGTAAAATCCCAAAGAGGATTTACGCGAATCGATTTCATTCGAAAAACTGACGGCGCGGTCTTCGCCGGAGTTCACTCCGTGCGCGACATAATATTTTTCGACGCCGCCATTTTTTAGATTCATAAAGTAAAGACGCTTTTCCGAAGACGGCTTGGAAAAATCAACGATCACGGCGTAGTCTTTGTTCGCGATCTTTTTGGTCGTCGTCTCTTCGTTGAGTTTTAGTTTGAATTTTTTGTCGGCATTGAGATCAAGAAATTCGAAAACGCGCTCGACGGCTTGTTTCGGTACGCCTTGCTTGCGAAAGACATCGTAAAGATATCGGCCACTGATTTTTTTATCAAACCAACTTGCCTGTGTTGTAGAGGTGAGCACCAGCAAGATGAAGAAGCTAAGAACTGCTTTCATTTTTTTCACTCCGTGAAATGTGCCAGGGCATTTACCTTTGTGCTCCTCGGAAGGACTGTCTAATTTCTTTGTCGAAATGGCGGACGGCGAAAAAAGCTTTTTCCGCGAAGGGTGCAACAAACTGTGGCGCTTGCATTCGGACTTTTGTCGATTCTCTTGCGCCGATCCGCAATATTTGCAAATTTACAATTGATAACTAAATGAAAAGGAATAGTATCGCTAATTGAGAATTCTAAATGGAGGCATCCTGATGGATAACAAAATGAATCGTCGTAGTTTCTTTTCAACTGTTGCGAAATTAGCGGGTGTAGCTGTCGTAGCTCCAGCTGCTTTGACAGCGGTTTTCTCGTCTTCTGCACATGCACAAAAGAAGAGAGGCGGAGCGGCTCCAGCAGCCGGCAATGCTATGCCTATGGTTGATCCCAATGACTCTGTGGCAAAAGCTGTGAAGTATATTGAAGATCATAAAAAAGCTCCCGAAGCGAAAGGCAATCACTGCGCGACTTGTGGTTTCTACGCTAAGAAAGAGACTCGCAATGGTAAAGAAGCGGGAACTTGCACGATCTTCGCGGGCAAACTGGTTTACGCTGATGCTTGGTGCGCATCTTGGAATAAAAAAGCTTAATAAAGCATTTCATTATTTCAGAAAAGAAAAAGGGGCTTATACAGCCCCTTTTTTATTTTGTTCGTTACGCCAGTTCCGTTGCCTTTTTCAGAATAGAATCTTTGGCGGGAATTTGCTCGGAAATGTATTCAGCCAAGGCTGCGATCGTGAGTGACGGATTCGGCCCGATCGATGTTGGAATGATACTGCCATCGACAACGTAAAGCCCGTCATAACCAAAGACTTTTCCTTGCGGAGAAACAAAGCCGTCTTCCGACGTATTCCCCATGGGACACCCGCCTAGAGGATGGACCGCGATCACCTTATCAAGATGCGTGAGAGGATTATCCATGAACACGCCGCCGACTTTATCCGCGATATTTTTCATGGCACGACGAAGACGGTCATAGTGCAGTTCGCTCTTCTCGAGCTTCCAGCGGATAACGGCTTTATTGTCTGAGCGCAACGAGATCTCGCCATCGGGGCGATCACGTCCCATTCCCAAGAGGACAAAAGCACGACGAACAAAGTCGGCGCGGTCGATCGCTGTGGCGAAGTCGTCGCCAATATTGAGTTCTTTGCGTGGATTCTTAAGACGCAAAATCTTATAAAGATAGTCGCGAAGGTTTTTTGCAATCAGTTTCAGAGTTCCGCCAAGACCCCGCAGTTGCGGAATTTTGCCGGAAAGATACCAGGCCATGCCGATGGGAAAACCCGCGTCTTCAACGACCATATTGTGAGCAAAGCCATCGGGATAATTCTTAAAGGAATATTGTAAGGCACCCGTGATGACGGGACCGTTTGTGGGATCGAGGTTCTCTTCAGAATCAAGAACGATTCCCAAAAGATCGCCGTTGCCACACCATTTTTTTCCTAACCAGGAATTCAAACGGGGAAGATAACCTTCCTTTTTCATTTTTAAAAGCAAAGACGTCGAACCTACAGAGCCCGCCGCCACAATAACGTTTTTCGCGGTGAAAGAGATCTCATGCTCTGGCATTTGCGGAATCACGTAGGTCACTTTATAAACGCCGTCGATGTATTCAATGCGTTGAACCTCAGCGTGGGTGCGTACTTCCGCTTTCGTTTTTAAATGCTGGGCGCGATAAAGATAATTTAAATCCAAAGTATTTTTCGCGTGAATGTTACAACCAAGATCGCACTCGCCGCACTTTGTGCATTTCGACTGGGTGGCACCATGAATGTTCTTTGTCTGCTCGCCGGGATAAGCGCCTTCAAAGCGTACGGCTAAAGGCGGCAGGACGAATTTGGGAGGTTCATTTTCTTCGTCGGAAACGGGAAGCTCCGTCGCCAAACGTTTGAGCGTACTTGTTTTCGGAGTGTGATGATAAAAGGACTCTGTTTCGAAAGGATAAGGTTTTGCTTCCATCGTGGCTAGAACTTTATCGTAATAAGGTTCTAACTTTTCCCGCGTAAAACCACCCGGCCAAGCGTGGAAATTTTCAGCGGGCATTTTGTAAAGAACGTTGGCGTAAATAAGACTGCCGCCGCCAAGTCCGCTTGCTGTCAAAGAGATTGCATCACTTTCCGGATTGTCGAGAAATTCCATAAGACCAAATTTATTGTCTTCGGGATCCCAGAACATGTTTTGTTGGATCTCGTGAGGACGACGCGGGAACTCGTGCATTTTCCATTGGCGTCCGCGTTCCAGAAGCAAAACTTTGTAACCTTTTTCAGCAAGCCGGCACGTCATCACAGAGCCGCCGAATCCAGAACCAATAACAATATAGTCGTAATCGCAGTCGATCATTGTCTTCAACCTCTATGCTACGCAGATTTGATAACGGGGAAGTATTTCGTGCAAAACACTGAAGCGGTAGTAGGCCAGCGCATCGTGCATCATTTTCCAGTTTGAAGTCAGAAATGTCTCTTTATAGACGACGTCTTCATATTCAAACTCGTCCTGAGTGTCATAGTCGAACGCTTCTTTCAACCAGGAGTCTTGGCCCTCGGTTGAATACTTCCATGTGTCGGTGCCAAAACTAAAAGCGCCGCAACGGATTTCATGCTCCCATTTTTTCAGGCGGTCTTCGGATTCTTCGTTATCGATGTTTTCAAGAAGCTCTTTGATTTTTGCGATATCCCGCTCTTGAATTTTGATGACAGTCATCTTGTGAGTTTCGCGCAGACGTTTGTAAAAATCCAGAACGTGATGAACGGCTGTCATGTAGTCGGTGGGATTGTCTCGTTCGATAAGACGGCCTTTCCAGTCACGGTAACTCCACTTAAGGTACGGAAGATCGGGATAACTAAGAACGCTGCCATGGCCGATGGGATTGGCTTCACTGACAAAATAGGAAATCAGACGGTCATAAAGAAATCGCCACCACGGGCGGTATTTGCCGCTTTTAAAGTACTGATCACGGTAATCGAGCATCTCGTGATCTAAAGAGCCCGCATCGTCATAGATATCATAGACTTTGTTCGACTCGTGCGTGATTCCGGAAAATCCCTGATGCGCCCATGTATCGACATAAGCGTGAGTAGTCACACCAAGAAGATGATACCCATAAGTACGCTGAAAATTTTGAATGCAGTTTTGAGTGATGTCCTGCGCGACTTTGCTGTTTGGGCGACAGATCAGTTTTTGAGTCAACGGATCCATCTGTAGGTCGCTGACGCTGTTACCGGGGATAAAATGAAACGGAATCCACACGTGGTGGTTAGCCAATTCTTTAAAGTTACGATAGTCGAGCATCTTATGCGCGCTGGCCGTGAACTTGTACATGGAGCGGTTGTTAAACAGAATCGTGCCTTCGTGAATTGCATCGTCCACGTATTGGGAGGCACTTGCGATCGTGTTTGCCTCGTAAGGCGAAAAGCCGCTTAAACGTGCCAAAACATATGTAACGCCGAGATGAAAATCGATTTGCATTTTAAGCTCCTTGCTCTTTCAGGAAGGCAACGAGTTTAGGGAAGACTTCAATATGGCAATACTGTCCCATAAAAACGTCTTGATGCCCGTAGTGGGGGAGTTCCAAATAACGAACTTTTCCGTGATGCTCGCGAAGCTGGGCATAAGTTTCCTTATTAGAACCCGGAAAAATATGATTCTCAGAGCCGCTCATAAGAAGTATTGGCGGCAGGTCTTTGCGTTTTTTCATCTCTTCCAAATAATTCGTGCGATTTTTCTTTTCATAAGAAATAGAGGCTTTGGCGAAAAGCATTTTGCGAATATGTCTGTAGTAATGAAAACTGGTTCCGCCGAAAAGATCGACCAGACGACGGTGCGTAATCGGGTGCATGTTGCGGTGAGAGTAAGCGGCGGGAAAACCCCAGCCCCACATAAAGCTCACAAGGTGACAGGCCGGTTCTTTACACTCTTTGCGCAGTAGGCGCTCCATCCAGTAAATCCATTTTCCAAAACCGGGACCGGGAAGGTACGGCATTCGCGGACTGATGTAAGCATAGCCAAAAAGATGTTCAAATACTGTCGGCCCGAAGAGCAGTTTTAAAAAGCCTTGCCAGCGCACTTTAGGAGTTAAAGAAACGCTGTTGGAAATAACGCTTTTAATATTTTTTACGTGACCCGCGGCCAGCGAAGCCATGAATGCCAGGGAACCCACGCAATGACAGATCACGTGGATCTCTACATCTTCGCCGCATTTTTGGCGGATAAATTCGACGGCTCGAGGAACGTCATTTTTTGCGATGTCATCGATCGTATAACGATGCGGAATAAGATTGTAAGTAAAGCGTCCGCTGCCACGCCAATCGAGCGACCATACGTCCGTAAAGCCGTGGGCATGAAGATAGTTCACCAGGTTTTGATGCTCCGGCATGATGTACATATCCGTGGAGGTTGTAAGGCCGTGCAAAAGCAAAACAACCTTTTTGCTTTCTTTCACCTTAAAGCGCTGAACTGAAATCGTAAGACCATCCGCCGTATCAAGCGGATGTAAAGTTTTTTCACCGAGGGCCACGCCTTGGGTCGTATGCAAAGGGTAAAGATGTTCATTCCAGCGCGACGACGTGGTTGTGAACATGAAAGGGGCATAAGCCTGCCAAAGGTTGGCGGCAAAGACGTTGAGGAACTGCGCGATAAGGCTTTGTTCTTCTAAAGGACTGTCGGCATTCGTTTTAAAAGTACCAAGTTGTTTAATGAAGTCGCCGACGGAAATATGCAAAATGCCTAAGCCATGAACTTTCTTTTCTTGGCCGTCTTTGAAATCGGAGTGACCTTCCCAGAGATAAAAATACAATGTCGTTGTCTGTGACCACGCCTCAAAACCGTCTTCTTTTAAAATTTCTTTGAAGCCGTAAAAGGTCCAATCTTTCCCTTGGGTGTCTTGCAGGTAAAGACGGTAGTGCATTTCTTTCGCGGTGTCCAAGTCGGGACTTACGGAAGGCCGAGTAAAAAGATTGAAGTGGCCTTCTTCGACGGAAAAATTTTTTCCCGCAAAAGACGCGACAGTTCCGAAGGCGGCCGCTTGCAATTCAGGATCGCGAATGAACGAGTTCACGTCTTGCACAGAGATCGTCAGTGTAAATTCGAAAGGCTGGTGGTGAGGACTGATTTCGGCTTCTTGAAATGAAGTGCGCGAAAGAGGATGCGCGGGATTCAGAGTGAAGTTTTGAGCAACAATGTGCCCGGCCATTCTTTCAGTGAACTCTAAGCTGTGTACTGTCATTCATCAAAGATAGGGATATTCACATATAAAGTAAATGTCGTTTGGACTTTAGATCGGAGGACGGAATCTCAAAGCCGTGGACGCACCCTTATGAAGGGCTTTTCAACAGTTACCGATTTACCTTGGAAATCATCATTACTATTTTTTAAAGTTTCTCAAGATGAAACAGTGAGGGTCTTCAGGGGAGATTTTAAGGCTCCGAAAAGAACTTATGAAGTTTTATAGGCACGTCTTATACGCGATTCTTTCTTTGCTTGGACTTTCTGGCTGCAGTCTGGATGCATCTTTAAAAAGCCAACTCCTCTCTCAAGTGAGCAGTGAACGTTTTAAGCTTACGCCGGAAAGAGATCTGGTTTTTACGGAGCAGGGAACGCTGAGCTTCGCGGTGAATACAACGCCTCTTTTTTCTCCGTCTGCGGTGGCTCCTGCGGTCAGTACGGCGCAGTTGAAAGTTCTAGCGGATGTCACGGTGCTGGCGACGCCGGCTCTTGTCGATGATATCAAACCTTTGCTTCGTCCCGAGAGAGTGGATGTCGGAACAGAGCCTTTAAGCATACCGCCGATTCCAGATAATTTCGAAACGACACCCGTGGCTTTCCGAAAGAGTTCAAGTCTTTCGGGTGTTTCGTCTTTTGATCAATGCTCTTTGACACCGTTGTTGCCCGGGGCTGAATGTTCTTTTGAGAGTGTGAGCGTGCCTTTAGAAGAAATTGAAACGGGCGCGTTGACATTTCATTTCGATCAAGGGGAAGACGCTCAATACGAAACAAAACGTTACAAAGTCTCTCGTGTGTCCTTTGGCGCCTTGACGAGTGATATATCTCCGTCGTTTTCCGCAAGAGAGTCGGGCGTGGCGGTGCTTGATAATGAATACTATCAATTAAGTTCCGACAACAGCACTTACCTGAAAACGTCGCCTACGACATTTAGAAAAGTTTATCAGCGCAGCAGTAACTATGATTTCTTGAAAGAGATCGCGCGATTTGGCGATTACATTTACTTTCATGGCTACAAACCCAATGTCGACTATACAGGCCTTTATGTTATGAAGGCGGATTTTTCTGAATTTAGGCTGGTCGCGAATATTAGAACCAACGCGAGTGATCTGTCGATGTTTGGCAACTATGAAATGGTGCTCTATCGTGGAAAGCTGTATTTCACGCTTTACGAAGCTGATTTTAGAAGTAAACTTTTTCGCATGAATCCGGACGGCACCGGCGTAGAGAAGATCTCGAATTTTGTTTCTGGCGCGGCTGACGGAATCTTCATGCTGAAAGTTTACAATGACAAACTTTATTTTACCGCGAACGTAGGTTCGACTCCGTCGACCGGATACAAATTATTTTATCTTACAACGGACGAGGGCGGGGATAATCTCGCGATCTATCGCTTTCCTAATATGAATGCCACAGGTTATGACATCGGCGGTATTTACGTTGTTGAAAATAAACTTTATGTCGTCGGCACGACATCTCTTGGCAGCGGAGTTTATAGAATATCTTCGGATCACTCGACCTGGACGCGAATTTTAGAAACGGAAAATTACTACACATTCGAATTCGTGCATAAAAGTCCTTTGTGGCTCGCCGCTTTTAGCGAGAGCTTTAGCGATTCTCGTTATAGTTTTTTTCTTTTTAATCCCACGAACGAGCAGTTCACCTTGCTGTCGGACTTAGACCCCGACGGGACGACTTACAATATAGCTCCGGAAAATTTTGTTTTAAGTGCGGATCGTATTTATTTTGCCGCTTCGACAGAAGGCATGTCGGCCTTAATGTCGACGAATTACCAAGGCGGAGACCTCAAGGTGCATGCGCTCGACGTGAGTGTTGATGACCGACTTGCGATTCTTGGAGATCGTGTCTTTTTTACCGCGGAAAACAGTTCGTTTGATAAAGATATTTACTCCATCAATGCCAAAACCGGCGAAGGTTTGCAGCGGCACACGAATATGGGAAGCTGGGGGTGGAATCTGACGAATCAATCTATGTATCAGTTGCCAAGCTCAGAGCTTATTTTCGTCTGGAGTGGAGAGATGTTTATGATCGAATTCCTCTAAAAGAAAAAGGGGCTTTACAGCCCCTTTTTTATTATTTTGGGTTTTCACGAAGCGCGCGGCGAAGGATCTTACCGACGTTTGTTTTCGGAAGTTCCGTTCTGAACTCTACTAAGCGCGGCACTTTGTAATTCGTTAATGATTTGCGGGCGTGCGCGATAACTTCTTCCGCTGTCAGCTTGTCGTCCTTTTTAACGACGAAAACTTTGACGATTTCACCGGAGTGTTCATCAGGAATACCGATCGCGGCTACTTCCAGCACGCCCGGGTGTGAAGCGATAGCCTCTTCCACTTCGTTTGGATAAACGTTAAAGCCAGACACAAGAATCATGTCTTTTTTGCGGTCGACGATTTTCAAGAAGCCATCGTTGTCAAAAACAGCGACGTCACCGGTCTTAAGCCATCCGTCAACGATCACTTTTGCCGTCTCGTCAGGACGATTCCAGTATCCCGCCATGACTTGCGGGCCTTTACAGCAAAGTTCGCCGGCTTCTCCCATGGGAACTTCTTGATTGTCGTCGTTAAGAAGTTTTACGTCTGTGCTTGGGAAAGGAAGGCCGATTGTGCCGACTTTATCCGTACCATCGATAGGATTGCAGCAGACAACCGGAGAAGCTTCAGTAAGACCATAACCTTCCACGATCACGGACTTTGTCAGCTCCATCCATTTTTCCGCCACGGATTTTTGCAAAGTCATTGCACCTGCAACGCTGACTTTCACGCGGCTAAAGTTCACAGTCATAAATTCTGGATTGTTCATGAGAGCGTTAAAGAGCGTATTAACTCCGGCCATAATGGTGAAGTCGACTTTCTTAAGCTCTTTGATAAAACCAGGGATGTCGCGCGGATTTGTGATGAGCACGTTTTCAGCGCCATAGCGAAGCAGACCCAAGCAGTTCAAAGTCAAAGCGAAGATATGGTAAAGCGGCAAAGCTGCAATCGCGATCTCTTCGCCTTCACGCAATTTTGGTTTCATCCAGTCGCGGATTTGCAAAACGTTCGCTAAAACGTTGCGGTGTAAAAGCATTGCGCCTTTTGCAACGCCGGTCGTTCCACCTGTGTATTGCAAGAAAGCGATGTCTTCTAAAGTTGTCGCTATCTTTTGTGAAGGCTTCATGGCGCCTAACTCTAAGGCCTGACGGAAAGAGTACGCCTGCGGAAGGTTGTAAGCCGGCACCATTTTTTTGATGTACTTTACAACAGAGTTCACAAGAATTCTTTTCGGAGTCGGGAACATGTCGCCGATTTCCGTGACGACGATGCTTTCAATGTTCGTGTCTTTCAAAATCTGCTCAAGCAAGTGGGCGTAGTTGGCCAAGATCACAATCGCTTTGGCGCCAGAGTCTTTGAACTGATGTTGCATCTCTTTAGCTGTGTAAAGAGGATTCGTATTTACGATCGTCAAACCCGAACGAAGAGCAGCGAAGGCGACAATCGGGAATTGCAAAAGATTCGGCATTTGAATCGCAATGCGATCGCCTTTTTTTAGTTTCAACTCGTTTTGCAGAAACGATGCAAACTGATCCACGCGGCGATCGAGCTCGTTGAAGGTGAGGCTGACTCCCATGTTTGTGAAGGCTTTCTTCGTATTGAACATACGAATGGATTCTTCATAGAGGTCAAACAGCGAAGAATAGTTTGAGAAGTCGACTTCTGGTGAGACGCCTTTTGGATATTTCTTAAGCCAGATTTTTTCCATTTCATTCTCCGATGCTAAAAATTCTGTGGATCAATGCTGAGTTTTATTTACCTTTAAAATTTTAGAGTAAAGATTCAATCATGGTAAAGTAAATTCTTGTTTTCACTGGTGGTATTTGCCAGACTTAGAGCATGAAACTTGTTTCGTGGTGGGTTCTTCTGAGTTTAAGTCTTTCCCTCGTTGGCTGCTTTTCTAAGCAAGAAAAAGCGCCGGAACCTGTATCTAGTGGCAAAACGACGGTTTCTGTTCTGCCCCCAAAGAAAAACTCGACGGAGCCCGCAAAAGATAAAGCGCTTGAGGCCTTTGCGCGTTATTTCGAGCAGGCTGACGCTATTCATCGTGAAGCCTGGTGGGTTTTAACGGAAGAACGACGTCCTGCTGGCAAGTCGCCTTTTGGAAAAGTTCAAAGGGCTTTGTTGTCCTCACAAAACATTAAGCTCTCGAATAAGTCCATGTTTCGCTGTGACCGCTATTTGGTGAAGCGCGATATCATGGGGCTTTCAGGTTATCCGCAAAAGGCGGAAGTTTTTGAAAAGTGCAGTGAAAAAACGCCGGCAAAGCTTTTGGCGGAGTTTTCCGCTCCCTCGGTGAGCGAAGTGCAAGTGACGTTCTTTCCTGATGGTCTTGAAGAAGTCCTTGGTCTAGGTGCGACGGTTTTAAACAAGCGCAGTCAGTGCACGCTTAAAGGAAATGAAAAAGGCCAGCTTGTAAGTCTTCAGTGTAAAGACTGGGCGCAAGATCGCAATCAAACGCAAATGATTCGACTCGATGTCTACGATTACTCGAAAGAGGGAAAAAATCTGATCAAACTGCGCGGCAAAGTTTATGAAAACCTTTCCGACACCCGCAAGATTGAAGCGGATATTCCCATGGAAGGAAAAATCCAAGTCACAGAGACCGAGCTGTATCCTCCGGAAACGCCTCCGCCGCCTGTGAATCCAACGCCGACGCCGGCGGCGAAGGGAGGCCCTGCTCCGGAGAGAGCCGCAAATGCGCCGCCTTTAGAGTTGCCGCCACAAGGACAAGGTCCCGAAGGTTTGATTCCTCCTCCGCGCGAAGAGATGGCTGTGGATCCGGATGTATTAATGCAAAGACAGCAGCAGCAAGGCGACGGCCCTGTGCAGGTTTTACCTCTGAGTGAGCAACAAAGAATTCTTGAGGGGTTGCCGCCAGAAGGTGTAGAACCGGAAATGCCACCGCAAGAGCAGGGCCAAGAGCCGCCTGCGCCTGAAGGAGTTGAAAATCATGGCCGCTAAAATCGAAATTGGTAAAAAAGTTCCTAATTTTAAAATTCCCTCTTCCAATGGGGAGGATTTTTCTTTGTCGAGCCTCAAAGGGAAAAAAGTGGTGTTGTATTTCTATCCGAAAGACAGCACTCCAGGCTGCACGACAGAAGGTATTGAGTTCAATGAACTTTTGTCGCAGTTTAAAAAACAAAACACTGAAGTTTTGGGAATTTCCCGCGACAGTTTAAAGTCCCACGATAAATTTATCTGCAAGTACGACTTTAAGTTTTCTCTTCTCTCGGATGAAGAAGAGGAAGTTTGTAAGCTTTTTGATGTGATTAAAGAAAAAAACATGTACGGCAAAAAAGTGATGGGCATTGAGCGCAGCACTTTTGTTCTTGATGAAGATCAAAAACTTGTCGGCGAATTCAGAAAAATCAAAGCGCAAGGCCACGCAGCAGAAATGCTGAAGTTCGTAAAAAGTCTCAAGTAGGAAAAAGGTGCCAGGTACCTTTTTCCCTTTCCCGAAAAAAAAGGCTCCTTGTCGGAGCCTTTTTTATTTTTATCCAGTTAGCGGAATGTGCCGCAGTTAGTGTTTGCTCTCAGCTGCTTGCACCATCAGTTCTGCGACTTGTTGTGAGAACTTCACCGGATCCGGCAATGACGAACCCTCAGTGAGCAATGCCTGTCCGTAAAGGATTTCCGCCCATTGGGACTGTTGCTCCGGCGATGCCGTTAGCATCTTTTTAAAGACGGCGTGGTTCGGATTGATCTCCATAATACGTTTCGTTTGCATGCCGGCATATTCTTTCCCCATTTGCGCCATCAGCTTTTGCATGTGCGCGGAGGGGTCGGAAGAAGAGGAAACCAGGCATGCCGGCGTGTTCGTCAGACGATCGGAAAGAACAACGTCTTTCACGTTCTCTGCCAAAGTTTTTTTCATCACCTCAAGAACAGGTTTCAAAGTTTCTTCGGCCTGTTTCTTTTCTTCCTCTTTCTTTTGCTTTTCTTCAGCTGTGTCTAAATCCAAACCTTCGCGAGTGATGGATTGCAGCTTCTTACCTTTGAACTCGCGCATCGAATCGACCACCCACTCATCCACCGGATCGACAAGAAGAAGAACTTCGTAACCTTTTTCTTTAAGCTTCTCAAGGTAAGGACTGTTGCTAACCTGGGAAAGAGAATCGCCTGTGATAAAGTAAATATCTTTTTGCGTTTCTTTCATGCGCGCGACGTATTCGTCGAGTGTTGTCATCTTATCTGACGCCGTCGAATGGAAAAGAACCAGATCTTGCAACTTTTCTTTGTTTGCCGGATCGCTTGGCAAGCCTTCTTTCAAAGTCGCACCGAACTCAGTCCAGAAGTCTTCGTAAACGCTGCGCTCTTTTGTCAGAAGGTCTTTGAGAGTTGCCAAAGTCTTGTTCGTGACGTTCTTGCGAATTTGCGTCACTTGACGATCTTGCTGCAAAAGCTCACGAGAGACATTCAAAGAAAGGTCGCTGCTGTCGACAAGACCTTTCATAAAGCGTAAATAAGCCGGGATCAGATCTTTGCAGTCAGACATGATAAACACGCGCTTGATATAAAGGCTTAAGCCATATTCCATGTCGCGCATATTGTAGTTAAAAGGCTTCTTGTTCGGAAGATACAAAAGCGCGTTAAACTCCATCGTGCCTTCGGCTTTGTAGTGAACGGTGCGCAGAGGCTCGTTCCAATCGTGCGTAAGGTGTTGATAGAATTCTTTATACTCTTCCGCCGTGATTTCGGACGGGGACTTCAGCCACAAGGCTTTTTGCGAATTCAGAACTTCATCTTCTTTTTCACCCTGCATTTTGATTGGGTAGGCGATAAAGTCGGAATACTTTTTAACAAGGGATTTAAGAACCCAAGTATCGGTGAAGTTTTGCACTTCATCTTCTTCTTTAAATTCTTTTAAATGCAACGTGATTGTCGTTCCGTTGCCATCAGGACGAGGCACGCTGTCGATGGAGTAAGTGCCATCACCTTGAGATTCCCACACAGTGCCGTCGTTGGTGCCGGCTTTTTGCGTGTGCAAAGTCACACGATCAGCCACCATAAAGGCAGAGTAAAAGCCCACGCCGAACTGACCGATCAATTCGGGCTTTGATTTCATTTCGGCATTCATTTGCGCGAAGGCTTTGGCGCCAGAGCGGGCGATCGTTCCGATAAACTCGACGACTTCTTCCTGAGTCATGCCGATACCATTATCGATAATCTTTAGAGTTTTCATATCGGATGAAGGTTCAAGACGAATCGTCGGTTGCCAGTTTTCAGGCAAAAGACTTGGATGAGTCAAAGAGTTGAATTTGAGCTTGTCGATCGCGTCGGAAGCATTGGAAAGAAGCTCACGCAAAAAGATCTCTTTATGCGAATAAAGAGAATGAATCACGATATCGAGAAGCTGTTTTATTTCTGCATTAAAACTTTGGACTTGTTTAGCCATAAAATCTCCTTCGAAAGCATTTTAACGACTTCCAAAATCTGGGAATTTTTAAAATTTTGGCAAGTCGTTAAAGTAAAAATTTAAGTATTGAAATTCATTTTTTTCGCAATCGATTCCGGCAAAGGCGGGACTTGCGAACCTGGAATAAAGAACGTTGTTAAATTAAAGAAATCGCCAAAGATTTTATGCTTCGAGGTCGCGTCAGCCAGGTACTTATGTCCGCTAGAGCCGCCCGTGCCGATCTTTTGGCCAAGCATTCTTAGCGCCATCATCGCGTGTCGGTAGCGCCATGTCGTCATGATTTCATCGATGTCCAAAAGCGCACGGATGATTCTAAACGGCGTCTGTAAAATCGGTTGGTGACGGTACAAAGGGATCAAAATAGCTGCGTGCAGGGCTTTATAGCTTAAGCGGTACTGGCCTTCTTGGCGCAATTTATTGTAAACCTCTTCGTTAAAGAGCGCTTCGAAACTGCCCAGAGCGGCCTCGAGGCCGGCGATGTCTCTTTTCTTTTCCTCTTCTGTAAGGCGGGAGTTCGCGCGAACGGTGTTCATATCGCTTTGGAACATCGAGTGCACGGCTTGCTTATACGAATCCCAGAAGTTGAAGTTCTCGCCTTGCAAGAACGGCGTTCTTTCAAGCCATTTCTCTACGGCATCAAAAAGCGACGTTGAATTTAAAACGTTCAACATCACCTGTTGTTGTTCTTCGGTCAGAGACTTATAAAAAGGAGACTGATTGTAAGCCAAACGGTCGCCCATGCGCAGACCTAATTTGGTTTCAATCAAACGCCATTGAAAGCTTTGAAACCCCGAAGCCGGGTAAAGCATGTCGCGGAAATCCAGAAAGTCCATTGGTGTCATTGTTTCAAGAACATCCACCTGACCGATGATAAGCTTTAGGATCGCGACAATACGTTCAAGACGGGCGGAAGTAACACCGAGTTCTCTTTCAGGAATTTCGTTTTGCTGGAAAGTTGTCAGCACCGAATCCAATTCGAAAATGATTTGTTTAAACCACAATTCGTAAGTCTGATGAACTGTGATGAAAAGCATTTCATCGTGAGCGGGTTTTCCGTATTCAATACTCTTTGGATTTTGTGCGGAAAGCAGAGTGTCTAGGCCCAAATAGTTATGATAGTGCACCGGAGGGTATTTCATCGTGAAAGCTCCTTTAAAGCTGAAGCAAAGCCGTCAATGTCTTCTTTTTGCGTATCCCAAGAAGTCATCCAACGACATTCAAAAGTGTTCTCGTCCCAAACGTAAAAGAAATATTTTTCGCGCAGAGGTTTTACCCAAGAGCTCGGAATTTTCGCAAAGACCGCGTTGCTTTGTGGAGTCTCGCGAACCTGAACTCCAGGAATGGATCGAACCGCTTCGTAAAGATACAAAGCCATATCGCAAGAATGTTGCGAGATTTCTTTCCACAAGCCGTTGGCGAAATAAGTTTCAAACTGACAGGCGATAAAGCGGGTCTTTGAGGGAAGCTGGGCGCTTTGCTTGCGGATGTATTTAAAATCCTGCGCCAAATCTTTATTAAGAAAAACAACGGCTTCTCCCATCATAAGACCGTTTTTCGTACCGCCAAAAGAGACGACGTCGACGCCAAGATCCGTTGTGATTTCTTGCAATGTCTTTTTAAGAAATGTCGCCGCATTGGCAAGACGGGCACCGTCGATGTGCACGTGCATTTTTTTATCTTTGGCCCAAGCGATTAAAGTCGTGAGTTCTGCCAACGAATAAGTCGTCCCAAGCTCCGTCGGTTGTGTCAGACTCAAAACCTGCGCTTGTGAATAATGCTGATCGCCGCGACGGATAAATGCTTTTTCAAGCTCATCGACAGAAAGTTTTCCGTTGCGAGAAGGAAGGGCGATCAATTTGCAACCCGCCATAAACTCCGGCGACCCGCATTCATCGACATTGATGTGCGCGACATCAGAACACAGAACGGACTGATAAGGCCGGGCTATCGATCTTAAGGCCGTAACATTGGCCGCAGTACCATTGAACACGAAGAAGACCTGCGCGTGAGGGCCGAACTCGCGGCGAAAAGCTTCGACGGCTTTTTCCGTCCACTCGTCCGTGCCATAAGCCGGGGCGTGTTCGACATTTGCCAGAGCCAAGGAAGCTAAAATCCGCGGATGAACTCCAGCATGATTATCACTGCCAAAACCTCGTTTCATAATCAGCCCTTTTTAAGAGTGGCGAAAATAAAATTATACGCGATCAGAGCGGCCAATTTACTTGTGCGATTGTCTTGATCCAAAGGAGGTGAAACTTCATAGATGCCGATACCACGAACATCAAATTCGCGAACCAACCACAAGAAGCTCTCTAAAAATTCTTTCGTGAAAAGTCCCGTCGTCCAAGATTGGCTGCAGCCGGGAGCTTCATTCGAAGTAAAGGCATCGATATCAATACTCAAGAAGACTTTTTTCTTCTCTTTGCCCTGCATGAAGTTTTGCAGCGTTTGCTGAAGGCCTGCTTCATTCACTTGATCTAGCGTGAAGATCGCCGCGCCATGATTCTTGGCCCATGTGATGTGCGCTTGGCTGTTGCATTGATTTTGAATGCCGACTTCCGCAAAGTCCACGTGACCATGAAACTCAGACAGAACGCGATGAAAAGGCGTTCCTGAATTCAAGCCCTTGTCAGTCGGGCGCACATCCATATGAGCGTCGAAATTAATCAGAACCGCATCGTCCTTGTAAACGTCCAAGAAGCCTGCGCCATCGCAGTAGCCATAGTCGTGGCCTCCACCGAGAGAGATCCAGCGTTTACCGCTTTGGGCGAAGGTGCGCACTGTTTCGCGCGCCCGCTCGTGACGTTCCGCTAAAGGCTTCTCTTTATCGACAAGATCGCCCACGTCGAGAATTTTCGGTAGGCGTGTTGCAAGCAAGTGCGGAGTCATTTTGTAGAGGTAAAGACGAACATGATGTGGAGCCGTTTGTGCTCCCGGACGACCACCGTTAAGGGCGATACCTTCGTCATCAGGATAACCTAGAATAGTAATGTCAGAGGGAGTGTCAGCGATCGATTGCAGATCGGCTTTACTAAGGAGCTGGACGCATTCACCAAGACGAGGATCTTCTTTATCATTTTTCGTGAAAAGAAGATGTTTGTCGATCGGATGAAACCAGCTCATTATTTCAGGTTGCCCCACTTAGAAAGTCGAAGAATTTTATTAATATTTCCAGTTTCAGAGTCGTAGATTTTCATCGTTGCGTTGCTCTTGTTGAACTGGATCGTCGCAAACGTCGTGCTTGTCGAATCAGACAAGAAAAGAACCCACTCTTTGCCGCCAGAAGGCGTGATGCTGTAAGTGTAGCGCACCGGTTCTACAACGGAAATCGCAGAGCCGTTTTGGAAGTCCTTCATGTTGATCGGGTAGAAGTTCAAAGATTTGAAATCACGAACTGTGATCACACCTTCTTGGCTGTACCAGTAACCAAGCATCTTTTTAAGACCAACGTAGTCGATGCTTTCGATCACGGCTGTGCACGTGTCTTTATCAAGAAGACCTGAAGCCGTAATTGTATCGCCTGAAGCAAGCTTGCGAAGGCTTTCTGCTGCATCCTCTGATTTTGTGTCAACAAGGTATCTATAGCATCCGTTATCTGCGAGCAAATAAACGCCAGATGGGTCTTTAACCACGGTACCACTTACGGGCGTAGCCGCAGAGGCCATGCATGTTGAAACAAGGCTGAGGACGAAAAGCAAAAATCTCATGCCCCACCTTGTTTCATGGGTCGAAAGCTCGGTCAATAGTATTCCTACTCCATTTTTTGACAAATGGAGTCAACTGCTAAATTAAATAGCATTTTACCATGTTCGGCAGAGCAAAGGCTCGGGTTTGAACCCATTCGGCCATCGGGAAAAATTTCTCGGAATTCTTGAGGCGCCATCGGCCAATGTGGACGATCTTTCGTGGGCTGAAAATTCATCTTCGGAACGTCTTTATAAGCTTCAGGATGTGTGTACATCGTGACGGAAATCTCCCCGCACGTGGCGTGGAATCCGTTTTCATTCCCAAAAACTTTGTTTTCGTAAGCCGTGACTTCAGGAAGATGCCACCAGTTAAAAAGCTTAATATCGAAAGTTTCTTTGTCTTGTTTGGCTTGGCAGAACGCCGAAGTCAAAGGCGCGATATTTCCGCCATGACCGTTAATAAAAGTGAACTTATTAAAGCCGTGCTTGCCAAGACTTTGAATAATCTCTGTCACGACTTGAATGTAAGTGAGTGGAGAAAAAGTGATCGTGCCCGGAAACGCCATGTGATGAACGGCCATGCCAAAACAAAGCGGCGGCGCCACCAGAGTTTGAGTTTTTTCTCCCACGGCTTTAGCGACTTCCCATGCCGAAAGATAGTCGATACCGATAAGCCCTGTCGGGCCATGTTGTTCGGTTGAACCGACAGGCACAATGATGTGCTTTTTGGTTTTGAGATACTCTTCCACTTGTGGCCAGGTTTTTTCTTGTAGATTCATCGACATTGTCTTGCTCCAGTCCTCTAAGCACACATAAGATTAAGATAAATGTCTATGGATAACGGAACTCGTCAGCTTTCTTTTCCTCTGCGCGGTGAATGGCCTGCGGCCGACGTCGTGGCTTTGCGCGATGTCGACGTGGTAGGTGTCGGTGGTCTGCGCCGCCATCAGCTCGAAGAGTTGCAAAAAACAAAGAAAATTATTTTGCAAACGCATGAAAATAAAATTCCTTCTTCGGTTCTTTCGATTTATCAGGCCGAGCTTCTGCGCACATTGCAGTGGCTCCGTCCGTTCAAAGTGGAAGAAGGGACGTCTTTCGATTTTGTTCAAGAGCAGAAAAATCTTTTTGATAAGATTTTTCCTCTGACCAAGCAGGGCTTGGGATTTACTGCCAACAAACTTCGCGATTCGTATCTGGAAGACATGGAGTGGAGCAGCTGGCTTTTGCAAGATCACTGGCGCTATTTCGTCGGGTATCTTCGTCAGAAATTTCCGGACAGAATGGATTTGATGGAGCTCGCACATTGGGAGTGGGTCCTGGCGTGGCTCGAAATTCAACCGTTTGATATCGGCGCTTTGGAATTCGGTTTGGTGGTGATCAATCCAAGTCTTCAGGTGGTTTCGTTATCTCAGGACAATCCTGTTTTAAAGCGAGACAAAGGTATGTATGCTTTTGTTTACAGTGACGATCGCGGTACTGTGGTGGAAAGGTCACTGGACGTCTATGAAGCGCAAATCATCGACTTATTACAAGAAGATAGAAAGTACACACCTGAGCAGTTGGTGCAAGCCGCGCTTTTAAGTGACGAAATAACACCACGGCTATCGCCCGAGGAATGGCAAAAAAAGTTTTTATCATTGCAAGCCGACGCTATACTCATTTGTGTAAGTGGATAGTTCAGATTCGACGAACAGGGAGAGTGAGTATGAAATCTAAATTGTTGGTGTTAAGCGCGTTGTTGAGTGTAGGTCTTTTTGCTTCCATCTCTGAAGCCCGCAGCACCGGTGGCGGTGTGATGTTGACGGCGAATGCGTTTATGCGCAACACAACCTCAAAGGTAGGCAGTGGTTCCGAAAGCGAAAGCAAGGTGAGTACCTATGATTTGAAGCTGGGTTATCTTGGCGGTAGCGGCTTGTATCTGGGCGGTATCTACTCTATTTCCAAGACAGAAGGTAGCGGCGCCTCAACGGACGGCAAAGCTTTAGGTGGCTCTATTGGTTATGTCGGAGCCAGCGGATTTTACGTGCAAGGTCACTACTTAGCGCAAGCAGAGTACGGCGATTGGAAAGAGGGAACAGGTTTCCAAGGTGACTTCGGTTATATCACGAATGTCACAGGTGCTTTTATCGTGGGCGTTGAGCTTTCATATCGCGCGATTGAGTATAAAAAAGACGAAACAGATGCTTCTGTTTCCAGTATTAAAACATCGGAGTTGATGCCACTTCTCACGGTCGGCTTTATTTTTTAAGGACGAAAAATATAAATTTTAGAACGTTATTGTGAGGCTCCCAGGACGGGAGCCTTTTTTATTTTGCGGTCTATAGACCCTTAAGAATTTCGTTCAACATTTGCAGATGTGGCAGAGGATGTTTCCCGACGTGATCGATCATAAGCTTTTTTGCGGCCTCAGCTTTTGGAATGCCTTCAAAAGTAATCAAACGATCCATCGCATTCGCGGAAGACACGATAATCGCCAAAGGATCCTGTTCTTTCTCGCGCAGACCTTGAGGTCCCGTGCCGTTAATGGTTTCTTCGTGTTGCGCGATGATGTTGATGACAGTTTGATCGAAGTGTTTTTTGTCGTGCACGCGCAAAGCACCTTCTCTTGGATGGCGATCCCACATCGCTTTGTCAGCGGCACTCATCGTATCGAGAGGCTGATTCAAGTTGAGCGTCGTATTGTGATGACCATAATCGTGCAGAAGAGCGCCCAAAGTCAGGAGCTGAGTTTTCTTAGGGTCGGTGACTCCCAATTTCTGAGCTAAAGCAATCGCCAGCGTTGAAACCGTCACGCCATGATGGGCGATATTTTTGTCGGTGTTTTCCATGTTCATGATCGCACCCATAGCCTGGGCGTTACTCATGATAAAGCTGACGTATTTACCGGCAGCATCTTTAGCATAGTTGTAGGACTCGACGTTGTCGGCGTTTTCAAAAACCTCTTCCGTATTGCTTTGCTGCGATCCTTGAATGATTTCAGCACGCGTTTGAATGTCCTTGTTCGAGGAGTTGTCATAAGCCGTTTCAATATTCTTCTGCAAGTAGTTGCGATAAGCGGCTTCCTCGTCATTGAGGATGTACATTTTGCGAAGCTTTTTGTCCTTAAGACGCTTAAGGCGTTCCCCTTCGAAACTGTCGCCGCGACGAAGGTAGAGAACCATTTTCTCGTTGATCTTAACGTAAGCGTTGAAATCGATTTTTTGATCTCCGCGCAGGGTGCTTACGCGAATAGAAACATAATCCATTGCCTGAGTTTCCTTCGGTTGTTATCGTGAACCTATGTCGATTGATAAAGAAATTGTAGAAGATTTTGTGAGTGAGTCAAAGACCTTAATTGAGGAATTGATAGACCTTCTCGAAGGTATTGAAGGTGATTTTTCTCAGGTTCTTAAGTTGGCCGATTATGGCAACAACGTCGACCGCATCATGGGGGGAGCGAAAAGTTTAGCGATGCTCGCGCCTCCGGATCACGCTCTTCATATGATTTCTGACTACGCAGCTCTTTGCAAAGCCGTCGGTTACAAGGCGTCGCAAATCACCGACAATGAACAATTTTTTGATGTGTGCGTAGCCGTATTGTTAGACGCCACGGAAACCCTGAGCACGCTGCTAAGTAATATTCACGAAGATGGCAAAGTCTTACGCGAAACAATTCCGCAAGCCTTCATCGAGCGATTGCGTTGGGTCTCAAGCCAATTCAGCGAAGCCTACAGTATGAGCGTCGGCACAGGCGCAACGCCACAAAAGCTAAAACAATCCGAAATCGACGACCTCCTCAAAAAGCTCGGCCTCTAAAAATCAGCGGGCATCTTTTCCGAGTTGGGTGAGAGTCCATTGGGCGAGTTCGCCGAGTTTTTCGTGTGTTTGCAGTTCGGACACTTCGTTTGTGAGGGAGTGCAGTCGACGGTTGGCGACGACGATCAGGGCATTTCTTTTTAAGCCGAAAGAGCCAGCGCGGGCGAGCGGAGTTCCTAAGAAATCGCGGCCGATTTTTTTTCCTGAAGCCGTCAGAATATAGCGGAGATCTTCAACCAAGAGCTGCTCATCGTTGTCATTTAAGGGCAATGATTTTTCGATGGAAAGCTGTCCCTTAAAAACTTTTTGATTCCAAGGACACACTGTTTGGCACAGATCACAGCCAAAAAACCAATCGCCGATTTTTTCGCGCAAGTCTTCGGCAGGAACTTGGCGCGATTCAATCGTCAAATAGGAAATGCATTTACGCGCATCCATCTTACGCGGTTCGAGCAAAGCTCCTGTGGGGCAGACGTCGATGCATCGAGTGCAGGTGCCGCAAAAATCCGGCAGCGGAGAAAACTCTGTTTGCATATTCAGTGACGAATAAATTTCGCCAATAAAAAACAAGCTGCCTTTTTTGGGATGAATCAGACACGTGTTTTTCCCGACCCAGCCTAAGCCCGCGCGTTTCGCAAGATCGCGCTCCAGCACGGGGCTGCTATCTGTGAATGGCAAAAACTCTTCTCCAGGAAAAAGCTCTTGCAGTTTTTTACAGAGAACTCCCATGCGCTCTTTAAACCAGAAATGATAGTCCATGCCTTGGGCATAAAGACTCACGCGCGCTTGCTTCAGGGGAAAGTCGGTTTTGCGTTCAGGGTGGGGGTAATACGGAATCGCAAAGACCAATGCACTTTGGGCGCGCGGCCACTTCGATTGCGGGTTTTCTTTGATCGGCGCATGTTCTTCAAGATATTTCATGTCCCCGTGAAGACCTTCGTTGAGCCACTCGCGATAAAACTCAAAACTCAAAGGTTTGCTCAATGACGTGAAACCGAAATGGGAAAACCCCAATTCTTCAATGGTTTCATCAATAAGAGACTTCATCTCCTGTGGCGTCACGAACAAACTCTTTCTTTCAGGCCGGTCTTTTTCTACAATGAGGACATGTCACAAGTCCAAAAACTCTTGGAATCTCATCCTCATTGGGCGGCTGTGGAGGCAATTTACCACAGGTTGCAAGCGCATGGCTACAAGGCCTTTTTGGCCGGGGGCTGTGTGCGCGATGCCCTTTTGGGTATTCAGGCTAACGACTTGGACTTAGCGACGGATGCGACTCCCGATCAAATTGAGTCTCTTTTTGAAAAAACGGTCAACGTCGGAAAGGTCTTCGGCGTGATGCGAGTTCTCGTCGAAGGGGCCGACATCGAGGTCGCGACATTCCGAACGGATATGGATTATAAAGATGGCCGTCGGCCTGAAGGGGTTGAGTTTTCGTCGCCGCAAGAAGACGCTCAACGCCGCGATTTCACGGTGAACGCGCTTTTTTATGATCTCGTGAGCAAAGACGTGCTTGATTATGTTCACGGGCAAGAAGATCTGGCAGCGCGTATTTTGCGCACGGTGGGCGAACCGGAAAAACGTTTTCAAGAAGATCATTTGCGTTTGTTGAGAGCCGCGCGTTTTTCCGCGCAGTTGGATTTTGATATTGAAGAAAGAAGCTTTGCGGCCGTCAGCAAGATGGCGTCGCTTGTCAAGCGAGTCAGTGGCGAGCGCATTCGCGACGAAATGGCCAAGCTTTTAAAAGCCAAAGCACTGCGCCGAGGGCTGGACATCATGTCGATGTCGGGGTTAATGAAAGAACTTTTTCCTTTCCGCGAGCGCGATAACTCCTGGACCGATCATCCCGCCGTGGAGGCCTGGCAGAATTTCAGTCTTTTTTTTGCTAAGGCAGAGAAATCTGAACTCGAACAAGGCCTGAAGCTCTTGCGACTTTCCGTGAAAGAAATGCGCGCCATTGAAAGAGCTTGGACCCTGTGGAAGTCGCCCGAAGATTTTTTCAAACAAAGCATGGGTCAGCGTTTGCAGCGTTTGCAAGAAGACGGCGTTCTTTATGCTTTACAGATTTTGTTACGACAAAACACTTTATGGAAGCTTGAAATCGAAGAGCTTTTCGCCGAGTGGTCCTTTTGGCAACAGCAATTGCCGAAGCCGTTTTTAAACGGAGAAGATATCAAAGGACAGTTGAGCGGTAAAGCTATCGGGGAGTGTCTGGCATTGGCCTACGAACAACAACTAGAACGTAAACTGCGCAGTCGTGACGAGGCTTTGCAGTGGTTGCAGAAATATTTGGAAAGAGAGCCGTCTTAGATGGAATTCGCATATGTTCCAAGTACGTGGAAGAGATTTTTTGCCCACGGAATTGATCAGTTATTTATTCTGCCTTTCTATTTGCCTTTTGCGGGAGTTTTCTTTCGCCTGGCATTCACGGAAGATGATGTCTTTCTTAATTTTATCCAGCTTGCGGTTTTGTTTTTAATTCCTGCTTTGTTTGAATTTGTGTTTTTATATTTGCTGCAGGCGACTCCGGGAAAGTGGTTCCTGGGATTGCGGGTGGTGCCGGCGGGGGATTATCAAAAGCCCTTGCATTGGTCGCAATGTGTGCTTCGTGCGCTCGCAGGCCGATTGAGTTTCTTTTTCTCGTGGGCCATTTATGCCTTGGCCTTCTTTCGCTACGATCGCACACATCTCTGTGACTGGGTGGCTGAGACTCGCGTGGTGCAAGCGACTCCCAGAGCGAATAAAGCCGAGCTGCGCTGGATTGTGGGCGTCATCTTCGTCCTTCTTTATGCTTATGAGGGACTTGTTTCTTCCCAAATGATTTTAAAATCAATTGATTGGTCTAATCGCCAGGCGAATTTGCGGGAAGTTTTCGACATTCAAGATTATGTCGATGTCACCTTTGAAGACTAAGCGGCCGGCTTCCATTTCTTAAAGATTTGCGTGGTGAGAATCAGATCCACTTCGCCATTACCTTTCATCGCATTATCACGAAGAACGCTGATCGCTTGGGTTGGCGTGCAAGTTTGTGCGCCTTCTTGCAGAGCGGTGAGTTCATGGAAGCGATAAGCCAAACTCATGAGCTTTCCAAACTCTGTTAAGTCGCTGCTTTCGGGCTGTTTGGGGAATCCTGTTCGTGCGCTGTTTTCGCGGTGCTGAGCAATCGCTTCAGAAATCTCTGGAGACAAAGGCACTTTTTTGCTCTTAACCATAATCACAGAGCGGTCGGGATAAAGTTTATACTGCGCGAGCTCTTCATCTGAGTACTTGCTGACAGGTTTATCGCCAACAGAGGCGGGAAGCTGCGCCAAGCCGACATTATGAAGAAGTCCGGCAATCGCGGCACTTTCACGCTTTTCCTGATTCCAGCCTAAGAGTTGCGCGAAGTAAGCGCCGTAAGCGGAAAGACAGATGCAGTCGTGATAGAGCGAACGCGTGTTGCCTGCGAAGCGAAAGATCTCTTCAAAGAGAGTCTCTGAATCCATGTCTTTGGTAAGTTCAAAATCGGCGACGATGCTTTTGCATTTTTCGTAAATCAGCTTTCCTTCCTGATAGTCCGTTGCGGCGCCATTCAGGAATTGCGTCATGATTTCATAGATCGCTTTTTTAGAGCGGTGAAACTTTTCGGTCATGGAAATCGGCAAAGGTTCGTTACGCTGACTCATGACCGTCCGGGCATACTCAAAAAACTCTTTCATCTGAGTTTTCTTGATGTACATCTGCTGTTTCAAGTTTTTGAATTTAAGAAGCTGTTTTTCTTCAACGCAATCGCCGTTTTTACGAATTAAGATCGAGCGCTGGTTAGCTGGAAGATGGCAGAAAACATCGAAGTTCACGTTTGTCTGGGCGTCCATATCGCGCAAATCCACAGGCATTAATGCTGTGATCGGCAGGCAGTCGCCTTCCATTTCAATCGGAGCGAGTTGCAAAACCATGTCGGAGATAAACTCACGGTCGAAATTGATGTGCATCAAGTGATCTGCGCCGTTCTTTCTGACGACGTTGAAGTCCAAAGGGGCTTCAGCAGAGTGCAGAACAATGATCGGGCAGTTGGGATAATTCATTTTCGCGGACTGCACCCATTCGTTGGTTTTGTTGGTGCCGTCTTGTCCGTCGATAAGAGCGAGAATGGGAGAAAAGTCTTCAGAAGAGGTTGTTTCCAGGAGGTCATCAACGGAGCGGAAATGCTTCAGTTGATAGGGATAGTAACCCTTCAGGATGACAGCGACGGCCTCCCAGAAGGAGTCACGGGGACTCGCTACAAGGACGTCAACTGTCCGACCTGAAGGATTTGCCATTTAGGCCACCGTTATCTCCACATAAAAAGTGGATCCATTCGTAAGATTAAAAGGAATAACTAACGTAGCACCTTTATCTGCTTGAGTGATTTTGAAATCACCTGCGATCACCGTCGGAATCGCCATTTCGAAGTTATACCCAAGTTGGTTCAACGTCGTCTTCGCGGAGCCGTAGATCATATTTGTCATCTCACCAACAGCGTCGGAAACTTCGCCGTTGATCTCGGTGTATTTTTCACCAAGCATGTTCTCAAGAATATGGAAGATGCTCTCTTTACCGTAAGAGATCAAAAGAGTGCCTTTAAGGGGAGGGGCGACCATACCGACCATGCCGGCGATTTCACCTTTAAGAACGAACTGAGGTTCGATAAAAGGTTTTCCCGGAGTGGCATCGGTTTGAGCCATCGTTTTAAGTGTTTTAACAACTCCATCGACAAAAGCACTGATCAGGCGTTTGTCGAAGAGAGGATTGAGCGCTTCAACTTTCGGTGCAGCAGACATGAATTAAATCTCCAAAACTAGATTAAGATGCCTTCGCTGTTGCCGAAGGATTGTGTTTCGCGTAAACGCGCTCCATTTTTCCTTTCAAAGTCGCTGAATTGAAAGGCTTCACTACGTAATCAGACACACCGGCTTTTGCCGCTTCAAGAATGTGTTTTTGCTCAGACTCCGCCGTTACTAACATAAAGGGGACTGACTTAAAGCGAGGGTCTGCCTTACAGCTTTTTAATAGGTCGATTCCCTGCATGCCGGGCATATTCCAGTCCGAAATAATGAATCCATAAGGCTGGCCCGCATCATGAGCTGCCTGGATCATAGGCAGGGCCGTTTTGCCATCGTCCGCTTCTTCGACATTGGTATAGCCAAGCTCATTTAGCACTTTTTTGATGATTTTCCGCATAGTTGCGAAGTCGTCGACGACTAAAAACTTAGTATTTGTGGGAAACATAATATCTCCTGAAATAAGGGAAACTTGTAAAATCCACATGCTTATCGGTCTAGTTTTTTAAAACTAGAGTCCAAACCTATTGCGAATTCCAGAAATTGTTGTCAGACTTTATTACAGGTGGTCGTGCTACTTTTGGACATGAGTCCTGGGTGGCGTACAAGGTTTAGACGGATTTAAAACTAAAACAATTTAGCGGGAGGGAGCAAGGATGCTCAGAGATGTCCTCATTCAAAAAGGTCTTTCAAACAGAGAGGCAGAAGTTGCTGAACTTGTTTCAAAAGGCTTGTCCAACAAGGAAGTTGCGAATCAGCTTTTTGTTACTGAAAAAACAGTAAAATTTCACCTCACAAACATTTATAAAAAAATGAATGTTAAGTCTCGTGCACAGTTGATCGTATGGTGCTTGCCTCACCTTGGTTTCGTTGAAAGCGAAGTACGCGCTGAAAGCAACAACCAAAGTGCAGCTGCTGCGACTGCATTCAATAACAACGCAACTCAAACGATCCCAGCTGGATCTGCGACTGTTGCGGGTACAACGACTCTTCCAGGTGGCGGTTTGAACCGTGGTGGTAACTCCGACATCGGTATGGGTGGAATCTAGACCTTTCTCAAAAAAGGTATAGAATAAGAAGGCACGGCTGATAGGCTGTGCCTTTTTTTATTTGGGTGTCTGCCCCAGCAAAAGGAATCTCCATGAGTAAAACTTCCAAGCCCGTGGCCTCGTCTCAAGTCATCATGACTCAACTGGTTCTGCCTTCGCACACAAATTCTTTGGGTTCCGTCTTCGGAGGAACGATCATGTCCTGGATCGACATCGCAGCAGCGATTGCGGCGCAAAGACATGCAAACAAGGAAGTCGTCACGGCAAGTATTGATCGTCTGGATTTTGTGGCTCCGGTCTATAAAGGCTGGGTGGTGAATTTGAAAGCCAGTGTGAACTTCACTTCCAGAACTTCGATGGAAGTCGGCGTTCGTGTCGATGCCGAGAATCCTAAAACAGGCGAGACATTCCATACAGCTTCGGCATATTGTACTTTCGTGGCATTAGGTTCGAACGGAAAGCCTGCAGAAATTCCAACACTCGAGCTTGAAACGGAAGACGATAAACGCCGCTATCAAGAGGCGCAAAACCGTCGTCAACAACGTCTGCAAAATCGTCCTAATAAGTAATTATTTGCAAAGAATCTCGAGCCAGCGAATCGCTTCCTGAGCTCGAGCCGGAAGAGTCGCGCCTTCGGGTTGTCCCATGCTGGCATGAGCGCGCACGGTTTGTTCTTTCTTATCGCAGTCTTTTTCAGAGGCTGTTTTTAAATCCGCAACGTCAAAAACAGGCTCCAAAGTATAGTAAAGACGCGAGACTTCTTGTTCCTGCGCAGAACCTTCTTTGGGATTTGTTTTCTCGTAGTCGTTTAAGGTCGTCTCAAAGGATTTCTTTAAGTCTTTTAGATAAGAGGACTTCTTTGCAAAAGTTTTTTCTTTGGCTGCCTTTTGGTAAGCAGCTTCAGACTCTTTATAGAAGTCGTCAACCTTTTTCAGATCGGCTTGCGCAAACGAAAATGAAAGAGCGACAAGAGTGAAGATTATTGCACGCATGTGTCGCCTCTTTTATCCGCTTCGGTGGGTTTGTCTTTCATGACTTTCAAAAGCTCATCTGCGAACTTATCTTCCGTCTGATTGACGTAAGCATTGTTGGCAATGATTTTTGATTTTGCTTGAGCAGGGGTTGTGCTGTCGCTAAAGCGGAAACGACGAATCAAGGTTTTTGCTTCTTCAGGGCCACCGGGACCGTAAGCAACAAGAGTCAGATAGTTGATGACTTCATCGTTGCGAGCAAGTTTTTGCGCGCGTTTTTCCAACGCGGGTTTGATGATGTTATCGCGCATGTGAATATAATATCCCAGTGAATACACAAGATTTCTTGCGATGCCATCGCCCGGGCGGATCCACGCGCAATAGTTGCGGGCAGAGCCAGGGGAGGGCGGCGGGGAGTTGATGTCTTTTTGAATGATCTCTTTAAAAGGTCTGCAGGAAGGGTTGTTACTCGCCATCAGACCTTCAAGAATATAGAAGGCGTTACCTTCGATAAATTTTTTGCCTTTATACCAACCGGCGATTTCGTCGACAGGGTTTGAAGTCAGTTGTCCTAAGCCTTTGCCGCCGCTGTAAGCGATGTAAAAATTGAATGCTGTTTCGTTGTTAAACTTTTTCAGGATAAAACGCGGATCGATGGGATTTCGTCCCGTCGACATACAGTTGATCGCCTGGTTCACGGCGTAGTGAATAAAATCGACTGTTTTTTGGCTCAAGCAAGGGGCGCTGGCTCCGGCGTTTTCAAATTTCTTTTTAGTATCGCCGTTACAGCTATAGCCTTCATTGCCGACTTCACGTTGCAAAGAAGCTTCGATACATTCTTTTTTAATCTGCTTTGTCCTTACCGAAGAAATTCTGCTGATCGCGTCGATAAAATCACCGCTCAGTTGCGGAGAAGACGCCTTCATTGACGGCGGACAGTCTTTGATATCAAGACCTGAGCGTTTCGTATTAAAAGCGACCGTAAGAGGGTCAGAAGCCGCTGTGAGAGATTTATTGATGTCTTGATTTTGATTGCCCTTTTTGCCGGATTTGTCGTTCACACATTTATACTGCGCGGACGACTCAAAGCTGAGGGCGAAAGAAAGAACTAAAACTGAAAGACAAATAAAAGCTTGTTTCACTAGGGCCTTATCGGCTCTCTCGGCGAGACATTAACTAAAACAAGACCATAGTCCGCGAAATACCAACATAAAGGTGATCCGCGAGTTTCCTTCGTATACGGAACAAGCTTATTTAACTAAGTATTCTTTCCAGCGGCTCATAAGAGCTGGTGAAAGCTGCGTGTAGCAGACAGTTCCTTCAGTGGCTGTTTCTTTGCGAAGAATCTGAGCTTCGCGTCCCAAGTCGAAGATTTTGTATTCTTCAGAGCGTGGGAAGTAAAGCTGCACGTCGGTCTGCATTTCGCTCACGGTTTGCGCCATAAGTTTTTTCAACTGCTCCATGCCTTGGCCAGTCAGTGCGCTCACGAAAACGCGCGGGTAGGCTTTCACACGGAACTGGCGTTCCAAAGGAGCTGCATCCACCTTGTTAAAGACATGGATGATTTTTTTATCAGCCCAGTTGAATTCTTTGATAAGTTCTTCAACGACTTCGATCTGTCTTTCCATATTCGGCGAAGACAAATCCACCACGTGAAGAAGCACGTCGGCTTCAGAAGACTCTTCAAGTGTTGCTTTAAAAGCTTCGATCAACTGAGTTGGCAGCTTGCGGATAAATCCGACGGTGTCTGTGACGACAGCAGGAGGTCCATCCGGCAAAAAGATCTTGCGAGTCGTCGGATCCAAAGTTGCGAAGACTTGGTTTTTCGCCAAGACTTGCGCGCCCGTCAGTCTGTTGAGAATCGAGCTTTTTCCAGAGTTGGTATAACCAATCAACGCAAAAGACGGGATCTCATGACGACGGCGAGATTGTCTGTGTTGCGCGCGATTTTTACGAACACCTTCAAGTTTCTTCTTAATAAGAGCCACACGCTCACGAATACGGCGACGGTCATTTTCAAGAGCGGTTTCACCAGGACCGCGTGTGCCGATACCACCACCTTGACGAGAAAGAGACTCCAACCACGCACCGACCATGCGGGGCATTTGATCGAGCAATTGTGCAAGTTCTACTTGAAGTTTTCCTTCAAATGTTTGCGCTCGTTGCGCGAAGATATCAAGTATCAACTGGTTGCGATCCACAACTCTTACTTTAACTATTTGTTCTAAGTTTCTTTGTTGGACTCCGGAAAGCTGGTGATCCATGACAACCAGGCTTGCGCCGCTATCGCGAACCATCTCGGCCACTTCCTCGACTTTGCCTGTTCCAATCAGTGTCGCTGGATTCCATTGCGGTAAAACTTGAATAAGTGAACCGACCACTTCTCCGCCGGCGGCAGAGACGAGTTCTTCAAGTTCCAGCAGATTTTCTTTAATTTCACTGAGGGGCTCGGATTTGAGTCCGACGCCGATGACGATGGCTCTATCTTGGGCTTTGATGTGGGCTTGATTAGTCAATGAGATCAACCCTCCCTTGGTCTTAATTCTAGCACGGTCGTTCGGTGTGACAAAGTTAAATTTTTAAAGGAATGCCGTGAAAAGCCCACCTAGCAAGATAAGCAGCGCACTGGGGATTTTCGTGCGCATAAGAAGAATAAATGCCACCGCAAATAATAGAATATTCGCAGGCGCGTGACTGAGCCGCTGACTGAAAGTCCAGAGTGTAAAAAGCAGAAGTCCCAAAGAGCCGGCGACCACACCGTCGAGAAAAAGCCGGAGAGTCAGGGACTGCGACATCTTTTTATAAAGAGGAATCGTCAGCGCGACAAAAAAGAAAGCGGGTAGAAAGATTCCCAGGGTTGCGAGGGCCGCTCCGCTAAATCCTTCTAAAAGATAGCCAATGAAACTGGCCGTTGTAAACACGGGCCCGGGCGTGAACTGCCCCACGGAAATAGCATCAAGAAGCTGTGTTTCTGTCAGCCACTGGCGATGCTCGACAAATTCGGAATTCAAAAAGGTCAGCAGAACATAGCCGCTGCCAAAAAGAACCGAGCCGATTTTTAGAAAAATCAAAAAGAGCGATCCCAGTTCAAACTTTCTTTCCACTGTAAAACGGCGGGACACAAAAAGCGAGATCAGCCCGCAGTTGAGGAGAATCGTAATTTCAGGCCAGCTTTGAAAACTGAGATAAACACTGCCAATAAGAATAAAGGCGATAACTGAAGCGCGCGGTGACGACCAGGTGTCCCTGCGAAAGAAATCGCGGGCCTGCTCCAGTTTGAAAAGACTTTTAAAGAAGCGAAAGAACGCCTGCAGAATGATCGCAAGAACGACGACTTGCGCGCCGATGAGGAAACTTCCTGCTTGCGGCAGGCTTGCGTATTTTTGATAAAAATACGCGATTACCGTGACAAGAATAAATGCGGGAAGAATGAAACATAGACCAGCGATTGCAAAACCCCACCAGCCAGCACGTTGATGCCCGATGTGAATCGCAAGCTCTGTCGAGTTCGGGCCCGGAATTAAATTAGTGAGTGCAATAAGGTCGAGAAACTTTTCTCGCGAAAGCCACTGACGGCGATGAACGAATTCTTCTTCCATCAGAGCGACGTGAGCCGCAGGACCACCAAAAGCGGTGGCCCCGAGTTTTAGAAACAACCAAGCAAGTTCAGCGAGGCTGTTTATAGGCTTTTTTCCTTGTTACGATTTTTCAAAACTTCCTTGATGTATTGCGCTTCAAGCGCTGTGAATACAACGGAATTCACGATGCCGTCGACGGTCGTCGTTCTTTGTAAAACGTTGCAAGATCGGCGCACACCCGTCAAGAAAGGACCAATGACTTCGACTTTGCCTACTTGTTGAATCAACTTATAAGCGATGTTTGAAGCTTCCAAATTCGGGAAGATCAACACGTTCGCGCCGCCTTTAAGGTTCGAGAACGGGAAGAGTCTTTCCATGATCTCTGGATTTACCGCTGTATCAGCTTGCATGTCGCCATCAACCATCAAATTCGGACGAAGACCACGCACGATTTCCGCCGCTTTCTTCATCTTGCATGGTGTGCCTTCGGCGCCGCTGAAGTTTGAGTAGCTGAGCATAGCAATGCGTGGTTCGATACCGAAGTACTCAACGATCTTCGCCGCTTGCAATGCGATTTGCGCGCATTGCTCCGCTGTCGGATTGAAGTTCACAGTCGTATCCGCCAACACGAGGAACTTGTCTTCAAGAAGAACGAAATTCAAACCAGCAGGTACGCCATTTTTATAAACGCCGACAGTTTGGAGGATCGGACGAACCGCATCTGCATAGTTGACGGAAGCGCCATTTACAACGCCGTCCGCATCACCCATCATCACCATCATCGCCGCAAAGTAGTTCGGGTCCGCCATCAAACGTTCCGCTTCACGCAGGTTGATTCCTTTACGTTGGCGAAGGCTGTAAAGCTTTTCCACGTACTGATAGTATTTTGGATAAGCCGCAGGATGAATGATCGGAACGTTTTTCAACATTGGAATATCCAACGCATTGATCTTTTCTTTCACGCGATCTGGATAGCCCAAAAGAATCGGCTGACAGATTTTTTCTTCAACCAAGGTCGCCAAAGCTTTCAAAACTTTTGTGCTTGTTCCTTCTGGGAACACGATTTTTGGAAGCTCGCCACCGTTCGCAGAAGCATTGTCATGCACGCGATTGATCGCAGAGCGAATGAAAACTTTTGAGGGCCCTTGAAGCGCTTCAAGACCTTCACGATAGTGATCCCAATCCTCAATCGGACGAGTCGCTACACCTGTAGCCATCGCCGCTTTTGCGACGGCCGGAGCCACCCACAAAAGAACGCGAGTATCGAAAGGTTTTGGAATCAAATACTCACGGCCGAACTTAAAGCTTTTGCCGCCGTAAGTGTCAGAGACTTTATCCGGAACGTCTTCGCGAGCGAGTTTTGCCAAGGCATGAACCGCCGCCAACTTCATTTCTTCGTTGATTGAAGTTGAACGTGTATCCAGAGCGCCGCGGAAAATCGACGGGAAGCCCAAGACGTTGTTCACCTGGTTTGGATAATCAGAACGGCCTGTGGCAATAATTGCATCCGGACGAGCGGCGCGCGCTTTGTCTGGAGTGATTTCCGGTTCCGGGTTCGCCATAGCGAAAATGATAGGATCTTTTGCCATATCTTTGAGCATTTCCGGAGTCAAAGCTCCTGCCACGGAAAGACCGACGAATACATCAGCACCGCGAAGGGCTTCCGTCAGTGTGCGAGCTTCCGTGTTGCTTGCGAAAAATTCCTTGTACTTGTTCATGCCGGCGGTACGGCCTTTGTAGATCACACCTTGAGAGTCACACATGATGATATTTTCACGACGGGCGCCCAAAGCGATAAAGATTTTCGCGCAAGAGTTTGCCGAAGCGCCGGCGCCATTTACAACGATGCGCACGTCTTCCATCTTGCGGTTTGTGATCGAGCACGCATTCAAAAGCGCAGCACCCGAAACGATGGCAGTTCCGTGTTGGTCATCATGGAAAACCGGAATGTTCATTTCTTTTTTCAAACGCTCTTCGATTTCGAAGCACTCAGGAGCTTTGATGTCTTCCAAGTTAATGCCGCCGAAGGTAGGCTCAAGAACACGAACGGCGTTACAGAAAACATCCACATCTGTCGCCGCCACTTCGATATCAAAAACATCGATGCCCGCGAATTGTTTGAAGAGAATGCTTTTGCCTTCCATCACAGGCTTGCCCGCTGCCGGGCCAATGTTACCCAGACCCAAAACCGCCGTCCCGTTAGAGATCACGGCAACAAGGTTTCCCTTGGAAGTGTAGTCGTAAACTTTTGCAGGATCTTTCGCGATCTCCTTGCAAGGAGCTGCCACGCCTGGAGAGTACGCCAGAGAAAGATCTTTTTCAGAAACGCACGGCTTGGATGAGATGACTTCGATTTTTCCTGGTTTGCCGCGTCTGTGGTAATCGAGCGCTTCTTGATCGAAGTTATTCGTCGTTGTTTTGGTTTCTGTTTTTGTATCCAAGGATGCTCCTTTTTGTTGTGGGGCCGGAACCTTACAGAGAGAATTTTTTCTAACCCATTCAAGGGGTTACAAGGTCCTCGGCGACAAGTGCACTTACTCTACCGAGGGGGCCATGAAGGGTCAATGAATGGGGCTCTTTGTGCGGAGGGTAAAGCACCTCTAAAGGAGGAGTGTGTACAAAGCGACACGAACGTTGCTCAAATTTAGAGCACGTCCTCTAGTTATTCCACAAAAAGGCCATGGATCGCTGATTTGCTTGAACTGGACCTTGTTAATGCGAAGCGCATCGACCTCGACTGCCTCAAATTTGCTCTCTTTCTGTTTGGTGGAACAACCGAAAAGACATATGATTTTAATGGCTTATCAGCTAAGGAGACGCAAATGAAATCACCTCGTGATGTTGTTCTTGTTGAAGGTGTTCGCACACCATTCACGAAAGCAGGAACAAAGTTAAAGAAAGTTCACCCTGCGGAGTTAGGGAAGACAGCACTCAAGCAACTTATTGCTCAGACAAATTTGGACGTGAATAGTGTTGATGAAGTGATCATTGGAAACACTGGAAATCCTCCAGATGCTGTGAATATTTCGCGCGTTGTAGCTTTGAATGCAGGTATTCCTTTGAAGACGTCTGCATACACAGTGCACAGAAACTGTGCTTCCGCGTTGGAGTCGATCTCTAACGGTTATGAAAAAATCAAATCCGGCACAATGGATGTCATTCTTGCCGGCGGTACAGAGAGCATGTCGCAAATGCCGACATTGCCTCCGAAAAAATTCCAAGACATTTACGACAATCTTTTTGCAGCTCGCGGTCCGAAGCAAGCGTTACCACTTTTGTGGAAGCTCTTCAAGGCGGACGTCAATCAAATCAAAGCGTTGTTGCAAGGGAATATGAAAGACGAATACTTCCCGCAAATCTCCGTGATGCTCGGTCTGACAGATCCTTTCGTCGGTATCAACATGGGGCAGACGGCAGAGATCTTGGCGAAAGAGTGGGGCTTGTCACGCGAGATGCAAGATAAGTTTGCTCTGCGTTCGCATCAATTGGCCTCCAAGGCGATGAAAGAAGGTCGCATGCGTGAAGAATCAACGCCTGTGTACCTTGCGCCTGAATACAAAGAAGTTATTTCTGAAGACGTCGGTCCCCGTGACAATCAAACGATGGAGGCATTGGCAAAGTTGAAACCATTCTTCGACAAAGCGACAGGCTCTATCACAGCAGGAAACTCGTGCCCGATCACTGACGGTGCGGCGATGGTTCTTTTGATGTCGCGTGAAAAAGCAGAAGCGATGGGCTACAAGCCGCTGGCAAGAATCCGCTCTTACGGTTTTGCGGGTCTTGAGCCAGAGCGTATGGGATTGGGACCTGCGTATTCTTCGCCATTGGCGTTGAAGCGTGCGGGCTTGACGATGAAAGACATGGGCCTTGTGGAGTTGAATGAAGCTTTCGCGGCCCAGGTGATGGCATGTCAACGTGCCATGGATTCTGATAAGTTCGCGCAAGAAAAACTGGGTCTTTCTGCGAAAGTCGGCGAGATCCGTGACGATATCTTGAACGTTAACGGTGGTGCGATTGCTTTGGGTCACCCTGTGGGCGCGACAGGCACACGTATCGTTTTGACTTTGGCAAAAGAAATGAAACGCAGAAACGTTCAGTTCGGTCTATCAACCCTTTGTATCGGCGGCGGTCAAGGTGGTTCGATGGTTCTCGAGAACGAAGGCTAGTCGGCGTAACGGTGGCACTGACGTAGGCTATCCTGGCCTCAACAACTTTGTTTGAGGCGGTTTGAATAAAACTTTGAATTTAGCAACTTAGGAGTTTTCATAAATGTCGATTCAAGAAAGTATTAAGATTGTTCCTCAAGGGGACGTTGCCGTAGTTGAGTTTGATCTTGTCGGGGAGAAAGTAAATAAGTTTTCGACTCCAGTGATGATGCGACTTCAGGAAGTTTTGGGGGAGTTGAAAAAGTCTTCCTACAAAGCGGTTATCTTTAAATCCAACAAACCGAAAATCTTTATCGCCGGTGCTGATATTGAAGAAATCAAAAGCATGACGACGAAAGAACAATTCGACGCCGCTGTTAAAGGCGGACAAGACATCATGAACCAAGTGGAAGATTTGCCTATGCCCACAATCGCGGCTGTGAACGGCGCGTGCATGGGCGGCGGTTGTGAGTTTATCTTGGCGTGTGACTATCGTATCGCTTCAGATGATTCTTCAACGAAGATTGGTCTTCCGGAAATTCAATTGGGTATCTTGCCGGGTTTTGGCGGAACTCAACGTATGCCGCGCGTGATCGGTTTACAAGCGGCTTTGGATATTATCCTCGCTGGTAAGTCCGTGAATTCGAAAAAAGCCTTGAAGAGCGGCTTGGTCGATAAAGTTGTTCACCCCAATCTTCTGCAAGAGCAGGCGATGAAGTGGGCACAAGAGATCATCGCTTCCGGCGGCAGAAAGCGCCGTAAAAAGTTTGAAGCGAAAGGGGCTGTGAACAAAGTTCTTGAGAGCGCTTTGGGTCGCGGTATCGTTTTCAAAAAAGCGCGCGAAGGCGTGATGAAGGCGACCAAAGGTCACTATCCAGCTCCTTTGAAAGCGTTGGAAGTGATTCAAAAAACTTACGGCATGTCTGACCGCGATGCGGGAATGCGCATCGAGCGTGAGGGGTTCTGTGAGTTGGGTATTACCGATATCTCTAAAAACTTGATCCACGTTTTCTATCTGACAGAGATGGTGAAAAAACAAAACGGCGTTCCTGGTGTGGACGTCAAACCTCGTGAAGTGAAAGCGTTGGGTATTTTGGGTGCAGGAACGATGGGCGGTGGTATCGCTTACGTGGCTGCGGATAAAGGCATTCAAGTGCGCATGAAAGACTTAAATCCCGAAGCTTTGGGGAAAGGTCTTAAGCACGCCAGCGACTTGTGGATGAAGCTTCTAAAGCGCAAATCCATTGATAAATATCAATTCCAGCAAAAGATCGACATGGTTTCTGTGACGACGGATTACTCCGGTTTTAAAAACTTGGATGTTGTTGTTGAAGCGATCGTCGAAGATATGGGGATCAAACAGAAAGTGATCGGCGAGTGCGCAGGTCAAATGCGCCCTGATGCGATCATCGCGACGAATACAAGTTCATTGTCAGTGACAGAGATGTCCAAAGGTCATCCTCGTCCCGAGTATTTCGCAGGGATGCACTTCTTCAATCCGGTAAACAAAATGCCTCTTGTTGAAGTTATTCGTGGCGAAAAAACGTCTGACGAAACGATTGCAACGATTTACGAATTGTCTAAGAAGATGGGGAAAATGCCTGTCGTTGTTAAAGACGGCCCTGGCTTTTTGGTGAATCGTCTTCTTCTTCCTTACATGGCGGAGGCGGCGTTCTTGATGCAAGAAGGTATGAGCATTGAGTTTGTCGATAAGGCTTACGTGAAAGAGTTCGGTATGCCGATGGGGCCATTTGAATTGATGGACGAAGTCGGTTTGGACGTTTGTATCAAGGTTCTTAAGATCTTTAAGAAAGCTTTCGGCGAGCGCATTGAGATGGCTCCATGTATGGAAGCTCTTGAGAAGTCCGGTCGCCTAGGTCGTAAGAACGGCAAAGGATTCTATACATACTCTGAAGACGGAAAACGCGGTGACGTGGATCAAACGATTTACTCTGCGTTGGGCTTGGGACAACCTTCCAATCCTTATGACTCGAAAGAGTGTATCGAGCGCGGCGTGTTTGCGATGGTGAACGAGTGTTCATTGGCTTTGATCGAAGACCGCATTGTGGAAACTCCACACGAAGTCGACTTGGCGATGATCATGGGAACAGGCTTCCCTCCATTCCGCGGTGGCTTGATGAAGTACACAGACTCTGTAGGCACGCAATACGTGGCGGATCAGTTGGCGCACTACGCAGCCAGCAGAAAAGCAGGCCGTTTGAAGCCGTCTGTTCCTCTTACGAACATGGCGAAGTCGAACAGCAAGTTCTATAAGTAAGTTTGAGATGTAAATAGCAAGTAAGTTTGAGCTATATATTAAATAGCAAAAAAGCCCTCTCCGAAAACGAGAGGGCTTTTTTATTGGAAGTGGTCTACGATTTTTTCGATCGTGAATGATTCTTGTGGGCAAAAAGAAGGAATCAAGGGGCTGTGAATACATTTGGGCCGTAAATGCGTTTCGCTTAAAGTAAACTAATGCGACAGTTTCGTGAACTTGGCAAAGCCCTACGGGTACAATCTTCGTGCTGGGTTCCGGCGGGGAGATTTTTTTGGAGCCTTGCGAGGTTTCGTGTATAAGTGTAAGTGTTTTATTAACCTCAACAAGTTTTGAGTTTCAAACCCCAAGTGCGTGCGGCCAGAGCGTTATGTGTTCTACATAAGATACGAAGGTTGTCTATGTTATTGGTTCCTCCTGTCGCCACTGGTAAAACGTGATCCACTTCTAAAAAATGCTTAGAGTTGCATCTTATTTTTGTTTTTGAATCCACATACTCGCAGCAATAGTTAGCTTTTTTCAAAAGAATGCGCTTCGTCTTAATGGAAATATATTTCCGGCGAGACGAAGGCTTGCGAACCTCCGAAGCGTTGGCGGTGCGTGTTGAGTCTTTTTGAGAAGTCTCTGCGTTTTCTGTTTTGGCGCTGTCCTTTAATTTTTGCCGATTGAATCTCTGCGCTAGAGCCGTTATGACCTCAGCTAAAGAACCATCCGGACAAATATGTGAAAGTAAATTCTTTGCCTTTTCCAGCTCTGCAAATTGTTCTTTGGTGAATGTAAGCTCCAGACGAACGGACTCATCTGATTGCGGTTTGATTTTTTCATGACACTGAATTGGTAGATTCATCTCAATAGCCAGCGTTTTTTGCGTCTCGAATGTGTTCTTATTTTCGAGTTTGCTTAAAACTTGAAGCAACTCCGTGGTATTTGCCGTAGATTTTTCTATTGAATCGCTTGTCTCGGTTTCGGAAGATGTCTTTTTGATGTCGTCTGTGTTTGCGTATTCTTGTGAGGAGTTGCTCTTTTGATTTTTTGTAAAAGCCTTTAGACTCTTTTGAACTTCCGTAAGTTGAGACAGGTTAAGACTGCCATTTTCAATCTTTTCCGCAATCGACGGCACTTGCTTCAATAAACGGGCGGACTGCAATCGGCGATAGGCACTGCCTTCAGAATATCCAAGACCACGGGTCAGATAAGAATACATCCCATCAAAGCCCAACTCCGCAAAGAGCTTGCGTTCTTCAATTTCAGCAATATGCAGTAAAATCAAGTGAGTGATCTTTCTTTCCGTGCGAACCAGTTTTTCCATTCTGGCGATGAGCTCGCTGTTAGAAATACTCTTAAAGTCTCGTTGAGTCGTTTCGCGAGAGAGTTGTTTTTGAAGTGACATCGTTTCCTCCACCGCAGGTGTTATATCACGAAAAATTTGGTCTCATTTTTTGGCTTTTTGGAATCTGAATTATGAATTCGAAAGGCGCAAAGATCGCCTGTTAAACGCTCTATAAGCTCTGTTGCTGCGAGAAAATCTTTCTACAACGAAGCTTCGCGGAGAAATATTGAATGTCGCACAGAAAGAAACCTGAAGCGTTCGATAAGGGCTGCAAGCGAAATTTTATTACAAATAAAAACTAACGCGCGATTTCCTCGAAGCGAGGAGTGTAAGTAGTGATAAAGAGCGATGAGCGGCGAGTGTGTCCTTGTCGAACTTTTCGACAGCGACTCGCGAAGAATGTTTTTTTTCGAGGCAGTCTAAGGTTAGGAGCCTCTTCAAGCTATTTTGAAGCCGGACTTATCGGCATGTGGCTTGCTCTTTTATTCGCCAATGAAATCGTTCTTGATTGCCGCATTATTCATTCTGCAAAGTACTTTGGTGTTCGCCAAAGACCTTCGAACATTTTCCCACGTTGGAGAATACGAAGCGGTAGGGCGCATTCAGGCAATCTTGCCTTCGGACTATGCTTCTTACGGGATTTCTTTATCGAAAGATCTGGTTCGACTTCACGAAGAGAATGAAAGCAAAGGCCATTCCACTTACTACTCATTTTGTTCGGCAACTTTGATTCAGGCGAATAAGATCCTGACCGCCGCGCATTGTATAGCGCAAATGCGGGAGTTTCAGTACCTCGGTCTTCGAGTTTTCTTTGTTCCCAATACTCGTGAAAATATCTCGGTGCAAATCGCAGGCATGGATAGAGCCGGGGATATCAATTCCGATCGCAGGTTCGCCGACGACTGGGCGATTTTAACTTTGCAAAATGATATTACATCCATCAAACCGTTAAAACTGATGCGCCTGGCTCCACAGCAATATTTCACAACTGAATTAGTCAGCGTCGGCTATCCTGACGAAGCACAACGAAAAACTTTGCACGGATTGCAACAAACGCAAAGCCGTTGTTATTTCAGAACTCCGGAAGAAATCGCCGGTAAATTCAAAGACGAACCACGCTTTGTTCGCGCGAGCTTCACCAACTGTAGCATCAGCGGCGGCAATTCCGGGGGTCCTTTGTTGTTCCTCTATCAAGACGAAAACGGGCCCGCTCTAGGCATTGCCGGCATCAACGTCGGCGGAGTTAATTCCCTCATGCACAAACTCAAATTCAAATCTGACTACGACAAAGGCGTTGCCACTTCATCGTCGTGGATTTTGGATCATCTTTAGTAAATAAAAAAAGCCGGAGATTCCCCCGGCTTTTCAAGCAAATCAAAATTTAAATTCAAAAACTACTGTTCAACAACTTCGCAAGCAAATGTGCCGACTTCGACTCTTTCGCCGAGGCCCCACCAGTAAACTTTTGCTGTGTGGTCTTTTACGTTGATGCGCAATTCGTATTCGTAAGAGCCTTCAACCCAGAAATCGTAACGAACGGTGTTCTTTGTCGAAGAAGATTCTTTCCAAAGAGCCGGACCGTTAGAGTCTACCGTTTGCAAAGAAACGTCGCCCACTTGTAAAGACCAATTATAAGTTCCATCGATGAAAAGAACTTGTGGGTTTTGTTGAATATTGATTTCAGAGAAAGAAAGATCTTTGCTTGTAGAAAGTTTCGTAGCAGAGCAATCGAAAACTCTTTGGCCAGCAAAAGAAAGGCTGGAAGCAAGCATAGCAATAGCAAAAACGATTGTTTTCATGGTTAGCATCCTTTGGTTTTGAATGCCGATTCCATAGCGTCTTTGCCGTGGAAAGTCTGTTTTTAATCCTGTTTTATGAACTTTTTTCCCCGTGTACGGCGAAATTCCACGTCACAGATCGCCTAAAACGCGACCGACTTGCAGATGAGCGGGGATTTCTTTGCCAAACATGTGTCCAACCATCGTGCGTGCAGCATTAAAGCTCAAGCCCATGCCGTGCCCTGAACAGCCCGCAATCACATGCACACCAGGATTGTCAGGTAAATTTCCCAAAAGCATTTGGCCGTCGGGAGAAAAGCCCATAATACCTGACCACTGGTGCGCCACTTTCGCTTGAGGTCCATACTTGAAATGACTTTTTACGAAGTCGTACAACGCATTCTGAATAAGATCGGTGATCGCGTCTTCGTGCGTATTCTCAGTCTCAATCGCAAGATTTCTAAAGCCGCCAATCAGCAAGTGGCCCGTGGGAAGCTGACGGAAATAACAAAGATGCTTCGTCAGGTAACAAGGACCTTTCACGAAATCAGGAAGAGGCTCTGTCACCAAAATTTGCCCGCGGCCTGGTTTAATGATGTTAGAAAAATCTTTGAGCACCAAGGGAAGGTAAGCGTTTAAGGTGACAATCACTTTTCCCGCAGAAAAATCGCCGCGGGAAGTGCGCACGACCTGTGAGTGGCCCGTTTGATGAATGTCTAAAACATCGTGCTCTTCAAAAACGTCGACGTTCAAACGAGAACGCATTTTTTGTAGAAGCTTGATGGGATGGATGTAACCGTCACCGCGATACTGAATGCCGCCTTCAAAGCCGGTGACGCCATAATCGCGTTCCATTTCTTCGGGACTGACTTCGTAAACATCAATGCCAGAGTCCCGCATTGTGCGCGCGACATTTTTGTACTTCTCCCAATGCGCTGAACTTGGCGCGACCGTGCAGGAGCCGGTCAAGCGGAAATCCACGTCATCCCATTTGTCTTCGATGATATGCTCAAGAAGAAGTTTGCGATTGTCCTCGGAAAACTTCCAAATCTCGACGGCTTTAGTAAGACCGAACTGTTCTTGCAGCTTAATAAAATGCTCGGTTGAGCCGCAAGTAACGAAGCCGGCATTGCGGCCGGAAGCTCCAAAACCCAGACGGTGTTTTTCTAAGATCGCGATTTTCAATTGCGGATTTTCTTTTTGCAGCCAGTAGGCAGAGGAAAGACCGGCGATTCCTCCGCCGACAATCACCACGTCGTATTTTTGTGAGGCTGTGGCCGGGGAGTTCGAGATTTTTTCTTGCAGCCAGTAGGACATGCTCATGACTTGATCCTTACAGATACTTGATCATTTCTTCCGCCGTGCAACGGCAGGGTTTTCCGTCGCGCACGCATTCGTAATCCACGTCAATCCAGTATTCAGGATGAGTGGCGACACTTTCAAAACCAAACTTCGTTAAATAGCGAATGGAGGAGTTGTTCGGCGACTCTTTCCACGCATGAGTCACAATAGCTTGAGCGCCCAGTTTTTTAAAGGACTCAATCGCAGCTTCAGACAAGCGAGGCCCCCAGCCTTGGCCTTGGGCTTCGTTAGCTAAGAATAAACTCTGAAAATAGGCGACTTTATCAAGGGACACCTTCCAAAGATCGGGGCGAAGTTTAGAGCCTTTCCCTTTGCTCCAGGCTCCCGGAGGATAGGCAAGACGAAATCCCTGAATGCCGGATTCGTTTTCCAGAATAAAAGAGCACATGATTCCTTGAGAGACGGACTTATTGAAGCACTCCTCAAGTTCTTGCAAAGAAAAATAATCGCGACCGATCGTGTGATCCGTAAAAACTTTAATAGCGGCAAGGTCGTTCTTTTCTAGAGGACGAATGTGCATAGACCACATAAAGACATAATCAAAATTCGGGGTCAACTTATATCGGCATCTCGTCAAAACCCGGTCCACGGTTGATTCTTAGGGAAAATCTTTGATGGGAATCGTCCCAGGAAGCGTGAACGTCGATAGGGCGGCAGCAGACTTCGCAATCGTAAACGAATTCCTGATCGTCACCGTCCTCATGATAAATTTCCATTCCGAATTTTTCTCTGCAGAAGGGACACTGTACTTTATATTCCATAAAAAAAGCCTCTCTGTTTATTTTCATCCAGAGAGGCTTCTGCAGAGCTATATCCAGTGTTGAAAAACAAACTAGATGTCTTTACCCAAAGACTTTGAAAGCACCTTATGAGTCAGGAAGAAAAGGATCGTAGGAATCAAACTGAGGCCTGCGAGTAATAAGAAGAAATTCTCTTTTGCAATGACCTCGTAGAAGCTGCCTACGTAGCCCGCGACGTAGTTTCCAAAGAACGTCGCCAAGAACCAAACACCCATCATCATAGACACAATCTTAACCGGAGCTACTTTCGTTACCGCAGACAAACCGATCGGTGAAATATAAAGCTCGCCCATTGTGATCAAGAATGTCGAAGCTGCAAGCCAAGCGACACTGCCTTTACCATCGCCCACGGCACCTGCCGCCATGTACATAATGATCGAAGCCACACAGCCTAGGAAAGATCCCAACGCCATCTTTGTCACCGTGCCAGGAGCTTTTCCGCGACGTGCTTGCCATGCCCACATGCGGTCCAAAAGCGGCGCAAAGACGATGATGATCAATGGATTCATCGATTGATACCAAGTGGAAGGAACTTCCCAACCAAAGAACACCCAGTCGGTTTTCTGGTCCGCCCACAACTGCATAGTATTGCCTTGTTGTTCGTAAACGCCCCAGAAGAAAATCGTGACCATGCACAGGAACGTTAAAGCCCAAGTTCTCATCCACTCTTCTTTGCTAAGAGGAGTGTGGGCCTTCGTCTCAATCTCCTGCACGGATTTTTTATGTTCAGTTTCAGGAAGGTGTCGGCCGCCGAAATGATAAATCATAAGCGACGCCACCATACCGACGCCCGCAGCGCCGAAGCCCCAGTGCCAGCCGACCTTCTGGCCGAGTGTTCCGCACACAAAGGGGGATAAGAGCGCGCCAAGGTTGATACCCATGTAGAACAGCGTATAGGCGCCGTCACGGCGAGAGTCACCCTCTTCGTAAAGACCGCCCACTTGCGTGGAGATGTTCGGTTTAAAGAAACCGTTTCCTAAAATCAGGAAAAGAAGTGCTGGGAAAAAGAGGCTTTCCACAGCCATTAAAAAGTGACCGACAGCCATTAAAAGCCCACCCACATAAACTGCGCGGCGCTGACCGATATAGCGGTCCGCGATCAAGCCTCCAAAGAAAGGAGTAAAATATACAAAGGCCGTATAGAGACCGTAAATGTGTGACGACAAAGCCTGGTGCGACAAAGTGCCGTAAGCCCCCTCAAGGAGTCCTTTAATCGCTGAATAACCCCAGACTTCTTTTCCGCTCTCCGCTTGCGTGAACAGGTACTGAGTCATGTAAAGCACTAAAAGAACTCTCATTCCGTAGAAAGAAAATCTTTCCCACATTTCTGTGAGGAAAAGTGTGAACAAACCGCGTGGATGTCCTAAAAAGGTTTTCTCTGCAATACGCTTGGTTTGAGCCATGAGCCTCCTGTCAACATTATGCACATTTCATACTTTTTTTCAGATGCCTTTTGATCTTGGCAATTCTTTGGCATAAATGTCACCTGAAAAGATCAAGGGGGCTTCTCGTTATGGCTTTTAAAAAGGGCATCTTTGCTATCGGCTTAGTGGCAACTTCATTGGCAATGACCGCGTGTTCGTTGAATGTCGACATCTCAAAGCAGGCACCGGAAAACATGCTGGAGTCTTTTTCTCCTGCAGATAAAGAGGCTAAGACAAACGCAGCAACAAAATTAACAACGGCGAACTCCGCAGAGTCAGCTGCCAGTGCGGCTTTGTGCGCGCAAGCTTCTTGTATTAAGATTCAAAAGGCGGCTTTGGGGAAAATCTTCCTTCTTATGGCCTCCGGCAGAACAGCAGGCTCAACGCCCCAATGGTACGACCTCAAACCTCTCGTCGTGAGCTTTGAAAAGTCAGGCAACCGTATCGCGATTTTAGGTGAAAACTATAATAGCATTTACGAAGAGATCCGCACCGTAAACCTCATTCAAACATTCCCTATTATTGCAGAGGACGCGGCCTCCATCACTTTTGATTGGGGACAGGGTTTAAAAACATTTGTCCTGCAAAGTTCGTATGATGTGGATGCAGCTCGTGGAAAGAATAACGATCTCACGGAGAGTTCGTTTGCGTCTTTGCCGGTGATTGATTCTTTTGTTCGCAATATCAAGTTTGACGAAAAGAATATTGAGCTTGAGCAAATCTCTAAAATTCGCGCGGACGTTGTAAAACAAAGCGGCGACCGCTCTTTGAATATTGAAAATCGCGAAGAGACTTTGGCGATGAATGTGCAAATCCGCTCGTACAATCTTTCTCAAGATTTTAAAAAGAAAGAGTACGATAAATCGCGCCGTGCAGGTTTCTTTGTTACGAAAGTCAGCAAAAAGGGCTATAGCACAGAAATCACAAATCTTATTACGAAGTGGGATTTGTCTCCGTCGAAAGGACCTATCGTCGTACGCGTTTCCGCCGCAGTTCCCGAGGACTATGTGCAAGCGGTGACAGAGGGGGCTCTTTACTGGAATAAAGTTTTTGGCCGTGACGTGATCACAGTAAAAACGGGTGTGGATCCTCAAGCAGGTCCTGAAGATCGCAGCATCTTCATTCGCTGGATTCCGTGGTTGGATTCAGGCGCGGCTTACGCTATCGGTCAGTCCGATCCTTTGACGGGCGAGGTCTTGCGCGCGCAAGTGTTTATGCCTTCGGTTTTCACGCGTGTTGGTTCGGCGGATCTTGTAGGTCTTAATGGCGATTCGCCTGTGGTTGCGGCAGGAGCTGTCGCTTGTGATCTCACGACAAGTTTAAAAGCTCTGAACGACATCGCCCGTGAAGCGAGCGATTCACAAAGACTTCGTCTGGCGCAAGACAGTGTGCGTGCGACAGTGGCGCACGAACTTGGTCATGCATTGGGTCTTCGTCATAATTTCGCAGGTTCTTTCTCTGCGAAAGTTTCCACGAAAGAGATTTACGAATCCGCAAAAACTTATTTGAAAGATCCGCAACATCAAGGTTTGGAAACGTCGACAAGTATCATGGACTACGTCTCCGGCATTGACGATGTTTTGATGGCGGCGAAAATCAAATACGCTCCGTTGTCTTACGATAAAATGGCGATGACGTGGGCTTATTCAGAGGACGATAAAGCTCTTGATGAAGCGGTCTCTAAATACTGCACGGATGATGACATTGCTTTGGCAACCAGCCAAGGTTTGGCGGTTTATGGTTGCGAACGCTTTGATGCCGGCAACAATCCGCTCCTCAGAAAATATCTGGATGCAAAAAGTGAAAAAGAAAGTTTCGTGAAAGTTCTTTTTGCCTCCATTATCGGGCGCGCGTATCCGGGGGATCAACCCGAAGTGACACTTCCTATGGATACCGTTTTAGCGGACACGATGAAGTGGGGAAAACTCAATCTTGAGCCGCTTAAATTCGTGGCGCAAGTCACGATGGACGTCACAAAAAATTCCGTGGCGGCCCCAGGCTTTGCTTCTTTGGAAAACGTGAAAGCGGGCCAAGTCTTGTACTCTAAAATGGGCTTGGATGAAGCGTTGGTTAAAGAACGCGCTCGTTCTTTAGCAGAGGCAGGTGGTTATGCGAATATCATCAACACTCTTTTGCGGGATGCTGACGGAACTATTTCTGTCGCTTGGCTGGATAAGCAGATCGAAGAATTGAAAAACGCCGCGTATTTCACCAGCGGTAAAACTTTGGCAGGTCGGGAATATACTTTGTCTTCTGAAGACCAGGTTAAAATACTTCGCTTCTTCGCGAAACTGTCGTCTTTGAACCGTAAAGTATTGATCGAAGACGTGTCGGTGCTTTTACCGAAGATCGAAGAGCCTACGCAAACGGATTCAGGCACTGTTATCGTGAGTTCCCTTTTAGGTCGTCATCTTATCACTGCGGATGAGGCCGCTTCGTTGGCGGATCTATACTTGGATTTGAATGAGGCACGCGAAGGCGAACAAACTGTGAAAGTGGGAACGGGTTTGGCGAAAGAGGTCAAGGTTGCCAAAGTTTACCTCACTGCCGAAGAGCGCGCGAAATGGGCTCGTGTTCTTTCTTCGAAAGGTTTGCGTTTTGACGTCGACGGAAAACTCGCTCTGATCCGCAAGGCTCAGTACGATAAAGTAAATGCCTTCTTGAAAGAGATTGATCCGCAATTAGACCTCACATTAATCAAAAAACCTCTTGAAGTGGCCAGCGATCTTCTTGGTAAAGGCTTAGTTGATGCCGGAGCTTCCGCTTGGTTGTCTTCAGAGATGAACGTTCTTTTTGCTCTCAGCAAGGTGCAGTAGGACGCTGTTAAGACTTTAAACAGTTGCGTCCTTAAAAAGTCGCTTAGGCAAAAGCCGTATCATGGTGATACGGCTTTTTTCATTAAATCCAATATATTGAGTCTTAATTGGTCCGCCTCTTGCCTTATAGGATTGCAGGAGGCCCTTATGAAAAACACTTTCTTAACAAAATCTTTGATGGGAGTTTTGGTGCTCGCAGCATTGTCTTTGTCTGCGTGTGCGAAGAAAGACGGAAGCACAGCTCGCTACGCGGGTCGTGGCACAGGGGTCACTCAAGGCGGCGTTCAAACTCCAAGCTCTTGCGGTAATGCAAACATGGATTGGGGTAAAATCTTTGATCCTTATGCTTCTCCGCAATTTGAGTCGCAAGTAAAGGGTTTTGTCTCTGCGACTTTAGATCCTCAGTCTTTGGGAACTATCAGCGGTAATATCAATGACAGAACGGGCATCGACTTTAAAGGTTCGTTTCAGTTTGATAGTGCAGGCCGTTTGGTGACAGGTTCTTCTTCAATCCACATTAAGATTGTCGACTCATACGTGGGCCAAGTCTACAACGGGCAAACGGTCGCTCCTTATATTGTTGAGTTTAATGCGGCTAGCGAAGGTATGATCAACCGTACAACGCGTCAATTCCAAGTTAAGTTCAAAGACAGCTATGGTGAGATCATTCTTCAAGGTGCTTACAATAATCAGGAAGCTTCAGGGACTGTGTATTATCAGAACTATACGGCAGTGAACGGTTATCAAGCATCTAGCGGAACTTTGGGTTCCTTCCGCGCTTACGCTTGCGCCCTTATTAAATAAGCGGCGCGTCTTGCTTCACTCCCTATCGAGTTTGAAGATAGGGAGATGCCTCAACGTTTCATCTTTGATTCTTCTATTTTAAACTCCGTTGTTGGAGGAAAGTCCGCAGTGGATATTCCCAAGTTGAATATCCACACTCTTGAGGCGGCCAGTGCTTTTCTTCTGAGCTATGGCTTTGATATCGCCAATCAAGACGATCTTGAAAAGCTTTGGTACTATTATCGTCGCGCTTTAGTCCTAATGATTGAAAAGTTAGGTTTTACCGAAAGCGAAATTCCTGAAATTCTGCACGACCGCAAACATCTCGGCGATATTCGCCAACTTTTGTTATATGCGAGTTCTGCGGCTCCGAAGGATGAGCAGTTGCAACGCTGGTCCTGTGCCGTTCTTCGCTGTATGCACGTATTCGTTCACGCCGAGAACGATCTTTTCGGAACTTTTTCGGAAGAGATTCAGTCGCAAATCCTCACGCCTTTTCAAGAACGCATCCGTCATGACGGCACGACTCACCGAACGTTTTTAAGAACAGCCGAGGATGCGGAGCCGATTGAGCTTTTGGGTTTTGAAGTCAAACCTTTTAAAACTTCCTCCAGCACGGTTATTAAACTTCTCGCAAAGCCCGATGCTTTGGCGATGAAGATTTTTGATAAACTCGGCGTGCGTTTTGTTACACGCAATCTTTTTGATACTTTCCAAGTCGTGCGTTTTCTTGTTCGCGAAAACGTCATCAGCTTTCCGCATATTATGCCGGATCAAAGCTCGAACAACTTGTATCCGGTGGATGTTTTCATGGAAGTCGTCGACGATCTTTCGCATCGCCTCGATACTTTGGATGAAAAGAGCATTCAAGAGGCCTTCGATCAAAAGCTCGCTGAACAAGGTGAAAATGTGAAGTTCCTGCGAAAAGAAAATTTCTTTTCTGGATCAGACTATCAGTTTATTAAATTTATTTCGCGCAAACTCATTCATATTAAACCGCAAGGAAGCAAAGAGGCGTTTAGCTTCTTCTATCCTTTTGAAGTTCAGATCATGGATGAAAAAGCGCACCAAAAGATTCTCTCCGGCCCGTCAGAGCATCAAGCTTATAAAGAAAGACAAAGAATGGCGGCGCGCAAACGTCTTTTCCCTGATTCAGGCTCTTAGTATATGTTTTGGAAATTGCTTTCGTATCCTCGATCTTTCATCGCGACTATCTTGTTTCCTCTTCACACTATGCTTTGTGCGCTGGCGATGATTATCGTCAATCTCACGCTCAACAATCGCAAGATCGAAGATCACATTGTCGAGTTCTGGACCCGCAATGCGTGTCGCATGTTTGGAGTCAAAGTCGTCGTCAAAGGCCGTGAGAACATCCCGCAAGGCGGTTTTCTTTTCGTCTTTAATCACACAAGCTTTTTCGACATTTTTGCGATGAACGGCTGGCTGGGAAGTTTCCGTTTTGGCGCCAAGATCGAACTTTTTAAAATTCCCGTATTCGGAGCTGCGATGAGACGCGCCGGCATTCTTCCCATCGCTCGCGAGCGCCGCGAAGAAGTGTTCAAGGTTTATCAAGCCGCGCAAGCCCGCATCGCTGCCGGTGAACGCTTTGCTCTGGCTCCCGAGGGAACTCGTCAAGAAACAGAACGACTGGGCAACTTTAAGTCCGGGCCTTTTATTTTCGCGATCAATGCGAAAGCTCCGATTGTGCCGGTGATCGTTAAGGGGGCTGCCGCGATTTTGCCCAAAGGACACACTATTCCCAATTGGGGCGTGTGGAGCCGCACAATCACTTTGCAAGTTTTGCCGCCTGTCGATGCCACTCAATACACAGTTGAGCAGCGCCCGCAGTTGCAAGAACATGTGCGTAAGCTGATGGAACCTTTCTTTCGCGGGGATGATTTTTAAAAGGGGAGTGAGAGCAAGATGAAGACGTTTCAGGAATTCTGGCCTTTTTATCTGCAAGAGCACTCTCACCCCACCAATCGCCGATGGCACTTTGTCGGAACACTTTTCGTTCATCTTTTGATTCTCGATGCGGTGATTTCCAGACAATGGGTGATCTTGTGGCTTTTACCCGTGATCGGTTACGGCTTCGCTTGGATCGGGCATTTCGTCATCGAAAAAAACCGACCTGCGACCTTCAAACATCCCCTCTGGTCGCTCCTCGGCGACTTCAAAATGTTTTACATGATGTGCGCGGGAAAGCTTTGGAATTAATTTTTAATCACGTCCCAATGCAAATCACCGATTAAGCTGCGAAGCTTGACTTGCTTTGCGCCGGTGTCGACGTGGATTTGAATGCGCGAGTTTGGCAAAGCTTCGATTTGCGTTAAACGCATGATCTTCGGATTGCGGTGATAAGCGGATTCAATTGCTTGTGCGATATTGTCCCAGCGGATGAACGGTTCAAAGCTTTTGCCTTTGTTGGTGCTTTTGTAAGAACCCACAAACCACGTGCCGTTCGGATGAATGCTGACGGGATAATTTTGTTTTCCGAAGAAGGGAATCATTGTCCAAGTGATGCCATCTTCCGTCGTGTAAACACCTTCAGACGAAATCAAACCGCGCACTGAGTTTTTATTCTCAAAGGCGATAGAATAAATTTCTCTTTTCATCAATGTGTCTGTGCTGATTGTTGTTGTGGAAGGCTTGGCCTCTTCAATTAGCAAATCTTTTTTCTTCCACCAAACTTCGCCGTGGCCGTCGACAGTACTGACACCCCAAATGTGCGCTTCCGGTTTAAGAATTTCCACACGCGCACGCAAAGGCGGGCCGTAGGAAGAGTCAGGACGAACGATAATCCCGCGATGCGAGTTCGTCACGAAACCCAAAAGTTCTTTCATCGGAAGAGTCAGACCTTGTTGCGTGATGACGGCATCGTTGTTGCGATACAGAACAGCGACCCAGTTCTTCTTGGGATGATAAGCGAGGTTCGCGAAGTCAGCGCGAGAAACGAAGTGTGTCGTATCAACGAAGCCGATGTGTCCGTTGTATTTGATTTTCAAAAAGCTCTTCGAGATCTCAAGAGGCGTGACCCGGCGCAAACGAGGCAAAGTCGTAATGACTTTGCCCGCAGCGGAAGCTTCTTTACGAATGTACGTATCGACAAGATTCACGAAGACACCGGCATCATCGTGACGGCTCTGCAAGAGATGTAGGGGGAGGTAGCCTTGAGCACCGGTGCTTTTTTCTTGCACCCGCGCCCAATAGTCATCGGTCGAAAGAATTTCTAGCGAGGCTTTAGCTGGAAGAGTTTTTACGGGAGGCGCCTCGGCGCGATCCAAACTTAAAAGTACGACCGAATTTTTGGTCTCTACAAAACGCGACACCTGAATATCGCGCAGAATTTGATCGCCATTGAGAACGTATTCTTTTTTGTCCCACGATGTGCGGTAAGCGATCTCCGTTTCCGAGCGAATCAGCTTGTCTTCAAGCTTTGTTCGACTCACCTGGCCAGAGGGAAAGAGGCTGTTTTTGTTACGGAAAAACGAGACAGCCGTGCCTGCGTCGGTGGCAAGAGCGGCCCAAGAGGCAGAGGAGAGCATTAGCATTGAAAAAGACAGCGAAAGTACGGACCGCATTCCCTTATTTTGCGGGCTTAGGCTCGGTGCTCTCAAGACCAGAACTTTTGACCTCTGGCCTAAAGTAAAGTAGTCATATCGGGTTGTTTTAACAGACATATTAACGCGGAGTGGTAAAGAATGAATATCAAACTGATTGGTGTGGTTGGCGCAGGTCAAATGGGTAACGGTATTGCACAAGTGGCAGCGAACTTTGGCTTCAACGTCATCATGCTCGATGTGAGTGGTGCGGCTCTGGAAAAAGGAATTGCAACAATCTCTGCAAGCTGTGATCGCATTATCAAAAAAGGCGGCATGAGCGAAGCGGACAAAGCGGCTTTACTTGGCAGAATCAAAACAGCGCAAGAAACTAGCGCTTTGAAAGATTGCGACATCGTGATCGAAGCGGCGACTGAGAACATCGATTTGAAATTGAAAATCTTCAAAGACCTGGATGCTGCTGTAAAACCCGAAGCATTGTTGGTGTCTAACACATCTTCCATCTCTATCACGAAAATCGCGGGCGTGACAAAACGTCCAACGAAAGTCGCTGGCATGCACTTCATGAATCCAGTGCCGTTGATGAAATTGGTTGAGGGCATCCGCGGTTTGCAAACGTCCGACGAGACATTCGCAGCAGTAAAAGCTTTGGCAGAGAAAATGGATAAAGTTTTCGTCGAGTCAGTGAAGGACATGCCAGGCTTTATTGTGAATCGCATCCTGATGCCGATGATTAACGAAGCGGTTTACACGCTTCATGAAGGCATTGCATCGGTTGAGTCTATCGATAGCGCGATGAAATTGGGAACAAATCAGCCAATGGGTCCTCTCACTTTGGCGGACTTCATCGGTCTGGATACGTGCTTGGCGATCATGAATGTGTTGCATGAAGGTTTGGGCGACTCCAAGTACCGTCCATGTCCTCTTCTAGTGAAATACGTTGAAGCGGGTTGGTTGGGACGTAAATCCGGTCGTGGTTTCTACGACTATTCCGCGAAGTAAACGGAGATTTTGTGGCTAGTAATTATAAAACAATTCTACTTGAACAAAAAACAAATGGCGTGTGGGTTCTGACGATCAATCGTCCTGAATCCCTGAACGCTTTGAATTCCACAGTGCTCAATGAAATGGGCGAGGCTCTTCGTCAGATCGGCGAAATGTCTTACGAAGATGCGCGGGCCTTGATTGTCACGGGTGCCGGCGAAAAAGCTTTCGTTGCGGGCGCAGATATCAAAGAAATTCACGAACTAGACGAAGAGAAAGCTTTGTCTTTCGCAAAACGCGGTCAGAGCATTTTCCATGAATTCACATTGCTAAAAATTCCTGTGATCGCGGCGGTGAATGGTTTCGCCTTGGGCGGAGGCTGTGAGCTCGCGCTGGGATGTGACTTTATTTACGCTTCTGAAAACGCGAAGTTCGGTTTACCGGAAGTGAGCTTAGGTTTGATTCCTGGCTTCGGCGGGACTGTTCGTATGGCGAGAGCGATTGGACAGCGTCGTGCGCGTGAATTAACTTATACGGGTGCGATGATTACCGCTCAGGAAGCGCAAAGCATGGGGCTTGTAAACAAAGTATTCCCGGCGGCTGAACTCATGAACAATGTGATGAAAACAGTCGAGATGATTTTGGCGAAAGCGCCGATCGCTGTCGGTTCAGCGAAAATTTCTATCAATCAAGCTTGGGATATGGATGTAGAAGAAGCGCAAAAGAACGAAGCAAAGATTTTTGCAGAGCTTTTCACTTCTGAAGACGTAAAAGAAGGCACGGGCGCCTTCATCGAGAAACGCAAGCCGAATTTTAAAGGTCTCTAGAACTATGGCATACACTCCGAAGAATCCTATTCGTATCGTTACTGCAGCGGCCCTCTTTGACGGGCACGATGCGAGTATCAATATCATGCGCCGTATCCTTCAGGATATGGGAGCTGAAGTTATTCACTTGGGCCACAACCGCTCTGTCAGCGACGTTGTGAAAGCTGTTTTGCAAGAAGGCGCTCAAGGCGTGTGCATCAGCTCGTACCAGGGCGGTCATATGGAGTACTTCAAGTACATGAAGGATCTCCTGGATGAAGCGGGCGCAGGTTACGTCAGGATTTTCGGTGGTGGCGGTGGTGTCATCGTTCACGAAGAAAAACGTGAGCTCGAAGCTTACGGAATTGCGCAAATCTTCCACCCCGACGACGGCCGTCGTTTAGGTTTGGAAGGAATGATCGAGATGATTGTTCGTGGTTGCGATTTCGACCTTCTAGAAAAACAAAAAGAATTTAAGACAAAAAAGAATATCTTCCAGGGCGACATCGTTCCTTCGGTGGAACTGGGTGTGGCTTTGACGGCGATTGAAAACGGCCATAAAGATGTTTCATTGAATTCATTTGGTCTGGAGTCTTTCAAAGCAAAGAATCCGCCGTTGGTTTTGGGTATAACGGGAACAGGGGGCGCAGGTAAGTCGTCTTTGATCGATGAACTTGTGCAACGTTACTTGAATGCGTACCCGACAAAATCCATCGCGGTCGTCTGCGTGGACCCTTCCAAACGCAAAACGGGCGGTTCATTGCTGGGTGACCGTATTCGTATGAACTCACTATCTCGAAACAGAGTTTACATGCGTTCCGTGGCTTCGCGCGGTTCCGGTCGTGAGATTGCATCGACGTTGCCGGATATTCTCAGCTTTGTTCGTCAGTTGGATTTTGATTTCATCATTGCAGAAACATCCGGTATCGGTCAGGGTAACATGGCCATCACGGAAGTTTCTGATATCTCTATGTACGTGATGACTTCTGACTTCGGGGCGCAGTCGCAACTTGAAAAAATCGACATGATCGATTTCGCCGATTTGATTGCCGTCAATAAAGCCGATCGCCGCGGAGCTTTGGATGCTCTTCGTGATGTGTCGAAACAGTACAAACGCTCGCGTAAAATCTTCGATGATAAAGTCGAAGTGCCGGTGTTCTTGACTCAGGCATCCCAGTTCAACGATGGCGGCGTCAATAAATTGTTCTTCAGAATTGCCGATGTTTTGGAAACAAAACAGCCCGGTCGCTGGACAGTCGATGCGGCTCACAAAGCCAACATCTTATCGGCGGAAGAGCACGGTATTATCCCGGCAGACCGTCAGAACTATCTGGCGGAGATCGTGCAAACGATTCATAAATATAAGAAGCGCACAGAGACTTTGGCTGAGCAGGCTTCAAAACTGGGCGGCCTTCATAAAGTCGCACCTCTTTTGGGAACGCCGCCAGAGCAAGTGAAAAAAGTTTCTGCGGAACTCGAAGCGGACTTCACTGCGGAAGAATTGGATTCGATTAAGAATTACGACAAGCTCGTTGAACGCTATTCGGGTGACGAATTGGTGTTCCAAGTGCGTGATAAAGAACTTCGTCAGTCATTAACGAAAGAGTCTTTGAGCGGCACAAAAATCCGTCGCGTCGTTGTTCCTAAAATGAAGGATTGGGGCGATAGATTCCGTTACTTGAAACTGGAAAACGTTCCAGGTGAATTCCCTTATACAGCGGGTGTGTTTCCCCTGAAGCGTGCCGATGAAGATCCAAAGCGTATGTTCGCAGGGGAGGGAACTCCTGAGCGTACCAACCGTCGTTTCCATTACCTCACAAAAGGCGAGACAGCGCATCGTCTGTCAACGGCCTTTGACTCCGTGACTTTGTACGGCCAAGACCCTGATCAGCGTCCAGATATCTTCGGTAAAGTCGGCGAGTCCGGCGTTAGCATTTGTACATTGAACGACATGAAAAAGCTCTATGCGGGCTTTGATTTGATCAATCCAAATACATCTGTGTCGATGACGATCAATGGTCCTGCGCCGATGATCCTCGCATTCTACTTCAACACGGCGATTGATCAACAAGTCGAGAAGAAAGAAAATGAACTGGGCCGCAAGCTCACAGAGCAAGAGTGGGCGGATCTTGCCGTTTGGACTTTGCAACAAGTACGCGGTACGGTTCAAGCTGACATCTTGAAAGAAGACCAAGGTCAAAATACCTGTATCTTCTCTATTAATTTTGCTTTGAAGATGATGGGTGATATTGCGGAATTCTTTGTGAAACAAAAGATCCGTAACTTCTATTCCGTCTCCATTTCCGGTTATCACATTGCCGAAGCGGGCGCGAATCCGATTTCACAATTGGCGTTCACGCTTTCAAATGGTTTCACATTCGTTGAATACTATTTGGCGCGCGGCTTGAAAGTCGACGACTTTGCTCCGAATCTTTCATTCTTCTTCTCGAACGGTCTGGACCCTGAGTATTCAGTGCTGGGTCGTGTGGCCCGTCGTATTTGGGCGGTGGCGATGCGCGATCTTTACAAAGCCAACGATCGCTCTCAGAAGTTGAAATATCATATTCAAACTTCGGGCCGCTCTTTGCATGCGCAAGAGATCGACTTTAACGATATTCGCACGACTTTGCAGGCTTTGATTGCGTTGTATGATAACTGCAACAGCTTGCACACGAATGCTTACGACGAAGCGATCACGACGCCGACGGAAGAATCTGTTCGTCGTGCTATGGCGATTCAGCTTATCATCAATCGCGAGTTCGGCATGACTATGAATGAAAACCCAATGCAGGGTTCTTATTTCATGGACGAACTTACAGATCTTGTTGAAGAAGCCGTCTTGAATGAATTTAAAAAGATCAACGAACGTGGTGGTGTTTTGGGGGCAATGGAAACTCAGTACCAACGCTCGAAAATTCAAGAAGAGTCTTTATACTATGAGCGCTTGAAACATGACGGCACATTGCCGATCATCGGTGTCAACACGTTCATTGATCCGAAGACAATGGCTGCGGATTATGTTCCACCTAAAATCGAGCTTGCTCGCGCTTCTTACGATGAGAAAAACCAGCAGCTTTCCAACGTTCAAAAATATCAGGTGGACCATAAGTCTCAAGCCGATATCGAACTGAAGAACCTCAAGGACACGGTCTTGAATGGCGGCAATATCTTCGCGGCTTTGATGTCTGCAGCAAGACATTGCAGCTTGTATCAAATGACTCAAGCTCTCTATGAAGTCGGCGGTCAATACCGGCGCAACCTCTAAAAGGTGCCAGGCCCTGATTCTGTGGACAGCGCAGTAGAGGGCCCCTGCTGCTGAATCTTTAAGAAACTGAAAAATCTTTAGACAGCCCTCTCGAAATGAATGTTTCAGAGAGGGCTTTTTTTATTCTTTTGCTCACCAGGAGTACAGTAAGAGCTGAACTGAACACTACCAGGAGGGTAGAATGAATAAAATCGGCAGAAAGATATCCATTGTGACTTTCGTAGCGCTGATCGCAGCTTGTACACAATCCGGGTCTTTGGATTCGGATTCAGGTACTTCCAGTGCAAGCTCTTTTGATCCTCAGAAAGAGTCGATGGTGAGTTTTAAGCTTACCGACGCTCCTCATGAAGATCTGAAATCAGTCTTTGTTAATATCGACCATATGGAAGTACTGGTTGCGGGCGCGAGCAAGGCCGGGCGTTTGATCCTCGCGAAAGACCTCGGCATGGTGGACTTATTAACCCTGCAAAACGGTGTGACTCTCCCGTTGCAAGACGTGGTGGCTCCGGCGGGTCTGCAAATTCAGCAGATTCGTTTGGTGTTAAAGTCTGAAGGGCATTACGCCATCAAGGGCGACGACTCTATGTGCGAGTTGAAAACTCCGAGTGCGCAAAAAACGGGAGTTAAAATCATTTTGACGAACAAAGTGCAGTTCGAGGCCGGCAACAAGTACAATATCGTTGTCGACTTTGATGCTAAAAAATCCGTTGTCGTACAGGGCAATGGGCGTTGTTTGTTGAAACCAGTTTTGAAACTGAAATCGGCGATGCGAATTCCAATTATCGTCGATCCGGTAGACCCCGTAGATCCTGTTGATCCAGAAAATCCAGGTGAAGGTGGTGGGGACGACGGCGGTGAGGTTGTCACAAATCCTGAAAATCCGGGCGGAGAAACCGGAGGCGAGACTGGTGGTGAAACCGGCGGCGAAACCGGTGGTGAAACTGGTGGCGAAGTGGTCACAAACCCTGGAACAGGTGGCGAGACGGGCGGAGAACCTGTTGAAGTCGTGACGAATCCAGAAACGGGTGAAGAGTTAGTGATAACTCAAGACCAAAATGATTCAAGTAACGACGGTTGGGATTACACTCCAGTGGTTGATGGTGAAGAGCCTATTGTATCTCCATCACAGCTTTACGAATTGATGTAAGGGATTTTTAAGGCACGTAACTAAAAAGGCTTCTCTTCGGAGAAGCCTTTTTTATTTGTCTTAATGCCGTTTCTGAACGAACTTGCGATAAAGGAAAAGCACCAACAAGGCGCCCAGTAGAGACGCAATGAAGCCCGCTTCTTCGCCGACTTCGTAAAAACCAAGCCAACTGCCGACATAAGTTCCGACAAAAGCTCCGATGATCCCCAATAAGGTCGTGACAATGAAACCTCCAACATCCTTGCCTGGCATAATCAGTTTGGCAAGAGCGCCAACTATGAAGCCGATAATAAGAGTCCCTAGCAGTCCCACGTGCTCTCCTTCGAAAATAGATTTATTTTATTAAACGCAGAGATGTTGGGAGTGCCAAAGACTCTTCCAAGCTTTCGACAACAGTCACAAAACTCATCGGCAATTGCTGTGGTGGCACAGAAATAGGGCCTGGCACCTATTTCAGTTTTTCAATGATTTTTTCTGCGATACGAATGCCATCGCATGCCGCTGAGGTAATACCGCCCGCGTATCCGGCACCTTCACCTGCGGGGTAAAGACCTGCGTGCGAGACACTTTCCAAGGACTCATTGTCACGAGTCACACGCACAGGACAGCTTGTGCGGGATTCCACACCGTAAACTTGAGCGTCTTCGGTTAAGAAGCCTTTCATGTTTCTTTGGAAGTTTTCAAACCCTTCACGTAAACGATCGCGCATGTGTTTTGGCAGAAGTTCGTCAAGACGGACATTGATCGCTCCCGACGGAGAGGAGCCTGCACGCAAAGCTCGGGGACCGGTCTTGGAGTTTGTTCCATAGAGGAAATCCATTAAGTTTTGCGCAGGCAGTTCGCGAGTCCCGCCGGCATCAAGAACGGATTTATAGGCGCGCGTTTCAAGATCACGGCGCATTTTCATGCCGCCGAAAACGTCTTGGCCGAAGTTTTTGTCATGATCAATACTCACGACGATGGCGGCATTGGCAAAAGGCGAATTCCGTTTGTAATTACTCATGCCGTTACAAACGATACCATCGGCTTCGGTGCCGGAGGAAAGAACGTATCCTCCGGGGCACATACAAAAAGAATAAACGCCGATACCCGTTTTGTCGTTGTGATGAGCCAGCTTGTAGTTCGCGGCGCCAAGCTTAGGGTGTTCAGAGAACTGACGATATTGGATTTTGTTAATAGACGCTTGCGAGTGCTCCACACGCAGACCCATCGCAAAAGATTTTCCGTCTAAGTGCACGCCGATGTCGCGTAAATGATTGATCATGTCCTCTGCCGAATGACCCGTCGCTAAAATCACATGCGGAGATTTAAACTCCGTCCCGTGTTCAGTACGGACGCCGACAACTTGTTTGCCTTCAAGAAGAATTTCTGTGACTTGCGTATTAAAGTGAATTTCGCAGCCGTTGGCGCGCAAGAATTCGCGGAGTTTTGGAATCACACGGCGAATACGGTCCGAGCCTACGTGCGGATTTGAAAGCCATTGAATCTCTTCAGGTGCTCCGAACTTCACAAGACGGTTCATCACGTAGGGAATATGGGGTGATTTAATACGCGTGATCAATTTACCATCGGAATAAAGACCTGCACCACCTTCACCAAAGCACACGTTGTTGCGCGGATCGAGTTTGCCATAACGCCAGTATTGATTGATCCCTTTGATGCGCTCGCCACTGTCAGAGCCACGCTCAAAAAGAACACACGGCACGCCTCTTTCAACAAAACGAAGCGCCGCGAACAGACCCGCAGGACCCGTACCGACGATCAGAGGTTTTTCATTGGGGGTCGGAATCTTTTCAAGATCAAACTGCGGGATCTCCAGTGTTTCGCCTTTTTCAGCAACCTCAATAGAGTATACAAAATGGGGGGAGTGCGAACGGCGTGCATCCACGCTTTGGCGGAGAATACGGTAAGGACCGTGCTCTGGCATCAACCATTGCAATTTTTCTTCTAAATCTGAATCAACAGGGATTTCGACGTTCTGGAATATTTTCGACATGGAGACCTCGGGCTCTTGTTAGGGGCCAATAAACTCAATATAGCAAAGTCCAACCCGCGTGACAAAGGGGGCGAGGGTCGGTATATATATTCTATATGTCAGCAATCACTCGTCTTCTTCCAAAACGTCGCCTCAGCCGCTGGGTGGGGTATTTCATGCACTGGCAAGGACCTTCTATCTGGGCTAAAGCGTCCATTAAGGCCTTTGCGTGGTTTTATAACATCAATCTGGAGGAAGCTGAGAAACCTTACACGGCTTATCCTTCTATCGGGGAGTTCTTTGTTCGTCGCCTCAAATCAGGGATTCGTCCTGTGGCTTCGGCCTGGGCGGTTCATCCCGCTGACAGCCGTATCACGCAGTCTTCGCCGATTGATAACGGGACGTTGATTCAAGCTAAAGGTATTACTTATCACCTTAATGAGTTCACTCAAGATCCTGAATGCCAGAAAAAATGGGGCGGGGGTCTGTTCCTGACTTATTATCTTTGCCCGACCGACTACCACCGCGTGCATTCTCCTGTTGATGGTGTGATCACAAATGTTCGTTATATGCCTGGCGAATTGTGGCCCGTGAATGAATGGAGCACGACAAATGTTCCTGATCTTTTCACGGTGAATGAGCGTGTGCTTGTTGAAATTGAAACAGATATGGGACCCGTGGGCGTTGTCTTTGTAGGGGCTACAAACGTCGGTCACATCGTTTTAAGTTTCGATGACACTATCAAAGGAAATCAAAAAGGCCCGCATATTTTCCAACACAAAACCTACTCACCGGAAATTCCGGTGCACAAGGGTTCTGAGCTGGGAATGTTCCGCATGGGCTCGACAGTTGTGATGTTGTATCCTCCGGCTTTTCGCCAGAAGTTTGAAAAACAGCTTCACTTGGGCCCGGCCGTCAAAGTCAACGCCGCTCTCGTCTAAGTAAAGGTACCAGGTGCCTTTTTCCCATTATCTGCAAACATTAAAATTGCGACAAGGTCGTGAGGAGGTATCAAGAACCTCCTCATCAGTAAGCACGCGGCCTAGATTTTTTAAGTGATAGCGAAGGGTCTTATCCAGAATATTTCTGCGATAAGCGAAAAAATAGTTTTTGCTCGTGGGCTCTGTGCGCACATCCCAGAAAATCTTTCCTTTGTCGCCCACCCAGTTGTACATCAGTTCAGGGTCCCAGAATTTAAGCACAAAATGTTTTTCCGCAGGCGAGGCCCAAGCGCGATCCCGTCCGCGTAGATAGCCCAAAACGCCAATGCGCGGAGACTGCGAGCGAGTGCGCATAAGTTCCAAAGGCACGCGCAGTTCCCGGCGCCAAGCGCGGTCCACACTTTCAGGAAATAAATCGAGAATCTGCAGGAAGCTTACAGCAAAAGCCGAACATCCGGCACCCTCGCCCTCGTGCGGAAGTGAACGAAGCCCCCCGTAAATTTGATCCAGGCCGAGATCTTCATAGAGTTTCAGATATCTTTGCGCTCGGGCGCACTGCTCATCATTCAACTGCAACTCTAGGCTTCGCACATAGCCTTTCTTTTTGAGGTAGGGGAGCCACGCCAGAATTTCTTCATTGCGATAAAATCGCCCTGGCACATTGATGATGAAAGTATCTAGGGCTTGGCCTTTGCCGAAAAAATCCCAAAGATAAGAGGCATTGGATTTGTAAGAAGTCATGCCTCGATAAATCGAAGGTTCATTCCCGCATTGCAGACGGATATTCACGTGTGAGATAGGATGCGGATAATTCTTTCCCGCGACCTTCATTCGCATATTACGCAGACTGCTGCGCACAAGATGGCCGGGCGTGCGCCAATTCAAAGGCTTTGGAGCACGATAAAAAATCAGCTCGAGTTCCGAAGCTTGAGCTGTTAGTGAAAAGAAAACGAAGCACACCAGAATCAGCGTTTTCATAATCTCCGCCAGAAAAATGGGAAAAAGGTCCCTGGTACCTTTTTCCGATTATGGCGGGATTAGCAGGGGCGCGCGAGAGGGGTGCGCAAATGACATAGTCTCTTAGGCAGGATATGTGCACTCAGTGAGCGGCGTTTCCGCGATCGTCACCTTTGTGAGCATAGGAAGCACCTGCAAAGCGCGGTCATAAAGCCATTTTGCAAGAAGCTCCGACGTCGGGTTTTCCAAACCTTCGACTTCGTTTAAAACGCGATGATCGATTTTTTCAAGAAGAGGTTTCATTTTAGCTTGAATGTCATTGTAGTCGATGACCCAGCCAATTTTGGGGTCTAAATCGCCCACCAAAGTCAGAATGATCTTAAAGCTATGCCCATGCATGCGTGAACAAGGGTGAGACAGGGGCAGATGCGGCAAGAAACGGGCGGATTCAATTTGAAAATGCTGCTTCAGTTCGAATTTCATGTTAATGATATAACCACTTTGAGGTGAATATGTCCACGACCACATTGCATTTGGCCAAACAGAACTTTAAATTCTCGGCCGCTCACTTTTTGATTTTTGACGAAAATCATGCCGAGCGCTTGCATGGACATAACTATCAAGTGCGCGTGGACTTAAAAACACCGGCGGAAGCGGATCTTCACGCCGAAGGTTACTTTATTGACTTCAACGTTTTTAAGAAATTTATCAAAGCGCGTTTGGATCAATGGGACGAGATCACTCTGCTGCCTGAAAAACATCCTGATATGAAATTTAAAAAAACGGCGAAGTCTCTTGAGGTGACGTTCCGAGATCGTTTCTACGTTTTTCCTTTGAACGAAGTTCTTTTGCTGCCAGTGAGTAATACGAGTGTGGAAAATCTTTCGCATCTTTTGGCGGAGGAGTTCTATGCGGAGTTTAAAAAATACGGCGTGCAAAAAGTACGTGTTTACGTTGAAGAAACCCGCGGGCAGGGCGCTTCAACGACAGTGCCTTCTTAAGGTTTCAATTTTCCAGTAGCGACTTCGGAAGCGGTGAGTTCGCGGACCACGCGGTAACGCCAGAAACAAATGCGACCGCCGGCTTCGAGTTTTTGCAGCAAACGCTCTTCCGTCAGATCGGGGCTTCCATCGCAATCAATATGCGCGAAGTCCGCAAAAGCATCGACACGATTCACAGACCAAGAATAAGGGGATTTGTCGCGGGACAAAAAGGCTCGGTTGTAGCCGCCGCTTCCAAGCTCAATACCTGCGACGATGATTTTCTCCAAAGCAGGATTGCGAATCTGTTCGCGAGCAATCTCGATCATCTGTGTATCCGAAATAGCGACAACAAAAGCCTCTTCGGGGCGAGGGTCCTTGGTGGATACCAGGAAGTATTTGTTTTGTACTGCGGGTGCAAGCTCCACGGGTTTTAAAGCCATCGCGGGGCTTGGCTTTTCCGTGCCGAAAGAGTCATAAAATAAAAGTGAGTGAAACCTTTCTGGACCTGCGATTTCGATACGCGAAACATCCGTCTTGAAAGACCACTTCAAAGTTTCTGTATCATAATAGTTAGTAAGTGATACGGTCTTTTCGTCGACGACCAAGCCGTACCGATTGAAGGCTTTCAGGTGCACCGTTTGCGACTTCAAGAAAAGGTTTAACACATAGATCTTCACAGCTTGAACACCAGACGGGAGAGCGTGAGACTGCGCTGGCGAAGTCACATCACTTAAAGGAGTGCTTCCACCTTCATCGCAAGATGCTGTGATTTGCAGGCTGTTTTTGCTCCAGGCTTTGAGTGAAAAAGCCATCTTTGCCGGTAAAAACTCGGTCCCACGAATTTTGATTGTCGATTTAGGATCGAGGTCGTGATGAAGTTCTTGGATTTCCGAACCAAAACGCACTTGGGTCCAGAGTCTTTGCGCCTCACTGGTTTTATTTTTCACAAACACAGTGAGAGCACTGGGTTCGCAAAACGCGGGAGCATAAACCACATCCGAAGCTGCCGAAGGAGTCGTCGAGAGGAAAACCATGCTGCTGATCAAAGTCTTAATACGAAAATCCATACAGACTTCAGATCGGTCTTGCCGAGGTAAACTTAACCAAAGGTCTTAAAAACCAGACTTTCGGTCGGCTTTTTCTCCACGCGCCGAGAGGGAAAATTAACCCTTATTGAGGTTTGTTCTCAGTAGGTTTTCAGTTGCCTTCAAGGGGGCTAAAGAGCTTCCATTTGTGAGGCCAAGCCTTTAACTAAAAGGCTCCAGAGGAAAGACATGAATTTACTCGATACAGCATTAAAGCCGGGCCAGACCGTGGAAATCGTTGGCTTCACAGGAGATGATATCTTCCGTGAACGACTCCATGAAATGGGACTTCGTGTGGGAACAACGTTAACTATCTTGGGAAGAGCCCCGTTTGGCGGCCCTCTTTTAGTTCGTTTCAATACAAGTTTTCTGGCATTGCGAAATGAGGAAGCGGCATGCGCGCGAGTGAAACAGAATCAGTAGTACAAAGTAAAGCCATTGCGCTTGTGGGCGCTCCTAACTCCGGTAAAACGACGCTTTATAACTGGCTGACGGGCTCACGTTTTAAAACCGTGAACTATCCAGGTGCGACCGTAGAGTTTTCTTTGGGTAAACTTGCTTCCCATCTCAATCCGCAGAATCACGACGTCCAAGTTATGGATACGCCGGGAACATACAGCTTGCATCCCAAGAGTGCCGATGAATGGGTGACGTTGCGTTCGCTTTATGAAAATCCAAAATTGGATCAAGTCGACGGCGTTATTCTTGTTGTCGACGGCACGCAAATTTCACGTCACTTGCAACTTGTTATGCAATTGCGTGAAACGGGTTTCCCGATGATCGTAGTCATCACCATGGCCGATCTTCTTCGCAAAGAAGGCATTGAGATCGACATGGAATATTTACGCAAAACACTGGGTTGCCCGGTGTTGCAATTCGACGGACTCCTTGCAGGCGGCCTTAAAGAGATCGTCACTGAGGCCGAAAAACTGTCTTTAACCAAGACCCCTTCACGTCCTGTTCCTTGGTCTTTCGAAATTCAAGAAACAAAATTAAAACAGTGTGAGCAAATCGCGCAAACCGCTTTGACCCATAAAACCGATCACGCTCAAGAGCGTCTTAATCGCATTGTGGCGACAACCGAAAAATTAGACCGTGTGCTTTTACATCCCGTCTTTGGATTTTTCTTTTTCGTTTTGATCATGGGTGGACTGTTTTCGTGCGTTTATTGGCTGGCGACGCCATTCATGGATTTGATCGACGGGTGGTTTACGTCTTTCGCGGACCAGGTTGTTTCCTGGGCGCCAGGAGCGCTATGGACGGATTTCTTGGCAAACGGAATTGTGACAAGCTTTGCCGCGTTTTTGGTTTTTGTGCCGCAGATTTTTATTCTCTTCATTGGCATCGGAATTTTGGAAAGCACGGGGTATCTGGCTCGTGCGGCGACATTGATTGATCGTCCGTTTTCAGCCTTGGGCATGAGTGGGCGTTCGTTCGTTCCGCTTTTGTCTGGATTTGCCTGTGCGGTTCCAGCCATTATCGCGACAAGAAATATTCCTTCAACGAAGGATCGTCTGATCACGGCCTTTGTTATTCCGCTGATGAGCTGTTCAGCGCGTTTGCCGGTTTACGCTCTTTTCATCGCGTTCTTGTTTCACGGTGATGCCGCATGGAAGGCGGGGCTCGCTTTGGCGGCCCTTTACATCGGTTCGATGTTTATCGGTGCTCTCGCGGCCGGAGTCGTCAGCAAGTTCATTCCTAAGAGTGAACCGTCACTCTTTATGATGGAGCTTCCGATTTATCGCCGTCCCAAATTGCGCGTTTTGCTTCGTCAATCTTTGACTCGCACTTTGTCTTACGTGAAAAGAGCCGGTCCGGTGATTTTCGTTTTCGCGGTTGTGATTTGGGCGGGGTCCACGTTCCCCCATTATCAATTGGAAGATGCGCACCAAAAGTTGGAGGAAAGTTACGTCGGTCAATTAGGAAAAGTGATTGAACCGGTCGTGGCTCCTATGGGTGTCGACTGGCGTGTGGGTGTTGGGCTGATCTCTGCATTTGCAGCGCGTGAGGTGTTTGTTTCATCCTTGGCTTTGACTTTCAATATTACAGATACGGATGAAGATACCCAGCAAGCCGCGCTTCTCACGCAAATGGGAACGGCTGTAAACTCATCGGGAGAGAAAATCTTTACCGTCAGCTCCGTGATCGGGCTGATGTTGTTCTTCCTGATTGCTCTTCAGTGTATGTCGACAGTGGGTGTGCAGATTCGTGAAAGCGGCTCTTGGAAGTTCGCGGTGACTCAACTGGTGGTCTTTAACTTGTTTGCCTATGTCTTAGTAGTGGCCCTGGTGCAGGGCCTTCGATGGGTCGGCGTTTCTTAAGAACTACGTCTTATACAAATCGGTATAAGACGTCAGAACCTTATTCCAGCTATGATTCTCAAGCGCCCACGACTGGGCGTCTTTTCCTTGAGAGGCAATAGACTCTTTGTTTTTTAGATAATAGCGAATGGCCTCTGCAATAGACGAAGAAGAGCGAGGTTCAACCAGGTAACCGCGCTGATTTTTTTCACCCACTTGTTCCGTGGTGCCCCCGGCATTGGTTCCGATAACGGGTTTTGCCATCAGCATGGCATCAATAACACTTAAAGAATAAGTTTCGTTATGCGAAGCCAGTGCAAAGATATCAAGCGCATCCAAGAAGGGAACATAATCCTTTTGGAAAGGAATATGCACCAGACCGTTGTAAGTGGGTGTAGTGCTTTGCTGCTTCATCCATTCAATAAGCGCCAAGGACTCGGGCAGATAAATCGCTTTTCCCTGAGCATCTTTATCGATGATTGTCGGGTCACCAACGATCCACAGCTGGATTTTGCTGCGCTCTTCGGAAGAAAGCTGTTCCAGAGCCATAACAAGCTCACGCACGCCTTTTCCCGGATCAATGCGGCAGAGTGTACCGATAACGATTTTATCTGAAGGAACATTGTAAGACGCCCGAATTCTTTCGCGGGCTTCCAGAGAATTCTTGAAAGTCTCGTCGTTGCGGCCATAGCGCACCAGATGCACTCGCTCCGGTGCAATGGGAAAATTCTTTTTAACGTCGGCAATCACGGATTCTGAAGAACTGCAAAGCGCATGCACTTTGGAGAAGAGCCAGCGATGCACAAAGTCCTGCTTTGGAATCGCATTCATGTAGAGATTGTAAATATGCTTGATGTTGCGCAGGTTCCAAATCGCTAAAGCACAAGCCCACATGTCTTTACGCGTGTGCGAGTGCAGGTGAGTCAGTCTTTCCGTGCGAATCAGTCTGCGAACAAGACGGGCGTGTTGAAATTTCGAAAGCTTGCGTTTGATCTCAACTGTTTGTACGCCGCTTTTGTGCAGTTCTTCGGAAATGCGCGAATTCGCAAAACACAGAACTTGTTGCTGCAGACCGGTGCCTTGAAGTTTTTGAATGAGCTCTACCGTGTAGATCTCAAGTCCACCCCAGGAATAAGACAATGCACTATGAAGAACTTTAATAGGTTTACTCATTGTTTCGCGAAAAAATTATGCACACTTTGCAAGACGTAATCGGCATTTTCAATACCTAAATCCGCGAACATCGGAAGACGTAACAAACGATTCGCGCCGTCGTCAGTGTGTTGCAGTGATCCCGGCACTTTTCCGTATTTCACTCCGGCCGGAGCCGAATGCAAAGGCACGTAGTGAGTCGTGGATTGAATGCCGAGTTCTTTTAAATGCGCCCAAAGCTTTTGGCGCATCTCTGGCGTTTTCAGGAGCATATAATAAATATGCGCATTGGCTTTTGCCTCTGCCGGTACGGTCATTCTTTGCAGTACACCTCGAGTCTCAAGATCCGCGAGACCCTGGTGATAACGGTTCCAGATTGCGAGGCGCTTATTGGTGATCTCTGGGCCTTCCTCCAATTGTGAAAGAAGAAACGCCGCCGCTAACTCCGAAAGCAAATAGGAGGACCCTTTATCTTGCCACGTGTATTTGTCGACTTGACCGTTAAGGAATTGCTGACGATTGGTACCCTTGTCGCGCACGATTTCCGCGCGTGCGATAAGACGGGGATCGTTGATAGTTAAAGCGCCACCTTCACCGCAAACGATGTTCTTCGTTTCGTGAAAACTAAACGCGGCCATATGACCCCAAGCTCCCAAAGCTTTCCCTTTGTACGAAGCGAAAATCCCTTGGGCCGCATCTTCAACAACCCAAATACCGTGCTTGTTTGCAAGATCCATGATCTTGTCCATCTCACAACCCACACCGGCATAGTGAACAGGCATGATAACTTTCGTGCGGGACGTGATGGCCTTTTCAATTTCCACGACGTCGATATTCATTGTGCGCGGATCGACATCGACAAAGATAGGAGTTGCTCCGTAAAGAGCGATCACATTTGCCGTCGAGGTGAAAGTAAAAGAAGGCAAGATCACTTCATCGCCAGGTCCGATGTCGGCAAGAACCATCGCCATTTCCAATGCAGAAGTGCATGACGGTGTGATCACTGTCATCAACGTCGGAAGATTTTTATTAAACCACTCCACGCATTTTTTGTTGAAGCCACCTTCGCCACTTAGTTTTTTAGAAGAAATGGCCTGCGAGATGTACTTCTCTTCGTTGGAACTTTTCGGAGGTAAATTAAAAGGAATTTTCATGCCCCCGCATAGTAGCGTATGGTTCTAAGGGGGGCAAATGGATTAAAAGCCGTCGGTAGTTCCTACTTTGCCTCGGCCGTCTTCATCTTCATCAAATGGGATTACAGAAGACGCGCTGCTGCTGTGTGCCTTTTTTACAGCAGGGTGGCTCGCGGCAGGCTTAGCCGTTTTCTTCGCTTGGAAAGGAACGACTTTCTGAGAAAGTTCAGGTTTTTTCTTCGTTTCGCCGGCTTCAGGGGAGCTTTCAGAACTGCCTAAGACTGTGGAATTAAGGACATTGACGAGGTTCTTCATTTGTAAAGCTTGGGCATTGATTTCTTCCGCCGAGGCCGCAATTTCTTCTGAGGACGCAGCATTCGCCTGCGCGCCTTGATCCAATTGATTCATTGCTTTGTTGATTTGCTGAAGGCCTGTTGTTTGTTCTGAGCTAGCCGCTGCGATTTCATTGTTTAAGTCTGACACTTTTTTCACGGAGCTCACGATCTTGAAAAGAACCTCTCCGGATTTATCGGCGATCTCAGAGCCTTTTCCTACTTTATCCACGCTGTCTTTAATGAGTCCGTTGATATCTTTAGCTGCCACGGCAGAGCGCTGCGCAAGAGCGCGAACGGCTTCGGCCACCACAGCAAATCCCTTTCCATGTTCGCCGGCGCGCGCGGCCTCGACAGAAGCGTTCAAAGCCAAAAGATTGGTCTGGAAGGCGATATCATCAATCACGCTGATAATCTCTTCAATCTTCTTAGACGACTTGGAAATTTCATGCATAGACGAAATAAGATGTTGGATCTCTGTTTGTCCTTGCTCTGCCGATTCTTTCGATGACTGGGACAAAGCCGCTGCTTGCTTGGCATTGTCTGAATTCATTTTTACCATCGAGGACATCTCCTCAAGAGACGCTACGGTTTCTTCCAAAGAAGCCGCAGACTCTGTTGAAGAATGCGAAAGTGTTTGTCCTGCGGAAGTCAATTGTACGATAGCTGCGGAAACCTGATGGCCCGCATCTGTTAAATTAGAGGCAATGGAGCTTACAGATTTAGAAACGCGGTAAGCAATAAACATCAAGATAGCGAAGATCGCCAACGAACAGAATGCAGCAATAATAATAAGCAACTGAGTTTCGAAACGGCGATGTTGTTTTTGGAGTTCATCACCTTCACGAGAAAGCTTTTGATAATAAGCCATCGTGTCGGTGGTGGCTTTTTGAACTTCCAGCGCGAGAATGTGCCACTCGCCGCCGTTCATCGCGGTCATGACTCTTTGATTCGCTTCCGGTGTGTTCTCCTTAAGGGCGGCAATCATGCTTTCAGTGAGTTTGTGAAATTCCGCCTTATGAGCTTTGGTCTTTTCGTAGATTTTGTCTGTTTCAGGAGTGCTAGGGGACTTTTCATAGATCTCTTGCGCGACCTTAAAATCCTCCCAAGCATCTTCGGCTTTCGCGATAAAGTTGTTACGTCCTTTTTCGTTATCCGTGAGTGCTAATGCCGCCCACATGAAATAACCGACGCGCGCTCTTTGCATACCGATCTGCCCCAATGAGTCCATGTTTGGAATGACATTCGTATAGGCATTTTCCAACATACCACCAATGGTATTCATCGAACGCACAGAAATTCCGGTAAGAATGGCAAACGCCGCCAGAGGAATAACGGCAGAAAACAAAAGTTTTCCGCGAAGACCACGAAACCAAGACAAGGAAGATGACATTATGACTCCTTTTACGATCCAGAAGTGAAACCAAGAGGTAATGGTCTAATCGTCGTATATATTGCGGATCTTTAATTAAATGATGTGATGCTCCATCTTATGGATATTTGTTTGAGTTTGTCCGCATCATGTTGATACGATTTTTTCTGCGTCTAGACTCAAGGAGGGGGAAGTCATGACAAAAACGACATTAAGTCGTGCGTTGGCGGGCGTTGCATTGGTTGCGACGTTAGGTTTTACGCACAATACGGCATCAGAAAAGACACTTTGCGCAGGGTTCCTACCAGAGAATGATATGAAAATCCCAGTCGGGCTTTTCACTGTGGGCGGGATCACTGAACAACAATTCAACGACGTTTTGGACCGTCTCGAAAGAATTTATAAGGCAGACGTAGAAAGAGCTGGCGATACATTGCGTATCAACCGCTTGTGGAATGATCCTACAGTGAATGCTTCTGCTCAAAGATCAGGCAACACGCAAGTTTTGAACATGTACGGTGGTTTGGCTCGTCACCAGGCGACAAACATCGAAGGTTTTGCTTTGGTAGCTTGTCATGAGTTCGGTCACCACAATGGTGGTGCTCCAAAAATCAACAGCTGGTGGGGCGGAGCTTGGGCTACAAACGAAGGTGGTTCGGACTATTTCGCAACATTGAAATGTCTTCGCCGTTTCTTTGCTGAAGACGACAACGCTGCAATCTTGAAAGATCTTGATTTGGACCCAGTTGCTGTGGCGGGTTGTGAAGCGCAGTTTTCTGATGAAAAAGATCGTTTGATCTGCTTGCGTACTTCTTTGGCGGGCCAATCTGTTGCAAATCTTTTCCAATCTTTGCGTAAAGAAACAACAGCACCTAACTTCGGTACTCCAGATAAGAGACAAGTTTCTCGCACCAACGATCAACATCCAGAGACTCAATGCCGTTTGGATACTTACTTCGCGGGCATGCTCTGCGTAGCTAAAGAATCTGAAGCTGTCAGCAACTCTGATTACAAAGCGGGTTCTTGCTACACACCGCGCGACGCTGTGGGCGCTCGTCCTCGTTGCTGGTTTGCTCCTCCAAAGTAATTTTCGGGAGATAAATTAAAATCTGCTAAAAGCCGGAGAAAAACCTCCGGCTTTTTCTTTTTCGAAGCCGTATGTTTTTCCTCATTCGAGACGAGGATGATTTATCCTCGTGGAAAAGCCCTGTTACTCTTGAGGGATGTCTAAGAAGAAAATTCTTCCTCTTGTCATTCTCGTCGTGCTGCTGCTTGCGGCTTATCTTGTAAAGGTCTTTCTTTTTCGCAACGATTTTTCTTACGCGGGGACCGTTGAAGTCACGAAAGTGGATATTCCTGCGCGGGTGACTTCTGTCATTAATGAGTTTCCTGTGAAAGAGGGACAGGTCGTGGCCAAGGGGCAAGACCTGGTGAAGCTTGCCTGTGAAGACATCCGTCTGGCTTATGACCTTTTAAAGAAAAATTATTCGCGCTCGTCTCGCTTGATGAATGCAGGCGGTATTCCGCGAGAAGCTTACGATCGCGTGCAAAATCAAAAAGCCGAAGCCGAATTGCGTGTCAGCTGGTGTGATATCAAAGCACCGCTGAAGGGCACGATTCTGACGACGTATTTCGAACCGGGGGAGATGGTCAATCCAGGATCTAAGCTCTTGACGATGGGCGATCTGGAAGAGGTCTACGCGTATTTTTATCTCCCGCACGACGAAATCGCGCCGCTGAAGTTGAGGCAAAAGGTGCAGGCGACTTTGCCGGAAATGGACGACAAGACTTTTGAGGGTGTGATTTCTTATATCAATCCTGAAGCGGAGTTTACGCCGAAGAACGTGCAAACACGCGATGAGCGCACGCGCTTGGTTTACGCGGTGAAAGTGTATTTTCAAAATCCCGAAGGTGTTCTGAAGCCCGGTATGACTCTCGAGTGGAAAGGGGAGTAAGGTGGGAATCTCCCTCCGAGCTGAAAACGTCTTTAAAAAACTCAGACAGACGCAAGCTCTGAAGGGACTCTCTATGAGTTTTGCCGCTCATAAAATCCATGGCATTATCGGACCCGAAGGTGCGGGTAAAACCACGTTCTTGCGGCATCTCATGGGACTTCTTAAGCCGGATGAAGGCAAGATTGTTTTTACAGACGACGGTCAAACCCTGAATTTTGTCGATATCCGCGAATCCGTGGCCTACATGCCGCAAACCCAAAGCCTCTATCCTGAATTGAGTATTCATGAGCATCTCGAGTTTTTTCGAACGCTCTATAAACTTCCCGATAGCGAGTATATGGAGCGCAGAAAAAAACTTTTGGAAATGGCGCGCTTAGAATCCTTTGTTGACCGTCTGGCATCGCAACTTTCCGGAGGCATGTATAAAAAACTCGGACTGACCTGCGCTTTGCTCTCTTCACCGCGTGTTTTGCTTTTAGATGAGCCGACGAATGGTGTCGATCCCTTGAGTCGCCGCGATTTTTGGGAACTTCTTTACGAGCTTCGCGGTCATGAAGACATCACGATTCTGGTAACGACGTCGTACATGGATGAAGCGCTTAAGTGCGAAGAAGTGCATCTTCTGTTTGATGGAAAAATGCTTTTAGAGGGACCTCCGCAAGACATTCTTCAAGAAAGAAAAAGTAAAAACTTCGATCAGGTATTTCTGCAATATGACTCTTCTTTGGAGTCGGTATGAAGGTCGTCGACGTGCAAGAGTTGTCTGTCAAGTTTGGCGACTATTATGCTGTGAACAACATCACGTTTTCAGTTGAACAGGGCTCTATCTTTGGTTTCTTAGGAGCTAACGGAGCCGGCAAGACCACGACGATTCGTGTGCTGTGCGGACTCCTTGTGCCCACGCACGGAAAAACCTGGGTTTGCGGATTAGATGTCCAAAAAGATTCTTTCGAGGTGAAAAGACGGGTGGGCTATATGTCGCAGAAGTTCACTCTGTATGACGATATGAGTGTGCGCGAGAATCTGGGATTTGCGTCCTCCTTGCGTAAGTTGGACGAAAGAAAATTTAAAGAACAAAAAAACAAACTTCTTGAGTTCATCCGTTTTCGCGGCAATGAAAACTCTTTGGTGCGCGATCTGCCAGGAGGAGTGAAGCAGCAAGTAAGTTTGGTCGCCGCGGTTTTGCATGATCCCGAATTGATTTTTCTCGATGAACCTACGGCCGGCGTGAGTCCCGCTTATCGTCAGCGCTTTTGGGCGCTCATTAAAGAATTAGCCGGGGAGGGGAAAACAGTCTTCGTGACGACTCATTACATGGACGAAGCCGAGATGTGCGAACAAATTGCTTTAATGCGCTCGGGGGAGTTGATCGCTTTGGATTCTCCGCGAGGTTTAAAACAGGCGAGCTTTCCTGATAAAGATCCGCATGACGTGTCCCTGGAAGATGTCTTTATCCATCAAGTGGAGGGCACATGATAAGGGGACGCTCGATAATTGCCATCGCCAAGAAAGAAGTTTTTCATATCGTACGCGATCCTTTCACTTTGGCGCTGGCGTTGGGAATGCCGGTGATTATGGTGCTCTTTTTCGGTTTCGCTATCGAATTCAATATGGAGCGGATCAAACTCGCTGTTTACATGGGGGATAAAACACAAAACTCATGGGAGCTTGAAAGAAGTTTTTCCAGTTCCGGTTATTTCATTTCAAAACCCGTCTGGAGTCCCGCGCATGCCATTCAATCTTTGGATGAAGGCGAGGCCCACGCGGCTCTTATCATTCCGCCGACATTCAGTCGGGACCTTCGCCCGTTTGCGGAAAACTCAGTGCAAATACTTATAGACGGTTCTGACAACTCTTCGGCCGGATCTATCGTGGGATATTTAGGAGGAATTCAGAGGAAGATCAACGAAAACAACTTCGGTGTTTTTACTCCGCCGGTCGATATTAAAACCCGTTTTCTTTTTAATCCCGAATTGAACAGTCGCTGGTTTGTGGTGCCGGGGCTTGCTGCGGCGATCATCGCCATTTTATCGATTCTACTGACAGCCTTGACTGTCGCCCGGGAGTGGGAAAATGGCTCGATGGAGCTTTTGCTGGCGACACCGGTTCGTCCGATTGAAATTATTCTGGGTAAACTTCTACCTTATTCCATCATGGGCGTGGTCGCGGTTTTATTTGTTTTTTTGATGTCGCAACTGGTGTTTGAGGTGCCCTTTCGCGGGAATTTTTTCGTGTACATGGTTTCTTGTCTAATTTTCCTGAGCACTTATTTAGCGCAAGGGCTGTTGATTTCAGTTGTCACTCGCAAGCAACAGCTCAGCATGCAACTCGCGATGCTTTCGGGTTTGCTGCCGACAATTCTTCTTTCAGGATTTATTTTCCCTATCGAACACATGCCGAAGTTTTTTTATTACGCGACGATGATTCTTCCCGCACGGTGGTTTATTAAAATCAGTCGGGAGTTGTTCTTACAAGGATCTTTATTTTCGCAGATCCTCCCAACATTTTTGATCCAATGCGGGCTTTTTATTTTGATGATCTTTTTGGCGACAAAGAAATTTAAAAAGGACGTCGAGCCATGAAAACTCTTTTGGGCTTTATCCGCAAAGAATTTTTGCAGACTCTGCGCGATCCGCGCATGCGATTTCTTTTGTTTGTCGCACCTTGCGTGCAATTGACGATCTTTGGCACGGCTCTTTCAACCGAAGCTAAAAATATTCGTCTGAGTGTCTTTGGCGCGGTCAGCGATCAGCCTTTGCAGGAGCTTCATCGTAAAGCACTGGCATCCGGCTGGTTTATTCCGGCGAAGGTATCGGTGGCAGATCCATTTGAGCAAATTCAAAAAGGGGAGGCCGACGCCGTTTTGGTGGCACCAGAAGAGGGCTTTGATAAAAGCCTCGGACGAAAAGAGGGACACGTGCAATTACTTATTAACGCCACGAATGTCACCCGCGCACAAAGTATAGAAAGATATTTTCAAAACATCGTGCGAATCCTTTATCCGCAAAAAGCCCCGATCGAGTTTGACGTTCGGGTGCTTTACAATCCCGCTTTGCGCACGTCTTTGTTTTTGGTGCCGGGTGTGATGAGTCTTCTTGTGTGTTTGATCACAATTCTTCTCACAGGCATGTCGATTGCGAAAGAAAAAGAACTCGGCACCTTTGAAACTTTGATCGCAGCACCCGTCACGCCTGAAGAGGTGATTCTTGGTAAGACCATTCCTTTTGTTCTTCTGGGGATGAGCAATATTCCTTTGATCGTCGGTGTGGCGATGGTCTTATTTGGAATGCCCTTGCGAGGCAGTCTGTGGATGCTTCTTATTGCGTCCTTTGTCTTTGTTTGCTGCACAGTCGGTATTGGTCTTTTTATCTCAACGGTCGCGAAGAATCAGCAGCAGTCGATGATGGGAGGTTTTCTTTATCTTTTTCCCTCGGTTCTGCTTTCCGGGTTGGTTTTTCCCGTTGAGAATATGCCGTGGGCGCTGCGGATTTTTTCTTACCTCAATCCCTTGACGTACTTCATCGAACTCTTGCGCAACATAATGCTTAAAGGCGGCGACCTGCGCCTCATCGCGGTGAACGTCCTCATTCTTGCCGCGATGGCGACGTTGGCGATAACAGCAAGCTGGCGCAGATTTAAGACGACTTTGACTTGAGGGGTGGATTTTTGAATTGCGATGGATCTTAGGGTGGAGAACAAATAAAAAAACCGCCAGAAGGGGCGGTTTTTAATGAGCTTTGCTATATTTGCAAAGTGAAAATTTGGAGCGGGAGACGGGGCTCAAACCCGCGACCTTCGCCTTGGCAAGGCGACGCTCTATCAACTGAGCTACTCCCGCGCTCTCAAAGAGAAACCAAAATTACAGTTGCCAGTCCTTATTGTCAACGGGTAAAAATCAAAAAAATGAAGACAATATTGTACGGACGCATCAAAAAATGGATGATTTTCGCTCTTATAGGCTGTGCTGCCTATTTCGTGGGCTATGTTTGGGGCGCTCGTAAGCAAAATCCCCCTCCGCAGACGCCTCCTCCGGCTCTTATGAATTCTAAATAATTAGCAACATGACTCTGCCTCCATCTCAAACCATAAAGGTTCTCAAAAAAAGGGGAGTCTATGAGATGGCATTGGTTTTTTACGATTTTCTTTTTGTCTGTGGGGCTTCCGGCTTCGGGGCATGTTTTTAAAAACGTGCAGGGCAACTATCAAATCCTCAGTTGCGAAAACCTGAGCCCCAATCCTTCGTTTCAAGAACGCCTCTGTGACTTCAAAACGATGACCGTCTTACCGAACTCTTTTGGAACCGCTCTGTATTTCGCAAAGTGTGTGGAAGGCTATTACAACGTCCGCTCTTTCGGGCTTCCTGAGAACACCGAGGACTGGCAAAAATCCCGCTACGTCGAGCAAGGCAGCGGCTTCGCCTCTTTTATCCGCGAGGGCTACAAATACTACGAGACATTTATCCTCCGTCGCACACACGAAGATAAATTCATCCTCACTCTACAAACCCGCTCCGAATATAAAAACCCTCATTACGACGCCTTCGAGATCACTCTGAAAAAAACCTCCAACAAACCCGACCCCATGCCAATCACCGGAGGCCCAGGGCCTGATACGTGTGAGGAGTAACAGTGTTTTACTTTTTATTGAGAGTAAATTGTACTAGCGAGTCTCCGCGACCATAGATTTTAAATTTTACTTCGTTGGTCTTTTTTAGGTTAACCACGGCATAGACATCCCCCTTCTGGAGGCAGCGTTTAAGCCTGTCTTCGTTTTTATCGTCCATATCGTCTGTGCCCTTATCTGGAGTTTTTGGAGGAGGTGCTTTACAGAAGTCTTGCGGCTTCAATACGACGCTGCCGTTTACAATGACCTCGCCACGCACGGCACGATTGTGATTGGAGACGTTCTTCATCGTAAGAATATAAGTGCCTTCAGTCGGTACTGTCGGTTTTGAAATCAGGCTCGTAGTTTTCGGAATCATACTGATGTAATTAAAAGTCCCGATGAGCTTAATGTCGCCATTAACGAATTGATACATTTTTCGTGGAGCTTCAGGATTGTACTTGTCATAGTCAAAGATAATGAGGCCGCCCTTGATAGGCTTATCCGAAACTGAGACTTCTCGGAACGCGGTTGCCGTGACTCCATCTCTATTTGCAAGCGGAGTAATATCAACTAGCTTTACACCGTCGAATTTAAAGAAAGCAGGTGGGCCATCCTCTCTTCCACTTGTAGTGTTAACAACCAGTTCTGGCTTGCCATCGAGGTTGAGATCACTCACATCAAGACGGCTGCATCCACGCGTTGTATTCGAATTCTTCAACTGGGTAGCTCCCGCCTTGATGAAGCTTCCTTTTTCATATTTTAAAGAAATGAGTTCACACTCTTCCTCGGGGGTCCGATACATAATGACTGCGATAGAGGAAGAAATTTTTCCGGCAAATTTATCAACAATAGTTTCGGTGTAGATATTCTCATGGCTTCTTGTTCGACCATTTGGATCAGTTTTGAATCGGCTGGACATATATTTAGAAATTACTGCATCCGGTACAACAACATTCTCCACAGCGGACGAGCCCACAGAAAAAAGACTGAGCACTATCAATATAAATATGTTTTTCAAATAATTCACTGCCGACCTCGAATATGGCACATAGTTGTTATTTAAACTAATAAATGTTTGCAGTTTATCCTCTTTTGTTTATTCTTTAAAGGTAGAATTTGTCTTTAAAGAATTGCGAGAGACCAGGAGAAAATGCAGACAAAAAAAGGACTACTTAAGGCTATTTTTAGTGATTGCACTTCTGCCGCCAGGCTCTCTCGAAAGCTTAAGTGGGCGCAAATTAGCAGTTTGTTTTCTTCTATTTTCAGTGGCATTTGGGGTTTCATATTATGTGCGCAAGAAACATAAAATTGCGGCTTGATTTCCTTTTTACCGGAAAAGAGGAAAAATAAGATGTCGCTTCGTAAGATAATCTCTGTTTTAGAGTATTTAGAAGGAGCCATCGTTTTGTGTGGTTCCATTTACATTATTTACTATTTTGTTGTTACTGCGGCTCCTCCTCTTTCTAAAGGATTAGGGGTGGGCCTAGTAGTTTGTCTTGTGATTTTGTATTACAGAAAACTTCTTAGGTCATCTTCTAGAGAAAAAAGGCATGTGAATATTCCAAAAGCGGGAACTCGAGACTATGTTGAAAGACCTATAGCTGCTGTAAAGCTGAAGTATATAGCTGTTATTTCGTTGATCAGTTTTCTTTTTTGCATGACTTCAACAATCGTTATGGTGGCTGTAAAAAACAATATGAAGTACATGCCTTTAAATCTTCTGGTATGTGTTCTGTTATATTCGATCTTTAAACGAAGCTTACAGAAACTAGTTTAAGGTATTTCCCCTGTGTACTCTTCAATTAAAATCACACATACCAAATGTAGCGTTTCCCTATCTTATGCAGTTTGATCGTTTTCTGACGAGTTTTGAATTGGGTCACGGGAAGCTGGATTCAAGATGTTTTCTCCACCGCCAAGCTTGGTGCAAGTCTCTTTTATGATATTGGATTTACAAAAGCCGCTTCGAAATTCATTAGTGAACCGTTTGGATATTTCGGAGGTCTTAGCGTGAATTCTGGACAGGAGTTTCCGCAGGAAGACGCTGATTTTAGAATAAGAACGACGCCTCAGTATGGCCATTGATTGCTTTATTTGGCAAGGACGAGTCGCTATGCTAAAGAGAATAATTTATGAAAATTGATACTATTAACATACTCATAATCATTATGACTATCCAAAGTGGTTGTGCGCATTACTTCCGATCTGCCAATTCGGAATATTTTTACGCAGATGTTAAGCCTCTATCGATCTGTTTTACGGAAGGAGAAATATTAATAGGACAAGATTCTTCTTTGGTCACTTCAAAAACTCGTAACGACACCAAAAAGAAAATTCAGGATAAAATTCGTAGAAGATATCCGTATATGGTTGAGAATTGTGCAGCGGAAGATAAGTATTTGATAGTTTTGAGAGAGTGGCAAGAGAGAGTACGAGGAGACTATTTTATTTTGAGTCTTGGAATAATTCCTATCGTTGCCAAGACGAAGTATGAGGTAGAGGTTTTCCATAATGAAAAGTCCGTATATAAGGCCATTGATGAAGGTAATGCCGTTATGTCTGTTTTCCTTACTCCTTTTTTCTTTTTACATAAGTCAAATGCTGATACTCTTTTTGATTTATTAAATATTTTTATGAAAAAAGCTAATGTGGGCGATGAAAGCCTTGCGAAGGGATAAAATAGTACAGACAGTTGATGCCCGACGATATGCAGCTGCCGACAACGTTGCTTATTTTATTTTTAAGAAAACTAGGATGGAATGTGACGTGTGACGGGGAAGCAATGATTAATAAGCCTAGACAAATTTTATCTTTTTTTGTTGCGGGCAGTGGTATTTTTATTTTTGCTACAGTTGCGATTTTCTTCTTATGGCTATATCGGGGCGCTTCAATGAGTTGGGGCGAGGTTAAGATACTATGTCCTATTTTTCTTGCTGTTTTGGTATTTGGCCTGATTGTTTCGTTTCTTCCACTTTTAAGAATAAGTGATGAGTATCGATTTTCTAGAGTGAAATATCGTTTTTATAATTTAAATGATTTATCTGTGGGGGAAATATCTTCAAAATTACGTGTTCTCGGATATAGACAGATCACAGATAAACTATTTATCCACGAAGAGTTTTCTGATTTGTCTAGTTATAAGGATAAGAAACATCCTGTTCGTCACTTTCTAGAGGTACATACCGTCTTAGGAAAAGGCCAGAATATTCTTGTTTTGAAGGCTTGGCCTTTGAACAAATTGGCAACTGCTGATTGGCGTTTGACTATTCATGACTCACTGGAAGAACTTGAGCAAAAAGTTTTCCATAATATGAAGCGCATCTACTATAAAGATGTTATGGCGAAAGCCGCGCATACAAAGCAGTCGGCCTCAGGAGATATGCTTTCGCAATAAGGCGAATCGCTCGTAAGGCTCGTAACCATTGTTTCGTCTCTCTAGTTTCCAAAGCATTTTCCGCTTTGGAAACTAGAGAGAGTTAAATTCTTATCAACCTTCATTAACAGTAGTCTCGACAGCCGAAAGGTAATCGACGGTCGTTTTGATGGACTTTATTTTTTTCGATGCGCGATCAATTGTGATTGTCACAGGCGTATTCTTTCCTGCGGTGCTGAGCGCTTGCTCGATACCCATACAATCGCTGAATTCCTCGACGGTAACTACGGCGCCGAAAGAGTTGTAAGTAACAATCTCACAACCTGCTCTAGACGCTGGCCGCAAATCCAATCTGACTCGAACATTTCCTTTGGCATCTCGATAAAAGTCACCTGAGTGCGTTCGTCCGCTAGGGGCTGACCAGACATCCCTTTCACTTTGAACCACCTGAAGTGTCGCGGGATTATTGATCTGTTCTGATTCAATCACCAAGGCTTGCGCTTGGAAAGCTCCCAATAATAACGCCGTCGAAACGATGATTTTTGTGATCATATATAGATCCTTTCTTTTGTTAAGTTAGCACGTCACGAAATTCGATTTTGCAACCCTCATGCCGGGAAAGTAGAAAATAGTCTCGTGTTTAAACTCAGATAAAGAAGGCGTTCTCTCGAGGGAGACAAAAAAAGACGTGCGCTGGCGAGCGCATTAGACGCGCGATCACAGAAGATCCCTCGCGCGTGTTTCAGGAATCTTCTGTTGTTAGTGAACGAATTAATTCACAGACATTGCTCTTTTAGTAAGACTCATGGATTTCACCGCGACCAAAAGGCAAATCACAGGGAGTACGGCAAACAAACACATCAACCAAAACGCTGCGCTCGCGGCGCCCGTCACTCCGCCAGGATTTGAAAGACCTGCGAAGTTTGCGACCATGCCGGCGCTCGCAGCGCCAAAGGCGATGGCGAAAAGTTGGACTGTGGTCATGCCGCCAGCGGCGAGTCCTTGTTCATCTGTGGGTGCGTTTTGGAAAACGCGGCTCACAAGGCTGGGCCATGCTAAACCAATTCCGAAGCCCACTAAAATCAACCCCACGCAGATTGGTGCGAGCAGTGTCCATTGCCCTGTGCTCTGTTGCGGAAGAAAAACCGCTAATAAAACTAATCCACCAAGAACCAACGCGGGACCCAGCAGAACAAGTCGATCGCCTTTATCCTGCCACTTTGAACTTAAGAAGGAAGCCACCGTCCAGCCAATCGCCATAAACGCACCCAAGTAGCCTGCCCACAGCGGAGACTGCGCATGCAGATTCTGCAACAAATAAGGCACGAAGATTTCAGGCTGCATACTCAACATCAAAAGCGCGATCAGAAAATAAATCACACCCAGCGGCGACGACAGGCTGAACGAATTTTTCGGTAAGAGCCGCGCCGAGGAAGTACTTTCCGCAATCGCGATAAGACCGATCATCGCCAAAGCGCCGACAAGACCCGCGATTTTCCAAGTCATATTCTCTGAAAGACTTCCTGTTGAAACCGCAAGCACGGCACCGCTTAAGAAAAGCAATTGCAAATAAGGGATCGGGGAGTCCGCGCTTTTATCATCGCTCTTTTTCGGTAAAGTAAAAAACGCAAGAAGAGCAAATAACACCGCGATCGGAATCAGCGAACCAAAAGCCGTCCGCCATGCATTTTGTTGCGCGAACAAACCACCAACCGCAGGCCCTACCAATGTTGCGATTCCAAACATTGCTGAGATTAAGCCGATAGAGCGTCCCCAAAGATTTTCTGGAAAGACCAGGCGGGTGACTCCGTAAGCGAGAGCATAAAGAAAACCTCCGCCGAGTCCTTGCAGGCTTCGGCCAATAAGCATCACCATCATGCTTGGAGCTAAAGTACAAATCAAAGTTCCTGCGGTAAACAAAGCCGTCGCGATAACGTAAGCTCCGCGCGGCCCGCTGTTTTTAAGTAACTTTGCTGTGAGTGCGGCTCCCAAAATTGAAGCGATCACAAATAGAGTTGTGGTCCAGGCGTAAAAAGCTAAACCACCGATCTCCTTCACCGCGGAAGGCATGATCGTGATCGCGATGTACATATTAAGTGCGTGAAGAGTCACGCCGCCGGCAAGTGCGACGGAGTAGATTCCGTTTTTTCCCGAAAGCAGATCTTTCCAACCTGCATTTTGACTTGTCATAATTCCTCCAATGACATGTTTTCATTGGAGGTTACAACCTCAACATTAGTTGAGATCAAGAGATGTCGTTAAGCGCGTTCAGTTAGTTCGAAGAAGCTCATCGTTAAACAATAGACAGAGTCGCGTGCTTCCATGGATTGTACTTCCGTCATAAGTTCCGCACGGAAGGCGCGAATCTTCTCGACAAGTTCAGGAGATCTTTGGTGGTTGACTGGAATAAGCAAAGAGCTCTTGTCCCACTTCTTTCCTTTTGTCGGATCCATCGCCTCGTTGGACTTTTCAACCAACTGATTGTGGTAATTGCGAACAGCTAGATAGCTTTGACCGAAAGTAGAAACACTTCCTTCCGAAGTCGGCACCCATTGTCCTTCTTGGTTCTTTGTGATGAGGTTCAGGTGAGCCAGTCTTTCCAAAGCTTTTTCGATAAGGTCTTCAGCAACACCGAGTTTTTTCGATAAGTTTTCAACTGTTGGGTTGAAGTCATGGAGGCGCAGAGTTTCAATGATGGCGAGGTGATACCAATCGGAGATCACACTGAATTGTTCTTCGCCGATATTTGCCAAGGCTTCTTTGCGTGCCTGAACGCGTTTTGCGGCCATGCTGCGAAGAACAGCGCTTCTTGCGTGCTCCGCCAAAGCCAAGTCCACGAAGAAATCTTTTTCTGAAGGACTGAGGTTGAGCTTCGTAGCTAGATTCATCGCACGCGTTTCAGAAAGTCCTACCTTGCCGTTAAGAATTTCACTCAGACGAGAGCAAGGGACCTCCAGATCGCGAGCATAAGCGCGCAATGAATACGAAGGATTTTTCCTTTGTCTGCGTTCGAGTTCTTTAAGGATATAGTCGCGATAATGATGCTTTGCCATGGCGATGGGTTTTAGCAATTTTTGAATAAGAGTCACTGCTCTAGTTGATAACGCGCTGCACTTCGTTCCAATTGATTCCACGAGTTTACGAGATCTAAAGATTTTGTAATATTAACAACTTACAACTAAACAAAAGTGAATCTCGGGACTCAAATTACAGAGTCCTACAGCAGTTTGCCAACGAGTTCGCGAAAGAGGTTTTGCTCTTTTTGTGTAAGGGGAGCCAAGAAAGCTTTCTCAACGTCGGCGCGAATCTGCACGAGCTTTTCTAAAACTTGCGCGCCTTTATCAGTCAGTTCGACAAGTTTGATGCGACGATCTTCTTTATCCGGAGTTCTGCGCACATATTTTTGTTTTTCCAAGCCATCAATAAATTTCACCATCGAAGCTTTATCAATGTGCATGTCTTGTCCTAAGGCAATTTGACTGACGGGGCCGAGGATCTGAAGAAGTTTCAGGATACCGAGTTGTGGACTCACAATCTTATATTTATCCAATTCCTGTGCGAGCATAGCTTTGTGTTTCATGGCGGCTTTCATCAGGCAATAACCAAAGTACTGGCGAAGCGCGGGGTGAACACCAGGAGTGTAACAGCCATCCGTGATCTTTATAGCTTTGGTTTTCAAGAAAGCCTCCTATTTGATAACTCATTGATCAGTTAATTGATAGTAACACAAATCGTTTGCAACGCAAACGGTTTGGGAGTAAAACGATTGAAGGTTAGGTGGCTTATGACTTTCAGTAAAAAGCAGTACGCACTACTGGTCTCTCTTTTTTGTTCTTTTGTATCCCTCTCCTCCTTCGCACAAGGTCTTCAGTTGAGCGACGCTGTCGAGCAAGCTCTGGAAAAATCCCCTAAAGTCCAGCGGGCGGAGTCTCAATATCGTGAAACCGAATGGAAAAAGACAGAGAGTCTTTCCGGTTTCCTTCCTACGCTTTCAGCTCAGGCAAGTTATCTTTTTGATAAAAAGTATGCACTGGTTGACGTGAACTTAAATGGCGCGCCACTGTCCATCCCGCAAGTCGTGCCGACAACAAACGCGTACCTGACGGCGCAGTGGTCGTTGTTTGATGGCTTTGCGAGTACGAATCGCTATCACAGCGCTTCTTCTTTTGAAGAGTCCGCAAAAAACGATTTCGACTGGACCCGTTTTCAGACAGAACGGGAAGTCACAGTTCTGTTTTACAAGGCGGTCGCCGCGAAAGAACTGAAAGAGGTTGCGCAACAAAATGTGCGCGCCTTAGAGGATCATCTTAAAGACGTTCGTCTCTTTAAGAAAGTGGGTTCGTCTACAAACTTCGATGTTCTGCGCGTGGAAGTGCAGATGAGTGAGGCGCAATCAGAATTGCTCAATGCCACCGACAATGTCGATTTGTCGCGCGCGCGCTTAAGTGAAGCCTTGGGTTTGGATCAGGATGTTCCAGAGGTCGAAGGCCGTTTGCCTCGCCTTAAGCCTGAAGTGGTAGCGAAACTCGAAAAATCGCAAATCGAGGATCGTAAGGATTTACAGTCTTTGCGTAAAAAAGCAGAGGCCTTCGAATATCAGGAAAATTCTGCGGAAAGATATTGGGTTCCTCGGATTTCTTTGATGGGTCAGTATCAGTATTACAACAATCGCGACGATCGTTTTGATAATTACGATAATTTCCGTGATGCCTATCAGTTCGGTGTTATGCTGAACTGGAATCTCTTCGACGGCATGACTTCTATTGCACGTTCAAAACAAAGCATCGAACAGAAATATCAGGCGGAAAAAACTTTGCGTCAGGCAGAACTCAAAGCCAGCCGCGATTTTGATTTCTGGAAAAGAAAATATCTTTACTACTGCAGTGTCTATGAGGCGCGCCTCAGCGATATTGTGAAAGCGGAAGAAAGCGTTCGCCTGGCTCGCGAAGGACAAAAAGTTGGAGCCAGAACAAACACAGACGTACTGGATGCCGAGGCGGAACTTTATCGCGCCCGAGCGGGTGCGGTGAATGCGCAGATTGGCGCGATCGAGGCGATTGTCAGTCTGGAATTAAGTGTAGGACAGAAGTTAGTTCAGTTTAATTAAGGTTGGATAAGATGGATAAAAAGAAAAAGATTCTTTCTGGTGTCGGCGGGGTCGCCGTTTTAGTAGCTCTTTATTTTCTTTACGAGCATGTGATGTACGTGACGACAGACAATGCGCAAGTGGAAGCGCATTCCGTCATGATCGCTGCCAAAGTCGGCGGCTATGTGAAAGCGGTCCATGTGACCGAGGGCTCTCGCGTAAAAAAGGGTGATGTGATGATCGAGATCGACGATCGTGATTATCAGAATACCCTCAGACAGGCTAAGGGTGAACTGCTGTCGTTGGAAGCAAGAAAGCGCGATCTTGAGAAAAATCAAAAGCGCATTGCGGAGTTGTTCTCTAAAGGCGTCGTTTCGCAACAACAATACGACGGAGCTTCCACAGCGTTGGCGGAAGCCCGCGCGAAATACGAGGCTCTCGCAGCACACGTATCGCAAGCAGAGTTGAATTTTGAAAATACAAAGGTCGTGGCGCCATCCGACGGTTTCATCGCAAAGAAGGCGGCGGAAGTCGGTCAGTTGGCGAGCCCAGGCGTTCCTTTGCTTGGTTTCGTTGATGCGGGGGAGCGCTGGGTGACGGCGAACTTCAAGGAAACAGAAATTGAATCCATCCAGCCAGGTAAGCGTGTGTACATCGATGTCGATGCGATTTCAGGAAAAAGTTTCGAAGGTGTTGTCGAGTCAATCAGTTCTGCGACGGGTGCGACATTCACTTTGCTTCCGCCAGACAACGCGACGGGAAACTTCACGAAAGTCGTTCAGCGTGTTCCTGTAAAAATTAAATTTGAAAACATCAGTGCGAATGAAGTGGAAATTCTTAAAGCGGGTCTTTCCGCTTTCGTGAAAGTGCAAAAGCACTGAGGTCGTTATGAAAAAGGAATCCGTACTGATTATTGTCGTCGCTGTGATGGCCTCTTTGTTAGAGATCATCGACGCTTCGATCGTGAACGTGGCTCTCCCGACTATGATGGGGAATTTAGGCGCCACGCTGGAAGATATCAGTATGGTGATCACAGGTTATGCGATTGCCAATGCCATTGTTCTTCCTGTCTCGGCTTGGCTGGGTGAGCGTATCGGTCGCCGCGTTTATTTCCTGGGGTGTATTCTTCTTTTCACAGCCACTTCGGTTGCGTGCGGTCTTGCCCCGAATCTAGAAACTCTTACACTCTTCCGTATTCTGCAGGGATTGGCGGGAGGCGCCTTATTGCCGACATCGCAAACTTTGATCTATGAGCAGTTCCCGAAGGAAAAGGCGGGGATTGCCGGCGCGATCTTCGGGATGAGCGTGATGATTGGTCCGACATTGGGACCGACAATGGGTGGTTATCTGACGGACACATTTGGCTGGAGATCCATCTTTAATATCAATCTTCCCTTGGGGCTTATCGCTTTCTTTATCGGAGCGATGGTGATCTTCAACGTTGAAAAAGACCCGACTCAGAAGCACGAAAAGAAAGAGCTCGATATCTGGGGTTTAACGTTGCTCGTGCTCGGAATCGGGTGTCTGCAATACGTGCTTGAACGTGGTGAAGCGGATGACTGGTTTTCTTCGAAAGTGATTTTGTTTAATACGATTGTTGCGACGATCAGCTTACCGCTTTTTGTGTGGTGGGAATTGCGCGTGAAAAATCCCATCATCAACGTGCGCCTTTTCTTAAAACCGCTCGTCTCAAACGGTGTGGCATTGATGGCCATGGTGGGATTTTTTCTTTACGGTGTGGTCTTCGTTCTGCCGATTTTTGTTTCGCGCACGCTGCACTTTGATGCCACGCAGACGGGCATGCTTTTTATTCCGGGCTCGCTCTTGACGGCGGCTCTTATGCCTTTCGTCGGAAGGCAGATGTACAAAGGCACGAGTCCAAAAATGTTAATCCTTGTCGGATTGCTGTCATTGGAAGTGTGTCTGTTCCTGATGACGCAGCTTTCGCCGCTCTCTTCGGAAGGGGAGATCTTGCGGATGCTTTACGTGCGCGGTTTCGGGATGGCCTTTATTTTCGTTCCAATCAACTCTTCGATCTTAAGTCAGTTTAAGGGCATTGAAATGGGGCAGGTGTCGGGCTTGCTGAATCTCGCGCGACAAATCGGCGGCAGTGTCGGGATTGCGCTGATTGGAACCTTGTTAAATAAAAACAGTCATCAAAATTATTTGGATCTTACTTCGAAAGTGTCACTCTTAAACAGCAACGCTCAGAGCGCTTACTATTCCACGGCGAACGGCATGGCCGGTAAAATGTCAGATGGTCTGGGGATGGCGACGGGCAGTGAAGCGGCTTTACGATCTCTTTACGGCCGTATTCAGAATCAGGTGTTTATGTTGAGTTTTAAACAGCTGATGTTTTTGATGATGATTATTTTTGCCGTGTCTTTTATCCCTCTTTATTTCCTTCGTTATAAAGAGAAGACCAACGTCGTCGTGGATTCCCACTAGATTTTGAGAGAATTTAGTTGCGGATAATTTGTGACAAAGAAGAGCTGGCGAAGAAAACGGGCTTTTGCGGTTGTTTAGCAGAAGCGATCTTTATATAGCTGCTCAAAAGAAGCGCTAGAAAGATAAAGAACCAATTGCTGGGTGTTAACTGCAAAAGCATAAACGTCCAAATCAGCCTTTTCGGCTTTTAAGGTAACCTAAATAGTATTCGATACCGCTGGTTATACTCAAAATGACGCTGATCCACAAGACGGCGTAGCCGATTTTGTCCAAATAAGGCAGATACGGTTCCATATTTCCAATAATTACAATGGGAATGGCCACCATCTGCATGGCTGTTTTCCATTTTCCCGCTGGTTTGGCCGCAATAATGATTTGATCTGCTGCAGCAACGGAGCGGATACCGCCGATAAAGTTGTCGCGAGCCAGGATGATGATCACCATCCAAGCATCGATCTTACCTTGCGCCAAAAGCATCGCCAAAACACTTGTGACCAAGATTTTGTCGGCAATCGGGTCCATGAATTTTCCAAAGTTGCTCACGGCATTGTATTTTCGCGCATAGTATCCGTCATAGTAATCCGTGATCGAAGCGAGAATAAAGCACACAGCCGCAGCGATATTCCAAGAGAGTGTGTTCGGCCACATCATTGCCACAATAACAGGCACAGCAAAGATGCGACTCATGGTGATTCTCATAGGAAGATTCTTTTGAAACTCTGTAACAGACATTTGCCCCTCTGCCGATAATTGACTAACCCTATCAACTGAGAATAGAAATAGGCAATGTTTATTCATCGTCACAAAGTTCAGTTTTACGAAACTGATTTGATGGGCATTGTCCATCACAGTAATTATCTGCGTTTTTATGAAGAGGCTCGGGTGGCTTGGGCGCACGCTAAAGGACTTCTTGATTACCAGAAGCCGGGCTCTGCCAGTCACTTCGCTGTTTATGAAACCCAGGTGAAGCACCTTAAACCGACCTTCTTTGGTGACGATCTTGAGATCGAAGTGCAGGCGCGTATTGATGGCAACCGCTTGGTTTTTCAATACCGTTTGCGTGGCCGTGGTAACAGCACGTGCTCTGTGGCGCAAACTGTTCACGTGGCGTTAGGACCTGATCTAAAATTATTAAGATTACCTGCTGAAATTAAAACCGTTGTGGAGAAAGAATCATGGACAGAAACCTGGCTTTAGAATTTGTGCGTGTGACAGAAGCTGCTGCCGTTGCATCCGCTCGTTGGATGGGACGTGGAGATGAAAAATCCGCTGACGCTGCGGCCGTCGATGCGATGAGAAAAGCTTTCGATGCTGTTCGTATGGATGGCACCGTTGTGATCGGTGAAGGGGAGCGCGATGAAGCTCCGATGCTCTACATCGGTGAAAAAGTCGGTCACAAAGATCCAGAGGCACCGGCGTTGGACATCGCTCTTGATCCTTTGGAAGGAACAACAATCTGTGCGACGGGTGGCGTGGGTTCCATCTCTGTTATCGCGGTGGCTGAAAAAGGCAAGTTCTTGCATGCACCAGACACTTACATGGATAAAATCGCTTGCGGTCCGGCGGCGAAAGGGAAAATCGATATTGATAAGTCAGCGACTGAAAATATTAAAGCGGTTGCGGAAGCTCTTCGCAAACCGGTGAGCGATGTGACGGTTGTGATTTTGAATCGTCCTCGTCACGAAGCTTTGATTGCTGAAGCTCGCAGAACCGGTGCTCGTATTAACTTGATCGGCGACGGCGACGTTTCCGCAGCGGTGGCAGCGGCATGGCCCGACTCAGGTATTGATTTGCTGTTGGGTATTGGTGGGGCGCCTGAAGGAGTTATTTCCGCAGCGGCGATGCAATGTCTTGGCGGAGATTTCCAAGGTCGCCTCAAATTCCGAAATGAAGAAGAGAAAGCCCGTGCAAAACGCATGGGGGTTGCGGATCCCGACAAGAAGTATACAATTGACGAATTGGCATCTGGATCTGTGATGTTTATCGCAACCGGCGTAACAGACGGATCGTTGTTAAAGGGTGTGCGCTTCCTTCCAGAAGGAAAAGCAAAAACTCACTCTGTGGTGATGAGATCGGCAACAGGCACAATCCGTACGATTGAAGCGCACCACGATTTGAACAGAAAACCGAAACAGTAATCGGATAGGAAAAAGGCACCAGGTACCTTTTTCCTAAAAAAAAGGGATCATGGATACGAAGTTAGTTTGTTTTAGTTGCAATAAAGAACTCTCGTTCTCGGGAACGATCGGACGACGCGAGGAATGTCCTCACTGTCGTGCGGATGTTCACGTTTGCAAAAACTGCGAGTTCTATGATTCCAAAGTGTATAACGAGTGTCGTGAAACTTCCGCGGATGTCGTTCGCGAAAAAGATCGCGCGAACTTTTGCGATTTCTTCTCTCCGCGCAAAGGCGGACCTGGTTCCGTTGATAAAGCCGCCGCTCTTCGGGCTGCCGCCGAAGCTCTTTTTAAAAAGTCGTAACATAATCGTTCAGGCCTGCAGAAGGTCTAGGCGTCAAGTTGACTGAGTGTTAGCAAATAGTCACACTTGAAACATATGGCAAAAGCATCCACCACCGAAGTTTTCAATTGTACGCCCGAACAATTTTTTAAAATCATCTCGGACTATGAAAAGTATCACGAGTTTCTTCCTGAAGTGAAAAAGTGCACTGTGCTTAAAACCGAAGGCAATAAGAAGCTTGTTGAGTACAATGTGCAAGTCATGAAGTCGTTCAAATACAATCTTTGGATGACTGAAAATGCTCCGAACAGCATCACTTGGGAATTCGCTTCCGGCGATATCTTCAAAACGTCTGTCGGCTCTTGGAAACTTGAAAACGAAGCCGGTAAAACGCGAGCGACGTACTCTGTGGAAGCGACATTCAGTATGTTTGTTCCCGGTCCGATTGCAAATGCGTTGGTCAGCGTGAATCTTCCCAATATGATTAGTTCTTATCACAAAAGAGTGAAACAACTTTATGGCGGCTGATGGAAGTCACAAAAAGGACGAGAAAGACGCGGGAGATTTAAAAGGTCTCCTTGGCGATACTGTGAAAAAGGTTTTCACAGCCGGAGTCAGTGCGGCCTTTATGACCGAAGAAAGTCTTCGCGCCTATGTCTCTGAATTGAAACTTCCCAAAGAAGCGCTGAATCTGCTTTTGCAAAGCGCGAATAAGTCGAAGGAAGAAGTCACAAATCGTGTGACGAAAGAAATCGTCAGCATCATTCAAAAGATCGACTTCGTTAAAGAGGCGTCGAAGTTTGCTGAAACCCATAAGTTCAAAATTACTGCGGAAATCGATATCGTAAAGAAAGATCCGCACGACCACGAATCTAAAAAATCCTAGACCACAGTCTGACTCAAGTTGAGACAGTTTCGGCCGATAAGAGGAGTATGGAAAATGCTCTTCTTAGTATTTTATCGGTGATTTTGTTCTGCGCTTGCTGCCATCAGTTTATCAAAACAGTGGTAACGCCCATCCCGCTTCTCGCAACAGAGCGTCGTTATGCGCGTGCGGCTATGCAGCTTGGCAAGTTCTATAAATCCATCGCGTGGGGCACGATGACGGCGACATTCCTCATCGGTCTTGTCTTTTCGTTCCAGCAAGTTTTCACGCAAATCTAGTCGGGAAAAAGGTACCAGCTACCTTTTTCCTATGGCAGCCTCTTGGGTGGAGGTTGTTTATGGAGTCTTTTTCAACAGTCAATCCGGCCACAGGCGATGTCGTTAAAACCTACACACATCTTTCTTGGGAAGATACGGAAAAAGAAATCATCAAAGCCTCGCAAGATTTTCAGCTCTGGCGAGCGGCCTCATGGGACGAAAGATCCCGCGTGTTGCATCTTTTAGCGCAGTCCTTGCGCCATCATAAAACGGAAATCGCGGAAGTGATGAATCGTGAGATGGGAAAACTTATTTCCGAAGGAAAAGCCGAAGTCGAAAAGTGCGCGGTGACTTGCGAGTATTATGCGAAAGAAGCTCCGGGCATGCTGCGCAATCAACCGGCTGCATCCCCTTACACTTCGGCGGAAGTCAGTTTTCAACCGCTGGGAGTGATTTTCAGTGTGATGCCTTGGAATTTTCCTTTATGGCAGGTGATTCGTTTTGCCGCTCCCGCATTGATGGCGGGGAATGTGATTTTGCTGAAGCATGCGGATCTCACAGCGGGAACAGCCGAGTTGATTCATCAAATTTTCTCTGAGCTCACTTCCGAATATCAACTTCTGCGCAATATTCACGTCGATCATGATACGGCGGCGCGAGTGATCGCGCATCCGCAAGTGCGAGGTGTGACTTTCACGGGGAGCAGTGCCGGCGGTCGCGCGGTGGCGATGGAAGCGGCAAAGAATCTGAAAAAGATTGTTCTTGAGTTGGGTGGCAGCGACGCCTATCTCGTCCTCGATGATGCAGATATAAAAATGGCGGCGAAAATCTGTGCAAAAGCGCGCTTGGTGAATTGCGGACAAAGCTGTGTCGCCGGAAAACGATTCATCGTGCACGAGAAAGTCGCAAAAGATTTCATTCATCTTTTTGCGGAGGAAATGAAAGCGGCGGAGCTGGCTCCTTTGGCCTCCGTAAAGTTTCAAAAGCAAATCATTTCGCAGGTGGAAAAACTCAAATCCTGGGGAGGCAAAGTCGTCTTGGGCGGTTCCGCGCCGCAAGGACCCGGCGCGTTTTATCCAGCCACCGTCGTGGTTTTTGAAAACGATCTTCCCGAGATTCACAAAGAAGAAGTGTTCGGACCTGTTGCATCGGTCTTTATTGTGGAAAGCACTGAGGAAGCTTTGCGCGTCGCAAACTCTTCGCCTTATGGACTCGGTGGCGGTATCTTCACCCAAGATATCGATAAAGGCCGCGAGCTGATTGAAAAAGAGTTGCAAGCCGGATTTGTCGTCGTGAATGATTATGTGAAGTCAGATCCGCGCATTCCCTTTGGCGGCGTGAAAGAATCTGGTTACGGCCGGGAACTGGGGCATTTTGGTATTCTTGAATTTGTGAATATTAAAACCGTCGCGGTCGTGAATAACGAAAAATAGAATGCGAAAATTTTCGAGGTAAAGAGTGGCCGTTTTAGCAAAGGCGAAGCAGGATTTAGATCATCACGTGTGGAAGTTGGTAAAGCTTCACTCTTTACAGGAAAAAAAGATTCTGGTGGCTCTTTCCGGTGGCATAGACTCCGTGGCCTTATTGCGAGTTTTTTCGAAAATCCATAAAAGAAATCTTTTAGGTGTGTGCTATTTTCATCACGGAGAAGATGCGAATCAAGAGTATCGCAAAGAAGCGCAAGTGTTTTGCGAAAAACTTTGCAAGAAATTGGGCGTGGATTTTTTCCCTCTGAAAGCCGCGGTTTTGGCGAAGTCCGAAGCGGAGTACCGCGAACTTCGTTATACAGCTCTTGAGCGCTTGATGAAAGAAGAAGGATTTCAGATTTTAACGACAGGTCATCATCGTGATGATCTTTTGGAAACGCGTTTGCTGCGTCTTATTCGCGGAACCGGGGCGCAAGGTTTTCATTCGATGCATGTTTTGCGCGACGGTATTTTTCGTCCGCTTTTGGAAGTGACAAAGCGTGATTTAAAAAAATATTTGCGCGAAGAAAAAATCCGCAGCTTCGAAGATCCCTCTAACAAATCCTTAGACCCTTTGCGCAACTGGGTGCGCAACGAATGGTTGAAGGCTCTCGAAAAGCGCTCTCGCGGAGCCACAAGTGCTTTGGCGCGCTCTCTAGAAACCATCGCGCAAGAGATTGAGAATCGCCCGTGGGGAGATCTCTTGAGTCAAAATGAGGCTTATAAGACACAGGGCCTTTCTCGAGGTTTTTATCTCACTTTAAGCCCTTTTGAGCAGAAAAGATTGCTGGCGCAATATCTTTTTGCCCTCGGGAAACGCGATTTTTCGCAATCTCATCTCGAAGAAATTCAAAAGCGCCTGGACAAGTCACAAAAAGTGATCACATTCAAGGTCGGTGGGTGTCATTGGGATGTTAACGCAGAGCAAATCAAGGTCCAGTCCTGATTTGAGAGAGGCAAATTCCGTGTAATCATGCTACCCTTGAGAATGACTTGGACTTCCGACTGAAAGGAAATGAAATGCGATCAACTCAGAAAACGCTGGCTCTCTGGTTCTTCCTGATCATCATGGCTGTTTTTCTATTTCAAGCCTACGAGAGTAAGCATCAAAGAACTATTTCTGACTTCAACTACTCTAAGTTCACTGAAGCTGTCAAAGCGGGCGAAGTGGCGACCGTCACTTTCCGTCAAGATACAAGTGAAGTTGTGGGGGAGATGAAGCCCGAATTCGAAAAGAAATATAATGGAACTCACTTCGCTATCGTGGGTAACACGCAAGACGAAGGTTACAAGTTTCTGCAACAACACGGGATCACGCCCAACTACGAGCGTGCTGATACCGGTGGTTTTTTCCAGACGTTTATTGTGAACTGGTTGCCATTGATTTTGATCGTGGCGATGTTTTTATTTATTATGCGCCAGATTCAAGTGGGTGGCGGCAAGGCAATGTCATTTGGCAAAAGCCGCGCGCGTCTGCTGACGGAGCACAAGAACCGCGTGACGTTTAAAGAAGTCGCGGGTGTGGACGAAGCCAAAGAAGATTTGCAAGAAATCGTGAGCTTCCTGAAAGATCCTAAAAAATACACAAAATTGGGCGGACGTATTCCAAAAGGGGTTCTCCTTGTAGGTCCTCCGGGAACAGGTAAAACTTTGCTTGCGCGCGCTGTGGCGGGTGAAGCGGGTGTGCCATTCTTCACAATCTCCGGGTCTGACTTCGTTGAGATGTTCGTGGGTGTCGGTGCGAGCCGTGTCCGTGACTTGTTTGAGCAAGGTAAGAAAAACGCGCCATGCTTGATCTTTATTGACGAGATCGATGCTGTTGGTCGTCACCGTGGTGCTGGTATGGGTGGTGGTCACGATGAACGTGAGCAAACTCTGAATCAGTTGCTTGTCGAAATGGATGGTTTCGAATCTTCTGAAGGTGTGATCATGATCGCAGCGACAAACCGTCCTGACGTTTTGGATCCTGCCTTGTTGCGCCCAGGCCGTTTCGACCGCCGTGTGGTTGTGAACAAGCCAGATCTTAAAGGTCGTGAGCAAATCTTGAGTGTACATATGCGCAAAACGCCGTTGGGACCTGACGTTGAGGTTTCTAAAATCGCGCGTGGCACACCGGGATTCTCGGGTGCGGATCTTGAGAACCTTGTCAACGAAGCGGCTTTGATCGCAGCTCGTACCGACAAGAAGTATCTTGAGATGGAAGATTTTGAAAAAGCAAAAGACAAAGTCATCATGGGCTCTGAAAGAAAATCCATGGTGATTTCTGAAGAAGATAAAAAAGTCACGGCTTACCATGAAGCAGGTCACACTCTTGTGGGTAAGAAATTGGAAGGTCTTGATCCTATCCATAAAGTGACGATCATTCCTCGCGGTATGGCGTTGGGTGTAACGCAAACATTGCCAGAGAAAGAAAGCGTTTCGTTGTCGAAGAATAAAGCTGAAAACATGATCGCGTTCTTGTTCGGTGGTCGTGCGGCGGAAGAAGTGATCTTTAAAGACATCACGACAGGAGCTGGCAACGATATCGAGCGCGCGACTGAAATCGCACGTCGCATGGTATGCGAATGGGGTATGAGTAAGCTCGGACCTTTGGCTTTCGAAAAACGCAGTGGTGAAGTGTTCTTGGGTATGCAGTATGGCCACTCAGGACACAAAGATTACTCCGAGTCGAAAGCGGAAGAGATCGATGCAGAAGTTTCTAAAATTATCAACACAGGCTACACATTGGCTGTGAAGATTCTTACGGATTATAAAGACGCTTTGGAGCGCTTGGCGCAAGCGTTGTTAGAATACGAAACAATCGACGGTCACGAAGTCGAAATGCTTGTGAACGGCGCTGCTGTCGCTGAAATCGAGAAGTACCGTTCTAACAAAAAAGACGGAGGCTTGGGTGCTGTGGTAGGAACTCCTAAAAAAGATTCCTCCGGCGACCCGGTTGGAAATACAGGACCTGTCACGATCTAAAGTTTTCGCGTTGTAGAAGGGCACCTTGATGTTGCAGCAGTTTGTCGACAACTTGATTTTCATCGTGCAGCACTTGCGTGTGCAAGATGCTATCGACATGCTGCTTGTTTGGATGGTTGTTTATCGAATCCTCGTTCTCATCAAGAGAACGGGGACGATTCAAATGCTCTCCGGCCTGGGTGTTCTTGCAATCGGTTATATCCTCAGTATCTGGCTTGAACTTTTCACGTTTAACTGGATTCTTGAAAAATTCTTCTCAAATTTATTCGTGATTGTCGTTGTCTTGTTCCAGGGCGAGATTCGTCGTGCCTTGGCACATATCGGTAGCAATCCTTTCTTCACAGATGCCTCGACAATCCAAGAAACCCAAGTAATAGAAGAGATCGCCAAAGGGATTATCCTCACGGCTCAAAAGGGCTTTGGCGCTCTTGTGGTTGTGGAGCGCGAGATCGTTATCGACTATCACATTGAATTCGGTACGGAGATGGAGTCCAAGGTTTCCGCGGAACTCCTAGCCTCGATCTTCCATCCGGAAAGCCCCATGCATGACGGGGCGGTTCTTATTCGTAATGGCAAAATTCATTCAGCAGGTTGCTTCCTGCCGCTCAGTAAAAACCCGGCGTTGGATAAAAACCTCGGAACTCGTCACAGAGCCGCGATCGGCTTGACGGAAGAAACCGATGCTTTGGTTTTCGTTGTCTCTGAAGAAAATAAATCTATCGGTATCGTTCAAGGCGGTCATTTAAGCCCGAACGTGGAGCTGGGGGATATCCGTAAAGCCCTTTATGAAACCTTTGGACTTAAATACAAAGCCTTCTCGCAGCAAGGGGAGGTTTCGTGAAACGTCGCTGGTCGGGTGTTGTCACCGAGAATTTCAGTTATAAAGTCGTCGCACTTTTCATTTCCCTCATCCTGTGGCTCACTATTCTGGGGCGCCGGGACTTTGTTTTGAGTAAAAACATAGATATTGAGCTCATTACGGCTCCGGGAACGCAGGTGGTGGCGCAGACTACAGACCACATTAAAGTAAAGGTTTCAGGTCCCCGTTCATCCCTTAAGAAGTTCTTGGAGAGTTCTCTTTCTCAGAGTATTTCTCTTGATATTTCGCAAAAGGGCGAAGGGGTCGTTTATGTCGACATTCCTTTGAATAAAATAGAAGTCCCTATTGGTGTAAGAATTCTCGGCGTTCGCCCTAATCAGATTCAGGCGGAGGTCGTGAAAATGAAAGGACCTTCCGATGACGAACAAAAAGGTCAGTAAAGTGGAAAAAAAACATACTAAGCTCTTCGGTACGGATGGCATTCGTGGCACGGCCAATCAATGGCCTATGACTCCAGAAACGGTTGTAAAAATCGGCCAAGCCATCGGTTATCTTTTGCAAAAACAAGCGGCGGGTTCTCCTGCGGGCACTCGTAAAGTCGTTATCGGTAAAGACACGCGTTTATCGGGTTATATGATCGAACAAGCTTTGGCGAGCGGTCTGAACTCCATGGGTATCTTCGTGCAGCTTGTGGGTCCGCTGCCAACTCCTGGAATCGGTTATCTGACACGCACGATGAGAGCGGCGGCCGGTATCGTTATTTCCGCGTCTCACAATCCCTTTCATGACAACGGTATTAAAGTTTTCGGTCCGGATGGATTTAAGATCTCTGACGAAATGGAAAAAGAGATCGAGCGTTTGGTTCTTGAAGAAGACCTCACGCAGCTTCTTCCGCCCAGCAAAGAAATCGGTCGCACTCGTCGTATTGAAGACTCCCAAGGTCGCTACATCGTTTATGTGAAGGGCACGTTCCCTCTGGAGTACACTCTGGATGGAATGCGCATTGTTTTGGATACAGCCAATGGTGCGTCTTACAAAGTCGCTCCATCGGTTTTCCAGGAACTCGGCGCGGAAGTCATTCAAATGGGTGACGATCCTAACGGCACAAACATCAACGACAAGGTCGGTGCTCTTTATCCGCAAAAACTTTCTGAAGCGGTTTTGCAGTATCGTGCGGATGTCGGTATCAGTCTGGATGGTGACGCCGATCGCGTGATCATGGTGGATGAAAAAGGGGAGATCGTAAACGGAGACCGTATTCTTGCGATCTGCGCATTGCACATGAAAGAGCGTGGCCTGTTGAAAGGTAATACTCTGGTCGCGACACAGATGTCGAACTTCGGTCTTGAAAAACGCATGAATGAGTCCGGCATCAAGCTTGTGAAAACAGGTGTTGGTGATAAATACGTTGTCGATGAGATGAGAAAAAATGGTTACAACCTGGGCGGCGAACAATCAGGTCACATCATTTTCTTGGATCACACAACGACGGGTGACGGTTGTATCGCGGCTTTAAGTGTTCTTGCGGTGATGAAACAAACAGGTAAAAAGATGAGTGATCTTAATCGCGTTTTTGAAGACGTGCCGCAGATCCTTATCAATTGCCGTGTTAAACGCCGTATTGAGTTGCACGATATCGCTGGTTACAACGATCTTATTCGCAGTATTGAAAAGAAACTCAACGGCGACGGCCGCGTCTTTGTTCGCTTCTCAGGAACAGAGCCGGTGATCCGCGTTCTTGTTGAGGGTCCGGATAAAACGCAGATCAATCAGTTCGCTGAAGAGATCGCGTCCTTCTTAGAAAAAGAGCTATCATAGTATGAAACATAAAATTCGTTTGGGTGTGAATGTGGATCATGTGGCGACTCTTCGCCAGGTGCGTGGGGGAACTACGCCTTATCCAAATCTTTTGAACATGGTAAAAAAATCCGTGAAGGGTGGCGCTGAGCAAATCACCATCCATCTTCGTGAAGACCGTCGCCATATTCAGCTGGAGGACTTAAAGCTTCTCGCGAAGTCTTGTCCTGTGCCTCTGAATCTTGAAATGGCAGCGACACCGCAAATGGTGGCCTTCGCGAAAAAATATCGTCCTGACTGGGTGTGCTTTGTTCCTGAAAAAAGAGCGGAGCTAACAACGGAAGGCGGCCTCGACGTCAAGAAAGGCTTTAAGAAAATGGCTCCGATGGTTGAAAAACTTCAGCGTATCGGAATTGAGATTTCCATGTTCATCGAGCCGTCCATTGAACAAGTGGAAGCGTCTTATGAAATTGGCGCGGATGCTGTTGAATTTCATACGGGAAAATGGGTTCACCTTTCAGGTGCACGCAAAAACGCCGAGTGGAAACGTCTCGTGGACGCTGCGGAATGGGCCAACTACCTGGGACTCAACGTGCATGCGGGACATGGTCTGGATTATGCCCATTCAAAAATGATCAACAAGCTTCCTCATCTTCAAGAAGTGAATATCGGTCACTCGTTGATTTGTTATGCTCTTGAAGAAGGTCTTGAAGCTTCTGTTCGTAAGATGCGAAAGATCTTGAAGTAATGCCGACGATTCTGAACTCCGAAAGAACGGTGAGAAATCTCAGCGAGCTCAAAGAGTTCTGGAACGAATTTTTGCCTCACCTCAACAACCGCTGCATTCTGTTGATGAGCGGTGAAGTGGGTGCGGGCAAAACAACCTCTGTACAAATGATCGCGGAGATCTTAGGAATGCGCGACGTTCAGTCGCCTTCATTTGCGATTCATCTGCGCTACGAAAATGCCCAAGGAAAATCCCTGGACCACGTGGATCTTTATCGCCTTAAAGACGACGACGATTTGGAAAGCTCCGGTTTTTGGGATTTGTTTTCAAGCAAAGAAGGGCTCGTCGTCATTGAATGGGCCAATCGCCTCGACTTCGATTATCTGCCTTTGAACTGGCAACGCGTAGAAGTCACCTTTACAAAAATCTCAGCAGAAGAAAGAAAAATCTCCTGCCGCCTTATCTAGGTCAGGCCCTCTTTTCTGGGGCCGGCGCATTAATTGTATCCGTTTTTATAAGCGAGTTCGTAGTCGGGGAAGAAGACCCGTTTCCAAACCGGAATTTTTTCGACGTCATCCGGAGAAACCACTTTTTTAAGTTCTAAATCGCCGACGGGATTTCTGCCGACTTGGTCGCGCACGCGCAGACGGAACTGGTAAGGAATTTCAGTGCCGCGATATTGGTTTGAAAAGATTCCGCGCTTGTTATCGAAGGCTTCTTTAGCAGCTTGGCTGTAATCACTCGCAATGCGTTTTTCAAATGGATAGATGAAGTAAATGACTCCCCAGCCTTGTTTTAACATTTCCTTATTCACGTCCAGACCGTCTTTGAGCAAACGCCCCAGGACACGGCCGTGTTTGTCGACTTGGCTGTCGTCGGAAAGAGTCACAATGCTGCCATCAGGAATCAAACTTCTTAAGACATCGCGGGCTTTCAGAGCAACAGCTCCTTGCGTGTTTTTATAGAAATCCACTTCCGGAGTATCAACACCCATCAGACGCACTTTGTATTTTTGCGAATCCGCCACGCCGATCGCATTCAAAGTATCACCGTCGTGAACGCTCGTAACTTTGATTTGCAGGCTTTGAGCGTAAAGACTGACAGGAGAAAAAATGAATACAAAGAGAAGAAGTTTTATAGAGATTTTTGTCATAGGCAGGGACTATACCAAAAAGGTTCGCGTCCATCATCTGCTCTGAGCAAGAAGGTGAACTCTTCAGGATTGTCTACATTTTAAACAGTGAAGGGCGTTTCTGAGTGAGCTGGTTTTTGAAATATACTTAGAATAATCCGGGAAAAGACCCTAGAATAATCCAATGATGAAGGGTCTTTCTCTCTTTAAGAAGTGTGTTTATGCCGCTGTGATCGTGGGGATCCTTTTCACGGGCTACAAGCTTATTCGCAACACGGGCAGGTCGAGTTCAGGGCTCCCGGATTTGTTCAGTGAAAACATTCAAGATCGCTTCTATGCCTATGCGACGAAAATCACGGGGAAGCAAAGTCTCTACGTCGCGAAACTCAATCAGATGGAAGTTTTTGAAAGAACTTCTGAGGCAAAAGCCTTGTGGTTTGCGCTTCCTTCCATCGTCGTCAAAGCGGAAGTTCCCGTCGAGTACAACTACTACGTGAATCTGACAAGCGGCTGGCGTTTTGAAGTTATTGAGAATGTGCTCCACGTTTTTATCCCTGAACTGACGAACAGCACGCCAGCTATTAATATCGCGAAGCTCAAGGTGGGAGTGGCAAAGGGCAGTCTTCTTCGCAACGAAACTGATGTTGTGAAACGTTTTGAACAGGAGCTCCCGGGACTCTTGGTGGAGCGAGGAATTGAACATCGCAACCTCGTGCGAGAGCAGGCAAGAGCGTCCGTCGAAGGATTCGTTAAAGCTTGGATTGAAAGTTTTGTGTCGCGAAAAGGAACTGCTTATAAAATTCAAGTGCTGTTTCCGGGCGAAAAGCCCGCGCAAAACACGGAATCGCAAATAAAATAAACCGCGCGGTCTTAGGCGGCTTGAAGACCTTTGATAAAGTCGACAGAGAGTTTTTCTGCGAGATTCAAAGAGACTTTGTTGTAAGCGGATTTCTCTGCAAAACCCATCAGCATACCGACGAGCTTTTCATTTACAATAATAGGTGCAATCGTGACGTGATCAGGGATTTTCCCCTGGTTCCAGCCTTCGAAAAACTTCTCGTTGATTTCGTTCAATGAAATGTAGCCGTGGAAGGACTTTTGCGTGGAAGCCACGATATTAAAGATGCTGGGAGTTTGCAGCGGGAAGCGCATGCTTGTGTCGCGCATACCTTGGAAGTTTTCATCCCAGGCAAACGCCGTTAACTGTGTTTCTTGCTCATCCAAAGTCAAGATCATGGATTTGTCGAAGTGCGCTTTCATTTCGCTTAAAATCGTTTTGATTTTTTCGCCCATGGCTGCGGCATTTTTCTTTTTCAACTTATCAAGGGCAAAGTTGCCGCTCGCCACAGGATTGATGGTGGGTTTCGCAACTCCGGCAGGACGAGGCGTGATAGGAATCGGCTTATTGCCAAAACTGTCTTCAAAAGGAGGCGGCAGTTCTGACTTCGGTGGTGGAGGCGGAATATTTGCTTTCTTCGGCGCAGAAGATTCACTTGCAACAGGTGCAGAAGCACTGGCAACAGGAATTGCCGGGATTTCTTTCGCAGGAGCAGCGGCCTTAGGTTCAAGCTCCGTTGCAAGCATTTCTAATGCGTCATCCGCAGATGAAGACACCACGGTTTTAGCGTCGCGAGATTCGACAGCTTCAGCCGGCTCTAAAGAAACCGCTTCTGTGGTTGCGACAGGTTCTTCCGTTTTTGGCGAAAGAGCTTCCAGACGAATCACAGTGGGGCCGTCAAACAAGCCATCCATCGTTTCAGAAGGTTTTCCCGAAGACTCATCATCCAAAGAAAGAACTTCCAAAGAAGGCGAAGAAGTCGCTGTGTTTTCTGCAACAGCAAGGTCATCAAAAGAGAAACTGTCAGAAGGACCTTTCGCTGAAGTCGCTACGGAAAGATCCATGCCTTCCGGCGCTTCCTCGATACTAGATGTGACCGCGGAAATCGGGAGGGCCGCTCGTTCCGGATGCAATTTGTTCCATGCGCTTTCGAGACTTTCGAAATCGGCAAGGACAAGGATGCACGAAGGAGTAGAAGGAAAATCCTGCGGCGGCTGAAGACATGCTACGATGAGGGAACCATCCCACTCCGCCACAGGCAGACACTCCGCAGACCACGGGTAATGGGTCGCCCACTTTGCGAACATTTCCTGGGACACGGGAGTCTCTGTAAAAAATCGTGACTGAAGCTTTGGCAAATTAAAATGGGTCATCGCCCAATTTAAATATTCCTGAGAGCTGAGGCGTTGTTCTTTCAAGGCGTAACCCAAAAGGCTTAAGTGCGAACCACTTTGTTCAAAAGATTCGGTAAGTCCTTGAAGTTGCTCTTTAAAATGTTCAAACCAAGCATGATAACTCATCTGGTTGTTTATCGGTATTTTGAGACAGAACATAAGCAAATCCGAGGTCTAGTCTAGCTTTATTCCGTTCCTGGCGTTCTGAGTCCCTGGGGTGTGCATGAATTTATTGCACCTTAGTTAACGCAATAGACACCCTAAAACCTCAGATATTCTTAGGAGTTTTCAATACTTAAGAAATGTGCTAGTTTCCTGCGACCTATGATTCAGACCAAAGCATTCTGCTATTTCGACCATAATGCCACGACTCCCGTGTGCAAAGAAGTTCTCGAGGCCTTGCCAGAGTTGGCGCAAGCTTGGGGAAACCCGAGTTCTATTCATTGGGGTGGTCGTCAGCCGAAGAACATTCTTCGTGAAGCAAGAAAAGCGGTGGCTGATGCTGTTGGTGCGAGCACGCTAGAAATTGTTTTCACTTCTGGTGGAAGTGAAGCAAACAACACTGTGATCAAGGGTCTTTTTGATTATTATCAAACAGCGCAGTTTCTAACTCCTGAACAACGCCGTCGTACGCACTACATGTGTTCAGCTGTTGAGCATCCCGCAGTCATTAAAGCGATGGAGCATTTGAAATCTCTCGGAGCTCGCGTGGATTTCATTCCAGTCAATCGCCGTGGGGAAATTGATATGGCGTTTTATGAAAGCCATCTTTCCGAAGAAACAGCTTTGGTTTCTGTGATGTTTGCAAACAATGAAACAGGCACACTCTTTCCAATCAAACAAATGGCTGAGATCGCTCACAAGAAAGGCGCTTTGTTTCACACGGATGCTGTTCAAGCTTTCGGTAAAGTGCCGGTGAACTTGCATGAGCTTGGTGTGGACTTCGCGTCGTTCTCCGGTCACAAGTTTTACTCTGTGAAGGGATCTGGATTTTTATACTCACGTAAGGGATCGAATTTCAGCTCTTTGATTAACGGCGGAGGTCAAGAAAGACACCGTCGCGGTGGGACTGAAAACACGCTCGGCATTGGTGCTTTAGGTGTTGTCGCAAAACGTGTCGCCCTTATTCCTGAAAAAGCAGAGCAGATGGCGAAACTTCGCGATCATATGGAAGCACGCATTCTTTCCGAGATCGAAGAAGTTACGATCACCGCCGGTGAAAGCCCGCGTTTACCAAACACCAGCTCGTTGGTTCTTAAAGGCGTGGATGGTGAAACTATGTTGATGTCCTTGGATATCAAAGGGTATGCGGTCTCAACGGGAGCAGCCTGCTCCAGCGGAAACCCGGAACCAAGTCCCGTTCTGCTTGCGATGGGGCTGACTCGCGAAGAAGCGCAAAACAGTTTGCGTGTGAGCATCGGTTGGGAAACCACTTTAGAGCAAGTGAATGCGTTTGTAGAAGCATTGAAAGTCGTGGTCGCAAGGTTGCGATCTTTACAAAATGATGAAGGAGACTCTTGTCATGTCTAAAGGGAGAGTCCTTGTTGCTATGAGCGGAGGCGTGGACAGTTCAGCCGCGGCTGCGCTCTTGGTCGAACAGGGTTATGAAGTGATTGGTGCTACGATGCAAGTATGGGATTACTCCACTTGCGATATCGAAGAAGGCAATGGCACCTGCTGTTCAAGCATCGACGTGGATGATGCGCGTGCGGTGGCCGACCGTTTGGGAATTCCATTTTACGTTCTTAACTGCGAGGCAAAATTCCGTGCTGCCGTCATTGATCCTTTTTTGAAAGCGTATCTGGAAGGACAAACGCCGCTTCCATGTGTGAACTGCAACACGTATTTAAAATTTGATCATCTTGTGAAAAAGATGAAAGAGCTTGAATGTGATTACCTGGCGACAGGTCACTACGCGAAAATCGTTTACGATGAACAAGGTCGCGCGTCCATTCATACGTCGACGGACGATTGGAAAGATCAAACCTATTTCTTATTCACGATCGATCCGGCCTTGGTGCCTAAACTTTTGTTCCCTGTGGGTGATATGAAAAAGCCAGAAGTGCGCGCATACTCTGAAAGCCGCGGTCTGGTGACAGCTCGTAAAAAAGACTCGCAAGGGATTTGTTTTGTCGGTAATCAAGGCTATCAAAACTTTATCAAAGGCCAAGTGGATAAAACGATCCTGGCTTCAAAAAAGGGTTTGATTAAACGTTATCCTCACGGCGAAGTGATGGCTTCACACGAAGGCATTCATAACTTCACATACGGCCAGAGCAAAGGCCTTGGCATGGATCATCACGAAAAACTTTTTGTGATCAAGATTGATGCTCAAGACAACACGGTATGGGTCGGTGACGAACAATATCTTTTCGCCAACGAAGTCGATGTGGTTGATCCTCAACTTCTTGGTACTATTGAAGACGGCGAAATTATGAACGTAAAGATCCGTTATCAACACAAGGGATCTCCCGCGCAGGTTTTCAAAACGGACAACGGCTTTAAGTTGAAATTTCAAGAGCCGCAAAGAGCCGTTACACCTGGACAAGCAGCGGTGTTTTATCGTGATCGTGAACTTGTGGGGGGCGGATGGATCACCCTGTAAAGTATCAAGTTCATACTTTTGGTTGTAAGGTGAATACTTACGATGCGGGGTTGATTCAAAAGAATCTTAACGCCAACGGTTTTATGCCGGTTGTTTCCGGAGATAAAACCGCGCGCGTTCACGTCCTTAATACGTGTGCTGTGACGGCAGAAGCGACGAAAGAAGCTCTTCGTTATATCCGTCGTTTAAAAGTGAAAGATCCGTTCTGCACGGTTGTTGTGACAGGGTGTGCGGCGCAGGTGGATACAGGCTCGTTCTCGAATCTGCCGGGTGCGGATTTGGTTGTTGCAAACTCTCACAAAGGTTCTCTGCCAGAGCTTCTGACAAAACACTTTCGTGGTGAACTGACTGAAAAAGTTTTTAAGTCGAACATCTTTAAAAAAGAAGACCTGGAAGCGGGTGGCGGAATCGAGAAAAGCCACACGCGCACCTTCCTCAAAATTCAGGATGGTTGTAATAGCTTCTGCACGTACTGTATTATTCCCTACGCGCGGGGCAAGAGCCGCTCTATTTCGGTTGCGGATCTTGTTCAGCGTATTAATGATCTTTATGCGGAAGGTTCCCGCGAAGTCGTTCTGACGGGCGTTCACATCGGAGATTATGAAGATGAAGTGGGCGGCAAGAAGTACGTACTTGAAGACCTGATCGAAAATCTTTTGGCGAAAACCAAAATGCCTCGCTTCCGTCTTTCAAGTCTTGAGCCTGTCGAAGTCTCTGAAAGACTTTTGGATCTTTATCAAGACTCGCGCCTGTGCCCGCATTTTCATATGAGCATTCAAAGTGCTAATACCGACGTTTTGTTCCATATGAAACGCAAGTACACGCAAGACGACGTTCGTAAATCTTTGGAAGCCATTGCCGTGCGTGTTCCGAATTCATTCGTGGGCATGGATGTGATTACGGGTTTCCCAACCGAAACGGACGAGCAATTCCAAGATACTTATACGACTTTAAGTCAGCTTCCTTGGACGAAGCTTCATGTCTTTCCATATAGTGAAAGACAAGGCACGCGTGCGGCGGCGATGGATGTTTCCGTGTATCCGCACATTCGCGCGGAACGGGCGGCGCAATTACGCAATTTGAGTTTGTCCCGCTATCAGGATCAGGCGCAATTGCAAATCGGTTCGACGAAAAAAGTTTTGGTTCTGAAAAATGCCGCAAAAGGCGGGCAGGGCCTTAGTCATGATTATTGGCCGGTGAATATCCTCGGTGCTGACAGCTTCCTTGAACACTGGGCGGGCCAAGAGGTTGATGTTAAGATTACGGGTTACGATCATTCCAATAAACAGCACATGGAAGGTCACTTGCAAGGCGAGGTGATTTCATGAGTGAGTTGGAAAAACGCCTTGGTTACACATTTAAAAATCCGGCTTTGTTAGAACGTGCTCTAACTCATAAGAGTTATGCAAACGAGCTCAAAAACACGATTGAGCATAACGAGAAGTTGGAATTTTTAGGGGACGCCGTTTTGGATCTTGTTGTCGGGCAGTTTCTTTTTGAAAGATTCCCGAATGATACCGAAGGCGGTCTTTCTAAAAAGCGCGCCAGTATCGTGAATGAAGAAGTTCTTTCCGAGTTGGCTCTGGAGATGGGGTTAAATAAGCGCATGCTTCTTGGCAAAGGGGAGACTCTCACCGGGGGAGCCACAAAGCCCCGCCTGATCTCATCCTCCTTTGAAGCCATCATCGGGGCTTTGTATCTTGATGGCGGTTTTGATGTGGCTCAGGCTTTCATTCGTCAGGAATTCACACCGCTGGCAGAGCGTGTGTGCGGGACGGAAGATTTCGAAAAAGATTATAAGACACGTTTGCAAGAGCTCGTGCAAAAAGCTCTGAAAGAGACACCTCGGTATGAGGTTCTTGCTGAAGAAGGACCTCCTCATGATCGCCAGTTTCTGGTTTGTGTGAAAGTGAAAGAGGAAGTCTGGGCGCAAGGTAGAGGACGTAGTAAAAAGAATGCCGAGCAGTCCGCGGCGAAATTAGCATTAGAGATGAAATACAAGGAGACGAATTAAAATGGGTTATAAAGCGGGATTTCTAGGTCTGATCGGACAGCCGAATGCAGGGAAGAGCACATTGATGAACTTCCTTGTCGATGAAAAGGTGTCCATCGTCTCTGCCAAACCTCAGACGACTCGCCGTCGTATTTTGGGGATTTGGAGTTCGGAAGCAGGGCAGATTGTTTTTGTCGATGCTCCGGGCGTGATTAAAGCGGATAAAGGTTTGAACAGCTTCTTGGCGAAAGAAGCCGAAGACGTGATTGATAATTCCGATGCATTGCTTGCGATTGTCAGTGTCGATGAAGAGAAGCCGGAAAATGCAGAAAAAGTGATCGACATGGTTTCTAAAAGTGGCAAGCCGTGGATCGGTGTTATCACAAAGACTGACATCGAAGAAAAAGCTCACCGTATTATGATTCTAAAAAAGATGATCGAAGAGCGCGGAGGAAAAGCATTCTCTGTTTCCGTTAAAGAATCCGCGAAGGATGAAGAAGAGCGCGAAGCTCTTTTGATTGATTTCTTGGAGCTTTTGCCGGAGTCACCCGCGCCTCTTTACGATATCGAACTTTTCACGAATGAAAACATGCGTGAAATGGCGTCGGAAATTATTCGTGAAAAGTGCTTCGAAGCGCTTCACCATGAAATTCCATATTCGTTGGCAGTGCGTATCATAAAATTTGATGAAGAAGCCAAGCCTGTACCGAAAGTTCATGCAGAGATCATCGTCGCGAAGGAAAGTCATAAAGCCATCGTGATCGGAAAAGGCGCTGAAGTGATCAAAAAAATCGGTATGGATGCGCGTAAAGAAATTGAAAAACTCATGGACGAAAAGATCTTCTTGGATTTGAACGTCGCATGCAAACCAGAATGGTTCGACAACAAACGTATGATGAAGGAGTTGGGTTATGTCATTAAATCCGAGGGCTGAGTTCGCGCCGAAGGTGGCGATCATCGGTCGTCCCAACGTAGGCAAATCGACTTTATTTAATATTATTACGGATACACGTAAGGCCGTGGTGAAAAACCAAGCGGGAGTTACTCGTGATATCAACATTGAACCTGTTGATATCTGGGGTAAGCAGTTTGATCTTATCGACACAGGCGGTATCACGGAGGCGGGCGACATTTTCTCGAAGCTTATTCGTGAACAAGTGACCGAGTTTCTTCACTCCGTCGATTTCATCGTGGCGGTGATGGACGGACGTTCAGGCCTTATGCCTGAAGACCGTGATATCATCCGTGTGGCGAAACAAACGGGTAAGCCGTTTCTTCTTGTTATCAACAAAGTCGACAAAGTTGTCGATGAAGAGATGATTAAAGCCGACTTTTACGAGTTCGGCGTTGATATGATCGCATGTTCTTTTGAGCAACGCCGTGGCGTGGGTGAAATCCTTGAGTGGATCACGAATCAAATTCCTGAAGCCACTGCCGCTGTAAAAGAAGGCATGAATATCGCGATCGTCGGCAAACCGAATGTCGGTAAGAGCTCGATCTGTAACTGTCTTCTTGGCGCAAATCGTATGATCGTATCGGACGTTGCCGGAACGACGATTGACTCCGTGGACTCTCCGTTTATTTACAACGGCAAACGCTACACATTGGTGGATACGGCGGGTCTTCGTAAGTCGGCGAAGCGTGAGGAAGATCTTGAGATCATCTCTGCGTTTAAATCCCAAGAAGCGATCCGTCGCGCCGACATCGTGCTTTTGATGGTGGATGGTACCATCGGACCTACGGATCAAGATGCGCGCATCATGCAGGCGATCTTGGAAGATCACAAAGGCGTGATCTTGGTGGCGAATAAATCGGATTTAGGCGGTCGCGAGATTCCTGAATACCGCAAGACATTCCGCGAGCAAGTTCAGCGCACGTTCCATTTCTTTGATGATGTGAACGTGGTCTTTACAAGTGCAAAAACAGGCTATGGAGTGGAAGAACTTTTCGAGATGATCGAAAAAGTTTCTGATCAAATGAACTTCCGCGTTCCAACAGCGGAGCTCAACGACTTCTTCTTTGAGACGATTCGTAAAGCTCCAGCTCCTGTGTGGGGAACGACGAACGTAAAGTTTTATTACCTTACACAAACTTTCCAGCGTCCTCCGGCGTTTATTGCGTTTGCAAATCATCCGGATGGCGTAACGAATTCTTATCGTCGCTTCTTGATTAAGAACATCAAAGAACGATGGGGCCTGCACGGTCTTCCGATTCGTATTTTCTGTATGAAATCACGCAGAGGTTCCGAGTAGTATGGCAAAACGCGGCTCGTGGAGAACACGCTTTGGATTTTATCTTTTGGCTATCGGCTCTGCCTGTGGTCTGGGTAATATGTGGCGTTTTCCCTACGTGGTCGGCGAAAACGGCGGTGGCGCTTTCATTCTGATTTACGTTTTTATGTCCTTGGCGATCGGTGCGCCGATGCTGATTTCAGAATTGATTGCCGGCAAAAGCAGTCGTCGTTCCGTGATCGTGGCGACTCAACAGCTCAGTAATAAAGCCGGTCGTGGATTTCGCTGGGCCGGTCGCTTTGCCGTTATCTTAAGTATTGTTGTTCTTTCCTACTATGCGGTGATCAGTGGTTGGGTTTTGCATTTTATGACGCAATTCCTGATCTCGCTTTTTAGTCCGCCCGAGATGGTTACGGCGAAAACAAATCTTGCCGCTTTGATGTCGAATGGCTGGCTGCAGTTGATGTTAGCGAGCGCGCATCTTCTTATTACGGTCGTAGTGGTTGTAAAAGGGGTGCAAGAAGGTTTGGAAAAGTGGATCAGTTATATGATGCCGCTTTTTGCGATCCTTGTGATCGTTCTTGTTATGCGTTCATTCTCCCTTCCTTCGACTCCGGAAGTTTTGCGTTTCCTTTTTTATCCTGACTTTTCAAAACTGACATTGTCGTCTTTGAATCACGCTTTGGGGCACGTGTTTTTTACGTTGTCCGTGGGTTTTGGGACGATGGTAACGTTTGGTTCTTATATGCGTGAAGAAGATCACGCACCGACAGCGGGCTTTCGCGTCACATTGGTGGATACGGCGATTTCTTTGATCGCTGTTGTGATGATTTTTCCGGTCGCATTCCAGGCAACCAACGTTCCTTTGACGGATCCGGCTTTGATGTTTGAAGTTTTGCCTCGTTATCTTTTGGGGATTCGCGGGGGGACTCTTTTCGGTTTGGCTTTTTTTGCGTGTTTGTATATGGCAGCCTTGAATGCCAGTATTGGTTTGCTGGAGGTTGTGGTTTCCAACTGGGTGGACGCGCAAAAGCAGATGGAGCGGGGAAAGGCCACGTGGTATTCAGGCCTTATCGCTCTTGTGCTGACGACTTTGCCGGCGCTTTCAAGCTCTGTCTTTAAAGACGTCCGTGTTGCGGGAAGATCGTTGATCGAGTCCTTAGATTCATTGCTGATCAATTGGCTTTTACCGCTTGTGGCTCTAGCGCTTCTTATCGCGTACTATCGTGGAACTTCGGAAAAAGAAAAAGAGCTGAGCTTTGTCGATAAAGACAAGTTCGTCAGTTACACAATGTATCCGCATTGGATTTTTATCTTGCGTTGGGTGGCTCCCGCAGTCATTGTTCTAGCACTTGCTATGCAAGTGATCGGTGTTTTTTCCAAGTAATCCTTTACAAAGGATCAGGGTGTCCGTCGACTCTGAGTTGGAAAAGGAAATACGGCGGAATACAAGCGCCTTTTCCTGCTTTAGTCCTCATACAGATGTAATCACTTCGACAAGGCGTGAATTCGTCACAAGCTTGTAAGCTGCCCGGTCGGGTATTTTCGGCAAGGCACGCTGTGAAAGGTCTTTTCTTAGCGAGACAATTATTCAAACCGTAAAGATCTGCGATCGCACCGCAAGTTTCTCCGACTTTGAGGTTATCACAGCCTCCCGAGCACATGCCTCCGGGGAAACCAACGCGAGTTGTTTCACAGTGGTTTTGGTTTCCACAAGACATCGCCAGTGCATCTTTCAGATAATCTTTATGAGCATTTGCGGTTTGGGAAATGCTGCCGGGTTCACACGGATTGCCAGCGATACGAGAATCAGGAAGGCATTCGCCAATCTCTGCATTGTTTCCCGGTGTGATAACAGGAATGCACTTTAAACCCGAAGCGCAAGCCCAGGCCTTGTATTCACTGCCAAGCCCACAATAATCATTCATTTTTCCAGGCCTTTGTGGATCCCGTTCGGAAAAGGGACGGGAGTTGTCGGGCGTCTGTCCTTTAAGAACAGCTTCCACGTATTTTTGGCGACGAGGCAATTCCTCTATCATGTGTGGTGACTGAGAAGAGAAAATGGAATTTGCGAAAACCGTTTTTGCAGAATCTTTTCCTAGAAAGTGAAATCCGGCAATGGTGCGACCCTGGTGGCAGCCCACACAACTCATGTCGTTAAGACGTCGTCGTAAGGAGGACGCACCGTAAATGTTTTTAAGTTTCGAATAGTCGATGGATGCGAAATCTTCTTTTTTAAAGATTAAATCAAAAGGCCTATTGGCAAGACGATTCATACCATGCAAAGCGAATGAGGCTGTTTTGCCTGTCAGAAATTTCTCTGGAATATTTAAAACACCTTGATCCAGGGCTTGAATATTTTCCGGCTTTAGAAGCCAAGAGAGAAGTTCTTTTTTCTTCGCGGGATCTCTAAGCAGTTCCAGATTCGGGGTGTTTTCAAGAGGACTGAGTTTAAGTCCTCCGTTTGGAAGTGCGCGATAAACCCGCATAATATATTCCGCATGGCCGCCCATATCCCCGCGAACAGTGGAGGGCCAGCGCACGGCCTGAAGATTCATTTCCACTGACTTTAAATTCGCAGATGTGGCCCACTCTTTCACGGTTCTCTCATTCAAGGTCGCCAGAGCTTTTGCAATTGTCATGCATCCCGGGGCAGCAGGCAGGAGGTAAACCGTATTGATAGTCAATGGCAGGCGGGATGTCACAAGAGTCCCGTTCTGCTGCTTTTCATAAGACAGACGGTAAATCAAGCGAAGTTCTCCGCAAGAACCTGGATCGAAAACCGCCCGATCCATGCGATTCACAACACCCACAAGCTCAAAATGTGCCGCTGGTGATTTCAACCAACGAATATCAAAGAGGCGGTGCGTGTACTTCATGCCGACACCCAGCTTAGGATCAGATTTTTGTAGTTCTTTTAAGTCTTGATCAAGATCATTCACCAAAGATTGATAAACAATATTCTCAAAGAGTTTTTGATTGTTCTCTGCGTGTTTGCGAAAAACTTGCAAGCTGAGCGAAAGCCCCGCGCGTTCAATTTTATCAAGTGAAGAAGGATCTTCAACGAGCAAGTCCTGAGCAAACGCCATAGACGCGATCAAAAAACTTAGAACGAAAATAATTGTTTTCATGACGAGATCGTAGAGGGCAGATGAGAACTAAGTCACGTTGCAATCAAACAAGAGACCGACTCTCGACTCTTTTGTCTCGAATTTTAAGAAATTGTGCTTTGCCTTTGTGAAAGACTAGAAGTTCATTCCTAAAATAAAGATGAAATTGTAGAAGTCGCCCGTGAGATTTTTATCGAGCTTTTCGGTGCCGTCGACGTAGGATTTGTTTTCGTCAGCGAAGTTCACAAAGTTGTAAGTTCCTTGAAGACCCAAATAAGCTTTCTTACGCATCAAAGGAATCTCAAGACCGGCACCGATATCAAAGCCCATCGTCGAGTCACGGCTAAAACCGTCAAGGCCGGCGATCGTGTAAGTGCGGTAGAACTGCGCCAAGCCCCCGATGATGTACGGGTTTAAGTCCGCAAGGCCGCGGGTGACGTTTTGTGTGTTCATGTAATACTTTAAGTCGAAATTTACCGACGTGATGGAGACGTTACCAGTATAGGTCTTTGACTGATTATTCACGGTAAAGTTCACGGCGTGGTCGCCTGTTTGGAAACCCAAACTCATCGCCAGGCTCAAATCAAAGAAGTAGCTGAGGAAAATACCGAAAGTCGGTGCGGCCTCATAAGCATCCGCAAAGTTTCCTGTGAAGCCACGGTAACCGCCCGCAAGACCAATCGTGAAGAAACGGCCGTTACGGAAAAAGTTGATATCCGCTTCTTCGTCGGATTCTTCATCGAACTCAGAATAGTCAGTGAACGGATCGTAAGCTTCGTCGGGATCAACCTGAGAGATAAGATAAGATTTGTGATCTGATTGAGCATGAGCCTGAAACGGAATAGCGAGGCTAAGACCAAGCACAAAAGTAAGTAGGCCAAGTTGATTGAATAGCGCTGTGGTTTTCACTGTGATCCCCCTCTTAGTATTATCGAATAAAAGGGGGTAAAACTTCAAAAAAAAGTATCAAATCGAAGTCCAGTCTTCGCGATTTGTCTCAATTCGAAACAGGCCTTTTCCTAGAGAGGTTCCTCGAGCGCTCTTTCGATAGTTTTTGTGATGCTATTAGACGATGGCTTTGTAATGGAACTCCAGCGGTCAATAACTTCCCCACGACGGTTGATGAGGAACTTTTCAAAGTTCCAGCTCACATCTTTAAAAAGAATGCCGGGTTTTTGTTCCGTTAAAAACTGATAAACGGGTTGTTTGTCGTCGCCCTTCACCGGAGCTTTTTCAAAGAAGGGGAAAGTGACGCCATACTTTTTTTCGGCGAAGGATTGCACTTCGGCGGCGTCGCCTTTTTCCTGCTTGAAGTCATTGGAGGGGAACGCCAAGACAATGAAGCCACGACTTGCGTATTTTTTGTACAAGTCCTCAAGTTCGGAAAGTTGCGGAGCAAAGCCGCATTGTGAGGCGGTGTTCACGACAAGGACAACTTTCCCTCGATAAGTCGAGAAATTGACCTTTTTTCCCTGCAGAGTCGTGGCTGAAAGTTCGAAGAAGTTTTTCGCCGTCTCCGCCTGCGCCAGCGGGGCGAATAAGAGGGATAGAAGGAAAATAAAACGCATAACGACCTCCATCGTGAAACAGTCTAAAGGGCCCTCTCTTTTTTCACAAGAAAAAGGCCGATACAGTGTTTAGATGCAGTGCGCGGCTTTGACTTTGAAACAGCCTGATTTTCTAATCTTTAAGAGCCTTTAGGTAATCCTGCAAAGCAATTAGAGGAGTTCAAAACATCGATGGAGTTGGGAAGTCCCGTCATCTTGATTTCTGCTTTTGGTCGCGGCCACTGGTTGGCTGCCGCTTTAGCGCAAGAAGGTATTAAAACAACCTTGGTCGATGTGTCTTCGAAGTTGGGCGTATGGCCTTCAGAAGACGTTGAAGGTCCATTTGGTTTTTTTCGTAATGAGCGCATCTCTGAATCTCAGCTAGAAAGACTCTATGCTGACGATCCTTACGAAGAAGTTTCTAATGGATTCACTTTGTGGTTAAGTCAGGGACCTTTCGAGTGCAAAGGCCCGACGACAAAATTCAAAATCGACACCTCGACGCTGGCTCCACCTATCAAAGAATATCTTCTTGGTGGCGTGGGCGGCAAAGCGGCAAAAACTCTTTACAAAAATCTCGATGCTTTTAATTTTGAAAAAAGTTGGTTGCTGCACTTGGGGCATCAGTGGGCGGGAACGACTTACAAAGCGAATGCGCAAGCAGCTCACGTCGGGGCTTCGCTGCCGCTTTTTTCTTCTTATCTTGTTCGTCGCGCGACTCGCAATGGTTTGGAAAAATCACTCGAGTGGTTGGCAACAAAAGGTGTTGAAGTTCTTCGTCCTCAGCAGATCGTCGACGTTTCCTTCGGTGGAGGAAAGTCGATCACGGGCCTTGAGCTTGCTGGAGAAAAACAAGGTCTCTTCCGTCTTGAGCAGATCGTGTGGATGTTGAGCAGTGAGGAAACGTATTATCTCAATGAACGCCTGGGAAAATACTTTTTCCCGGAAGGACCTCTCGAGCCGGAATGGTGCTGGGTCCGTTATCGTCTGGGTTTACAGCAATGTTTTGAAAGAGATCATTTGCCGCTGCATACGGTAGTAATGGCGGATTTGGATTCGCCATGGACTCATGAAAACATGATGATCCTACAAAGAACGACTTTGGCGGATCAATTCGATGTGTGGATGAGAATTCCGACCGTGCAGCGTTTTAACAAGGAATATCTCACGACACGCAGTCTGCGTATGAATAAACATCTCGCAGAAAGAATGTCTCTTTGCGATCCGCAAGTGCTGAGCTTCCCGCAAGAATATTATTACACTTACGCTCAACTGGGAGCTTCGCGTTTCCCGGTGTTTGGGGAAAAGCAGACGTCACGCCGGGGGAAAGTTCTTTTTAGCAACTTGCACCTCGATGGTCCTGAAGTGTGGCCGCATTACTCGTGGGGATCTTACTTTGAACAGCACGAATCGATTCAAGCGAGCATCGTGCAGTGGTGGAAAGAGAAACTCCTGCGTGAACAAAAAGAGAAAAGAAAGGAACAAGCCACGTGATCGAAAGATACACTCGACCTGAGATGGGCCTTTTGTGGCACTCAGATCAACGATTCGGAAAAATGATGGAAGTAGAAATCGCGGTGGCGGAAGTTCAAGCGCAGATGGGGATCATTCCCAAAACGGCGGCGAAAGCGATCAGACAAAAAGCGCGCTTCAACGTCAAGCGTATTTCGGAAATTGAAAAAGAAACCAAACATGATGTTATTGCGTTTGTGAGCAATCTTGCGGAAAATGTCGGTCCTCAAGGAAAGTTCATTCATTATGGTCTGACTTCTTCAGATGTCTTGGATACGGCGTTCAGCTTGCAAGTCCGCGAAGCAGGCATTGTTCTGATGAAATCCATCGACGCTCTTGAAAAATCTTTGCAAGGTCTGGTGAATAAACATGCGGAGACGCTTTGTGCGGGACGCACGCATGGAATGTTTGCCGAGCCGACGACGTTCGGTTTTAAAATGGCGGGCTTCCTGGCCGAAACAGAACGCAATAAAAAACGCGTTAAAGCCGCGCTCGACAATATGATGATCTGCAAGTTGAGCGGAGCGGTGGGAACTTATTCTTCTCAATCCGTGAAAGTAGAAACGGCTGTTGCGAAAAAATTAAAGCTCAAGCCAGAGACGATCGCAACGCAGGTGATTCCGCGCGATCGTCACGCCGAAATGCTTTTGGCGTTGGCAATGTTGGGAACGGGACTTGAGCGCCTGGCGGTTGAGCTGCGTCACCTTCAGCGCAGCGATGTGGCTGAGGTCACGGAAGGTTTCACCAAAGGGCAAAAAGGTTCTTCCGCGATGCCACACAAAAAGAATCCGATCAGTGCGGAGAATATCACGGGCCTTTCCCGTTTGTTACGCGGTTACGCTCTCGCCGGGCTTGAAAACGTGGCGCTGTGGCACGAACGCGATATCAGTCACTCCTCTGTCGAGCGTGTGGTATTCCCGGATGCTTTCATCGTGGCTGACTACGCATTAAACCGTATGAGCATCTTGCTTGATGGTCTGGACGTAAATAAAAAACGCATGCTGGAAAATATCGACAGTTCACAAGGACAGATTTTCAGCTCGCACGTTCTTTTGGCGTTGGTGCAAAAAGGCATGATCCGCGAAGAGGCCTACGCACTTGTTCAACGTCTTTGTCACTCTTTGGGTTATGGCGAACATTTGAAAGACAAGCTGCTTGTTGACGACACTGTTCGTGAGCTTTTAAAGCCCAAAGAGATCGACGAGATCTTCACAGGTAAAAAACATAAAAAAGCAATCAAAGACGTGATTAAGAGAGTTTAGTAAAAATGGCGCAATGGAAGTTTTTTAAAGAGAATGACATTATCGACGTGGTGGCGCCAGGGTACCCGTCGCAGCCTCACGAAGTTGAGGGTGCGCGCGAGTTTCTGAAAAAATGGAACTTGCAAGCGCGTATTCCAAAGGGACTTATCAAGCCGCATTTTTTGCATGCGCACGAGGACGAACAGCGTTTTGCTTTTTTGAAGGCGGCGATTGAATCCAAGGATTCTCGTGTGATTTGGTGTTTGCGCGGCGGTTACGGCAGCAATCGTCTGCTTCCTATGCTCGCAAAACTTAAAAAACCCAAAGAGCCCAAGTTGTTGATTGGAATCAGCGATATCAGCTCTTTGCACACTTTTTTCATTCAGGAGTGGGGTTGGTCGACGTTGCACGGTCCGTTATTGGATCGTCTGGGAAGAAATCTTGTTTCTCCGAAACATGAAAAAGAACTGCATGACATTCTTTTCGGAAGAACGAATGAAATTGAGTTTAAAAAGTTAAAGCCGCTTAACGAGGCGGCACGTAAAGTGCGCAATCTGAAATCAAAAGTTGTCGGTGGGAATCTCACGGTTTTGCAAAGCACTCTGGGAACACCTTGGCAGCTTGAGACGAAAAAATCTCTTTTGTTTGTGGAAGATTTAGGCGAACGCGGTTATCGCATTGATAGAATGTTTGAACAATTCCGTCAGGCGGGACTTTTCAAACAATGTCATGGTCTTATTCTTGGCGATTTCCTTGGCGGGGAAGAGCCTGCGACAGGAAAGAATAATTTTAAACTGGTATTTAAACGTTGGGCGCAAGATCTCGACATTCCGCTGTTCCAAGGTTTGGAGGCAGGGCATGCGATGGTGCAAAGGCCTGTTCCATTCAACACGCCTTGTGTTTTGAATGCGGAAAACGGCAAAGCTCGTCTCGTCATCAAGACGGGTGGAGGTAAGTAAAAATGAAGTTTTCAGTCTTAGAGAAAAATTTAATGAAGCAACTGGAAGAACGTATTCGCGATACGACTCCCGGAGTGATGGTGCGGGCTTATCAAGGCGGGCGTATTATTTGTGACGTCGCTGTGGGGAATACTTACGCGTACTATGACCTTGCAAGCTTGACGAAAGTGATCTTCACAACACAAGCGATGATGTATGCTTATGAGTTGGGAAAATGGAATTTCGAGACGAAGGTGGCGGATCTTCTTTCTTGGTTCCCGCACAAAGAAACGAAAGTCACTGAGCTTCTTACGCACAGCTCAGGCCTTGCTTGGTGGCTGCCGCTTTATCAAGAGATTAATATGCAGTTGCCGACAGAAAAACGCCGTGAACAGCTGCGTGATATTTTAAAAAGTCTTAAGATCGAAAAACAAGAAACAGCTGTCTACTCTGATGTTGGCTTTCTGGTTTTGGGTTTTGTTCTGGAAAAGATTTTCGACAAACCTCTTTTGGATGTTTGGGAAGATACAAAGAACAAGTTCTATCTTGGAACAACTTTGGAGTTCCATCCCGATAATCAATTCACGACAAGAGCGCAGTTGTTTGCTCCGACCGAAGAATGTCCCGTGCGTAAAAAGCTGATCCAAGGCGAAGTTCATGATTTGAACTGCTGGTCTTTGGGTGGGGTTTCCACTCACGCCGGACTCTTTGGCAGTATCGACGATATCGGTTGGTTCTCGTTGCATTTGCGTTCGCAATTGATGGGTATTGCTCGTTATTCTATTCGACAAAAGACGGCTCAGCTATTCGCGAAACGCGCGCTTCCCGAGGGAAAAGGCGATTGGGCGATGGGCTATATGATGCCGACTCCGGGTTCGGCGAGTTGCGGAAGTTACTTCTCTTTGGATTCTATTGGTCATACAGGATTTACCGGAACGTCGATTTGGTACGATCCAAAGATGGATATGAGTGTCTTGATCCTTTCAAACAGAGTACTCTATGGATCAGACAACAAAGCCTTTGGAAAATTACGTCCTGACATACATAATTGGATTGTCGAAAATTATCGCCGTAGCGGAGTTTAGGGCGGGAACCCACAGAACGGGCGGGAGCCCACAAAGTGGAGCGCCGCAGGCGCGGAACTGGAGTAGTAAATGAATTTAAAAGCAGGAAGCCACATTCATTTGATGGGTATTTGTGGAACGGCGATGGCCTCTCTTGCGGGACTTTTAAAAGACCGCGGGTATAAAATCACGGGCAGTGATTTGAACCCTTATCCTCCGATGTCAACGCAGCTTGAAAGCCTAGGTATTGCTATCATGAAAGGATACAAGGCAGAGAATCTGCATCCACAGCCGGACTTTGTTATCGTGGGAAATGTGATCTCTGCAAATAATGAAGAAGCGCAAGAGCTGATGAAGCTGGGCATTCCTTACACATCTTTGCCAAAAGCAATGGGTGAATTCATTATCGGCTCGCGGGAAAGCGTTGTGATTTCAGGAACGCACGGAAAAACAACGACGACGTCCATGATGTCATGGGTGGCGGAAAATGCGGGCGTGAAACCAGGCTTTCTTATCGGTGGAATCCCCAAAAACTTCTCGCAATCTTTCAAAAATCCAGAGGGAAATTTCTTTGTTATCGAAGGGGATGAGTACGACACGGCTTTCTTCGACAAAGTTCCCAAGTTTGTTCACTACCGACCAAAACATGTGATCTTGACGTCGGTTGAATTCGATCACGCCGACATCTATAAAGATTTGCAGGCGGTGAAAGATTCTTTCGCGCGTTTGATGAAGTTGATTCCGGAGGAAGGAACCTTGCTTGCGTGCGCGGAAGACGCGAACGTGATGGAACTTCGTGCTCTGGCAAAATGCAAAAATTCTTTCACGTATGGTTTTAATAAGGACGCGGACTTCAAGGCGAAAGTGCTTTTCCAGAATGAAAAAGGTGTGGGTTTTGAAGTTCATCATCGCGGTGAGATCTTGGGTCCTTACTCCATGCAGATCACAGGCGATTACAACATTCTCAATGCAACGGCTGTTGTGGCGATGTCGAAAGTTTTAGGTTTCTCTGAAAATCGTATTCAAATCGCGATGGAGTCTTTTGAAGGAGTGAAACGCCGTCAGGAAATCCTCGGCGAGCCTAACGGCATTCTGGTGATCGAGGATTTCGCGCATCATCCAACAGCAGTGCGTGAAACAGTGAAGGGCATTCAAAAGAAATATCCCGGCCGCAAAGTGTTCTCGGTGTTTGAGCCAAGAAGTGCGACCTCTCGTCGTAAGGTTTTCCAAAAAGACTATGTGGAGGCGTTTAAAGGATCTCACGAAGTTCTTTTGGCGAAGGCTTTTGACCAATCGAAAATTGACGAAGAAAATCGTTTTTCTTCTCACGAGTTAGTCGCCGATTTGCACACATCCGGTGTCAAGGCGGAAGATTTTGACTCTGCAGATCAGATCGTTTCTGCGCTTAAATCGCGTGCAAAAAGAGGCGATGTCATTCTGATTATGAGCAATGGCGGCTTCGATGGCATCTATGGCAAACTGATGAGCGCTTTATCTTAAGATAGCGCTCTTGATGCGTAGCGTTTTTGAGTGAATTGGCGGGTCGGCTTAGCTACTTTTTTTGCCTATGTCGAATCTCACGCCACTCATGAAACAGTTCTGGGACATTAAGTCCGTTCATCAAGATAAAATCCTCCTTTTCCGTATGGGGGATTTCTTTGAAATGTTCTTTGACGATGCGGTGAAAGCGGCTCCGGTTTTGGGGATCGCTCTCACGCAAAGAAATAAAAAATCACAAGATGAAACGCCGATGTGTGGTGTGCCTCACCATTCAATCGCAGGTCCTATCAATAAACTTCTTGCTGCCGGTTTTAAGGTCGCGATTTGTGATCAGCTTGAGGATCCCAAGATGGCGAAAGGGATCGTTAAAAGAGGCGTGACGCGCGTTCTGACTCCCGGAATGGTTTATGACTCCGACACATTGGACGGCACGAAGCCGCACTATCTAGTGAGTTTGGATACGGACTCCGTCAGCTTTCTTGATACGACAACCGGCGAAGCCTTTTATCTGAAATCAAAAAAGACATCGGATCTTTTGCGTTTGATCCAAATCCTGCCTGTCGCAGAGATTGTGATCTCGAAAGACGACGAGGCTTTGCTGCAAGGTTTTGAAGGCGTTTTGATCAGCCATCACGAAGAAGTGGCCGATGCTCTTCATCCGCTTCTAAAAAACACGGCGCCTCTTTCCGCGGCAAGACTTGTGTCGTACGTAAAAAATCTTTCTGGTGAAGAATCTCTTGCGACCTTGTCTCCATTTGTCGAAAGAGACCTTGAGCATCGTCTTGAGATTTCTGGAACGACACTTCGTCACTTGGAAATCTTTTCTACTTATAAAGGCGAAGGCTTAGGCAGTCTTTTCCATGCGATCAATCGCACGCAGACCTCGGCGGGCAGCCGTTTGATTCGTCAATGGCTGAGCTTTCCGTTGCGTGATTCTAAAGCGATCGAAGCGCGTTTAAACTCTGTTGAGTTCTGGCGCAGCCACGTTGTTGAATTGAAACGCGTGCGCCAAATCCTGGGCCAAATGGGCGACATCGAAAGACGTCTTGGAAAGATCTCGCAACCGCAATGCAACGGGCGCGACTTGTTGGCGTTGGCGGGCAGCGTTCATGCCGGAATCAGCGCACTGGAAGTTCTTGTACATGCAACTGGCGGCAGCGCCAATTTTGAATCTCTGCGCGGGTTGGCTTATAAAATCGAGCGCACTCTTGTTGAAGATCCGCCGTTGGCGACGAAACAGGGTTACTTGATTCGTCAGGGCGTTTCTGCTGAGCTCGATGAATTGATTGAACTTTCTACGCATTCACAGACTCTTGTCGCGCGTATGGAAGCGGAAGAGAAAGAAAAGACGGGCATCTCCAGTCTTAAGATCCGCTATAACAACGTTTTCGGATACTACATCGAAATCACGAATACGCATAAAGACAAAGCGCCGGCGCACTATCAAAGAAAACAAACTTTGACGAATGCGGAACGCTACTGCACGGACGAGTTGGTCGAGCTGGAAAGAAAAGTCTTAAGCGCCAACACGAAGCGTGCGGATCTGGAATTTGAATTTTTTGAAGCTCTTCGTAAAGAGATTCTCGCGCAATGTCCAGCGTTGTTGGCTTTGGCGCATGAGTGTTCTGAAGTCGACGTTGTTGCGGGACTCGCATGGCTTAGTCTTGAAGAAAAATACGTGCGCCCTCAATTCACTCAAGATGGCTCTTTGAAATTAAAAGCCAGCCGTCACCCGGTTGTTGAACAAACGGTGAAGAAAAACTTCGTGGCAAACGATATCGAACTTCGCCCGCATTCCTGTTTGCTTTTGACGGGCCCGAATATGGCCGGTAAGTCGACATTGATGCGACAAGTGGCTTTGATGGCGATCTTGGCGCAAATGGGATCCTTCGTGCCTGCGGATGAAGCGCAATTGCCGATTTTTGATGCGATCTTCACGCGTATTGGTGCAAGCGATCAGTTGTCAGAAGGTCTTTCTACTTTCATGGTGGAAATGACAGAGACCTCTGCGATGTTGAAAAACGCGACAAAAGACTCTTTGGTTATTCTTGATGAAGTAGGGCGCGGCACCAGCACCTTCGACGGAATGTGTTTGGCGCAATCCATTCTTGAACATCTTTTAAGCGAAGTGAAAGCGTTGACGTTCTTTGCGACACACTACCATGAGCTGACAAGCCTGGATCAAAGCTTCGGGCAAATCGTCAATGCCCACATGACCGTGGCAGAAAGAAACGGCGAGATTCGTTTCCTGCACACTTTGGTGAAAGGTCCTGCTCTTAAATCCTACGGGGTGCAAGTGGCGGAGCTTGCGGGCTTACCTGCTTCCGTCACAAAACGCGCGAAAAGTCTTTTACGTGATATTGAATCCCGTCGCGTTCAAGCAAGCAGTCAGCTATCTTTGTTGGATTCATTGGGATCTGACGTCGCAGTAGTGGAAGCTCCGTCTGAGGTCTTGGTTAAAGAAGTTCCTGAAGACATTAAGAGTTTGATGGCGGAAGTGGAGAAATATCCATTGATGCAAATGAGTCCACTCGATGCCATGAACCAAATCGCGAAATGGAAAGAGATCGTCGCTCGTTCCGCGCAGGAAGTGTAAACGATCATGGCAAAAAAAGGTTTTCTTTCCTCGGAACAATGGGAACAAGCGAAAGAAGTCTTAACGCCGCCTCTGATGACACCTGACGGAGATGTTCGTCAGGTGTTTTGTTTTTCAAGCGAGAATTTCTCCGCATGGCTTGGAATGCGTTTAGAAGAGAGTTTTAAAACCTCCCCGGAATGGAAAGACTGTCATCCGGTAATTCTTGGCTCTTGGGCGCGTGGCGAGCTCTCGCCGAAATCCGACATTGATCTTTTGTTCTGCGGTGATGAAGAAAAAGTAAAAAGTTTCGTTCATCGTATGCAAGAGCAAGGTCTTAAGCTGCGCTATCGGATGCCGCAGAATCCGCAAGACTGGACCGAGAACGTCGAAGCTTTCGATATTTTATCTTTACTCAAAGGACGTCCGTGGACGCCCGAAGCGGCCCAGAAACTTTTTGAACAACAGAAAGCCATCTGGAGTAAAAAGAAACACTACCGCCGTATTTTACTCAAAGCCGTTAAGGAAGAACGAAAAAAACGCGCCGAGAGATTTGACTCCATCACAAATTATCTGGAGCCGAATATAAAATTCGGACCCGGTGGCTTACGGGATCTTGAGCAAGGTCTTCAGATTTATGAACTCTTTGCGGAAAAATTCACTCATCCTGGTCATGCGCTAAATGTTCTTCGTTATTACCGCAGTTACCTTTTGAATATTCGTCAGAAGCTGCATTTGGAAGGTCATGGAGATATTCTCTCCAATGCTGTGCAATTCGATATTGCGCGCTGGATGGGATTTAAATCGAACAAAGATTTTATGCGCGATCTTCAGCGCGGTCTTTCCCGCGTGCATTTTTACTCCGACTGGATTGTCGAAGTTGCTGAGGCTTCGGATAAAGAACTTAAGCAGATCGAACAGCTGGAATTTTCCAAGTCCGACGATCTTGTGTCTGTGTTACATAAAAATCCCAGCGTACTTGTGCAAAAGAAAGTCCGTGAAAATCTTGATGCGCTTCTTCCAGACAAGGCGGAAAAAACATCGGCGCGTCGGCGCGGAAAAGCTCTGGAGCAGGTTCTTTCGGTGAAAGCCGCCGATGAATTTCTGGTGAGCGTTTTTCGCTCGCGTTTGATCGACAAACTGGTTCCTGAAGTCCGTCGCTTGGTGGGTTACGTACAGCACGATCAATATCATCGCTTCACCGCTGATTCACACATCATGCAAGCGTGTCGCGAAGTAAAACGCATTTATCAAAAGCCTCGCGAGTTGGGGCCTCTGCAATTTATTCACAAAGAGCTCAGCCCTGAAGACTGGCGGATTCTGTCTTGGGCATGTTTGTATCACGATCTGGCAAAGGGTTTAGAATCCGGCGACCATCATTCTGATTTAGGTGAACAGATCGTCGAGCGGGATTTCCGCAAGTACGGTTTTGCCAAAGGATTTACGGAGGAAGTAAAGTGGATGGTGAAAAACCATCTCGAGCTTTCCCAAGCCGCTTTTAGAAAAAATCCTAAAGATCCGAAAGTGTGGAACGAGCTTCGCGAAAAAGGAATTGAAGGCGCGCGACTTTTGCGTCTGGCTCTTTTTACAGCGATTGATATTCGCGCGACAAATCCTGAGGCGTGGAACGAATGGAAAGCAAAGCTTCTTAAAGAATTAGTACTCAGCCTGCAGTCGAAGAAAGTGCAGGATTATTTTGACTTCCAAAGATGGGGAGCGCGCAAAAAATTAAAAATCGCTCCTGAACTTGTCGAAGAATTGGGACCTGTTTTGCTGGACAGTCTGGCGATCAAAGATCTTGTCGACGATCTAAAGAAAGCAGAATCCACCGAGACGTCGTTAAAGCCATGGGTTTATAAAACTCGTAAAGGTGAAATCTGGATTCGCTTCCACGAAAAAAGAGATCGCAAGGGTCTTCTGAGTGATTATGTGGGTCAGCTTTATTCTCTCGGCTTGGGAATTCGTCACGCCGCTATTCACACCATTCCGAAAGTAGGCGTGTACGATTGGTTTCAAGTGACAACGTCCAAGAGTATTCCCCAGATTGCCAAGCTCTTGGAAAATTCACAGCTAGGAACGAAACCAGTTCCTGATGTGCGCTTTGATAGTATTCAACTTGTCAGTGCTGACGATAAAGAATGGGTGATCAGCTTTAAAGGTCCCGATCAGGCGGGTCTTTTGGCTTCGGCCGCGAGATCATTAAGTGATGCCGGCGTCAGTGTTAAATCTGCGCGCGTGCATACGTGGGGCCGTCAGGTGGACGATATCTTTTTCGTGAAGACTTTGAGTGGAGAACCTCAAGAGCTGATTGCTTCGTTGAAGTCCAAGTACAAGATTGGCGGAACTTAAAAGCTCCGCCTTTAAATCTTAGTGAGACTGGTTGTTGTTCTTCTTTTTAGAAGCGCCCGTGATACCAGTATGATTGCGCCAGTTGTATTGAGGATCTGTTTTTGTGCGATTGTGCCAAGCTTCCCATTTCTTTTTAGGAAGTTTGTGGGAGACATTTCCTTTTTCGTCGAAAATATCTGGGTCTTTGCCGAACAAAAAGTCACCGATGGATTTGAGAATTCCCATTTTTAAAACCGCTCCTTAGATTGCGTTCTTTAATATAAGCCAGGAGCGGTGTTTTGGGGAAGATTGAATCAAGGAACTTATGCTACTTGTCAAAAGACTAGGATCTTGGATTCGCGCAGACGTCGATAATATCGAGGCCTTTATCCTCAGAGACTTTTCCAGGTCCTTTATAGAAATTAAAGCACTGTTGAGCCGCCATTTCATAGGCTTCTTCATAGCTTCCGGCTTGTTTCTTGATCTCGAGAGACTGCCCCGAGAGTTTGTATTTAAATGTGTACTCTTTGCTTCCCGCATCTTTGCTCACCCATGCGAAAGAGCTGCATGAGAAGGCCATCACTGCGATCATCATTAGTGTTTTCATAAGTTCCCCCTTGTTCAGGTTTCAATCTTTGTTTTTTAAGAGGAGCAAGGGGCAGGCCAACCTCCCTCAACTGGGACCCTCGCCCGCGCTTGTAACTACTGGAAATAACGAGGGAAAACAGTCTCAAATTGGGTCAACTCTAGAGCGGGGCGAGGGTGCCGGGAAGTGACAGCTCCGGGAATGCGGTTGAATATGTTTTAGACAGTGGCTAAGCTCGAAAATGAACTCAACAAGGACGTTTTAAATGAGATTAATTCTACTTACACTCTTGGCTCTTTTTTCTGTTTCGCAAGCTCAAGCGATCACTCGCGGCCAGTTCACAGGAATGCAGTTTATGGTGAATATCGCCTCTGTCGCCTATGATGGCTCAAACGACAGCTCTCCGCAGATTCTTTTTGATGCTATGGACCGCCCTGAGCAGGATTCCATGCTCGGTAGAGGTAAAACTCTGGAGGCTCCACAAAAGGTTTTGAATTTCATTTGTGCGCGTAAAGGTGAGAACAATTACCAATGTTCCATTTACATACATCAGTCCTCATTCGGGCGTATTGCTCCGGGGAAAGCGCGTTTTGACGTGCGTGGAGAGCAGGCCAAGGCGCTTTTTGAGCAGTTCCATTCGCAAAATGGCCGCTTCACGTTCCGTGACGAAGCCAACACTTTTGGTATTGAGGCCACGCCCGAGCGCTTCGTGATGGTATATGAAGCAGATGGCATATAAATAATATTCAAAAGCACCTGAATAGACCGGATGTTTGTGCTATAGAAGCCCTCGAAGCGAGGGCTTTTTTATGAAAAACGGTATCGCATTATTTCTGTTTCTTTGGTCTCTGGGAGCGTCGGCGCAGACTCTTTTTGTGAGTGATGTGGATGACACGATCAAGCTTGCCAATGTGAAGGATCTGGCCGAAGCGGCTCGTTATGCCTTTGATGATGAAAGCCGCTTCATGGGTATGAGCGAGCTCTATCATCTTCTGAAGCGCGACCAGCCTGATATTCATGTCGTGTATCTTTCAAAAGCTCCTGAGTGGTTCATGGGCGGCACGCACCGTCGCTTCTTAAAAAACGGGAACTTTCCTGAAGGCCGCTATATTCCGCGCACGAATTACGATAGCGACGTTCATAAATTAAAAACCCTGCGCGGTCTTATCGCCGAAATCAAACCACAAAAAGTCATTCTTATCGGCGATAACGGCGAGCAGGACGCTGATATTTACAAGGCCATCGCCGATGAAAATCCCGGCGTCGAGTTTACGCAGTTTATTCGCATTGTATATTCCCGCAACTCTTTCGTAGAGTGGGGAGCCCGACTTCACGACGGTCAAGTTGGCTTTGTCACTCCTATTGAAGTAGCCTTGGATCTGGAAGAAAAGCGCTTTCTGACTTTTTCTTCTCTGCAAAGTTTGATGCACGAATTGGCTCCGAAAATTCTTATGCAGAAATCCCACGGAGCGAAAGGGGAAGTGGCATTCCCTTATTTTATGAACTGCCGTAACTTCGTTTGGAAGTGGGACGCAAGTCTTCCGCGTTTTGAAATTCTTGAGATGTTCAAAGCGCGTTTGGCAGATCGTTGTCAGCCGCAAAGTATTCTATGATTTTAAAGTACCAGTTACCTCGTGTTTATGAAAATCTCCTTCCGCGAGAGATTCTTGATTTCTCTCCGGAAGAAAAGAAGGCGACTTGTGATACGTGCGCGATGTCTCGCCCACGACACAAAGGAAAAGTGCACTACCGCGAAGATTTGAAATGCTGCACGTTTCATCCGTTTCTTCCAAATTACATGGTGGGGGCTCTTTTCAACGAAACGTCTTCAACCGAGGCGCACCGTATTTTTCGCGATAAAATTGAACGTCGCGAATACGCACTTCCCATTGGCATGGTCGCACCGGTTCGCTATCAAGTGGAGTTCAATCATCGTACAGAAAACGAATTCGGGCAGAGGGAAGATTGGCTCTGCCCTTACTACAATAAAGAAAAACAGAACTGCAATGTGTGGCGCAATCGCGGTGTCGTATGCACGACGTTTTTCTGTAAAAGCTCTTACGGCAAACCGGGATTGAAGTTCTGGGAAAAATTGAGCAGCTATCTTTGGTATGTGGAACTCGCACTGCTTGAAGAAGCGCTTGTGATGTTGGATTTCTCTCCGCGCCAAATCATGACGTTGTTGGATTATCACAACCGCTTTGAAGGAACCGCTGCGGAAAAGAAATCCTGGGTTCTGCCAGAGGCGAAAGCCAAAGAACTTTGGAATGGTTACTATGACGATCAAGAAGGTTTTTATAAAAAATGCTTCGATGTGATCGCGAATCTTGATAAAAAATCTTTTCACGAAATGCTTGGCGAACAAGGACAAGCTCTCGAGGAAGATATCTTCACCATCTTACCGAATCTGAAAGTGATTTAAGAAATGCTCAGCATCCAAGAAAGACAGAACAAAGTGATTCACGATTTCTCCGCTCTTGCACAGTGGGAAGATCGCTATAAAAAAATCATCGAGATGGGTAAAGCTCTTCCGGAAATGCCGGAAAATTTGAAGACAGAGCAGAACGCCGTGAAGGGTTGCCAGTCGCAAGTCTGGCTCTCTGCGAATCTCAATGACCAAGGTCAGATGCAGCTGCAAGGTGATAGCGACGCCCTCATCGTGAAGGGTCTTGTGGGTCTTCTTTTGTATGTGTATTCAGGTGCAACTCCGAATGAAATTCTCTCGACACCGCCAGAGTTTTTGAAAGCTTTGGGCTTCGAAGGAAACCTTTCTCCGAGCCGGGCCAACGGCTTGCATTCGATGCTTAAGCAAATCAAACTCTACGCGACTGCCTTCGATTATCTTTTGAAAACAAAAAAATAGTTTGTTTTTCATTCACGATCCCCACAAACTTTTTATGAGGGGAATGTTCAGGATGAACATTCAGAGGGGAAAAAGTGAAAAGGAATTCATTCGTAGCGGCCGTCAGTGTCGCAGTAGCAGCAACGTTTTCAGTTGGATTTGTTAACATCACACCCAAAGTTATTTACGGAGAAGACAATCGTCGCGACGTTTATGAAGTGCCTCGCGCCGACATTCGTGAAATCGCGGATTCGACAGTGGCATTGATCCCGACAAGAGATCTTTCTACTCAAGCCGGCGGACTTGTGAAAATCAACTCGTCTCAATACGGTGTTGATATGAATCTTTGCTCTGACGAACCTTTCTTCGATCAACCGACGGCGGCAAACTGTTCAGGCTCACTTGTGGGTGATGATTTGATCGCAACGGCCGGTCACTGCGTAAGTAATTCTGATTGTTCAAAATACGCTTTCGTTTTCGGTTTCAAAATGAACAGCGCTAAATCCGGTCCCGAGACAGTTCCTGCAAGCGAAGTATACAACTGTAAAGAAATCGTCGCGCGTGAATTTACGGGCCAACAAGACTACGCTCTTGTGCGTTTGGATAGACCTGTGCGCGGTCACCGCATTTTGTCTTTGCAAAAAACGCCTGTGCAACCGGGTGATGCGATCTACGTTGTCGGTCACCCCTCAGGATTGCCGACGAAAGTAGCTGATGGCGCCAACGTGCGTGCTCAACAAAAAGGTTACTTCCAAACGAACTTGGACACTTATGGCGGTAACTCCGGTTCTGCGGTTTTCAATGCCGAGACTCACGAAGTTGTAGGTATTCTTGTGCGTGGCGCTCAAGACTTCACTTACGACAGAGCAAGACAATGCACAACAAGCAACAAATGCTCTAACGACGGTTGCCGCGGCGAAGATGTCACGAACATCTCTTACATCGTCGACGCTCTTAATAAGTAATCCGCTTAAGTTTTAAAGTCTGAATCTACACCTAGTAAAAAAGGGAGCGTGAGCTCCCTTTTTTATTTTAACTCCGTGGATTCCTCAGGAACTTGCTCATTCTGATCGGGCATTTGTTGAATTGCTCCAGAGGCTGGACATTCTGTGCTGTGCGCTTCCGTATCGAGTTGGGCCATATCAGTCCACTCATCGGATTGAGGTCGAGCAGGTGGGCACGCTAACAACGAAGGATTTTGCTGAACGCTTGCGGGATCTCTTCGCAGAGATTCATCTTCGCTCAGCATTTCTTCCCGCATTTCCTCACGCTCAACGAGGTTCTGAGCATCGTAAGGAGTCCCGTTAACCTGTTGGTTCGTTGTAGGGGAGCCATTTGTGAAATGAGGAATTACAAGGAGTGCAAGAGCTAGTAGAGCGAGTCTCATAACTGCCTCCCTTGTAAGAGAGTTAATAACCCGAACTAGCCTTATTTTAACACATCCGCCTGACTTCAGAACGGATGTGTTATTTAACGCTGGACTATGTGATTAAATCGTTGCGTGAACGCGATGAGTGTCGTCCATATCGTCGAGGTAGTTCAAAAATTCCTCAACTTCTTTTCTTTGCTCGTCACTCAGTTCTGTGATGTTTTTCGCTTTATAAGAAAGCTCACCCTTGGTGATTTTCCAACCACGTTTCGTGAGAGCTTCACGAACAGCATCAAGATCTTCCGCATTTGTGTAGAACTCGTAAGTTCCTTCATCCACGTAAACTTCGTTCGCCCCGGCTTCGATCGCTTCTTCATCTGGATCGAAAGTACCTTCTTTTGTGCCTTCAATAAGGCCCACGCGATCAAACATCCATGCCACAGAACCGACCTCGCCCATATTGCCTTCATGCGATTTGAAAGCATGGCGCATGTCAGGGGCAGTTCTGTGTTTGTTGTCCGTTTGGCATTCAACGATCACGCCCACGCCATGCGGACCGTAACCTTCATAAGTGATCTCTTCGATAATTTTTCCGTCATCCAAAAGACCCGCGCCTTTTTTAATCGCGCGTTCGATCGTATCATTCGGGCAGGAAACTTTTTTGGCGGCATCGATAGCAAGGCGGAGACGAGCATTGGCTGCGGGATCAGGACCACCGGCTTTCGCAGCGACTGCAATCTCGCGCGCAAGTTTTGTGAATATTTGACCCTTTTGTTGGGCCTTTTCTACTTTTCCGGCGTTTTTCCATGATTTTCCCATATATCTCCATAGCACAGTGAAATTAATAAATGCTGCGCCACCGCTATTGCACCAAATGAGGAAATAATTGGCAAGAATAGGAGCGGGATGTAAAAGACCGTATGTTCACTTTTTCAGTCCCGGATGTCTGGGAAAAGATCGAAAACATCGAAAAGTCCTGTGAGGCCGCTCTAAAACTGAGCACTCCTTGGGAGCTGGTTCCAGAAGAGCCCGCTCGCGATGTCCTCATTTTGCATCCCAAGCTCCACCCTCCGAAAAAAGGATTCTCCACCATCGAGGGGCAGGCGCGCATGCTGCACGATTTGGCTAGCATTGAACTGCAAGCGATGGAGTTAGGGGTCAGAACGCTGGTTGAGTATCCCGATGCACCTCAAGGCTTTAAAGAAGAACTTCTGGCTGTGACGGTTTCCGAAGCCCAGCACTTGCGTATGTGTCTGGAGGGAATCGAGTCCTTAGGATTTAAGTGGGGAGACTGGCCGGTGCATGCGGCTTTATGGCGCGCGGTCGATAAGGAAGATTCTTTGTTGGATCGTATCTTGATCGTGCATCGTTATCTTGAGGGCAGTGGGCTTGATGCCGGCGACACTTTAATCCGTCGCTTGGAAGGAACCGCTGGCAAACAAACGATTCAAAAAATCGTGAAACAAATCAACTTTGAAGAAATCGGTCACGTCGACTTCGGTTCGCGCTGGTATCGCCACATCTGCCGCGACGAAAAAATCGATCCCGCACAAGACTTCCCAGAGCGCATGAACTCTTTAAGAAGCCGTCTTCCCAAGCGCATCGAGCCGCTCAACCACGATCTTCGCAAAAAAGCCGGCTTCACCGACGAAGAAATCGCTTACTACGAAACCCTCCGTCAAGACTTCCTCATCCCCCGATAGGGTGCCAGGCACCTGTTAGTCGAGGGATTCGCCGTCTTCGAGGAAGCGCCATTTTCCTTCGGGGAGGTCGCCCAGGCGGAGTTTGCCGATGCGCACGCGTTTAAGGCCAGTGACTTTGAGTCCTACGGCTTCGCACATGCGGCGGATTTGACGTTTTTTTCCTTCGCGCAGAACAAAGCGCAATTGGTCTTTATTCAGCCATTCGACTTTTGCGGGTTTTAAGGCTTTGCCGTCTAAAGATAAACCGTGATTAAGAAGTTTCAATTTCTCGTCAGGCAAAACGCCTTGCACGCGCACGATGTATTCTTTCTCGACTTTGGATTCTTCACCAATGATCTTCTTCGCGATACGGCCGTCTTGCGTGAAAAGCAAAAGACCTTGCGAGTCGATATCCAGGCGCCCCGCCACGGCAAGACCTTGAAAATGTTCCTGGCGCAATTTCGTTTTCGAAGTGCCGAATTGATTTTCTGGAGTGATCAACTTAATCGCCGGCTGATAAGGAGGCTCGGGTTGCGCCGACACGTAACCAATAGGTTTGTTTAAAATAATTGTCGCCAAACGTTTTTGCTGTTTCAAGGCTTGCGCTTCGAGTGTGATCTTCACGTCCGGACTGACCTTGGTTCCCAATTGATCGACCTTCACGCCATTGACCAAGACCAAGCCTTTCGCGATGTACTCGTCAGCTTCACGGCGCGAGCAAATGCCTTTTTCAGCCATCAGTTTGGATAAACGTACTTTGTCTTCGCTCATAGGCGGATCTCCGTCCACAGATTGTCCATTTCATAGAGTCGGAGATAAGAAAGATCCTTCTCGGAAACATGGAGCTTAAATTTGTTCAAAAAATAGAGAGCGATATTTTCCGTCGTCGGAATTTGCTCTTTGAATTCGGGAATCACAAAGTTTAGATGTTCATGATCCAGAATGCTTGTCAGACGGTAAAGCAGTTCTTGGTAGCTTTCTTTTTTATCGGAAAGCTCTGCGGCAGCAACACGAAAACCGACCTCTAATTTATAATTATGCCCGTGACCGTATTGCGTATAACAACGGCCAAAGGTTGCGAGATTTTTTTTCTCATCCCACTGCGGTTGAGAATAAAAATGCGCACTGCTAAAAGAACTCACCAAAGTCAGAATCATTTGAGGTTGATCCCGCCGTCGACAGGAAGAATCGCGCCAGTGATCCAGCTTGATAAGTCTGACCCCAAGAAGTAAGCCGCGCGTGCGACATCTTCAGGGACACCGATGCGTCCTAGCGGTTGCAGGTTCTTCATGCCTTCAAGGGCCTGAGCTTTTTCTTCTTTAGGAAGAGAATGAAAACTATGAATCGGGGTGTCTACCAAACCCGGGCAAACGCAGTTCGCGCGGATATTAAACGGACCGCCTTCCAAAGCGAGGCTTTGGGTCCAGTTGATCATTGCAGCCTTCGCAGCTGAATAAGCTGAGGTCGGGCCTTGCGGGCGCATGCCTAAAGTGGAGGAGATATTCACAATGTTTCCGCCACCGTGCTGTTTGAAATAAGGAAAGAAAGCGCGAGCCACACGCAGCGGAGCAATCATGTTGATCTCAAACTGTCGGCGCCAGATTTCATCGCTGCCTTCTTCGGTTGTGTGTCTTTCAAAGATCCCGGCATTGTTAACCACGACTTCCACGCGGTGAACCTTCATGCTGAGAACTTCATCGAGCCGTTTGTTAAGGGCCGCTTCATCGGTCATATCGCAAGAAAGCAACGTCGCACCACTGCGACATTTCAAGGCAACCTCCTGCAGACGTTCTTTGTCGCGTCCCATGAGGTACACGAAATAACCGTTTTTGGAATATTCAATGGCGATGGCAGCTCCGATGCCGCTGCTGGCACCGGTGATCAAGGCAGCTTTTTTCACACGAATCCTCTTTTTGCTGGACTCATGTTAGCAAAGACGGGGGCCGAAGAGAAGTTATGTCCATGCGCGAAGCGTTCACAATCAGCTTTAAGTTTTTCTTTGTCGGCCTCTTGGTGTTTGGGGCCCTCTTTGCGCACTTCTAAAGTAATACTTTAAAAAGAAAAAGGCCGGGGAATGCCGGCCTTTTGTTATTAACGGAGTTAAAGTGCTTTCTTAAGCGGCTTTTTTAGCTACGTAATGATAGTACTTTTTGTCGAAGTCCGATGCCTTCATACCATCTTTCGTAATCAAACCCGCCTTAAACCAATCAAAGTGCTCGGCACAGAAGCCGGCCTTTTCTGATTTCTTTTTGCAGCCTTCCCCGCAGCAGCGAGCAGACTCTAAAGAAACAACATTGTTCGGGATTTGTTTTTCGAATTTTTTGTCAGCCATTAAGTGACCCCCAGTTGAAATCTTAAGCTGGTTGAATGTCTTAAGACATAAGACTTATCGGCGACGCAAAATCTTACTTGAGGACTTCGAAAGAAACTCGGGTTGAGTTTCATGTATCTCAAAATGAAACGGTATTAAACAAATTAAGCGGATGGGGAAAAGGTACTAGGTACCTTTTTCCTAGATGAGCTTGAGGAATCGGCCCATGTCGACGGGCTTTGAGAACAAATAGCCTTGGCCAAAACGAGCGCCCAGGGTTTCAAGAACTAGGCATTCTTCGTTATTTTCGATGCCCTCGGCGATGATCTCGATGTCCATGGCGTGCGCCAAGTGGATGATCGAACTGACGACCGCTTTGGATTTGGGATCGTTTAAAACTTTCATGACGAAAGAGCGATCGATCTTCAAAAAGCTGATCGGCATTTGCGTCAGATACTGCAAACTGGAAAAGCCCGTTCCGAAGTCATCGATAGAGATGGCATATCCTTGATTGCGACACTGGTTTAACGCCTCCAAAGCAATCGCACCATCCATCATGATTCTTTCGGTCATTTCAAGTTTGATGTTTTTAGTTTGCAGATCGTGCTTTTCGCGCAGGTCTTCCAGATTGTTTACGAAATCAGAGTGCGTAAACTGACGGCCCGAAATATTGATACTCATCATGAAGTCGTCAGCCATTTTATCTTTTTTATTCAAACGCAATTGATCTTGAATCGTGCGCAAATCTTTTAAAGCCTGATTGATAATCCAGTGACCAATAGGAATGACCATCGAGGAGTTTTCAATCACGTCGATAAAAAGATTCGGGGATACCAAGCCGTGTAAGGGGCTGTTCCAGCGCAATAAAGCTTCGCAGCCTGTGATTTGTTTGGTCTTTAAATTCACGATCGGCTGGTAAAACAATTCGAATTCTTTATTCTGAAACGCTTGAAAGATCTGATTTTCAAGTTTGATCTGATCTAAAGCGCTTTGCGTTCCGTCGTCTCCGGCGCCGGAGTTGTCGAACTCCACGTCAGCGATCTTTGTGCCGCCGGGGGTGTTGATGTTTTTACGGCGCAAACGTTTTAAAAGAACACGCATCAAAAGTTGCACGACTTTATCGGCGGTAGAGACACGTTCAAGAACTTGCTGTTTCGTGACGATAGCTAAACGAACATCTTCCAACGCGCGCACGGAGGCAGAGCGGTTTTGATTGTCGATCAAAGCCATCTCGCCAAAGATTTCACCTTCGCCGAGAATTGTCAGAGGAATTTCTTCTTTGTCTTTGCTGATGTAAATCAGCACTCGGCCTTTTTCGATGATATAGGCGCAGTCACCTGCGTCGCCTTCGCTGAAAATGATCTGATCTTTATGTATCTCGACGGACTGAGTTGCTGAATTCATAGACTCCCATTTTAGGGCTTAGGATGTAGGTCCGACAAGTCCAGCTGATTCATTTGATTCAATTTCCAGCCTACAAATTCCGGTTTAGCCAGCATCGAGAAATGGATGGCTCCCAACGGAATCATGAGATGGTTTTCCATCAGATACTGCGCGCCCTTCAGGCACCACTTCTTTTGTTCATTTGTGTTCGCTGCATTTGCGAGCGAGGACAAAATCTTTTGGTAATCATCGGATTTAATGCGCAGATAGTTCTCGGGACTCGAGGGCGAGAAAGTTTCAAGTGCGGCCAAACAGGTCGGGCGATCCGGAGCGACTCCTTTGCGGAATATCGCCGGGGGTTTTTGCGCCAGAATTTGCAGGAACACCTTGTTTTCTTTCACTTCCAAATGCGTATTAATGCCGGCGTTCTTGCTCCACTGATTTTGCAGCCACTCGGTGGCGCGTTTGTGGTCTTCGCCGCCCAAAGCGGAAAACATCAAAGTGTAGGTGGGACTGTTTTGCACTTTCGGCACTTTTTTAAGATCAAAATCAAAGCACGGCGCTTTTTCAGGAAACCAAGAGTCGGGAAGTCCTATGCAGCCGGGTTTGCCTTCCGAAGAAAATATTTTTTGCAGTTCTACGTAGTTCAGCGAGTACGTTAAAGCCTCGCGCACATCTTCACGAGCCGCGAGATCCGGCCCAAATCCTAAGTAGTCAAGGCGAGTGACGGGGATCCAATAAAAGTCAGTGCGGGTTTTGTATTTAGGAATGAACAGCGTGGGCAAACGACGCAAAAACTGCAATTCATTTTTTTCATAAAGCTGTAAGGCGATGGTGTCTTCCTCGACGAAAAGAAACTCCACGACGGGGCGCGCGGGGTGCGCGAACTTGTATTGCGTATTAGGCTCTAAAACGATCTTGTGGCCTTTTTTCCATTCACGCATTTTGTAGGGACCGGAATAAACAGAAAGATTTTCTTTTGTGGGAGCGAGGAGGAAGTTCGCAAGATTGTATTCGAAATCAGGGTCGGGAGTTTGAAATTCAAACTTCAAAGTGAGCTCGTTCGGAGCTGTAACCCCAAGGCTTTCCATATTCTTTTTGCCGGAGTAGATGTCCTCCGCATTTTTAATTTTAAAAAGAAGATCTGCGCGAGGGGCCGCGGTTTTGGCGTTAAGAATTTTTTTATAAGTACGCAGGAAATCTTGCGCCAGCAAAGGGGAGCCGTCACTCCACTTAAGATCTTTTTTCAGAGTGCAGATGAGATTCTTTTTCTTGTCGCATTTACAGCCGAGAGCTAAATCCGGAACGAGGCCTTTCTTGTCATCGAAAGTAAAGAGATTGCGATATAGATTTCCTAAAAGATAACTTGAAGCGGAGGTGCGCTGTTTGTTCGGGTCAAGCCCGCCTGGTTCATTCGCCAAATGAAGACGAAAAACTTTTTCTGCCGCCAAAGACCCCGATGCCCAAAGTAGAATCGCCAAGAAGATTTTCATGGGAAAAGTGTAACCACAATTACCGGGAAAAAGAAGAGAAGATTTAGAAAGTAAAAAGGCCTCCGTGGGGAGGCCTTTTTCATAAGAACTACTTATCGAGTTCCATCTTTGCAATTGTTTGCAATTGCATATTTGTTGTTCCTTCGTAGATCTGGCCGATCTTAGCGTCGCGCCAGAACTTTTCAACTGGGTACTCTTTAGTGAATCCGTTGCCGCCGAAGAGGTCGATCGCTTTAGAAGTGATTTTCTCAGCCGCGCGAGAAGCGTAAAGTTTCGCCATAGCTGCCGCTTCGATGAAATCTTGGCCAGCGTCTTTCAAACGAGCTGCATTGTAAACCATCAAACGAGCTGCTTCCAGCTCTGTGCGCATTTCAGCCAATTGGAATTGCACGCCTTGGAAATGAGCAATTGGTTTTCCGAATTGCTCACGGCCTTTCACGTAACCAAGAGCCGCTTCGTAAGCGCCTTGGGCGATACCGATCATTTGGGCGCCGATACCGATACGACCTTCGTTCAAAGTTTCGATAGCAATTTTATAACCTTTGCCGACTTCGCCAAGAACGTTCGCTTTAGGAACTTCGCAGTTTTCGAACAAAAGTTCGCAAGTAGAAGAAGCGCGGATGCCCAATTTGTCTTCTTTTTTGCCGACTTTGAAACCAGGGAAATCTTTTTCAACGATGAACGCTGTGATGCCTTTGTAGCCTTTCGCGTGATCGATGTTGGCAAATACGATGAACACATTCGCTTCTTTACCGTTTGTGATCCAAAGTTTTGAACCGTTCAAAACCCATTTGTCACCTTTGTCTTCCGCTTTCAACTTCAAGGCGAAAGCGTCAGAGCCGGAAGAAGACTCAGAAAGAGCGTAAGCGCCCACCCATTCTGTCGCCATTTTACCCAAGTACTTTTCTTTTTGCGCTTCCGTTCCCCATTTAAGGAACGCATTTGTCGTCAAAGTGTTTTGCACGTCAACAAGGACAGAAACTGAACCGTCAACGCGGCCGATTTCTTCAACAGCCAGGCAGGCCATTGTGAATGTTGAGCCAGCGCCACCGAATTTTTCCGGAGTCTCGATACCCATCAAGCCCATTTCGAAAAGTTTTTTAACGATCGCAGGATCCATCTCTGCTTTTTCGTCCATGTGTGTCACATGAGGTTTGATTTCAGATTCAGCAAAAGCGCGAACCGCATCACGGAAAGCCGCTTCGTCTTCAGAGAGCATTGTGAGAGCTGGACGTGCATTAGTAACGTCAGACATTGAGTATCTCCATTCGAATAAGTTATAACAGTGGCGCTGAAAATATCTGCTTCAAAGAAATTATTCAAGGCCTTGGAAAGACGAGAGCTTTTCTCTTAACAAGCTGTGTTACACTGTTTGCACTTTAAATAAGCAAGTGTTTCGACATGCTAGACAAGAGTCTAGGTGTGATTTAGCGTGAGGTGATATGGATTTCGTCGAAATTGGCGCCAAGATAGGTATTTACTTTATTCCGTTTCTTTTTGCACTCTGCTTCCATGAGTACGCTCACGGCTGGGTGGCGCGTCGTCGCGGTGATAACACGGCCGAGATGATGGGACGTTTGACGATGAACCCCGTGGCTCATATGGATATGATCGGCACGCTGATCCTTCCGCTGGTGTCCATCGTTCTTGCAACACCGATCTTTTTTGGATGGGCCAAACCTGTTCCTGTCAACTCGCGCAATCTTAAAAATCCCCGCGTGGATATGTTCTGGATTGCATTAGCGGGACCTCTTTCAAACATTCTTTTGGCTGTTGTTGGCGCGGTTCTTATCGCTCTTGTGGCGAAGTATTTTCTGACCTTGAGTTACGCTAGTGGTCTTATCGAAATTCTAAAGACCTTTATCGTGACCAACTTGTTTTTGGCCTTCTTTAATATTTTGCCTCTTCATCCTCTTGACGGAGGAAAAGTGTTGGCGCGTTTTCTTCCGGCGCAATTGAACTACAAGCTGGAACAAAACGAGCACATCACGAGCATGGTTCTTATGGCCCTGGTTCTTACAGGTGTATTACGCGTTCTCGCGGTGCCTGTGTTCTGGAGTTATAACCATCTTGTTACTCTTGCTTTGGGAGGTTTCGGAATATGACGGCTGAAAACAGCTCTGTAAATCCAGCTCCCGCTCCTGCGCGTAAAGTGCGCGTGATGTCGGGAATGCGTGTCACGGGTCGACTTCATATTGGTCACTATTGGGGAGCTTTGCAAAATTGGCTGAAGCTTCAGGACGAGTATGAGTGCTTCTTTGGCGCGATGGATTGGCATGGCATGACCACGGCCTATAAAAATCCGAAAGACATCGGCCCTTGGACTCGCGAGATGATCGCCGAGTTTTTAGCTTGGGGTATTGATCCTGAGAAGGTGACTTTGTTCGTGCAAAGCCGCGTTCCCGAGCATCTTGAACTCAATATGATCTTCACCAACCTCACTCCGATGGGCTGGTTAGAGCGCGTGAATACTTGGAAAGACGCGATTGAAGAAATGAAAGCCAACGACACCTACAACTTGGGTCGTTTCGGTTATCCTGTTCTTCAGGCGGCGGATATTGCGATTTACCGCGCGCAAAAAGTTCCAGTCGGTGCGGATCAGATTTCTCATTTGGAGATCTCACGCGAGATCGTGCGTCGTTTCAATCATCTTTATAAGGCGAAATTGCCAGAGATGACGCCGCTCTTGACGGATATTCCATTGGTGCCGGGATTGGACGGTCGCAAGATGTCCAAGTCTTACGGCAATACATTGTTCTTAACTGAGGATTCTGAAAAAGATCTGAAGAAAAAAGTAAATATGATGGTCACGGACCCGGCGCGAGTTCGTCGCGAAGATCCGGGCGAACCCACAAAATGTTCAGTCTATGGGTATCATAAACTTTATTCTTCAGCGGAAGACGTGTCATGGGTGGAAGCGGGCTGCCGCTCAGCCGGAATCGGTTGCGGGGATTGCAAAGGCCGATTGGCTGCGAACATCGAAAAAATGTCCCAAGGCCCGCGCGAAAAGAAAAAAGAGTTGTTGAATAATCCAAAGCTGCTTGATTCAATCATCGACGCTGGATGCGAAAAGGCACGTAAGGAAGCTCAGAAGACTTTGGAAATCGTGCGTTCTAGTATGAAATGGTAAGAGGGGACCATCTTTCATGAGTATTACAGTTCAGTTGCCTAAATTTGAAGGACCTCTAGGGCTTCTTCTTTACCTTATCCGTAAAGAAGAAATGGATATCATGGACATCAAAGTTCATGAGATCACAAAGCAATATCTTGAATACATCAAATTGATGAAAGAGTTGGATCTTGAAGTCGCCGGCGAGTTCGTCGCGATGGCTTCGACATTGATTCAAATCAAGTCTCGCATGCTTCTGCCTCAATACGATGAAAATGGCGAAGTGATCGAGCAAGAAGATCCGCGTAAAGAGCTTGTACAAAAGCTGCTTGAATACCAAAAATACCAAGAGGCGGCGAAGCTTCTTTACGATCGTCCTTTGGTCGGTCGTGATGTTTGGTTGCGTGGAACGCGCGAGTCTTTGGATACCAAAGAAGAAGAAATTGTTCTTGAAGACAATGCCTTGTTCTCTTTGATTGCGACCTACCGTCGTGCACTTCGCTCTGTGAAGAAAAAAGTGCACCAAGTGGCGGCGAAAGCACAATCTATCGCCAGCCGTGTTTTGGAAATCAAAGATCGTTTGATTGTGGGTCAAAAGACCACACTGATGGAGCTTGTCACGACGACGGAAAACCGTGCGCGTCAGGCTTTGATCACGTTCCTTTCTCTTTTAGAGCTTGGAAAAATGGGCTTCGTCAGCCTTTATCAAAGCGAAGCTTACTCTGACATCTGGGTGGATACGAAAAAGCCGATTGAAACCGACGTTCTGGCTCGCGTGGAAGAATACGATTCTATGCGCGCAGACGAAGTCGCGGCGAAAATGATGGAAGATTCGAAAAAAATCTCTGCGGAAGAAGAGCTGATGCTCGCGGAAGCGGAAGAAAACATGGAAGAACAAAACACACAGCTTCAAATGGATCTTGGAGTCGATTTTGTTGAAGATGAAGCGTCGGCTTTGCTTGCTGATGCGGGTGCAGATATCGCCACGGATGACGAAATCTTAGCTGCTGAAAACGAACTTTTTAAAGAAGACGCGGAAGTTTAGTAGAGGGGACAATGTCAGAAGAAAAAGACGAATTGATGAACGATGAATTAGATCATTCTGAGGTTGAAGCTGAGGAATCAGAAGAGCTTTCTTCTGAAGAAGGTGTAGAGACTGAGGCGTCGATTTTCCTTCAAGAAGAGGAAGAATCCGAAGGTTTCCTGCCTGAAGCATCTGATGAAGATGTCGAAGATATGGAAGCATCATCTGAAGATGACGTGTCTGTAGAAGGTACGGAACTTGACGGTTTTGATTCTGCTGAAATTGAAGAGACGGAGTTTGTTGAAGAAGAACGTCTTGAAAGTATCGTTGAGTCGGTGCTTTTTGCCTCTGATCGTCCGGTAAGCCTCGCTTCTTTGAAAATGCTCTTTAAAGGGACAAATATTAAAGGCGACAAAATCCGCCGTGCTCTTGATCAACTGGCTGTGGAATATGCCGGCGGCCGTCGTGGTGTGACTTTGGAAGAAGTTCCAGGTGGCTACCAGTTGCGCACAAAAATCGACAATATGGATTTCTTGAAGCGCACGTTGAAAACACGTCAATTCAAACTTTCCGGTCCGGCTCTCGAAGTTCTTTCTATCGTGGCTTACAAACAGCCAACGGTAAAAGCGGAAGTCGATGAGATCCGTGGCGTTGAATCGGGTCACTTGTTGCGTGCTTTGATGGAAAAGAACTTGGTTTGCTTCGAAGGTAAATCCGAGCTTCCTGGCCGTCCTATGCAATACGGTACGACAAAAAAATTCTTGGAAATCTTCGGTTTAAGAAGCTTGAAAGAACTTCCAACATTGTCACAAATCGACGAGTTGTTGCCGGAAGGTATCGACGAACAGCAAGCGGAAGAAAAACCGACGTTGTCGACAATCACGGATTCTATGTCTGAGACTTTCGTAGGCTCTTACTCACAAGGTGAAGAAGAGTTGATGAAGATCCAAGAACAATTGGAAGACATTTCTACGACGACAAACTTCTTTGAAGAAGAAAAACGCCGTCAGGCTGAAAAACGCGATCAAGAGCGCGCACAGAATATCCGCGATGCTTTGGCATTCGGCGAACCAGTGTCCACTCGTGATGCGAACTGGTTGAAGAAATACGACGAAGCTTTGGCGGCAGGAACAACTTTGGTTGCTATCGCGGCCGAGAAAAAAGCGAACTTCATGAAGAAGCCAGCGGCTTCTGTAAATGAAGACGGTGAAGTTTCTGCAGACACTGCGGAAATATCTGAGTCTGCGGAAGGTGTTGAAGAGGGCGAAGGTCTTGAAGCTGCCGAAGCGGATCTTTCTGACGATGAAATGTCTGAAGAAATGTCCGACGAGATGACTGAAGCCATTGAAGACTTCGACAATGACGAAGACTTGGAAGAAGCTTCTGACGATCAACTTTTCGCTGATGGAGATGAAGAATCTTCTGACGAGGAAGAATTGCCTTTCCTAGGTGAGGCAGACGATATTGATGAAGAAGGCGAAGCTTCTGTTTAAGGCTCTGCTGAGCCTTTGGATTGTCTATAATATATTGACCATGTTGGTGATGCCCAATGTAGGAGCCTACTTTGGGCGGGTCACATCTAAGTTTATCACGCCCTATGCGAACACCGTGGGGCTGAATGCCAGCTGGAATTTCTTTTCTCCAGATCCGGCACACACAATGTACATTCGGTATGTCGTTCGTTACCTCGATGAAGAGGGCAATGAAACAAAGGAATCGGTCGAAGGATTTTTCCCTGAAGAGAAAAATCTTGGGATCTCGTCACCGTTCCGCAAAAGAGAACTCTATGCCATGCGCTTTATGGTCATTGATCCTAAGCGTTTGCGGGTCTTGCTAGGTCCTTGGCTGTGTCGTCAATATCCTGAAGCCACGTCTATTGAGATGGAACACGTCATTGAAACAGTGCCTCCGTTAGATCAAGTCGTCACTTTAAAGGACGAAACCGTGAAAGATCTTTCCCAAGAATTGCAGTTCATCCGTGAGTATCATTCCTGCACGGGTGGCTCTGACGAGGAGGCTTTATGATGAAGCAGCTTTGGCAGCGCTGGGACCGTTTTTGGTTTGCTCCGCAGAATTTATTGGGCTTAGCGTGGATGCGCATTGTTCTATGCGGAACAATGCTCTACATGTACATCATTCGCTTTGCTAATTTGAAGTATTATACCGACGAGAGTTTCATTCCGCGCTCTTTGGCATTGGAAGTGATGCACGATCTATATCGTCCGTTTTTCCTTTGGAGTTTTTGGCCGGACTCGATGAATTTCGCGGCTCATCTGTTGCTCGTTGTTCTCTTGTTGCTTTTAACTTTGGGAGTGGGCGGGCGTTGGGTTATGTGGCTGGCATGGGTGATCAATGCCGGTTTTATTCAGCGTAACTATGCGGTGAATTTCGGTGCGGATATTATCGCAGCATTGTTTTTATTTTATATGTCCTTCACGCAGTCTTGCGAAAGATTGAGTGTTCTTAATTTGTGGCGCAAAAAAACGGCGTTCAAAGAATCCGACATGATGAGTTCTTTGATGATCCGTATGATGCAATTTCAGATCTGCGTGATTTACGGATACACAGGATGGGAAAAGCTCAAGGGTGGAAGCTGGTGGGATGGAACGGCTCTATGGAGTGTTCTTGCAAACCCACAGATGACAACGCTGGATTTTTCGTTCTTGCGGGCGATTCCGTGGGTGATCCCGGTGATTGCTTATCTGACAATTATTTTTGAAGTTTATTTCCCGGTGATGGTGGCTTGGCCGAAAACACGTTACTTGTGGCTACTTCTTGGCGTCGGTTTTCATATAGGTATTGGTGTCTTTATGGGGCTCGGACCTTTTGCAACGACGATGATGTCGACGTATTTCCTTTTCTTGGAGCCGCGGCATTTGCAAAACGCCAAACAGCATCTGCCGTTTAAACTCTTCAAAACGACTTAAATTGAGACAAAGAAAAGACTTGGGAGTGTCTCAAGTCTGGACCCTTAGCAAAAACTGATTTAGCTCCGATAAGGTCTCTATTATCCTAAAGGGGTGGGGGATCTATGAAATCTTCAGCGCTCAAGATTATGGTTTTAACCAGTCTTCTTATGACTTTGGCGAGCTGTTCGCCAATTCAGGGCAATTCCCTTTTAACAGATCAAAAAGATGATCCATCGACTCATACTTTGGATAAAACTCCGAAGCAGGAAGAGATTTATCTGAAATCTTTCAGTCCTTCGGCGGCGGCATCGGGCCTTTCAAAGATCGAAATTTCAGGTGAGTGCTACGTTTCAACATACCCCTCCCACGATATCATTTCTTACGTGAACGGAACGCAAAGAGCCGTTTTGGATTTGAATGCCACAACAGCGGCCGGTGCAGGGATTGCCACTTGTAAGAATGGAAAATTCAATTTGGCCATCGAAACAGGTTCTTGGGCTGCGGGCGTTTACACCGTTCGCCTTGTTCTTCGAGCGTATGAGGCCAATAATCCAACACCGATCACCAACGACGCCCAAGGTGCGAGTACACTGACAGTCACTCGTTAATCGGGGACACTCTTGTCCTCAAATCTTAATTTCTGCGAAATTTGAGTCAAAGCGACACCATATTTTTATGGTATAGGTCTTGCTTTTTCGTCCTCCTGGAAAATTCCAAAACCACAGGGGGACAAAAATGCACCGAACTACTTATTTTGCCGCGGCAGCTCTGGCGGGCTTGCTGACCTTGGCTTCCTCAGCGTTCGCTGAAAAGACATCGGCGACTCTTGTAAGAAATGCCAATTCACAGTTGCAGCTGACAGAGACGCTCTCTAAAGACGTCTATCGCCAGGAATCCTATCAAGTGCCGTACACGGTTCAAGAGCCGTATCAGACAACGGAAACCTACTGGGAAGACGTTCCTTATCAAGAGCAAGAATACTACACAGACTACGAAGACTACTGGGACCGAGAGTATCGCTGCGAAAACCGTACACGCTATGAACGGGTTTGCCGCGATAAAGTCGACTGTCATATTGTTCCTGGTCGTGGAGCTAACGGGGAACCCCGCCGTGAATGTACGACAAGTCCCATCTGTGAAAGTGTTCCTCGTAACGAACAAGTCTGTAATTGGGAACAAGTGCGCCGCACTCGCCCTGTTCAGAAATCACGTTGGGTGACTCGCTATCGTCAAGAACAGCGGACACGTACGGTGACTCGGTACCGTGACAAACAAGTATGCTGTAAAACGGAATATCGTGATGTTTTCGATCACACATATTCTGTCCCTGTGACTGTGATTTTCCCTGCGGAAACACAGTTGGTGGGGAATGAACAAGAAACTTTCAGCGTGAAATTATCCGGTACAGAAGCGGCTCCCTCCGTGACGTTCACGGTGCGTGAAGCGATCTTCGGTTACCAAATTCTCCGTCAGGAAAATCACGCGGGCGGTGTTTTGATTGAACTCAAGACAGTTCCTTTGTACACACAGGCGCAATTAGGTGCAGCTTCGATTAAGAATCTTTCTTTGGAAGAGGTTACCAACGGTTCTATCATTCGCTTCCAAGATCAGGGCTTGAAAAAGAGAATTGCGACAAGATACGCGTATCAAATCAAAGAAGTCGGTTCTCCCGATGTTTTGATTGCCGGTGAACTTGTGGGTGGTCCTGCGCAAGTTGAAATCCGTTTGGCGCAGGTTCTTGAGGACAACAAAGAATACCAGTTAGAACTTCGTCTGCAAAGACAAGGTCTGCCATTGGCAGGACCGGTGGATGAGGTGGTGACGGCACTTAAAAAAGTGACGCCTCTGAAAAATGCGGAACTTCATATGCGTCGTGATCAAATCAATACGTTTGAAATTCGCGGCGAAAGATCAGCAGCAAAACTTCTTTTCCGCGACCAATCTCCGGCAGATGAAGGGGTTCGTACCGTCTACAAAATCGAAATCTTGATCGGTGGAGAAAGCGGCACAGTGGTTGCGACCAAAGAGTTGGCGCGTGAACAAATGCCGATGGCAACGAAAGGTTTTTTCAAGCTGGGGCTAGCGCAAGATATCGGTGTTTCGGCTTCGATCTTGGAAGATAAAGCCCGCCGCGGAAAACTCGTTACAGCGCGAGTGACGACAACAAGAACGAACCCTCGTTTGAACGAAGGTAATCCCGTCGTTCTTCGTCACGTCCATGTTCAAGAAATCGTTCGTGAGTAATAGCCTGAAATAACAGGAATGAACACACCAGGGGAGGCTTCGAGCTTCCCCTTATTTTTTACAGATTTTGGCTTTTGGATTCACTTCGCAGATAGCCTGACGAAGCTCCGCATTTTCTTTCTTTACGGAAGCAATCTCACGCTCTTGTTTTTCAACCAGATTTTGCAATTTCGCGATTTGCGAGTCGTTAAGTTTGCAGAGGCCTGCAAGCTCTTTGGTTGATTCAATCAGCGGTCCGATCAACTTCGTATAGGCCACAGATTTAAAACCTTGGCTGTCGGTTTGTACGGCTTCAGGGAACTGAGCTTCCACTTCCTGCGCGATAACTCCCATGTCTCTATTTTTAGGTAAGTTCAAATCGGGGCGGACATCCTGTTGCCAATCAAAGGTGACTCCGCGAAGCTGCAGAACCTTTTCTAAGGCTTGAGGAATCACCTCGACATGAGTTTTAAGACGCTTATCAGAAAGGTTCTGGTACGCACTCGTTCCGCCGGCAGTCCCATTCACCCAGAAATTCAAACTGCTTGGATTGGTTGCAGCATTAATCATGACAAGACCTCCCGGTGAAACCGTGAAGGCATTGGCGCTGGCCGTGGTCGGTCCCGGGCGAATCCAGAAGTGCGATGCATCGACACCGACGTAGAATCTTTGACCGGTGTCGGCTTCTTCGTAACCCATGTAAGGAGCCGTTGCATTGTACAGGGTGAAAGGAGCAATGGCGGGATTGGATCCGCCTTTGTTGAAGCTGACCCATCCGCTTGTGTTGATATGAAAGCGTGTTGCAGGTCCATTCGCATCCCAGATGTAGAAATCTTTTGTTCCGTTCACCATGGAATCTTGTCCGACCTCGTAATCGCCAAAGAGCATGGAGGCCCGTTGGTCCGAAGCGGTTCCCACAGGCATAATGTTGAGCAAACGACTTCCTGACGTGGCGTTAGCGAGCGTTAAAAGATTTCCTGGATTGCTTGTACCGATACCCACCTTACCGTCATTCGTAATGCGCATACGTTGCAGTGATGCCGTTGCTCCATTTGGTGTCGTATAGAAAGTGATGTAGTCACCCAAGGCTGTGGCCGATTGGTTTTCAGAGGCCCAAATCACCATTCCGGGGTTGGCCGTATTTGTAATGCCGTTTTTACCTAAAAACTGCGCCAATAAATCATTAGCAAGAGGGTGGGTCGGCGCTGCGAGCGTTCCGCGAGTGCGCGTTCCTATAAAAGAGCCACCGGAGTTTGCAGAACCCGAGGTTGAAGACTTCGCCCAATAAGCGGCATCTCCGCCTTCGTAGCTCGTGGTGACCGTACCACCAATTTGTAAATTGATATTTTGAGTCGTCGCCCAAGTGCCCTGTTGATCAGCGGAAATACCGATACGAAGAGCATTGTCAGATGCATTCGTCGCAGGACCGATACCCCAATACCCGGAGCTCGTCCAGTTCCCCACATAAGAAGCTTGTCCAGCACTGCTTAAGTAAGATCCGACATAAACACCATATTTGCTTGATTGGGATCCAGTAGGACCCACTTGCAAGAGATTGTTCGGAGAGCTGGCACCGATACCGAATCTCCCTGTGTTGCCGTCCAAGCGCATGCGTTCTGTCACGCTTGTGCTTCCGGAGCTGATAGTGCCGAAAATTAAATTTGTTCCTGATGTCGATGATGTCCAGTTTTCTGAGGCCTGCGCATAAATCTGCGCTCCTGTTGAATAGCTGGAGCCACTTCTTAAACCCTGAAAAAGAATTTGTCCTAAGTTATCACCACTTGCAACGGCTGTCGCTGAAACACTGCTGCCGCGAGCATTTTCAAAAATAAGATCGCCACCGCCTGAGAAAGTTCCGGTGTAGTTCTTAATCATAATTCCCGGAGACCGTGAAGCGGTTGATGAATTATTAAAAATCGTGAGACCACCGGAACCGTCAGCTTGAGATATCGTTAAGAGATCGCTCGGAACTGTGCTGCCGATACCCACTTTGCCTGTGGTATCGATAGTCATCGCAACAGAGTTGTTTGTTTTTAGTGACAAAGAATTCGCGTCGTTTGTTCCTAAGGTCGCAGCTCCACCGAAAGAGTTTCCACCGTTAATATAAAACCCGGCAGCGGTGAATGTCTGACAGCCTGGAACACCACTCGCATTAAAGGTGATCGTTTGCCCCACTCCGCACGTAAATGGAGTGTAGCTGGAACCTGTCCCATCGGAGGCTACCAAGCGATTGGCTGTCATAGAGGTGGCGCCCGTACCTCCTTTGGTTACTGGAACCGCAGAAGGAAAATTCGCTGGGTCCGCGCTGATTGTACCGGAAGAAACCGCAATACCGGATCCAACCTGCACGACACCTTTCGCAGACGTTGTCGCATCATTGACTGAAATAACAGGAGTCGAAGTTCCTGTTGCCACCACAATCGGAAGAGTTCCCGTCACACTCGTGACAGTTCCAGTTGTTGGTGTGATCCATTTAAGTCCGCCAGCTTGTGTGGAGTCGGCAGAAAGGACCTGGCCATTGGTTCCGACGGCAAGACTCACATCATTGGTGCCATCGTTGGTGATTAATGCGCCTTTTGCTGTGATAGGTGAGAGAGCATTAAATGCGGTGACTGCGGTGTTTGCACCGGTGCCACCATTCGTGATCGGTAAAACTCCCGTGACGTCAGAAGTTAAATTAATCGCAGCGCCATTGCTCGCTGTCGTAATACGCCCTTGCGCATCGACGGTGATACTAGCGCGTGTGTAAGAGCCTGCCGCGACTCCCGAGTTGGGAAGGCTCAACGTGACGTTGCCGGAAGTGCCGCCACCACTGAGTCCTGTTCCTGCAGTGACCCCTGTGATTGTCCCGCCTGAACCTGATGCGGAGGCCATGACACTCCAGGCGCCGGAGTTGTATTGATAGATTTTATTTGTGTCCGTCGCAAAATAAATAGAACCCGCCGTAGGTGAAGCGGGTTTGCTTGCATCAAGTCCCGTTTGAACAGAAGGAGTGCCTCCCGCATTGCTCACTAAAGAATCCGTGATGCCGTATCCGCTGAGTGTTGTCGGTTTCCCCGTGGTAATTTTTGACCAGTCTAAATTAGGAATATTAGAAGCAGAAATAGTGCCACTTAAATCGCTGGCATTAAGTGCGGAGTTTACAAATGCAGTTCCATTGTGTCTTAGATATTGCCCCGTCGACGGTGAAGTGATCGTTAAAGTTGTACCCTGAAGTTTTGCCACTGTTGCCGCTGCCGAGTTCGGGCCTGTTGCCGTGACATCACCGGTAAGAGCCGTGATGTAATTTCCGGCAGCTTGTTTATTGTTAAACGTATTCCAATCAGTCGAACTTAAATATCCGTTTGTGGATGTCGTCGCCTGAGAGATTGAGATCGTCGGTGTCGTCGTTCCCGACGCGACACTGATAGGAGCCGTGCCGCTGACATTGGTGACGGTACCGCCGCCGTTGTTATCAGCCGCGGGTGCCCATTTTGTTCCATCATATTTAAGAACTTGTCCTGCAGTCGGCACGGTTGAATCGACGGAAACACCTTTGATTTTATTTACGCTTACAGCGCCAATCGTTCCACTCACATCACCGGCAACAGAGACATTGATGGCTTGACAGAGGAATTTTCCTGCAACCGAACTCCAATACGGTGTTTCATGAACAGCGCAATTCGCACTTCCTACAGCGGTATCAAACGCCGCCGTCGTTAAATAGCCACTTAATGTCGATGAAAGATTTGTCACATCAGAAATCGCAATGGCCGAGTTCACCCATTGACTGCCTGAGTATTTCAAAAACTGTCCGCTCGCAGGAGCCGAGATCCCTAAATCTGTCCCTTGAATTTTCGCCACAGAAGGATTGGGATAAGTGCCGCTTAAATCCCCGCCGGCAGAGCCTGTCGGAGTTCGAGCATCCGTAAACCGGGAGTCATTACCAGCGGCCACTGTGTTTGCAGAGGTTCCCACGTTTAAAGTCAGCAGGGGCGTCGAGGTGTTATTGATAATAGTTAAATAAGAATTTGCGGAGGTCACATCCGTCACGGTTCCGCCACTGGCACCACTTACGGCATTACAGCTAAAGTTAGTGCCGTCCCAGGCTAAGAAAGTTCCCGCAGCACAAGTGGGAAGAAGAGTTTTCGCAACGAAATCATTTTCCGTCTTAGTTCCCAATTTTTCTGTCGCGAGTGAAAAAGCAGCATAAGGTACAGAACGGATTTCACTTGAAGGGGAGACGGCCTTCCAGCCGACACCGTCGTGAAATTGAACTTTTAAAAGACGAATATCCCCTTGAGCGGGAGTGTAAGTGGCTCCGCCATCACAGTTTTGAACTTTCGAGTTATTAAAGGAATCAAGAAGAGTGTAAAGAGGGTCTGTGGGATAAAGCTTTGTGCCAGAACCAATGGGCACATCAAAAACACCGCCGGAGTTCATCATGTTCACGGTGTTTCTTTGTTCCCTGTACAAAACGCAGTTTCCGCTGGGATTTGTGATTTCAAAAAGAAAGCTGACGTTATTATATTCTAACGGTGTTCCGTCTGACTTTAAAATTCGTCCTTGATAGGTTAAGGAATTCGGTGAGGCGAAAACCTTCATAGACAAAAATAAGATTAGAGCCAAGAGATAATACGTACCGTTTCTCATGCATATCTTATCGGTTTTTTAACAGGATATTGTGAGTATGTGAGGTCTAGAATGCGGCATTTACTTTTACGGGAGATTCCATGTCTCAAGTTGAGACGGTTACATTAAGAAACCTCGCGAACTTCGTTAAAGGATGAAGTTAAATTCTTCCTTCAACTTCTTCTTCGAATCCTGATCTTTACTTTCAAGCAAGATCACATCTTTTAACTGCAAGTCGCGAATAAAAGAAGCGCGTCTTTGCAAAGGAATTTCATTGGCAGTCACCGTCGAGAAAGCCGAATTAAACGGTGTCTTTAACAAATGCTTTTCTTGAAGTTCTGATGAAGTCATTTCATCCAGAATTTCCATAATAAATTTCTTATGAGGAGCATTGGCTGGAATGGCCGCTCCATAAATAAGCAGGGCGCTGAGTTGCGGAAGTTCGTTGCGAATATCTTCACTTAAGGGAGTTTCAATCGCCTCTTCATGAATATCCCGGCGAGTAAGCTGGTCTAGCTGCAAGGTCAGAATTTTCTTTTGCGCTACTTGCTCCCAAAGTCCTTGTTCTTTCCAGACTTGGAAATGTTTTAGGATGAGATCCTCATCCGCGAGCAAAAACAACGTTGTGTCGTTTTTGTTCTTTAAAAAAATGGTGAATGACTCGTCACTCGGCGTGCGAATGCCTGTCTTGATCCAGTAAAAAGGCAAAAAGAAAAACTGATCCGGTGTCTTTGCAGCTGTGAAGTCTGAAGCCACTCGTTGCAAAAGCTCCCCGCGAGTTCCCGCAACATTTGCAAGAAGGTTCTGATGCGCGAGCGTATGAGCCCAAAAAGAGGGAAGAAAAAGCAGATCGACGGAAGGGCTTGAAACTGTATTCGCAATGATCGAATCCCAATCACGTGTGACTGTGACTGAAAACTTCACATTGAATTCATCTTCAAGGGTTTTGCGAATTTCGGGAGGGAAAAAGATTTCGTCCGTGGTCAGAACTTGGATTTTTGTCGGACTGATAAAGTAGCTCTTAGAAAGACCTTGGGGGAGGACTCCGTGAAGAAATCCAACCCCCATGCAGATAAGAAAGAAAAAGATCCAAAGAATGTTATTTTTCAATCAGTCCAGTCTCCGCGCCGTGGGCGCTACGACATCTCGGCATGTGCCGATTAGAAAGCCTCGTCGAAAGCCACAGAGCCGCTGATGCCAGTTTGGTAAGCGGAAACGCGTCTTTCAAAGAAGTTTGCAAGTTCTTGCATATCTTGAAGCTCCATGAACGCGAATGGATTTTTCACGTTGTAACGAGGAGCAATGCTCAAGCTCTCAAGACGTTGATCTGCGCAGTACTCAAGGTATTGGCGCATGTCTTTTGGAGACAAACCAGCTACACCTAATTGTAATACGTCGTTCGCAAATTCCATCTCACACTCGATAGCGTCTTCAAGCATTTGTGTAACCATGTCTTCCATTTGTGAGTTGAAAAGATCTGGTTCTTCTTTACGAGCTGTTTTGATGACTTCCAAAGCGAAAGCCATGTGCATAGATTCGTCACGGAAAACCCAGTTTGTGCCGGATGCAAGACCTGACAACAAACCTTTAGAGCGCAAGAAGTAAACGTAAGCAAACGCTGCATAGAAGAACAAACCTTCAACGCAAGTTGCGAAGCAGATCAAGTTCATCAAGAAACGGCGACGGTCTTCTTTTGTCTGAAGAGTATCGATTTCATTGATGGAATCCATCCACTTAAAGCAGAAGTCGGCTTTTTTCTTGATAGAAGGGATGTTTTCAATCGCAGCAAACGCTTCCGCTCTCTCGTCTGGATTTGGAATATAAGTATCCAAAAGAGTGAGGTAGAATTGCACGTGCAAAGCTTCTTCGTAAAGCTGACGAGACAAGTACATACGGCCTTCTGGCGTATTTACGTGTTTGTACAAGTTCAATACAAGATTGTTACCAACGATAGAGTCACCTGTTGCAAAGAAAGCCACCAAGCGAGAGATCAAGTGTCTTTCTGCCGGAGTCATCTTGGAGTGAAGGTCCACAAGGTCTGTAGAGAAATCAACTTCATCCACAGTCCAAGTGTTCTTAATCCCGTTTTTGTACATTTCGTAGAAAACAGGGTATTTCATTGGGCGCAAAGTTAAGTTAAAGCCAGGATCTAAAATCATAAAAACGTTCTCCGAATTATTACGCTCCTAGGGGAGCTGGTTCAGCTTCGGCGACCGAAGTCGCCTCAGCACTCCGCGGGCAAGCCGCCGAGCTGGTTCAGTTTCGGCGTCCACAGGACGCCGCCACTCTCCGCGGACGAGCCGCCTACTGACAAGCCTCGCAAGCTTCTGGATTTTCCAAAGAGCACGCGATGACTTCAGCGTCTGTGTAAGTCTTTTTAGGAGCGGCTTCTTGCGCTTCAACCGCAGGAGCTGCATCCATTGAATTTCCAGCTGCGTTCATAGCAAGACCAGAAGAGTTCGAAGACTTCACAGTTGTCTTAGCGATCTTCGTCGCAGGACGAGAGCGCAAGTAATAAGTCGTTTTCACGCCTTTCTTCCATGCATACATGTACATAGAAGAAACTTTACCGATCGTCGGGCTTTCCATGAACAAGTTCAAAGATTGAGCTTGGTCGATGTATGCGCCACGGTCTGCAGCCATGTCGATCAATGACTTCATCGGGATTTCCCAAACAGTGCGGTACAATTCTTTCAATTGCTGAGGAATTGCAGCCACGTCTTGGATAGAGCCGTCTTGCATTTTGATTTCGTTACGAAGGTCTTCATTCCAAAGGCCGATCGCTTTCAATTCAGACACCAAGTATTTGTTGATCTGCATGAACTCACCAGAAAGTGTTTCACGTTTGAACAAGTTGGATACTTGTGGCTCGATCGCCTCGTAGCAACCTACGATAGAAGCGATTGTTGCTGTTGGAGCAATAGCGATCATCAAAGAGTTTCTCAAGCCGTGCTTTTTGATACGTTCTTTCAATTTCTCAAAACGCTCTGGTTGAGAAGGTGTTACACCCCAAAGATCGTACTGCAACAAACCTTTCGCCGCTTTTGTTTGTTCGTAAGCGCCGTGAGGTCCGAATTTCTCAGCCAATTCACAAGAAGTGAGAAGGGCATTGTAGTAAATCTCTTCTTGGATCTTCGCAGAAAGGTCACGAGCCGCTGCAGAGTCAAACGGAAGCTTCAATTGGAAGAAAGCATCCTGAAGACCCATTACACCCAAACCTACGGGACGCCATTTGTGGTTGGAGTCCTGAGCCGTTTGGATAGGGTAGAAGTTGATATCAACAACGCGGTCCAAGTATTTCACAGCTGTGCGAACGGATTTCGCCAACTTTTCAAAGTTGAATTGACCGTTTTCAACGTGGCGGCCCAAGTTCACAGAACCAAGGTTGCACACCGCTGTTTCTTTATTTGAAGTCACTTCCAAGATCTCTGTGCAAAGGTTCGACAAGTGAATCACGTTGCCAGCTTCGCCCGTTTGGTTGGCCTTCATGTTGGCAGCATCTTTGAAAGTCATCCAGCCGTTACCAGTCTGCGCAAGAGTTTTCATCATGCGAGAGTAAAGGTCGCGAGCTTTGATTTGCTTAACATAAAGTTTTTTAGATTCAGCATCTTCGTAAGCCGCTTCGAACTCAGGTCCGTAAGTGTCTACGAAATGAGGAACCACGCGCGGGTCGAACAAAGACCACATCGCATCCGCTTCAACGCGTTTCATGAACAAGTCTGGAACCCAGTTCGCCAAGTTCAAGTTGTGTGTACGTTTCGCTTCGTCACCTGTGTTGTCGCGAAGTTCTAGGAACTCCTCGATGTCGGCGTGCCATGTTTCAAGGTACACACAAGCCGCGCCTTTACGTTTTCCACCTTGGTTTACAGCTGCAACGGAAGAATCCATTGTTTTCAACCAAGGAATGATACCGTTCGAGTGACCGTTTGTTCCTTTGATCAAAGAACCACGGGAGCGAACGCGAGAGTAAGCAACGCCGATACCGCCAGCGAATTTAGAAAGCAAAGCGATGTCTGTGTATTTATTGTAGATCGCTTGCAAATCGTCATCTGGAGAATCGAGGAGGTAGCAAGATGACATTTGCGGACGAGTTGTTCCAGAGTTGAACAACGTCGGAGTTGAAGCCATGTAATCGTGAGAAGAAATCAAACGATAGAATTCGATCGCTTCTTCAACAGATTGAGCAAGACCACAAGCCACACGCATGAAGAAGTATTGAGGGGTCTCAAACACCTGACGTGAAGTAGGGTTCTTCAAAAGGTAACGATCGTAAACAGTTCTCAAACCGAAGTATTCAAAACGGTCTGTGCGGTACGGTTCGATCGCTGCGCAAAGAGCTGCTTTGTTAGCTTCAACGAATTTGTAAGTCGTTTCAGACAACAGACCTACAGAGTGACCGAAAGCCACAGAGTCTGCGAAAGATTGGATTTTCTGAGAACGAACTTCTTCGTCAATGTATGTAGAAAGAAGGCGAGCCGCCAAACGAGAATACTCAGGCTCTTCACCGATAAGCAAAGACGCTGTCTGAATACAAAGATTATCAAGTTCGTTTGTTGTCGCGCCATCATAAAGACCGCTGATTGCTTTTGTCGCAACACGAAGTGGATCGACTTGAGTTAAGCCTTGGCAATTTCTTGTCACACGTTCAACGATCTTCGTGACGTCGACAGGCTCCAAAGTGCCATCTCTTTTTTTAACTCTCATGATGTGAGCTGTTGTTTCCAACATGATGTATCCCCTCTGCCCCGATTCCATTTGGGCAAAAAAATCCCCGCCCGAACTTTTGCCCCTCGCAAAAAATCAGGTCGTGGTTCAATATATAAATGTCAGGTATTGTTTGAGACTGAGTTGCTAATCCTTAGCTGTTGGTCCTGGTGAACCTCCCCAAAGTTGCCGTCAGGTTTTTCTTTCGGCCACCCCTATATCTAGGGGTCTCTTACAGGTGCCTTGTCCATAAGGCGGGTATCGATCTCAATTCCAACTGTGTAATTCTTTCGCCAAAGTTGCAAGAATATTTTTTGCGATAACGCCAACTTTTTTGTGACGTTGCTCATCATTTAAGCAGATAGGGTGATCAGCTTGACATAAATATGCTGCAAACAAATTTAGCAAGAGTTGATGATTTTGCCTCGTAAAACCAAAGTCCAGCCGCAGAAGTCTGTTTTTGGCTGTTTTGAAGGACTGTTTTCCTGTACTGATCTTACAGAATCTTAAATTGTGCAGAAACTAGGCATGAGTTGGCGGAACAGGAACGGACTTTTCTTGCAGTCTTTTTTGGCCCGCGATGTCTTCTTCGCTGTGGGCAGTGAATTTTTGCGATTGAAACGACTTTTGCGAGCGCAAATAGTCGATAATAAACTGGTGCGTGCCCATTTTATCCTTCGTCCACTCGGGCGCTACAAGCTCATCCCAACGAGAAGAGTAAGCCGCCAAGCGATGCATCGCAAATCTCGGCGAGAGATGCTGTAAAAACAGCTCCACGCGACGAGCGTAGGTCTCACGATCAATCGGCATGAATTCTCCGCGATGATACATCTCCTCAAGAGGAGTCTGTTTTAACACGTGCAGATTATGCAGCTTCACGTTCGTGATCGGCAGAGTATTTACGATCTCGGCTGTTTTTATAATATGCTCGTCCGTCTCGCCGGGGTTGCCGAAGATTAAGTGAATTCCTAGATCCACTTTAGTTGCGGCCGCGATCTTGTGAACTGCTTCGATAGAAGCCTCCGCCGTGTGGCCTCGGCGCATGAACTCCAACTGGTCGTTAAAGAAACTTTGCACACCCAGCTCGACGGCTACAAAAGATTTCTCATGATATTCTTGCCACAGATCCAAAACCGCTTTGGAAAGACAGTCAGGACGCGTGCCGAGAGTAAAACCTTTCACCCAAGGATAAGAAAGAGCGACATCGAAATTGTGGCGAAGGGCCGAGACTTTTGTGAACGTGTTTGTGTAAGCCTGGAAGTAGATCAAAAAAGCCTTCGCCTTGTACTTCTCTCCAATCTGAGTTTGGTATTTCTCGATCTGCGTGCGAAGCTCCATGGAAAGGCTTTCTTTATTAGCGGCAGAACCCCAAACGTCACAAAAAACGCAGGTCTGCATGCCTTTAAGGCCGCGGCGGTTTGGGCAATCATCAACGACGGAGACAGGGACCTTATAGACCTTTTCTCCAAAGAGCTTATTGTAGTGCTCGCTGATAGTATGATAGGGAAGACCTAACCAACCTTTTTCCATAGAGACGTTTATAAGTTTCTTTTGCAGGAAGTCAATGAAGTCTTGGCAGGACATCGGATTTGAAATTGAAATCACAGGAGACGGCAGCCCAAGTCTTCGTCTTTTGCAGTCCGTAGATCCACTTAAGGATCGCGGCGAATCCATGCATCACTCAGGCGGAGCCTGCGCAGAAACGCTATTAATCTATGGCGAACCGATTCGCCATGTTCTTGAAAAAGTACAGAAGCCTCACTTTTTAGTGGTTGGTTTGGGCTTGGGCTACATCGAAATGGTGGTGGCTCGCGAAGCTCTCTTGCTGGGAAAATCCAGTGCGGATGTCGGGCGTATCTCCAGTTACGAAAGCGTTCCCGAGCTGCGTTTGTTTTTCTATCAATGGCTTTATGATCAAAAAACAGAAGTGCATCCCGAGGTGTGGGAAACCTATGAAGCGGTTTTCCATCATGTGTTCGTGGGAACCCATCTTAAAAAAGAAGACGTTCAGGTCTTTTTGCGGGCTCGCTTCGCTAAACTAGAAGACATTTATGGACCTCTCAGTGAAGATTCGCAAGTGGAGTCAAAATATCACTGCGTCCTTTATGATGCCTTTAGTTCAAAGACGTCGCCTTTTCTTTGGGAAGAGTCTTTTCTAACGTCATTTCTAAATCAGGCGGCGGAGAACACGTGTGTTGTTTCCACTTACGCATGTAAGGGGAGTCTTAAACGCGCACTGAAAAGTCAGGGGTTTGAGATTTTTGTCCGCGAAGGTTTTCAAGGAAAAAGGAACTCTACTTTGGCGACGAAAAATTTCTAATAATTTGTAACCTAGTCTTTTCGTTAAATCGCTTGATAAAAATTCTCAACAAATTTTAAATTAGTTCATGCGAACGTTGTTGTACGTCTTCTTAATTTTGTTTGCGCCTCTTCTTGTTACCGCAAAGCCTGTTGTACTCGCGACGTTTCCTATTCCGTTGATGGTGGAAAACCCGCACTCCGGGCTTTTTGTGAATCTGACCAAAGAAATCGCCAAAAGAAACAGCCGGGATATTGAAATCGTGATTTTTCCGACTGGAAAAACGCTGCTTGCTTTCAGCAGCGGGAAAATCGACGGTTTTTTCCCGGCCCTCGATGTCTATGTTCCTAAAGTCGCGGCAAAGAGCGCGCCCTTTTATAACAAGATAGATTATGTGTTTTATAAAAAGAGCCGCCCGTTGAAGTCTTTGAAAGACTTAGAAGGCAAAAAAGTCGGACTGACGTTCCGTTATCCTTACGTGAAAGAGCTGACCAGCAATAAGAAAATTAAATTCGAATTTGCCGCTGACGATGTCATCAATATGAAAAAGTTGGGGCAAGGTACGATCGATGCTTTTGTCGTTGAAGAAAGATCCGGTCTAAAAGCCTTACAGATGAGCGGGCAAAAAGGCATTGAGTTCGATAAAAACGCGCCTTTGTCAGAGCAAACCGTTTATTATGCGTTTCAAAACTCGGAACAAGGCCGGCATCTTGCGGAAGTGTTCTCGAAATCAATTGAGTCCATGCGTAAAGACGGAAGTCTCGCTAAAATTCTTAACGAGACTCCTTAGAATAATCTACTCCACAGTGCCTAAACGGATATCCGCATCCAAGACAATATCAAGTTGTTCTGTCTGCTGTAAGCTCCAGCGCAAATCATAAAGCTCGCGTTGCTGAGGATGCTTTTTGATCAAACCTGCGAGAAGAGTTTGCGCTTGCACGCGGGAAGCGTGTTGCACGTTCTTATTTGTTTTTGCTTGCGGCTTTAACGTTTCTGCGCGGAAATTCCACAAGGCCAGCTGAAACTGCTCGTAAGGATGCAGTGATGCATAAGCCGTCTCGGTGATCTCGCGGATTTTTTCTTGAGCTTCCGTAAGGTCTGCAAAAGCCGTCGCGCGATCGCCCTGCAAGATAGCGCGAGCTGCACGGTAAACTTTCATTCGCGCCCACATGAAGTGATAAGGGAATTCAAAGACGCCGTTCATGCGGGAGCCCTCTTGAGCTTGTTGCAAAAGTTTGAGCGTTTGGTCGAGACCTGCTAAAGACTTCGAATCGGATTCATTGCTAAGGTAAGCCTGAACATAAAAACCCATGGAGTCATACCAAGAAGCTTTGTCACCGTCTTCAGCGGCTTTGGTTACCCCTAAAATCTGCACGGGATTGGATCTGTCTTGGGTCAGACGGAAGCCCACAAAGTGGGAACGGTTTGTGGGATATGTTTCACCGACGCTCATCCACCATTCCTGGCGGCCTGGCACCATCACGTGAGTGGCTGCCGTATAGACTTTTGTTGTTGTGCGACCAAAACTGCGAGGTCCCACCAACTCGTCATAGTGGCCAGATAGACGATTGATGACCCATTGAGCATCAATCGCGCCCCAGTTTTCCTGAACGGTACGGTTGACATGGGTCATGCGGGCTCTTGTTTCGAGCGTTTTATTTAGACTGTATTCATACCCTTCCACACTTGTTGCCGCCGCCAGAAAGTGATTCGACTGTCCAAGGAAAGCGTGTTGCTGACGACGAGCCACAACAACGGTGTCGCCACTCATCTCGATGGACGCGGATTCATCGGTTTTGGAGTCGGAAATAAAGAACGTCCAAGCGCCGAAGCCTTTGCGGGTTTGAATCATGCCAATAGCTTCATTTAATGTGCGCGCGTTCTGCAAAACCGTATGAAGAAGATAAGGTGCGATATCGGATTCGCCTCTCTCATAGCGCAAACGAGTGCCTTCTGTTTGCAATTCGTGCAGACTTACCGACAGACCATAATTGTTGATGCCGCTAATACCACCGGCATAGTGCAGACCTGCAGAGCCCAGTCCGACAGAGGTGATTCCGTTTTTCTGGCGATTGATGACGATCACTTGTTGACCCTCATAGAACCCCAAAAGACCGGTATCGAAGTTACGCCCGTGAACGAGTGCTCCGTCCGTGGAGCCTGTTGCTGAGGCACTAATCCCTGTGCAACCCATTTTTAAAGAACGTAAACCTTGCGCTAGTTTTTTAAAAGGCTTTAAGAGTGAATTGCCGACGAAATAAGGAGCGCAGGAAGAGAAAACTTTGAATTTGCCTTTCGTTGGACTTTCTTCGAGTTGTCTTTGCATGGCATCGACGAAGATAGAAAATTCCACCATATAGTTGGTCTCTTCAAAGGCGTTCCATTCAATGTGGCCGCCGGCATCGCGCAAACCTTTATGCAGGTTTTTTAGTCCCGCTTTAAATTCATTCGAGACACTGTGGCGGTAATTATCAATCACACAGTTTTTAATGAGCATGAATGTTTCTTTTTCTTTATTCGAGAGCTCGTTGAAGGCACGCTCGGTACGCACCTGCACGCCGCGTAGAATGCCGCGCTCGATTTCAGGGCGTAAGAAATAGCCGTGATAATAGGCCGTTTCTGCAAAGCCGCCTTGGAAATCCAAAACATGCACGTCTTTGCTAGTACCCGGTGCACGGCAAATAAAGTGTTTTTGTCCATGCAATTCATTTTGCAAAGTGCAATCGGCATAACTGATTGTCGGGCTCAGAAGGAAGCTCAGAAAATAAATAAGGTGTTTCATAGAATTCCCATTGATAGATAGATTGAAAAAGTTAAAAAACCACAGGCGGCGACCACTTCGATTTTTCTAAGGATCTGTTGAAGAGATCCGTGGAAAACGCGAAGCACCCACAAGAGTGCAAAGAAACTCACGATAAATGCACTCAAATAAGCCAGAACGCCGGCGAACATTGTGAGGTTATTTTCGGTAAGATTCACAAACAGGCCTGCATAGATAAAGACCAGGTGAAAATTCCCCAGAGTCAGAAAGAAACTTCGGCGAAAACTCGGTGCACCCACCGTCGACGGTTGTTCCTGTTGTTCTTTTCCCGGGAAAAGAACTTTCAGAGAATACAGAAGCAAACATAAGACGGTGAGGGACGTCAGAAGAGCTTTCAACCACACGATTTGCCAAAGCGATGTTCGTAAAAGCAAAACCGCTGCGGCAATATAGATTAAGTCGCCCAGAAGAAATCCGGCGATGGATCTCCAGGGCCACGCTTTTCTCGCAATCAGGTTGCGGATAATATTAAACGTCGCCGGCCCTAAGGCGAATGCTGAAATAAAACCTAAACCGCTAAACCAGAGGATCATTGGACGACCTCAGGTGCTGCAATGTGTGCACTGATGAATTTTAAATATTCTTCTGCTGTTTCGAAAGTCGTTTTCATTTTGAATTGTCCGCGACTGCGGTTCTTTTCGAAATAAGCTTGCAAATAGTCAGCGCTCATAAGTGTGACTTGCGCGCGGCCTAATACTTCAATTTCGCGGCAATCCTGATAATCGCCGTTAAGACGCTGCATTTCTTTATCCAAAGTTTGCGCTAAAAGCTCTTTATCGACTTCGCTGTGTGTTGGAATAAACAGAGTCCAAAGATAAGAAACTTTGCCGTCGTGATTTATTGGAGACAAAAAGAAATGGCGCAGATCCACGTTCGTTGCATTTTTAGTCGCAAGGTAGCAGTCAAGAATTTCGTCGTCGCTCACTTTTTCGGCGGCGAGGTTCATACCCGTGCTTTTTCTGCCGACAAACTCAAAGACGAGGTCGCCTTGATACTCCGTGAATACCACGACGTCTTTCATTGCGTAGTGAATAAGGCCGTTAGGCGTGCCGATGTTGATTGAATAAGGAGTGTTCATCTTGATTTCGTGCAAGCCGAGATTGCGTTTTTCTCCTTCAACAGGAGTGAAGGAGTACAACAAATCCGGATTCAAAATATAACGTTGCTGGCCTTCATTGTATTTTTCGTACGGAAGACCGATGGCTCCCTCTGTCGCAGCGTAAACGCCATAGTAGTTCAATTCATGACCAACAAGGCGGTCAATGCGCTCTTTGTATTGTTTAATCGGTGTCGCGGCATAAACGAACACTTTAAGATTCGGCCAAATTTCGTTGATGTGCTTTTTTCCGGTTTTTTGTAAAATGGCTTCAAAGATACTGATAATATAAGTCGGGATACCGCTGACAACCTGGATGTCCTGATGCAATGACTCTTGAATAAGAACATCGATTTTCTTATCCCAATTGGAAATCGCTAGAACTTCTTTAGATGGAAAAGTGTTTTTTGCAAGAGACTTCGGAACACGCGTGCTCAAGATGCCGGAGATATAGCCGAACTTGAAACCGTTTTGGGAATAAAGATAAGGGTCGGATCCAAAAGTCAAACGGCCGACTTTTAAGAAATTGATATCAGGCTCAAGAGCGCTGAGCTTGCTCGCAATGCGCTTTTGCGACTTTAAGAACATACGAATCATTTTTTCGTTATATGGAACACGCTTGCTGTCTTTTCCAGAAGTACCCGAAGAAAGACCAAAGTGGGCCACATCGTCTTTGAAAAGAATGTCTTGGTGGCCCGCTGCGACCATATCAATGTAAGGGGCATATTCATCGTAACCATAGACCGGAACGTGATTCACGAACTCTTCATATGTGTGAATGTGAGAAAGGCGAAGATCGCGGTAAAGACGTGTTCCGCGCAAGGAGCGGCGCAGGCTGTTGAAGTTATCTTCTTGCTTATTCAACATATCTTTACGGCTCACACTCATGTATTGAGCGTAAGTCTTCAAGTATTTTTGACCTAAGTTTTGCACTACAGAATCCATTGCTAGCATAAACGTACTCCTTTTTTGTTTTTGTCCTTAATTGTTGATGGAGCTAATTTATGTGGGCTTCAGTGCTTTGTCGTTGAATCGGGTTGACAGGTTTGGCGCGTTTTTGTCTAAAACTCGCGTTTCCATTGACAGTTTTCGGGGGTTTTTGTCAAAATTACCCGATGGCAACACAGTCCAAAGAAGAAATCTATTTCGCCGTATGTAATGCAATCCTGAAAATGGAAGTCGCAAAGGGACACTTGAAGTGGACTCTCTCGGATATTTCCCGTGAATCAGGAATCACGCGTTCTTTGATTTATTATTATTTCGGGAAAGAGAAAAAATCCGTTCTGGAAGAAGCTTATAAGTTCGTTATTTCTCAGTTCTTCAATATCGAAAGAACAAAGACTATGGGCATCCGCGAGCGTCTCAAGCAAGTTCTTCGTGACGTTAAAAAAATGCCTTATCTTTTTGTGTTGTATTATCTCGAGAGAAACAACGATGGTGAGATCGGTAAAATGATCAAAGATGCGGAAAAGCTTTTATTGAAAGCTTTGAAGGTGGAGTTTCCCAAGCTTTCTGATATTCAAATTCTTGAGATCTATTTGAAAGAGTTGGGCGCCATCACTTATCAACTCCCTGAAGAACGTGTGAACGAACTTTTTGAAAGTTATATTTAAGGAGTATTATGCCTCATCTGCGCTTTCGTGCGACATCTGCAGCTGAAGTCCGGGAACTCAGCAGCTCTCTTCCCAAAGAATTGGCTGCGGCAATGCAAACATCTGAAGATAATTTCACGTTTGAGCTGGTAAATACGCAATACTTTGCGTCAGGTCAAGAAACGCCGTCGTATCCATTTGTTGAGGTTTTGTGGTTTGAGCGTCCGCAAGAAGTGCAGGACCGTTGTGCTGTCATTATTACTGAAAAAGTCAATGCCTTGGGAGCTTATGAAGACGTCGTTGTGGTCTTTCAGGTGTTGCCGAAAGCGTCTTACTACGAAAACGCCCGGCATTTTTAGAATCACTCTTCGGAAAGAGCTTTCGGAGTAAAGCGGTTCGGTTTCAAATTCTGATCGAGTTTAACCTGGGAAATCGTAATTTCTGTTCCGCGCTTGTTTTGTACGTTGCGAATTTTGATCTTGCTTGCGCGCCATTTATTGCCGGCCAGTTTTTTATAGCCGGTGATATCCAAAACTTTCAGAAGCTTTCCTTGCTTGTCGAAGCACTCTGCTTTCACGGGCAGAAAGTTTTCAGCGGCAACATAGCTTATCACTTTGGCGTAGGATGATGACGTGGCATTTACGTCACTTTCGATGAGATAATATTTCTTCCCTTTCACTTCGATCTCTTTTTTAAGAGTATTCTGAGCGCCTTGCTCGCGATTAAAGTCAAAATCTTCGACGCTTAATTCAGATCCCAGAATGCCGCCTTGGCCGGATTCTCCGGTTAAGCGACGCGTTTGTTTCGTCGAAGGAAGATAAATCCATTTGTCTTCCTCTGTGCCTTTTAACGTTGCAAGCAAAGCGGTGCCTTTCAGATCCTGCGGCTTTTGCATGCGCACCATAAGATAGTGTTCTTTTTTCTGAGGACTTAAGCGCCAAATTTTCATTTCACGGTCTTTGCTGGAACCGTCGGCTTCGATGATTTTCATTTTTACGACAAACTCTTCATCGTGAGCGCGCAAGCGGTCCGACATCTCTTGTCCGATTTTTTCTACGGTGGGGGCTTGTGCGTGAGTAGGAGCCGGAGTGAAAGAAATAAACAAAGTTAATAAAATCGCAGATGCTGTGGCCATAGCTTTCTCCTTTTTCCACGGTACTGGAGCCAAGAGCCATGGGCAACTTTTCAACATAGTTGGGAGAAGAATCAAATCTCCGACAAGTCCTGCGAGCATGGATAACAACATATAAAATCCGAAAATACGATTCATGGCAAAGTACGAGGCCATAAAGACCGAGAAGCCCGCAAGCAACGTCAAACTTGATATGAGACAAGGATTGCCTTCTCGCCACAGAGTTTTTTCGATCTCTAGTTCTTTCGACTTCGAAGTCTTTTGAATTAATCGCAAACGCTCCAGCAAGTACACGGTGTTGTTAAATGCCAGACCCAGTGCGATCGAGAAGATGATGGCCACACTCGGTTTAATCGGCGTTTCAGAAATTGCCAAAAATCCTAACAAGGCGGCCGGTGGCACCAGATTGGGAATGCACGCCACCAAAGCCCAGCGTAAAGATTTGAAGACGAAGACCAAGACCAAGCAAATTGCCGCCATCGATTGCCAAAAGCCAAAAATCAGTTCGTGCGAAAGCTCGTTATTCAAATGATGAATCGTTGAACCCATGCCAGTGATGGTGACACTCATTTGTGGAAAAGTTTTTTCCGTCATGTCTTTAATTGTGTTCACCACCGATTGCAGCTGATTCGCTGGCAAGTCCGTTGTTCTGACGGAAATGCGTGTGTTCGAAGAATCCGTATTCAAGAAGTTCTTCAAAGGACTGTTACTTGAAAGTGAATAAAGAAAGAAAACCTCGGCGGTCGAAGAGCGGCTTGCCGGGAGGCGCGAGTGATGAAGATTCGCCGCCGCAATCAAATCCGGCAGACCCACGACGCTGCCAACACCGTCGATACGGCGAATGGCGGTAAGAAGCTGGTCCAAGGTAGCCAAAAGTTTCGGGTCGTTCCATACGTCAGAGGCGCCTTTCACTTCGATATCAATAGGAATCATACCGCCGAGTTCTCGATCAATAGTTTCGGTGGAAAGGCGTACTTGATGATTTGTCGGCAGATCATCAAAAAGGCGCGCGGACCACGAAAGACCTTGGCCTTTGATAGCTAAAGCCGAACAGACAAGAACAATAAGAAATGCCCAGATTCCCGAACGACGGAAAAGATAAAGTCCCCAGCGCGCTTTCGCCCAAGCCCACAATCGCGCTTGCGGTCCCGGAAGAAAATGCAAAAGCGGGAAGAGTAAAGCGGTTGTCGCCAGCCAGCCGATCATAATCGCGATAGAAGCTGTAATTCCATAATCGCGGATCAAAGGCACCTTAACGGTTAAAAGGGCAAGAAAACCGATCATCGTTGTTGTCGATGCAAAGAAATTCGGTCCTATCAGTTTTTTAAAGGTAAAGTTAACGACCTCATGATGGGACAGTGTCGGCTGATTTTTTCGCTCTTCGGTATAACGTAATAACGTATGAATACACAGCGAGACGACATCGACCGTCGTTAAAATAGGAATGGTGCTGGAGAGAATGGAAAACGGATATCCCGCCAAGGCCATGACCGCGAGGACCAGAATATTCGCAACTAAAATAACAATAAAAGAAATGATCAATGGCGACCAATTCGCAAAAACCAATCCCAGAACAAGGAAGCAGGCGATAAAACCCAGAACAACGAAGTTGCGAATCTCCGTCTGCAAAAGCACGCCGACATCCGTTTGCACTGCGGGGGTTCCGCCGATCTCGACCTTTGAAAAAGGAATAGCAGCGCTCGCCGTTACTTCCAGATTCTGGCGAAGATGAAGAAGCTCCTGTGTGTTCAAAGGTTTGATGTTCACAATAATAGAAGCGGTCTTTCCGTCCTGGGAAATCAGCGTCGGAGCGATCAGCGGATTCGCCAGCGTTTCCGCTTGCCATTTTTCTTCAGGCAGATTTTTTAATAGAGGTCCGACACTAAGACCAGTTTCGCTGCTCAAAGCTCCTTGAACGGTCGCAAGACTCATCGTGTTTCTGACGCCGGGAAAATGCGCAAGCAAATCTGTGAGTCTTTCTAAGCTTTCGATTTTATCTTTGTTAAACCAGGTCTCGCTATTTGCGTTCACTTTTGCTGTAATGATGAACGGTTGCGAATCGGACAGTTGGAAAAGTTGTCGTGTATGTTCATCGCGTTTAAGAAGAGGATTATCTTTAGGAAGAAATTGCTTAAGGCTGTACTGAGTTTGCAGTTTTGGCAAAGCGAACAAACTAAGAATGGTAAGTAAAAACATTATAAGAAGAGTAGAGATGGAGAGTCTTTTGACGGAAAGCGGGAAATTCGGATTCTCTTTCTTTTGTTTCTTCATGCAGTGTCTTCTTTCGATTCTTTCGTTAACAAGTTTCTTTAGAAAAATCGTACTTCGCCGTATCTTAAACTCATGATGATGGGAACAATGATGAAAAAACAAAGAAGAGAGATAACGACCAAAGGCCTATCGGCGGCGCTTTTTATATTCTTGATATCTTCACACGCATTTGCAAGTTCACAAATTAATTCTGAATTTGAACTATCACTTCCTAGACAGTTTCAACAAAGTTTGATTGAGAAAAAATGGGAATCCCTCGTGAACAAAGAGTTTCAGGGAAACTGGCAATTTCCTGATCAGGAAATTCTCTCTCAAGATGTTCCGGTGAAGTTAAAAAATATTTCTTTGCAGATGAAGACCTTCCTGCACAAACCTGCTTTAGGAAATGGGCAAAGTGTCTTGGAGCTTGCATCGAAAAACCTCAATGCGGAAATTCACATGGGTGAAGTTTCCGTCGATCACGTCGTAGAACGTGTTGTCGGGGGAATCATCGGTCGTTTTCGCGTGCACGCTCTCTGTAAAGATGTGGTGCTGACTCTTTCTCCGGGAAAAGGATCTTTTGCGATGGTCGTGGCTCCGCAGTTGGGAAGCACGCAGGCGGGGATGGCCGTGCAATCCGTCCACCTAGCCTGGGAACCAGGAAGCTGGACGACGCCGGAAATTAAATGTGAGGGTGTTGAGGGTTTCGACGATCTTCTTCGTCAGGAGATCACCAAGATCGCCAACGATTCACAGCGCTTCGTAGAGCCACAGAAAGAGCTGATTAAAAAATACATCCAAGATTCTCTTAAAGAATTCAAATTTGATTTCGGCGGAGCCAAACAGCTCGTAGCCATGCGACCGGACGTACGTATTTTGATGAAAATCGACAATTATCAAGACACCGGCGAAGCGGGAGCTTTGGTCAAAGGTCATCTTGAAATTGAATTCACTCAATCGAAAACAGAGGAAGTGAAAATACTTACATTGGATGCGACGAAGGCAATGCCCGTGTCATCGGAAGCCCAATTACGACTGCCCAAGGAATTCGCTAAGGAAGTCCTGCGCATGGCTTATGGGGCAAATTCTTGGATTCATCAAGTCTACTCGAACAAACTTCCCGGATTTTCCGCGTTGACCGGATCGCGATTTGCGCAATTCTTCGTTTGGCCGGAACTGATGAATTATTCGAAGTCCGCAAAGTTCTTGTTTGACGTGTACTCAAATAAAGATGTGGATATTCAAGGTGCGGGAACCAATTATCAAGTGAAAGCGACGTTCTTATCGAAAATGCAAGCCCCCCGCAGCGGCAAGTATGTGCCTTTTATGAATTTCACGTTGCCGTTTAGCTCCAAAGTGCAAATCAAAGTCGACGGCGGAAAAGCACAGGCCTATTTTGCAAACCCTTCGTTAGGCATGACGCCGCAATGGGATGCTTCGTACGTAAAAAAATACGGACCGAATCGTCGTTTCTCAACATCAAAGATCCGCGATAAAATCGTCTCGGGTCTTTGGGGAAAACGGGTGACCGTGCAGCTTCCGCAAATCCCTATTGCTGAAGATTTGTCATTGTCCGTGAAAAAACTGATTGCTCCGGCAGATCAAGATATGCTCTTGCAATTAGCTCCTTAAAAAGAAGCCGACAAGCTCAGAGTGTACGAGTCATTGTTCTCGTACACTCCTAAAGGTGTTTCTTGCGAGCCTTGAATAAAATCGGCCGTGAAGGTTAGAACCCAGCGGTCGAAAAATCTTCGTCCTATACTGGCTTCGATAAAATTACTTCCGTGTTTTTGATCATAAAGACCTAAAAGAGAATAATTCCAAACTTCTTTCCACGTCATGCGACCGCCGAGCATCCAGGCTTCGCGAAAAATTTCTGTGACGGACAAGTTTGAATCGTTGGCTCGTTCCGATGTGATAAGAGAATACTGCAAGACACCGATTAAAAAGCCCTTGTCGCCCAGAGGGAAGTTCTTTTCCAGCGCGGCTACGTTTTCATGGGTCCAGCCGGGCAGTAACGGGTCATCGCCGATACTTTGCGAATAAGCACTGGCATACTTAAACAGCATTTCCCAAAATGTCGCCGTGAGGGTGAGGCCTCCCTGGCGCAGACGATAGTTTTTGGTGTTGAGCGTGACGTCCGGATCTACTTGCACAATGGTCTTAGGCGAGACGGCGACGATGGTGCCCGTAACAACGGGTTGGACAATCGGGAATGAAGCGACACCTTCATAAAAACTAAGACCGATATCAAAAACATCCCCGCGTCGTTGCACGCGAAAAGCACCGTTGTTATCCAGAGCATTATCCAAGCTTTCCTTTGTTCCGTAATGATAGCGAAGTGTCTCCGGCAATAGAAGAACCAGATCGTTTTCAGGCGTGTAAGGGACGTACACTTCGCGCGGCAGCCAGCGGCTTTCCGTGCCTGGTAAAATCGCCTCACGGCTTCGCGGAATGTAAATGAGTTCATACTCCCAATTCCCCAGCGTTTGCGAAAACACCATAGACAGAGATCCCAGCTTGCGACTGTGAAGCGGGTCGAAGTATTGCTTTTGATTGACGATATCGACGGGATTATAACCGTCAGTCACGCCCCAGGTGAAAATATTTGCGCCCGCCTGCAAACTGTAAGTTTCACCGGTATAACGAAAGTATCCTTCAGTCACATCGAAGAAATATTTTTCTTCGTCTGAGTTGTTGTTCGGATTCGCAACGAAAGTCAGTTTGGAGTAAAAGCGAAAATTATCTTTGTATTTCCAAAGATAGTTCGGATCGAGTTCGAGTTTATAGAGATCCCGATTTGTATTGTCGCCGATATCCTGCGGAAAATAAGTGGCTTCCAGTTTCGTATCAATATGCAAAGCCCATTCAGTCGCCCGTTTGGCTTCCGCTGTCTGCAACATAAAAATACTAAGAAAAAAAAGAAAGAGGCATTTCATCTCCCTCTAGGAAACACATCTTTGCATTTAAAATCAGTATGTGAATTCGCAGAAACTAAGTCGTCGTGAACTTATTGACGTACTCGATAATGGAGCTTTTAAATTCTTCGCCCAACTCTACGAAGCGCAGGCCCGCGTAGCCATCGTTTCCGACATAAACCACCTCGCAGGTGGCATTGATCGTGACGAAAAGATTGGGGCTTGTCAGGGTGGCCTCAAAGCGCTCTCCGATCTGCAAGTTTTGCGCGTCATTGACACCCAAACCCCCTTCGCTGATTGAGATCACGCGGCACTTAAATTCACCTTTCGGTCCCTGACAAACCAATGTTCCCACCATCGGGACACGCGGGTGAGAGCGGCGGCTAATTCCCAAATCGTCCACCACACGGGGAACGGAATAGACTTCCTTCCACGCAGGATTTGAATCAGGGCGAATATCCACGGCTGAGTAATCAGTCAGGGTCTTCAGATAACTGATCAGTTCGTTGTATTTCAAGGGTGCTTTTTGTTGGCCTTCCACGCGCACATGCCAGATGCCCTGATTTTCAGCAGCAGGGCGAGTGGCCACATTCGTTGTATCTTGCAGAGCTTGGTGCCAGCGCGACGGCGTCATCCATTCCGACTGACCTCGGCCCCAGATCTGGGGTTCCTTCGTATTAGGGAGGCGGCTTTCCACTTCTTCATGACTGTAGGGACCGGTCACTTGACCTTCACTTAGAATAAACCAAATTTTTGGATCCGCCACAGGTGAACTCCTCAGTTGACTCTTGTGCTTTATTACAGCGAAATGTATACCGCTTTGTCTAGGAGAATTAGGTATGAAGTACATTATCTCAGGAACGGATCGCCCTGACTCAAACACTTTGAAAATTTCAAAATACATTCAGTCTGTCTATGCGGGTTTGGGAGAACAAGTTGAGATTTTGGATTTGAAAGAAATGAAGGCGCATCTGCATGATGATGTTCTTCACTACGGAAAACCCAGCGAGGCTTGGAAGCCGTATGTGGACAAAGTATTAACAAGCGATGGTTTGATTGTTGTCTGCCCTGAATATAACGGCTCCATGCCGGGAGTTTTGAAGTACTTCATCGATCACTTGAAGTTTCCCGAGTCTTTCGAATATCGTCCGGTGTGTTTTGTCGGCTTGGGTGGAATGTTTGGAGCTCTTCGTCCTGTCGAGCATTTGCAGCAGGTCTTCGGTTATCGCAATGCTTTCATTTATCCAGAGCGTGTGTTTATTCAAAACGTGTTTAAACTCATCAACTCGGAAGGTCAGTTGCAGGATGAATTCATCAAAGGACTTTTATTGCAACAAGCGAAAGGCTTTCAAAAATTCACGCACGCATTGATGACGGCGAAGATTGATGCCAACGCTTTTATCGAGCAAAAGAAGCGGCAGTAGGTTCGCGATCCACCAGGCGGTCGTGAACGCGGCCTTCAAAATAGATCAGACCCAGGATAATAAGAGCGGCTAAGAGCCATTTGGAACGAAGAATCGTATTCGGCGCCATAGGTTTATGTTCGCAAAAGGCTTCAATCTTAGGCAACTAAACTTCCTGTAATGAGGGATTCTGCGTCATTTTTTCATGGAGAGAGCTGACAAGGTTCCGGATCTTATCTAAACTAAAGCCTTGTTTCTTATTTTAGACGGGGCTCGTTTTATCGAAAATCCAGGTCATCACAACAAAAATGCCAATGTTTTAATGGTTGCTTTAGGTGCGCTCGGTGTCGTCTTTGGGGACATCGGAACAAGCCCTCTCTACGCCCTTCGCGAGTGTTTTGGTGGTGAATACGGCCTGGCTCCGACGCCTGAAAATATCATCGGGATTTTGTCTTTGATCGTGTGGACAATGATCCTTCTTATTTGTGTGAAATACATGGCCTTCGTCATGAGAGCGGACAATAAAGGCGAGGGAGGTATTCTTTCTCTGATGGCATTAGCCGTACGCAGTCAGCACAGCAAAGACATCACACGCCGCCGTTGGATTATGACAGTGTTGGGGCTCTTTGGTGCCGCTCTTCTTTACGGGGATGGAATTATCACTCCGGCCATCTCGGTTCTTTCTGCGATGGAAGGGCTTTCTTATGTAGCGCCGCAATTTGAGCCTTATATTATTCCTCTTACGATTTTCGTGATTAATGCGCTTTTCCTGATGCAGAGATATGGAACCGGTCGTATTGGTGTGATCTTCGGGCCGATTCTTTTGGTATGGTTTACGACGTTGGGCGCCTTAGGTATTCATGGAATCGCTGAAAACACGCATATCTTCGAAGCGGTCTTGCCTCATCATGCGCTGGAGTTCTTTTTTAGAAACGGCTGGCACGGATTTATCGTTCTGGGGTCTGTCGTCCTTGTCGTCACCGGGGGAGAAGCCCTTTATGCCGACATGGGACACTTTGGAAAAAGACCTATTCGTCTAGCGTGGTTCTTCATCGCTTTGCCTGCGTTGATTCTCAATTACTTCGGTCAAGGCGCCTTGCTTTTGAATAATGCCGAGGCGATTTCAAATCCGTTTTATCTTCTCGCTCCGAAGTGGATGATTCTGCCGTTGGTTATTCTTGCAACGATGGCAACCGTGATTGCGTCTCAAGCATTGATCACAGGTATTTTCTCTTTAACTCGTCAGGCGATTCAGCTGGGTTTTTGCCCGCGTATTTCAATTATTCATACATCCAGCACTGAAATCGGTCAGATCTATGTGCCGACAGTCAACTGGGCTCTTTTCCTTGGAGTCATTTGGCTGGTTCTGACGTTCCGTTCTTCCACGCATTTGGCGGCCGCTTACGGTATTGCCGTAACAGGCACAATGGTGATTACGACGATCCTGGCTTTTGAAGTGGCTCGTCAAAAATGGCATTGGAGTCTTCTGAAAGCTTCCGCGATCTTTGGTGGATTTCTTATCATTGACCTTGCTTTCTTCGGTGCGAACGCCCGGAAGGTTACGCACGGTGGTTGGGTTCCGCTCGTCATTGGTGCTGTGATTTATCTTTTGATGACGACATGGCAAAAAGGCCGTCAGGTTCTTTTCCGCCGTCTTAAAGAGCGCTCCATGCCGATTGAAGACTTCTGTCAGAAACTTCTGCGCGAGCCGCCGTTGCGTGCGCCAGGTACAGCGATCTACATGACGGGAGATCCCTGGGGTGTGCCGGTTCCTCTGTTACATAATCTGAAACACAATAAAGTACTTCACCAACGTGTTGCAATTCTCACAATCCAAACGCGCGAAGTTCCTTTTGTCTCGAAAAAAGAGCGCATCTCCATTCAAGAAGTGATTCCAAACATGTACCGCATTCTGGCGTATTACGGCTTCATGGAAACACCAAAGATGAAACACATTTTGGAGGCATGTCGTGAAAGAGACATCAACTTCAACGTGAATGAAACGACTTTCGTGTTGGGCCGAGAAACAATCATCGCCGACAAAGGTCCGCAGCGCACGGATGAACCGGGGATGCAGCACTGGCGCGAAAGACTCTTTGCTGTGATGTCGAAAAATGCGCAACGACCAACAGCGTTCTTCCGTATTCCACCCAATCAAGTGATTGAAGTGGGAATCCAAGTCGAGATTTAAGACGAGAGGAGATGAAGAATCTCCTCTTTGTGTTTCATGCCGTCAGCATAACCGATTTTAATCAAGTGCTGGCAGTACTCCGGCTCAAACAATAAAAAACTGGCCACCTCACTGGCGTCTTGAAGAGTACCCAGACCTTTCAAGAGATAACGAATCATGCGCGGCAGTTTTTCCACTTTATTAGCGGCGATTTCCGCCACGTCAATGGAAGGCGAGATCCACAAATAATCAATCGGCCGAACATCCACCGCCGCTTGTTCAAGCTGTGTCAGTTTTGCGATGTTTGCATTGATACGATCGATTCTTTCAATATCGATTTCAAGTCCGTCCATCATCAAAGTATGCAGAAGCACGTTCACCACACGTCCCACAGACGGCGGCTTGCTTTCCGTCGGAGGATGAGCGCTGTAACAAACATCCTGTCTGCGTCGCACACCAATAGCGAGAAGTTTTCGTGCGCCCATATAGATTGCAGGCCCACACGGAGATTGATTGCGTATACACCCGTCACCGAAGTGCCGATGATCGACAGCCACAGGCGGGAATAAAAGAGGAATCGCGGACGAAGCTAAAACGTGATCGGCTGTGATCGTGCTGCGCTCGGCTTGTTTGCGCACTCTGCGCCACAGTGGAATATCGTCCGGGCCTTGAATAAAGGTCACTGTCGATGTGCTCATGTAATCCAAAGCCGAAACCGCCAACGCGCGGAAGTGACCTTTGTCGATATTTTTTTGAATATTCTCGAAACGGCAATTTTCATAAACCAGTTTCCGCAACGGAGACGTGTCCAATAAAGATTTGCGCGGCGAGGTGGGTTTCATGGCTCCAAAAGAAAGATCGGTCAGCCAGCGCAAACCGCCAAATGACAAAGACACCGGGTCGCTGATGTAAACTTGTTGTGATTCGACATGGCTCCAAAGATCTAGAAGTTTATTGCAGCCGGCGACAATATCGTTGTTTTCAGCCGCTGCGAGAAAAGTCGCATTCAGAGCGCCGGCGCTGATTCCAGTGTAGTAGTTAAAAGGTTGTGAAATACCATGGCCCTTGCTGATTTCAGCAATAGCGGAAAGAACTCCTGCCTGATAAGCGCCGCGGGCGCCACCGCCAGATAACACAAGACCTACGGACATCTCTTTTTCCTCGCTTAAAAGCTAATACACTCGTGTCTTCTTCAACAGCGGATTTCTAGACTTGTAGGAAAATACATAGCGGCGAGATACTAGCTATGTACGAGGCCACGATAATCATATTTTTCGGTTATCGGTTCCATTGAAGGAAGACCTGCCTCGTTAAAGGGGGCCACAGCGGCTCCCTTCTTATTTTTGTTCGTGGATCGTTTTGTAAGCGCCTTGACGCAAATTAATTCCATACTCTAGATAAGCCTTCATCGCACAGAGCATCTGTGACCAGCCCATGCAATTGCCGTATGACGACTTCACACCTTTTTCAGTTTCACTCCAGCCTGTCTCTGTGACTTTGACTTTTGTTTCTTGCTCGTTCAGCGCTTCAAAAGAAAATTCGACACGATTGTCTTGGCCGTTTTCTTCCGAAGATCCCCATTCAATAACGATTAATTTGTCTTTAACGATTTGTTTAGAGTGCACGGGAAACGCGCCGGGAAAATCCGCAAATTCCCATTGCACCGTCGTGCCTTCAACAAGAGGAGCCGAGGCTTGAGCCGTCGTGAAATAAGCACTGATTTTCTTGGGATTGTAAACGGCGTCGAAGACTTCGGCGACGGGCTTTTGCACGATGATATAAACTTCAAACGCAGGTTTCATAAACACCTCCAAGTGCCAGACTATTTTAAGGAGCACCAAGAGAGGCGACAAATTATTTTAAATAAATCTGTGCATCATAACGCTGTCGATCTCCTTGGCGGCCTCGGGACATTCTTTGGCAGTCCGACCTTCTCAGCGTTTTGAGGTGCGCTGTTTCAGAATGAGATTGAAGAGTGATTTCTGTATCTTAAGCGCGGTCTTGTCGTGGACATCAATTTGCATCTCTTTGTTTTGAATAGGGAGTAACCCATGAAAGACGCAAAATTTCTTTTCATTGTTTTGATGTGTGCAACAGCTCTTGGTTTGACGGCGTGTGCGAAACAAAACTCGGAGTTCGCCGCTCGTTATGCACGCAATAAAATGGGCGCACAGGTTGCTGACGGTAAGAAAACGCAAGCGGCCGGCGAAAGAGCAGCGGCGCAAGGTCTTCAGGCGGATGTTGTTGGAATCGAAAGATATTGGACTCCGGAAGGACAACCAGGACCACGGGTGGTGATTTCAAAAATTCTTATTAACGATCGCGAAATGCCGGTGACCACGCATCACTTCGGAACGGAGATCGCTGAAGGACAAGTGGAAGTCAACGGCTACACTGTTGTTTTCCATGCCATGTGTGGCCGCTCTGAAGATTGCAATCCTTACTATGCGGCTCTTGAGGTCTATCAGAACGGAAAAATGGTCATTCAAGAAGGTGTGCGCAAGTACTTCGAAAAAACTTCTGCCAATGACAAAGACTTGTACCAGTGGTTTCAGCCTAACGAAGCTTTGCCATTGTTGGGTTCTAGCGTAACAGACACACGCGGTATGGTCGGCTACCTTAACGCCGCTTCCACAACGGCGGGCTCTGGTATCGTAAAGTAAAAGCAGAGTTTAAAAATTAAATCGGTTGACGGGGAGAGTGTCGCAAACTCTCCTTTTCTCTTTTTATCTCTTCATCGAGAATTTCTGAAAGCTGTGTGCGGCGGCTTTTTACAAGCGTATCAATCTTCACTAAATAATTGGCGAGATGATGGAAAAGCTTTTCGATTTCTTTATCTGTTTCTAATCGCCCTTCCTCTTCTTTAATTTCTTCGGTCAGCCGATCGACAATAAAAAGAGCCGCATTCAAAGACACACCAATCTGGTGCAAAAACTCTCTTTCCATGTACGGATCATTTTGCGGGGCGTTCATAGAAACCTCCTAACCTTCAGTATGAAAGAGCTGTGAAGACGGGCAAGTTGTAGATTTTCAGTTCCATCCGGCAGGCGGAACAGAGATGAATTATTTTCACCCGGCTTTGTCATTTCAACAGCGCGACGTGTTGTCCGCACGAGGACTCACCATTGCTCAACGGTTATTTCCACCTCAAATCGAATATAAGCCCGGAATAATTTAGGATTTCGTCAAGAAATGGTGTTGAAACGGGACCAAAGTCATGGCACCTTACTTGCTCATTAGGGATCGTGGCTCCAATTTGGGACCATTATGACCCCTTTCGGAACCAGGTGGGTATTCAGGGATCCGAAAGACTGGAACGTATTGGCTTTGATTTTAAATAAATGTTTTTAGGAAAACATAATTAACCACTAATGAAAGGGAAAACAGTGAAAAAACAAGTTTTATTGTCACTGATTTTGGCGGGATCAATGGTTGCGGTTTCTGCACAAGCTGAAGAGCAAGCGCAAAACTCAAACGCGAACACAAGCACTGTAAAAGTGACTGACGTTCAAAACAAAGACGAGAAGAAAGAAGACATCGACCAAGAGATCACGAATGCTCGTATGCGTTCTGAGTTGGGCTCTAAGTCTCAATGGTCTTTCAAATCTAGCTTGGGTTACTCTGGTGGATCTATCGAAAAACCATTCGATTCTATCCGTCCTAACTACCGTGCATCTGCATCTATCGAATCTTTGACTGCGTTGTCTGGTAACGTAGGTGTTAACTACCGTGTTTCTAAAGGTGGTAACTTGTCATTGGGTACTGGCGTTGTTGTTATGGCTCCACTTGAGGGCGACATCACTAAGGATTTCCAAGATCCACGTGCTTCAAGACAAGGTGCTACTCAGAAGCGTTCACAAGTTTCTAACCCATACATCGACTATAGCCACGGTTACCGTGCTATGGGCATGCAAATGATCTCTGGCATCACTTACACTCACTACACTGAGGAAGATGCTACTGATTACTACAACCTTTTGGGTAACGTTTCTTTGAGCCAAGTAGTATTGGCTGACCTTGGCGATTCTAAATGGCAAGGTGGCGTGTCTGTATCTTACGATAAAGACCTTACTAAAGGTGATTTCAACGACGGTCTTCGTTATGACTACGGCGTTGGTTTGTTCCCATTTGCTGAGTACGCGTTCAACGACACTTACTCTTTCAGAACTGTATTCGGTTACTTCCAATTCGCTTCTTACGAAGGTCAAAACGAATTGATCCAACTTGAGCCATATCAATCTATGGGCGTTGGTATCTCTGTAACTCGTGATATCTACTTGTACCCTAACGTTCAATTCACTCCTAAAGACTTGCGTTCTGACAGAACGAACGTAGCTTTGTCTGCGAACTTGAACTTGTTCTAATTAAGACATCAGTTCTTATCTAGAAAAATAAAAAACCCACAGTCGCAAAACTGTGGGTTTTTTATTTTTGCCATTCCTAGCAAAAAACCCCTTCGGGGCTGCCGCGAAAAAATGCCTTCCTGGCATTTTTGTGTTTTTGCGATCCTATGTTATTTGCCTTTAGGGCGAGAGATGTAGAGGAACCAGAAGCCTATCAGCGGCACAAGGATGTCGGTGTAAAAGATGATGCCGGCGTTGCCGGGGGCGAAGTTGTGATTTGCGATCATGTGATAGGCGTGCCCAGCCGCTGCGCCAAGTAGAAAGCAGCTCATACCTATCACGGCTCCGATTCGTAAGCCGTAAGAGCCTTTAAAAGCTAAAAAGCCCACCACAGAGAAGCCGAGACTGGCAAAGCCCACTTCAGTTTGAAAGGGACTTGGTGACCATCCAATAAAGGCCGCCGACATGTCTCCGAAAAATGTGTGCATCACGAAGTTATAAAAGAACGTCGCACCAATCGCCCAAAACAAGTACTGCGAAAAAAAAGCTTCAATCGTGTTTTCGCGTGTTTTAGGCTTTCTGCGGGAAATGCTTTTCAGAAATCCAAAAAGAAATCCAATCAGCAAAAAAGTTAAAGTGAAGTTGGACAAGACAAAGCGGATGATAGCTTCCATAACCTAGAAACTCCGAAGCAAAGATGTCGTACAAGTTTAATTTAAATTAAAGACCGGCTGTCAGTGGTTGTGGCAGCAACGGCAAAGGATCGATAGGCCCTTTGTTTTTGCGAATCTCAAAGTGCAAATGCACACCGGTCGCGCGGCCCGTTCTTCCCATCGCACCAATCACTTCGCCTTGACGGACTTTTTGCCCTTCAGAAACGAGGATCTTATCAAAGTGCGCATAAAGAGTCGCCCAGCCTTCACCAGACTCCACCAAAACCATTTTTCCGTAACCACGGAACTCACGGCCGGCATAAATCACCGTGCCTGATTGTGACGCCAAAATCGGCGTTCCTTTGGGGGCGGCAAGATCGATACCCAAATGCGGGCGTTTTTTATTAGGCAGAAATCCACGTGTCATGCGAGCACGATCCACAGGCCAATCGAAACTCATTTCTTTTTCGATAGTCGGGGCGTGATCCGAAGCTGTCACGCGCGGAGTGTTATTTCCGGGCGCAAAGTATTCACGTGAAAGGGGGGTATGAAAAGTGGCGCAAGAGCCTAAGGCTCCCACAAGAAAAATGCTTCCTGCAAGTTTAACGAGCTGATTCCATCCTGGTGTCATACATTGAGTATACGACATAAGGCCTCGATTCCAAAATGTTATTTTGAATAAAGAGGCTCCGAAAATTCTAAAAAAGAAACATTAGTAGATAGGAAATTGTTTGCAGAGTTGCTTCACATCTTCGTGAATTCTGTTTTTCAAAGTCGCATCTTCTGGATTATTGAGAACTTGAGCAATCCATTTTGCGATTTGTTTCATCTCGGCAACACCCATTCCTCTTGTGGTCAAAGCAGGAGTTCCGATACGAACACCACTTGTGACAAACGGAGAGCGTTTTTCATTCGGAACCGTGTTCTTATTCACAGTGATGCCGGCTTCATCCAAAGAAGCTTCTGCCAATTTCCCTGTAATCTCGCGATCACTCAAATCAACAAGAATTAAGTGATTGTCTGTCCCGCCAGTCACCAATTTAAAACCTTGCGACAGCATTTCATCCGCAAGCGCTTTGGCATTTTTAATGACCTGTTCACTGTATTGTTTAAATTCAGGTTTCAAGGCTTCGCCGAAAGCCACGGCTTTACCTGCGATAATGTGCTCAAGAGGTCCGCCTTGGATTCCCGGGAAGATGCGCGAATTCATCGTCTTCGCTTTTTCTTCAGAGTTCGTCAAAATCATACCGCCACGAGGACCACGCAAAGTTTTATGTGTCGTCGTTGTGATGTAATCCGCGTAAGGTGCTGGTGAAGGATGGTGTCCTGTCGCGACAAGACCTGCGAAGTGCGCCATATCAACAAGGAGTTGCGCACCCACTTCATCCGCGATCTCTTTGAATTTTGCAAAATCCAGAAGGCGAGGGTAAGCGCTATAGCCGGCGATGATCAACTTCGGTTGCACTTCTTTCGCCGTCGCACGGATTGTATCATAATTGATGCGGCCTGTTTCCGCGTCGAGTTTGTAAGACGCCGCTTTAAACAAAAGGCCTGAGAAGTTCACCGGAGATCCGTGAGTCAAATGCCCGCCATGAGAAAGATCCATTCCCAAAATGGTGTCGCCCGCTTTGCAAGCAGCCAAGTATACGGCCATGTTTGCTTGTGATCCCGAGTGCGGCTGAACGTTCGCATAAGACACGCCAAAAAGTTTTTTCGCGCGTTCGATAGCTAAAGTCTCTACCGTATCTACGTTCACGCAGCCGCCGTAATAGCGCTTGCCAGGGTAACCTTCCGCATACTTATTCGTGAGGATGGAGCCCTGCGCTTCCATAACAGCGCGTGAGGTGTAATTTTCAGATGCGATCATCTCAAGACCGAACTGTTGGCGCTCGGACTCTTTGTTGATGGCTGCTAAAACCTCAGGATCTACTTGAGATAGTGATAGGGACGTTGCATGCATAAGACTCTCCTCGTGATAGACATCTCAAGTATCCCTTGAATAAAGGGAATTTAAAAGCCTCAACGGACCGCAATAGTTTTCGTACTAAGAGAGAGATTTAAGAGCAACTCGCAGAGAGTTTATCAACTCGACGTTGGTGTCGTCCGCCTTCGAATTTTCCGGCAAAAAAAGCGCGGACCATTTTGATGGCTTGGTCTGGAGATGTGAAGCGGGCACTTAAACAAAGTACATTCGCATTATTATGTTCACGACTCAGGCGTGCGATATCTTCATTCCAGCAAAGAGCCGCACGAATTTCAGGATAACGGTTGGCTCTGATCGCCATACCCTGTCCTGAGCCGCAAATCAGCAAACCAAGAGCTTCGCCATCTGCGGAATCAGTTATGTTTTTCGATTTATTTTGAAGTTCTACTTGAACTAATTTTTTGCAAACCTGATCGGCATAGTCGGGGTAGTCTACGGATTCTCCACTGTGAGTTCCCATGTCTTGCCATTGAAACTCCGGGAAGGCTGCCATCACTTTAAGTTTTAAATCCAAACCTGCGTGATCACAACCCGTGTAAACTACCATGCTCCACCTATTTCAGTTTTGAGAAAATCATGCTGGCGTTTGTACCGCCGAAACCAAAGCTGTTATTGATAACATTATCAATCTTGCCTTCACGAGCTTTGTTAGGAACGTAATCCAAATCGCAGTCTTCGCTAGGGTTTTCGAGATTGATTGTTGGTGGTACCATTTGATCGCGAATCGCCATCACACAGAAAGCAGACTCGATAGCACCTGCCGCGCCCAAAGCGTGACCTGTCATAGACTTCGTTGAGGAAATCCAGACTTTTTTCGCGTGATCACCCAAAAGACGTTTAATAGCCGCGGACTCAAGACCGTCTCCCACAGGAGTGCTTGTGCCGTGGGCGTTTACGTATTGAATGTCAGAAGGTTGCAAGCCAGAATCTTCCAAAGCCGCTTTCATGGCACGATATCCGCCTTCACCCTCAGGAGCCGGAGATGTCATGTGATAAGCGTCTGAAGACACACCATAGCCTGTGACTTCGCAAAGAATCTTAGCGCCGCGTTTTTCAGCGTGCTCAAGAGACTCAAGGCAAAGAACGGCAGCGCCTTCCGCAAGAACAAAACCATCACGGTCTTTATCCCAAGGACGGCTGGCTTTTTCCGGAGCATCGTTGCGAGTGGAAAGAGCTCTCATAGAAGCAAATCCGCCGACAGCAAGTCCACAGATTGTGCTTTCCGCTCCGCCCGCAAGCATCACGTCCGTATTGCCATCACGAATGTAGCGAACGGCATCACCGATAGAGTGAACGCCGGAAGCACATGCCGATGTGATGGAATAGTTAGGACCTTTTAGTCCCAACGCGATAGAAACTTGTCCCGCTGCCAAGTTTGTAATGACAGCAGGGATGAAGAAAGGACTGATACGACCCGGTCCTTTATCTTTCATCTTGATCGACGTTTCTTCGATAGTGTGAAGACCACCGATGCCCACGCCGATAATCACTCCCGTTTGATCTTTCACTTCCGAAGTCAGCTCCAATTTAGCCATTTCAATGGCCATTTTTGAAGCTGCGATCGAGTAGTGAATGAACTCGTCCATCTTCTTTTGCTCTTTCTTTTCGATGTAAAGATCTGGATTAAATCCTTTCACTTCACCGGCAAAAGTCACATCGAATCCTGTCGTGTCGAACTTCGTGATCTTGGCAATGCCAGATTGACCACGAATTGCGGCAGCCCAACTCTCCTCAATGGTGTTTCCAAGGGGAGTGACGGCGCCCACTCCAGTGACGACTACTCTTCTTTGTGGTTTTGATGGACGTTCAAATCGGGAGTTCATAATAAATTAAGCTTTTCCTTTTTTCTCAAGGTAAGAAGCTACGTCTTGAACAGTCTTAAGCTTTTCAGCGTCTTCGTCTGGAATTTCAAGATCGAATTCTTCTTCCATTGCCATCACAAGTTCAACGATATCAAGGCTGTCTGCACCTAGGTCGTCGATGAAAGAAGCTTCAGGCTTAACTTTATCTGGATCTACGCCTAATTGCTCAACGATGATGTCTTTTACTTTTGGATGAATTGCCATTTGTCCTCCTAATATGCGTTCATCTATTTTAAATCTCAAGTCCAGTGCAGGCTCATCTGCGTTACATTGCTTTAAAGCCTGTCGCGTTTTTCCGTCAGAACTCAATGCGAGCTCTATTAACGAAAAAACTTTTAATTCATGTGCATTCCGCCATTTACATCCAGAGTGTGTCCTGTGATGTATTTTGATTCGTCACTCAGTAAGAAACGAACGGCTTGTGCAACATCATTTCCTTCGCCGATTTTCTGCAAAGGAATACGTTCCATCATTTTGTTTTTTACGTCTTCAGAAAGAACATCCGTCATTTCTGTCGCGATAAAACCAGGAGCGACATTGTTCACGCGCACATTGCGAGAAGCAAGCTCCAAAGCCACGGATTTCGCAAATGCGATTGTTCCAGCTTTAGAAGCAGCGTAGTTCGCTTGTCCTGCGTTTCCAGTTTCGCCGATGATGGAAGTGATGTTCACGATCGAACCCTTGCGTGCCTTCATCATTTGTTTTGTGAAAGCTTTCGTCACTAAGAAAGTGCCGCGCAAGTTCGTGTTAATAACTGAATCGAAATCTTCTGCTTTCATGCGCAGAAGAAGTTGGTCTTTCGTGATACCGGCATTGTTCACAACGCCGTCCACCTCAGGCCATTTTTCAAGAATATGTTCAACGGCTTCATTCACAGAAGTTTCGTTAGCGATATCCATTTTGATATAGAAGTGACCTTCGCCAGGAAGAGTGTGGGCCACTTGTTGGGCTGCTTCTTCGCGGGAAGAGTAGGTGAAAGCGACTTGTGCGCCTTCTTCAGCAAGGAGCTTCACAATCGAAGCTCCGATTCCGCGGCTTCCGCCGGTAACGACAATTTTCTTTCCTTGAAGCGATTTTCCGCTCATGTGCAAAATCCTTTTTTCAGCACACTTTGACCGAACTCTGAATAAAGCTCAAGAAATTTCAATGACTCGAAGCTTTCAAAAATTCCTCAATAGTTTTGAGGTCTTCCGCGCTTGTTGTAGTCATCACTTTAAAGAAATCGCCATCAATCTTTTTCAGCAATCCCTGCAGAACTTTTCCTGCTCCACACTCGATCACGTGGGCATGTCCCATGGATTTCAAAGTTTCCATACTCTGAGTCCAACGCACAGGAGCCGACACCTGGCGAATCAAGTTTTCGCGCAAAGGAGTGCCTTCTGTTTCGGCCTTCGCATGGAAGTTTTGAATGATCGGGAACGCCGCTTTCTTGAACTCCATTGCAGTCAGAACTTCCCGCATTTTGTCTTCAGCAGGTTTCATCATTTCGCAATGAAAAGGCGCTGATACAGAAAGAGGAATCAATTTCGCGCGTTTTGGAGCTTCCGTGAAAATCAATTCCGGTTTGAAGTTGTCTTTCAACCAATCAATCGCTTTTTGCGAACCAGAGATAACAATCTGTCCAGGAGAGTTGAAGTTCGCTGCAGAGAGAGGGGCAAAGCCGGAATTTTTCACAACGTACGTACAAAGAGTTTCAACTTGCTCTGGCTCTAAACCAAGCACTGCAACCATTCCGCCTTGACCGACAGGAACTGCAGATTGCATCGCTTGACCGCGAGTGCGAACCGCGCGCAAAGCTTCGTCAAAACGAATGACGTCAGCCGCAACAAGAGCCGCGTATTCACCGATCGAGTGGCCCGCAGCCGCGACGATTTTTGGCGAGTACTCTTTGCGCAAAACTCTTTGTGTCGCTGTCGAAACCAGAAGCAGAGCCGGCTGAGTGTTTTCCGTCAAAGCCAATTCCGCTTCGCTGCCTTCGAAGCACAGCTTTTTCATATCTTGCTGCAAAGCCTCGGAAGCTTCTTCGAATGTTTCTTGCGCGATTTGAAAGTTATCAAACAAAAAACGGCCCATGCCAGGTTGCTGGCTGCCTTGTCCAGGAAATGCTAATGTAAACATGTTTTAGTACCTCAAAAGAATACTACCGGAAGTAAGACCTGCGCCAAACGCAGTCAAAAGAATAGTTTGTCCTCTTTTGATTTTTCCGGTTTTCACGGCCCAATCAAAGGCCAAAGGAATGGACGCAGCGGACGTGTTACCAGTTTCGTTTAAGTAAACGATCACGCGCTCCATAGGGAATTTAAATTGATCAGCCACAGCTTCGATAATGCGCTTGTTGGCTTGGTGAGGAACGATCCAGTCGACTTGATCTGGAGCGACCTTGTTGTGCTCCATCGCCTCTTGGCAGCACAATGCCATCGTACGTACGGCATTTTTGAAAATCTCACGGCCCTTCATAGTCATGAAGTTGAGGCCTTTGTCGATGGCTTCGTGAGATTGTGGAATTTTACTTCCACCAGAAGGAAGAATCAAAAGATCCGCAAGGTTGCCATCCGCATGCATGTGAGAACTCTCGATAAGATTTTTCTCATTTTCATTTGCACGAGAAACAACCCACGCACCAGCACCATCACCAAAGAGGATGCAAGTTTCGCGGTCTTTGTAGTTCATGTAACGAGTAAGAACTTCAGCGCCGACAACAAGAATGTTTTTATACATTCCTGAGCGAATGAACTGGTCAGCTACGGAAACGCCATAGATAAAACCAGAGCAAGCCGCGTTGATATCAAAAGACATCACGTTGCGTGCACCGAGTTTTGCTTGCAAGAAAGCGGCAGTTGAAGGCATCTGATGGTCACCAGTGACGGTGCCCACGATAATCATATCAAGATCTTCAACTTTAATATTGGCGTCTTCGAGAGCTCGCTTAGCAGCGACAAGACAGAGATCTGACGTAGCTTCGTCAGCATGTGCGACATGGCGGCGTTCGATCCCGGTTCTTTCAACAATCCATTGATCGCTCGTCTCTACCATTTTTTCGAGATCAAAGTTCGTGAGAACTTTCTCTGGTAGATACGAGCCTATCCCTGCAACTCGAGATCGATACATTCCTGCCATGGAGTCAACCTTGCTTTAAGTTATTACTTCGCTGCGCTGATTTGTTTGCCTTTGTAGTACAAAGCGCCATCAGCACCTTTGTGTGCGCGGTGAGGACGGATCAATTCGCCCGTTTTTTTCTCGATAGCGATAGCTGGAGTATCCAAACCATCGTGTGAGCGGCGCATATCACGGCGTGAGCGAGACGTTTTCTTCTTAGGAGTTGGCATTTCGAACCTCTTTTAAAGTCATTGGTAATGAAGCACGTTAATTTAACCAAAGAATGATAAAAATCAACCCTTTAATTGATTTTTATATTCTTTAAAACCGCAAAAGGATTAGCCGGCTTCTCGAGAGGGAGTTCCTCATCGTAGCTAAAGCTTTGTCCTTTCACGGGAATTTTGCAAATTGAGCAATCTCCATTTTCATCCTCAGGGCCGGCCGGATTAAAAGGCGCAGCAAGAGCGATAACTTCATGGATATACTCGCCAATATCAAATAGATGCCCCTCATATTCAGAGACATCTGGGCCTTCCTCAGGGAGGTCACTCACGTGGTTGACCTTGGAATATTTACTGCCGCGAGGCTGGCTTTGTTTGGGGATGAGGATTTCGTGAAACTTCTCATTTACGGGGAAAGCGATCTCGATACCGCAGCGTGAGCACTGCTCCGGCGTTTTCGTGCGCACTTTACCTACAAGTTCGAAGTCTTTGGAGTTTAAAGGCTTCACAAAGAATTCGGCGTCGTAATGAGCGCCGCCAATAAGATCCTTCAAAACGGCGTTCAATTCGCCTGTTTGAGAGTTGTATTGATAGGATCTTCCTTCTTCAGGAATTTCAGTCAGATTGATTTTCATAGGTTCACTCCTTCGGCCATCCTACGCCCCTTAAGGCAAGGCTGCCACCGCACAAGGTCTAGGTCTTTGCCCTCTTTTTAGGGCCTTTGGCGGACGGACTGTTCTATTAGATATGGGGCGGTTGGTCAAGGTTTGTTTTCGTCGAGGGAGGCTTGAGGTCTCGGGGCCGAGGAGTAGTCTGGATCTTGAAGTCTAAGGGGGTTCCTATGGCTACACTCCGAATCAATAATCATGAGTATTACTATGAAGAGAAGGGACCGAAGAATGCCCCGGCGGTTGTTCTTAGTCCTCTTTTATATACGGACACTTCTGTTTATGAACCCATCGTGCGCATCCTCTCGGAAGAGTACCGGGTGATTTGTTACGATCACGCGGGGCTTGGCAAGAGCGCAACGCCTTCCAGTCCCAGTTTGACGGAAGCGGCCGAAGACGTCGCGCAAATGATTGAAGAGCTGCAACTCGATCCTTGTCACTTTGTTGGAAACTGTCTAGGCGCGCACGTCGGCTTGCATTTAGCGGTAGCGCATTCTGAACTTTTACAAAGCTGCATTCTGATGGGGGCTGTGGCGGAGTCAGACAGTGAAGAAACCGTCCAGGATATGGATGAATTCATAAAAAGCGCGAAAGAGACAGGACTTGATACGCAGGTCTTTTCAGAAATGTGGTTTGGTCCCACTTTCCGGGCGACACGAGATCCCGTGCAAGTCACACGCCGTGAAAAATGGTTGCGCCGTATTGCGAAGGCAAAACCAAACGAGCTCGATGCCGCAACACAGATTTTCCATCGTAACGACGTCAGTGAAGATCTCGCGAAAATTCACTGTCCTGTCCTGATTCTTGCCGGCGATGAGGATTCGACGACAAATCTTGAAGCTTATAGTCGTCTTGCAAGAAATATTGATGGCTCTGAATACAGAACGATTCATCATGCAGGTTACGCTCTCGTCATTGAACAACCTGAAGAGGTGGCCGAACACATTCGTTCTTTCGTCAGTAAGATCGAAAGGCATTTGGCAGCGCGGGCCCGTGAAGCCGCCGCTCAATCGTCCTTTCGACATCTTTGGTAAATAAAAAACAGCGAAGGCTCCCCAAACTTAAGACTTCTAGGGGGCCTTTTTTTGCTATTATAAATTAATAAAAAGATCTTGCGCTTTCGGTGCGCTCTTAATCAGCTTAAGGTCTTTCAGCTGTTGCACTAAAGTCGTCCAGCGTTCCGCTGACATCGTTCCCAAGCCGTCTTGAGAAGATTCAATCAAAGGCTTTTGAATTTCTGCCGCCTTGTTAAACGTTTTCAGATCAAAAGCTTTATTAAGCTTCGCCATTGCCTCATTGGTTGCTTGCGGATTTTTTAAATACTCTTGCCAGCCTTCGCGAGAGGCAGCGACGACTTTCTTCACCAAGTCGCCCTTCGTCTTAAGAGTTTCTTCCGTCACAGCAAGAACCACAAGATAGGGATTAAAGCCTTCATCAGCGACGAGGAAGCTTTGTACTTTGGCTCCGGCTTTTTCTGCAGCCAAAGGTTCGACGGTGATAAATCCTTGCTGCGAGAAGTTTTTGTCATTTACGAAATTTCCCACGCCGCCTAAATAAGGCACTACCTTCCCGCGCGGTTTACCCAGTTTCTTTGTGAGATATTGGAAGTAGGGAAGTCCCGATTGAACAGAAAGAACTCCTTCCGCCGCGAAAATGTCTTTAAGAGATTTAAATCCGCGTTCCGCGTGAGTCATAATGATGTACGGGGACGTGTGATAGACCGAGAACAAAGCTTTGACTTTGTTTTTTCCGCCCCGGTCGTGGGAAAGAATCACTTCGTCGGCGCTGACAATCGCAAATTCAACTTTGTTGTTAGCAAGCATTTGCACCGTCGGGGTGCCTGAGCCGCCTTCGGCGATTTTCACGTCAAGACCGTGTTTTTTATAAATACCTTGAAGAGCTGCCGCATAAAAGCCGCCAAATTCGGGCTCCGCTTTCCAGTTAAGAGCGATTGTTACGGGTGTTTGCGCGAACGCGGTCGTCGCCAAAAATGAAAATGCGAAAAGCAAAGAACGAAACATTTGAGCTCCTTTATTCTTGCGAGGAAGTCGCAAACGGTCTTCTTGTAAGAATCCATTTATGAATTCCAGCAAGCAAACCAATAAACATCAATCCCATGAACGATAAAAGTAAAAGAGCGCCAAAGACAATGTCGACTCTTTGCTGGGTGCGTGCTGAATCAATCATCGCCCCCAGGCCGCCGCCGGCCACAAACTCCCCGGCGATAGCACCGATGATAGAAAGTCCCGCCGCCACTTTAAGCCCCGAGTAAATATACGAATAAGCATTGGGAAGTTTAAGTTTGAAAAGCATCTGGACCGAGCTTGCTTTGTAAACGCGGAAAAGATCCTTTTGTGCATCACTTGAACTTTCAAGCCCCATAAGAGTGTTTGCGATAATCGGAAAGATCGACACGATAAAGCTGGAAGCGATCACAGTCGGAGCCCCAAAACCGAAATAAATCACCAACAGAGGTGCAATCGCGATAATCGGGACTGTTTGAAAGAAAACAGCAAAAGGCAGAATCGCTCTTTTAAGAAGTTCTGAAAGAGAAAAAACAAAGGCAATCAGGCTGCCCGTCAAAATACTTAAAAGAAGTCCGCCAATAACATTTAAAAGCGTTTCGTTAAAGGCTTGCGTGAAGTCCGCTGACAGATCGCGCAAGGTGAAAGCCACCGTGCTAGGCGCCGGGAAAAGTGTTTCGCTGATAAGCCCTTTGCGCACCAAGATCTCTAGAAGAAGCGTTAAACAAACGAGCGTAATGAAGGGAGGAACAAAACGTTTCATTCTCGCAACCTCATCGAAAGCTCTTTTACGATTTTATTTAAATCTTCGGACGTGCGAAGGTCTTCGGATCTTTGCGACGGTAACTCGATTTTTTGATCAAGAGTTTTCTGCGCGCCCGGAGCCTTTAACATAATGATACGCTCGGCAAGATAAGTGGATTCAAAAAGAGAATGCGTTACAAACACCACGGTCATCTTTTCCTGTAACCATAATTCTCGGAGTTGATTCTGCATTTCAAAACGAGTGTTTTCATCAAGAGCCGCGAAAGGTTCATCCATCAACAAAAGTCGGGGAGAACTGACCAAAGCTCGCGCTAAAGACACGCGCATTTTCATGCCGCCGGAAAGCTCGTGCGGAAACGCAGACTCGAAATGTTCAAGTTTTACTTTTTCTAAAGCGGCGCGCACCCGTTTGTTTTTCTCTGCTTGTGAAATCTGTTGAAGTTTCGAATCTAATTCAAAGGGGAGAGAGACATTTTCAGCAACAGTCCTCCACGGCAGCAGATTCGCATCTTGAAAGACGAAACTAAAATTAGCGCTGGCAGGGGAGAGGCTCACCTCCCCGCTTGTTGGTTTTTCTAGACCTGCTATAAGACGTAAGAGTGTAGATTTCCCGCAGCCCGAAGGCCCCACGACAGAAACAAAAGAACCTGGCGCGATTTCAAGACTCAGATTTTCGATCACCTGACGTTGGGCAAATTTCTTATGAAGATTCTGAATGCGAATTCCCAGCGCTTCAGTCATCACTAGACCCAATCGTAGTTGAAGCTGATGCTGATGCGTTCTTTGGATGAATTGTTCTTGGGAACTTCGTGGCGCAGCCATGATTCAAAAAGCACCACATGGCCCTCTTGCGGAGCCAAAGAGTGATAACGCTGATTAATATCTTTCGCGTCGTGCTTGCGTGGCGGTGACGCCATGAAAGAATCCAGTCGAGGATCTTCGAACTTCAAAGAAGAGCAGTTTTTGGGTGTTTGTACGTAATAGGTCCCGCTGATGACGGACAAAGGATGCAAGTGCATCGTGTGAATCACGTCCGTCGGCATGATATTGATCCAGCAAGAACTCATTTTAAGTTCTTTGGGATCGATGTCCATTTCCAGATGTTTTACGAACTTGCGAACGTGTTTGTTGATCTCTTTTTCCAGCAATTCAAAGGTCGTTGAAATCTGATGCAGTTGTGCAATGGATCCGTACGACGTGTATCCGCCTTTGTAGTTCTTTAAAGACCAGGCCTGACCCTGCTCGTCTATTTCTGAGAATTTTAAAGCCTCTTCCTTGAGCTCTTTATTGAGCTGAGTGAGGCCCTGATTTTTTAAGGGCGCATAATATACAAAGGTGGGGAACAACGTCTTTATCATTTTGAGACACCTTGAGGTTGAGAACTCCAAGATAGGTCTATTTCCGTCTCAAGACAAGAAATGAACGCTATTTGTTAGACAGCTGTCATCGTGATTTTCAGTCGGCCATTCTGAAATGAATAGAAACGGGGGCCCGTGTGGCATCGGCTTTGCTTTAGAAATCAGTATCTGCAAGGAGTGAATATATGAAAAAGCAAGTACTTGTAACAGTTATCGCGATGATCCCTGCTATGAGCTTCGCAAAAGTGTCTGACTTTAACGCTCTTATCACTGAGAACGTCAAGGCTCAGAATGAACTTCACTCCACAGTGAAAACAAACCTCAATGAAGCTCGTGACGCTGCCGATGCTTCAGCGATGCGCGAACGCATTGTGATCGTTGAAAACTCGGGCACTTCCTATAATGCCACAACGAAAAAGGATCTTTTGGCTTTCAAAAAAGAGAAAACTCACCACCGCGCTTCAGAAGAAAAGCAATTCGAGCGGTTGGCGAATGAGATTAATTCCTCTGACTTCTAAGACTTAAAAACTTGCAGAAAATTTAAGAAAAAGCCCTCCGAAAAGAGGGCTTTTTTATTTAGACATAGGGTTACTTTTGCTTCTGGTGGATCCGCAGCAAGTCCGCAACCTTTCGCTCTTTGAGCTATAAAATGAGCTTGCGAAGTTCCTGCTGAGAGTAAACGTAGTCGGCATAAACCATCGTATTTGTAATGTTTCGATGCCCCAAAGCGACTTGCACCAAACGTAAATCCTTCGTCTTTTGATAGAGTTCGATTGCAAAAGTGTGTCTGAGCGCATGGAATTTCTTTGGAACGGGGCGATACATTTCCCAGACCTGATAGAGCCGATTGTACGAGATAGGGAAAACCTTTGTTCCGCCTTGAGCTTCGGCGAAGCGGTGAAGTTTTGCGAAAATATCGGAATGAAGAGGGATTTCCCGGTCGTTCGAGTTCTTTAAACCTCGGATAAAAACCGTTTCATCGTAGGCGTTTAGATCGCTTCGTTGAATGTTCAAAACTTCTTGAGCCCGCGCTCCGGTCCGCAAAGCCACCTGAATCATCAAACAGTTGCGGGGGTCCTTGTCTTGAAAGTCTGTGAGAATTTTTCGCAAACGTTCTGATTCGGGCGCGAGAAGATATTTGTTTTTATTAAGCTGATACCGAGGTGCTGCCGTGGCCATAACTCATCATGAAAAGGTCGAGGTGCCTTTGACAAGGGGATTTACTAACGCATTGCATCCAAAGTGGTGATAGATAAACAAAGACTGTTTAGATGCAATGCATTGATATATATTGCGCTGCGTTGAGAGAAGACTCTCGAATATCCACATTTAAAATAACCAATAAAATCAATAACTTAATACTAAAGAAAATAGCCAAAAGCTTTAGGCGAAATTGAAAAAGGGTATATCCCAGCACCCTTTTAAAGAATCTTTCGTGGTTTCAATGACTTAGCTTGACCTTCAAAACCATCCTCTGGAACTATATCTGTATTATACAACGCTATTTATTGTGAAAAACAACACAAATGTTGTGAAAAACAATAGTCTGGAAGGGGTTGATATGGAAACCGAGGTTCTAGAGCAAGGTCAAGACGGCTTTGAAATGGGGTCCCCGAACGAGGGCTTTTTGGAGGGGGATTTAAACCCTCGCTCAAAGACATCTTTAAGGATGCATTACGAAGCCCAGGTTTCAGTCATCCAAAAACAGATTGGAAATCTCGAAGAAATTCGCGGGAATTTAGGCCTTTCTCAACGCAAAATGGCCCAGCTTCTTTTAGTCGACCCTTCCAGTTGGACTCGTTGGACAAAACAAGGTGACGAAGCGCCCCCACATATTTGGCGGGCTTTGCAATGGTATTTGGCCTTACGGGAAAAGATCCCGGGTTTAACTCCCCAATATTTCCTGGGTCAGGATCCAAAAATTTTGCATGAGAAAACGGTGAAAATGATCGCGGAAGAGCGCTTGGAGCGCGAAGAAAAGCTGCAGAATTTGCGAAATTCGCTGGGACATTTGGAAGTTGAAAATCGCGCCCTTAAGAAACAGCAGAAAATGCTCTTTGTAGCGCTTGTTTCGGTCAGTATTTTGGGGATTTTCAGTTTGATTCGTCCTCTTATTTAGCAAGAGCTCCTTGAGTAAATATCTGAAAAATGAAATAGTGATTCGTCTAATTATAAGGATACGAAACCGTGCACGATCAAATGAGACTCTTAGTCAGCCAGAAAATCCAAAACGCCGCCAAAGCCTTAAGCTTTGAAATGTCTTTGGAAGAAATCTATAAATCTTTGGGAGAGCCACCAAATCCAGACATGGGAGATCTCACTTTTGGTTGCTTCATTCTTGCAAAGGCTCTAAAAAAAGCGCCGCCGATGATCGCGGCCGAACTGGCTAAAAATATTCCTTCCGACGAAAACATTGCCAAGGCTGAGCCCGTTGGCCCTTATTTAAATATCACTTTCACAAGTCAAAGCTTGGGAAAAAACGTTATTGCGCCGATGATCGACGGATCTCATTTCAAAAAAGAACTGATCTCCAAAAGCCCGCGCAGCATGATCGAGTTTTCTCAGCCGAATACGCATAAAGAACTGCATGTGGGTCACATGCGAAATCTCTGCTTGGGAGACGCACTCATTCGTATGCTCAGATACTGCGGTCGTGATGTGGTTTCTTGTACCTTTCCGGGGGACGTGGGAACGCACGTGGCGAAATGCCTGTGGTACATGCAAAAGCATAATTCAGAGCCGATTCCTGAAACCGGCAAAGGGGAATGGCTGGGGCGCATGTACTCGAAAGGGAATATGCTTTTAGAAGATCAGCTCGGCACAGATCTCGAAGAGAAAAACCGCCAAGAGCTGACTTTGATTTTGCGTGAACTTGAATCCAAGCAAGGCGAGTATTACGAGCTTTGGAAGACGACACGCCAATGGTCCATTGATTTGATGCAGGAAGTTTACAAATGGGCTGATGTGAAATTCGACATTTGGTACTGGGAGTCCGATGTGGATTCGGCGTCAGTAAAATGGGCCCAGCAGCTTTACAAAGAAGGTAAACTGGTTCAATCCAACGGCGCGATCGGTATGGATCTCGAAGCGGAGGGTCTTGGTTTCTGTTTGCTTCTAAAGAGTGACGGTAACGGTCTTTACGCAACGAAAGACATTGAGTTAGCTCGTCGTAAATTTCAAGAAAATGGTATTGAGAAAAGTATCTATGTTGTCGACGTTCGTCAGGCCTTGCACTTCAAGCAAGTCTTTAAGGTTTTAGAGAAGCTAGGCTTCGAACAAGCGAAAGATTGTTTCCACTTGCAATACAATTTCGTCGAACTTCCAGATGGAGCGATGAGTTCTCGTAAAGGCAATATTGTGCCAATTATGGATCTTATTCAGCGCATGGAAGAGCACGTAAAGACGAACTATCTGAGCCGGTACGAAAACGAATGGTCGAAGCAAGAGATCCAAGAAGCGGCAGAAAAAGTCGCGAAAGGTGCGATCCGCTACGGCATGCTGCGTATGGATACGAATAAGAAGATTGTTTTCGATCTCAACGAATGGTTGCGCCTGGATGGCGAGTCAGGACCTTTTGTGCAGTACTCGTATGCGCGTATTGCAAGTCTAGGCCGTAAATTCAACTTCGACCCGAAGGCTTCCGTGCAGTGGGATCTTTTGACTCATAAAGCGGAACATCACTTGATGCAGTCGTTGATGAACTTCAATTCGGGCGTGGCGCTGGCTTCGGAAAATTATAAACCGGCCGCTCTATGTACGTACTTGTATGAGCTCGCGAAGAAATTCAATGTGTTCTATCACGAATGTCCTATTGGTACGGCGGAAGACGAGAAGATCAAACAAGCTCGTCTGGCTTTAAGCCATGCCGTGGGTGTGACTTTGAAGCAGGGGATGGCTCTTCTGGGTATCCCCGCTCCGGAAAAAATGTAGAAATCAGAAGGGGAGTGCTCGACTCCCCTTTTTTTTATTTTTCTTGTACTGGGGTTGTCACACTCAAGACAGGATTTGGCTGCGTGTTGAGCTCAGAGCGCCACCAAGCGGTCGTCTGAATTTTATCGCCAAGAAGCACAGTTTGCCCCAGTAAAGGACTTAGATAAGGGATGCCTTTTTCTTTGGCCAAGGCATAGGTTCTTTCCACCGGTTCCGTCCAAGGATGAAGTGCTAAAGCAAACATTCCCCAGTGCACAGGAACAAAAACCTTTCCCTTTAAGTCGATGTGCGCCTGAATGGTTTCTTCAGGAAGCATGTGTACGTCGAGCCAGCGTTCATTGTATTGACCGTTTTCAATAAAAGTAATGTCAAAAGGTCCATACTGTTCACCGATCGCTCTAAAGTGCTCGGCATAACCGGAATCACCACTATAAAAGATCTTGTCGTTTTGACTTTGAATCACCCATGAAGCCCACAAAGTTTGATTCTTGCTGAATAGACTGCGCCCGGAAAAATGCTGTGCCGGTGTGGCGGTAAACTTAATTCCAAACTCTGTCGTGCTTTCGTCCCAGCCAAGCTCTGTGATGCGTTCGCGCGAAACGCCCCATTCAACGAGTTCGTCGCCGACACCGGTCGGAGTTAGAAACCGCGTTTTCTTATCAACAAAGTGTTTGATCGTTTTCTCGTCTAAATGATCATAGTGATCGTGAGAGATAAGAATTAAATCGATGTGCGGAAGCTCCGACAAAGACAGCGCGGGAGCCTGAAAGCGTTTCACGAAGATATCCAGTGAAAAGGCATAATCAGAAAACACTGGATCCACAAGGATGATCTTGCCGTCGAGATTAAAAAGCAAAGTCGAATGCCCAAACCAAATGAACTTCAAATGAGAGGAAGGTCTTAAGAACTCCATGACGTCGGGTTTGACCTGGGGAATAGAGCTGGGTCCGCGGGAAACGCGATCGATAAACATTTGTTTCATCACGCCCATCATCTCCCAAAAGCCGCCCATGTTACGCTGGCGCTGTTCTTTGAAGGGATTGATGTATTGTTTAAGTTCGGCAGAATAATTCTGATATTTGTTTTTTGCAGAGGCCATCGTTTCGGCTCCTTGGACTGAAGGGGAGATGAGAAAAGAGAGTGCAAGGCAGAGCTTTTTCATAGAATAAATTTACCCGCCTCTTGGGCAGAGTAAAGAAACTTGCCGCAAGGCTAGGCTAAAAAAGAAGAAGTCTTTCAGAGCCTAAAGTTCCTTCTGTCGGAACGTCTTGGCGGCAGCGCATTATTGCTAGTCTTTTTACTCAAATGGAACCATGATCTCCCGGCAATTTAAAAAAAGAAGGAGCCTACATTGGGAACTTTTGAGCTTATTTCTAAGCATGGTGATCATGAGCAAGTCGTATTCTGTAATGACCCTCATGTTGGTTTGAAAGCGATCATCGCTATTCACAATACTTCTTTGGGCCCGGCTCTTGGTGGTACGCGTATGTGGAACTACAAGAACGAAGAAGAGGCTCTTATTGACGTTCTTCGTCTATCTAAAGGGATGACATATAAAGCGGCAGCATCTGGCCTTAACTTGGGCGGTGGTAAAGCTGTTATCATTGGCGATCCAAAAACTCAGAAATCCGAAGGTTTGTTCCGTGCATTCGGTCAATTCGTAAACTCTTTGAACGGTAAATACATCACGGCGGAAGATGTGGGTACAAGCGTTCAAGACATGGAACACATCTACATGGAGACTCCTTGGGTGACTGGTATTCCTAAGGACTTCGGTGGATCTGGGGACCCATCTCCATACACGGCGCACGGCGTTTTGATGGGGATTAAAGCTTCTGCAAAAGAGAAATTCGGCACGGATTCTTTGAAAGGTATGCGAGTGGCCGTTCAAGGGCTTGGTAACGTAGGTTCAAACCTTGTAAATTACCTTGTTCAAGAAGGCGCTGTTGTCACTGTGGCTGATATCGATATGAACCGCACGAAAGCTGTCGCTGAAAAATCTGGTTCTAAAGCGGTTTCTCCGGATGAAATCTTGTTTGTTGAAACGGACATCTTGGCTCCATGTGCTTTGGGTGCGATCGTGAACGACCAAACTATCACGAAGTTTAAAACAAAAGTGATCGCTGGCGGCGCGAACAACGTCTTGGCGGAAGCTCGCCACGGTGATCAGTTGAAAGAGTTGGGCGTTCTTTATGCTCCAGACTACGTGATCAATGCCGGTGGTTTGATGAACGTATTCGTGGAACTTGAAGGTTATTCTCCAGAACGTGCTTTTGAGAAAACGAAACGCGTTTATGACAATATCTTGAAAGTGTACGAGATCGCAAAACGCGACAATATCGGAACTCACACAGCGGCAGACCGTTTGGCTGAAGAGCGTATCAACACAATTGGTCGCTTGAAACAACGCCATCCTGGTAAGTCTTCTCGTGCGTTCACGACGTTGAAAGAAGTCCACAACCGCTAATCTCCCCAGGAGACGGTATTTTAAAAAGACTTTTAAAGGGCTCGTTGCAAAGACGGGCCCTTTCTATTTACTGCAGACGGCTCTCCGCGCAACGCGGTGGGTTTATTTCCCCTCGGTTTCTTGACTAAAGCACTAGCGCCTAGAACAATCTTTCCTCGTAAGTACTGATTAACAGCGAGGAATATCTTGAGCACTAAAATTTCTAAAGAAGACCTAAAATCCCCGGATCAAATGACTCAAACTTTGCGAAAGGGTTTTGTTTGGACAACAGCGCACTCTAAAATCGTTATTTCAGCCATCGCTGTGTTTATCGTGATCGGTGTAGGCGCTTCCCTGATGAACTACTTCTCCGAGAAAAAAGAAGTCTCTCAACAAGAGAAGTATTTCTTGCTTGAAAAAAGCTACACAGAGAAAAAACGTGGCTTTGACGAAGCTGCGCGTGCAGAAATGATTGCCGCTCAAGCGAAAGATAAAAAGAACACGCCTCCGGTGGATGCCTCTAAAAAAGCTTCCGGCGATTTGCAAAAAGACTATGGAACGATCGTGAGTGGTTTTGAATCTTTCATTTCGGAAGCTCCAAACACGAAAGCCGCACAAATGGCGGCTTTGAACTTGAGCGAAATCTACATGAACTACAAAAAGACGGACGAGGCTTTGGCGGCTTTGACTAAAGTCGAAAAAGGTCTTGATAAAAGCGATATGCTGACAGCTTTGGTGTGGATGCAAATCGGTAACGTCATGGTTGCGAAAGACGATTGCAAAGGTGCGATCGAAAAATGGCAAACATTGGCGAATACAAAAGCGTTGGCGTTTGCGCATGACGAAGCAAAACTTCGTATGGGCCTTTGTTTTGAATCTATGAACGACGTTGCTAAAGCGGAAGAGATCTACACAGAGATCGGTAAAAAAGACGATCAAGCTACAACGGATTTCTCTGCAGCTCGTGAAGCTCAAAAATATTTGCGCCTTCTTAAAGCGAAAAAGAATCTTTAATTTCGGAGATTAGATTTAGATGAAGTCAGTTCTTTTCGCGTCTCTTTTGATGTTTCTTGCTGGTTGTACGACTATAAATAGCACGCTAGAGCGTTGGAGCGACCGCAACAGCAGCAAAAGAGAATACGAAGTTAAGACCGCGTGGATTCGTCAAACAACAGAAAAAGACAATCTGGGGTTTCGTAAAATCAACCGTATGACACCCGTCTTGGTCGGCGATCTTATTATCCAGGGAAATGGTCTGGATGGCATGGTCGCTTATCATAAAGAAAGCGGCCGTGAAAAATGGCGTCTTCCTATTACAAACGGTGTTGAGCCCAGCGCGACGATCATTAAAGATCGCCTTTTCGTTGGCGCAAGCGATGGCAATTTTTATTCTATCGAAGCCAGCACAGGTTTGGTGCAATGGACGTTTGCAACGAAATCTGAAAACTTAGCGGCGCCTCTTTTAGATGAGGGCGTGGTTTATTTCCTCGCGGGTAATAACGTGTTTTATGCCGTCGATGCCGCAACAGGAAGACAGGTCTGGCTGTACTCACGTCAGGATACGTCGCAATTCTCTATCCGTGGCGGCAGTCAGGCGGCTTTAAGCAATGGCACTCTTTACGTCGGCTTCTCTGACGGGGCGCTGGTGTCTTTGAATGCAAAGACGGGCGCAGTGAACTGGGAAGTTCAGTTGAACCGCAACAAACGTTTCCGTGATATTGATGCAACTCCTGTGGTGGATGGCAATCAGGTCTTTGTCGCAGGTTATGATGACAAGCTTTACAGTGTCTCCGCAGACAAAGGCGAAATCCTTTGGCGTGTGGATGGTGGCGGTTACAGTGCTGTGACTGTTGCCGGGGATAAGATTTTTTATCCAACGACGAATGGCGAAGTCTGGGCTCTTAAAAAAGCCAATGGCGACAAGGTATGGAGCTATAAACTAAAAGAAGGCATCGCGACCCAAGTAAAACCTTATAAAGGATCTTTGGTTTTCGGCGAGTCTCAAGGCAGCTTGCGTTTCCTTGATCCAAATACAGGTGCTGTTCTTGGTTCTATGGAGCCAGGACGTGGCATTCTCTCCGCTCCGCAAACAGATGAAACAACAAATCGTGTGTACTTCATCTCCGGAGAGGCGAATTTGTATGCGATTGATGCCGGTTGGATTAAATCCCCTTATTTCAAGGAGTAAGAGATGAGAAAGCTACTTGTCGCATTGCCTTTTGTCCTGATTCTAGCAGCATGCACTTCTGGAAACTGCCGTTCTCAAAAGCCTCCGACGAAGGAAGGCGCAACAAGTGAGGTTCCTGTGGCAAAGTCAGCAGCGACGGATCGTGTGAAAGTTTATAAACCCGACGGTACTTTGCAATGCGGGCAAGGAAAACTGATTCCTTTGGCGGAGATGCAAAAAGATCTTAAAGGAATTCAAGTTCACTCGGCAGCAAATAAGAATGACGGTCTTATGCGCATTCAAGTTTGCGGGTCTCCGACAGGTAATAACAATGTCTATGAGATCGATCGCAAAGATCTTGAAGCCGCCCTTAAAGCAGGCTTCAAAGAATGGACTTTTGAATAGTCTTTCCATGTTAGCAGGGGAGGGTGTGTCGTTCTGAGACGTCTTCCCGCTCGACAGGGTGGTGACAAAGTTTGAATTCACTCCCCTTCTCACAATGAGATTCCTAAGTATATTCAGCACTTAGCCTGAGCCACGGAGATTGCATAGAAACCCTTTGAGGTGTTTTCTATGCGTAAGATCTATACTCTGCTCCTGGCGTTTATGATTTTCCAAAGCGGTTTCAGTACTCCTGTCCGTGCGGAAATGACGGCAGAACATAAATCACAACTGACTCAGTTGGAATATCTTCTGGCTGTAGATCGTTTGGACTTTTATTCAGACGGTCTTGCGGACTATTTGATGGATCACGAGCAGAAGCTGGCGGCGGAGGCCATTCGTCGTATTGAGCCTGAAGACTACACAAAAGAACAATTCCGTTTTCAAGACCTCAACAATCCAGACAAATGGAATGAGTTGATTCTTTCTACGTTACATAAAAAATTCCCGGAATTTAAGCACCTCACTTTGAAAGATATCGAGTGGAATTATAACTTCTTCCGTAAAAAGCTCATGGAAGGGTTTAAAGCCGATCCTATTACGTTGAAACGCGAAGCCTCAGTGTCAGATCTTTCTAAAGGAAAAGTTGAATACAATAAAAGATCCATCCCGAAATTAGATGGAAAAACCATCCTTCTGGATGCTGAAAGATACATTTCTGAAAAGACAACACGCGCGCTTTTCTGGGATGCCGCTTTGACTCATAAATCCATCGAGTTTCACTTAGGCACGGAACGCGACTTCCGTCAGAGAATCTCTCAAGAAGACCGTGAGGTTGTTGCGGAAGTTAAAACACGTTCAGCGAACTACAATAAAATCTATTTGGTTTTTGATCCGCGCTCGAAAGAATATTCCTATGCGTTTACGCGTATTTCGGGCGATGACCGTGTGAAACACTTGATCGCACAATTGCGTATCTTGAAATATGAAAACAAAGTTCCTTTGAAAGATGAATTTGTGCGCGTTTATGGAAACGCCAACGAAGTGCATAGACAGCAAGAACAACGTCTTCTTGAGATGTTTAAAACGCTTCCTAAAGCGGACATGATCGTCATCGGTCAAAAGTCAGCGATCGCTAACGTGATCACAATGGCCGGCATGATGGCGCAAGTTCAGCCGGACATTAAAGAAGTTGTGGGTCCAGACAAATCGCAAATTCAAAAACTCGCACAACGTGTTTCAGAGACGGGCACTTACTTCTCTGTAACAACAAAAGCGTCTGTCGTAAAAACTGAGTTTGAGAAAATGACGAACCCGATGGCGTCTTCTTATGAAATCTTTAACTCTGAACAACCTAGCCATGACGTTTCTGACGTCTTGCTTGAAACAAAAGACGGCCGTGTTGTGCGCTGGAGATTTATCTCGAACATGTGGGGAGATGAAGTCGTTCCTGTCGCGCGCGCTATTAAAAACTCCGGCCACGACAAAGTCGTTTATATCGGTACGGCTGGCGGGATTATCGGTAAAGGTTTGAAAGTCGGGGATGTGGTGGCTCCTGCGCACACATACACGCAAGACGGAAAATTGTTGAATCTTGAAAAACCTTCTTATGGTACGGACTTCGTAAAAACGGGTCAGACTTTAGGTCAAGTGACATCTCCATTTGATGAAACCAAAAAATGGCTTAACAAATGGGGCAGCAAGATTGACGTTGTCGAGCTCGAGACAGGTTATTTAAAAGAAAACCTCGGCAATAAAGTGAGCTTCCAACCGTATCTTCTTGTTTCAGATGTTGTCGGCTCTGAGCATGAAACGTTGGCGGTCGCAGCAGCGGATTCCGGCAAACGTAAAAACGGTCAGTTGAAACTTCTTGAAAGTCTTTTTGTAAGCAACGGGATCAAGGCGCCTATTTCCAACGTGCAAATGATCTCTGCAGAGTCTGCTGTACAAAGAATGTATCATAAAATTGATACTCTTAGACCTTCGCGCGATATCACTTCGAAATTGCAATTAACGCAATTAGCGCTTCGTAAAGGTTTGACGACGGATGCGGAATTGGAAGCGTTAATCAAGGCGGAACCTTCTTTTGATCGTCAGCTTTTAATGGACAAGCTTGAGAAGTTCTCGGGCGGCCTCGAGTTGATCACAAAGAAAATGTCCGGAGTCAGCTTTGCGATCACCGGTCCAGAAGAGCTTTTGAACGGAACATGGAATCCTAAAAAAGTTTTAAAGATCCAAATGATGATCGGCAATATGACGGCGGAAAGTGCTAAGAAAGTTTACTCTGCGGAACTCGCGAAAATCCAAACCTCATTAGGTGCGGAAATGCAGATTGAACTGGTGAACTTTGATGCAGAGAAAACGCGCCAGGCGATCCTCTTTAACTCGCGCTCGCGCAAAGTTCTGGTTCAGCACTATGAAGGTAAGATTTTAAAGAAATTAGGATTAACAAAAGAAATCGATAAAAACGGTGGTGTTCGTTTCCGCGAAATCACTGAGACTGCTGGAGGTATGAGATGCGAAGCCATCCTTTTGTAAAAAGAACTCTTCCTTGTTTGGCAGTGATTGTAGCCTTGAGCTCGGCCTCGCCAGCGTATGCGCAAACGAACTTCTTTGGGAAATTAAAAAGTGCTGCGACTCATTTTATAAATGCAGCAACGAAGCCAGGTGGACCGGCCAAGGTTGTGCAACCTGAAACATCTGCCGATTCTGTTGTTCAAGAAAAGAAACCGTTTTCGGTAGAAGCCGACGTGATCGCGAAAGTCATTAAGTCAGCTCAGAATGCTTCTTTCGGTTCCAATGATCTTCGTCGTGCCGCAAGCGCCGTCGCAGAAAAGGTGGCGGTTGTAAATACCGAGACGCACACAGAAATCATTCCTGAGTATAATGACAAGGGATTGGTTTTCCGCTTTCGTTATGATGACAAAGCTTTGCAAAATCCTGAACTGCTTATGAAGGATCTTGCTGTTGTGGCGCATCTGACAAAAGCTCTGCAAACAGAGGTCTTTACTATGAACTTTTCGGAGGGCGCTGTCCGTTCCGAAATTGAATCTCCGCATTCTATTGCAGAGTTGATCATGAACGCACGTGAAGGCAGCCCTTCTGCGAAAGCGCGTTTGAATTTCCTTGAGGCGCGTATTCTTAGATCCACGAGCCTTTGGAATATTGTTACGATTAATTTAAACCTCAGCTCTAATGAAATCGCTAATCAAGCAGCGGCTTTGGAAAACAAGCAAGCAGCCTTGGACTCTGAAGCGCAAAAGCACATTCGCAAACAGCAAAAAGCTTTGGATGCGTGGAAAGCGCAAACCGGCACCTTGGATAAATTCGAAGCAATGCAGGAAAAACTCGACGATCTTATTTTGAAAAATGATCGTAAAGGCGTTCGTCAGATGTTGGAAGCTTATTTGCCATGGGCTGTGATGGAGCCTGTTGAGGCCAACACGTGGAAAATCTGGCTTGAGGCTATCGAACATCCGGATCTTTCCAAGACCACGATCGCTTTCCGCGGTTTGAAATACGATACGGATAAAATTCAGCGCAAACAAACAGCGCACGGTGAAGTGTATGGTTTTATGTCGACAGTTTTAACTAAAAACCAAGGCAGTTACACACGCCGCTTGCGTTCTCTTTCAACAAATCGCGAAAAGAACGGGGACGTTTCTTTGAAGTTCCTTTCCAAGCCAGAGATGACGAAAACAACGGATGTTATGTCTGTGAGAATAACGGATCAAATGACTTCGCATGCGAAAGACCCCAAGGCATCAAGCTTTATCTCGTTCACTTACGATCCAAGCGTTGCTATGCGTTTCATGGGACAGGATATTCAAAAACATGTAAAAGGCGAGACAGTCACGGTTCCTTATGGTGGCATGCTTGTCGTAAAAATGGATTCTCGTCGTATGATTCCTAACATCCCTTCGATGTACGGTAATGAAATTGAACTTTTGGCACCTCTGATTGTCTTCCCTGATGAAGTCGTCGAGTACAAAGAAGGTTCTTTCAAGCAAGGTGAGTGGCCGGAGTTTATTAAAAAAATCTCGGATAAGACCGGGGTTGATTTTACAAACTGGCATTCAGCTAAAGATGCGAATGATGAAGGTTTAAAACAGCGTTACAACCGCGAAGGACATGAGTTCCTCAAACAAATGACAGAGATGAAGTCCTTAAAAGGTATGAGCTGCTCGAAGGTTTTTTAATATAGTCATTCTTATTTAGACACGCTAGAGTGATTTCCTGAGACTTTGCAGGAGATCACTCTATGGAAATCGGATTTCTTGGTGCGGCAGGCACCGTCACTGGATCTAAGTTTCTGATACATAATAACAACACCAGAATTCTTGTCGATTGCGGCATGTTTCAAGGCCTCAAAGAATTGCGTCTTTTGAACTGGTCTCCGTTTCCTTTTAATCCGCGTGACATCAACGCTGTGGTTTTAACTCATGCGCATCTGGATCATTGCGGAGCTTTGCCATTGTTGGTGAAGAATGGGTTTCAAGGACCCATTTATTGTACGGAACCGACGCTTGAACTTACGAAAATCATTCTTATGGATTCAGCAAAGATCCAGGAAGAAGATGCGGAATACGCCAATAAAAAAGGTTTCTCAAAACATGCGCCGGCATTGGCTCTTTATACGACCGAAGACGTTGAAAAAACGTTGCCGCTTTTACGAGGCATTAAACTTCATGAAACTTTTCCTGTGGGAAGCCTCAATATTCAATTCTACGGCAGCGGACATATTTTAGGTGCAGCTTCAGCGCTGGTTTCAAACGGCGAAAAATCGGTTTATTTCTCGGGAGATCTGGGTCGCAGCAATGATCCATTGATGTGGCCGCCAGAACCTCCGCCGGAGTGTGATTTTATCGTGATGGAGTCGACCTATGGGAATAAAGATCATTCGCTGACACCTTCCAAAGACGTCTTAAAACAGTGCATTTTAGATGTGGCGCGATCCAGAGGTGTTCTTTTAATACCGAGTTTTGCAGTCGGACGCGCACAGAATCTGATCTATGAAATTTCCGAATTAAAAAGGGCAGGGGAAGTGCCGCAAATTCCCGTCTTCTTCAACTCCCCTATGGGTCATGAAGTTTCTGGACTCTACGAAGATCATGCCGGCTTTCATCGTCTAGGTCCGGGACAGTTCGCTGAATTGATGTCTGAAATCCACTCGGTCAAAACCGCGGAAGATTCCAAGAGTCTTAATAAGTCTCAAGGACCCATGATCATTATCGCTGCCAGTGGCATGTTGACCGGCGGCCGAGTTTTACATCATTTAAAAGCTTTCGGCCCGGATCCGCGAAATATGATTTTGCTCGCAGGTTTTCAAAGCGTTGGAACTCGTGGCTGGAGCCTGATAAATGGAGCCAAAGAAATCAAAGTTCATGGAATGTATGTCGATATCGGCGCTCAAATCGTATCTTCGGATTCATTTTCAGCCCATGGCGATCGCACGGATCTTATGAACTGGTTGAAGGCATCAATAAAGCCACCTAAAAAGCTCTTCCTGGTGCATGGGGAAATAAACGCAGCAGAAAGCCTCAAGGAACGCATAAAAACGGACATGGCTTGTGACGTTCAGATTCCCGAAATGAATCAAATAGTGAGCCTATAAACGCGTTTATTCAAGAACACCCATACCTGATGTTACATAATATAACTTATCAGAAGAATATATGGGTGACTTCCCTGATGTTTTTCAGAGTTTCAACTTCATCGGAATATATCGGATCTTAGAGCCACCCAGTTCGATCGTTGCTAATTCTCCGGCGTCCGCAAAGCCCATTTTTTGATAAAAACTGTGCGCCGTTAAAGTTGATTCCAAATTTATTTCGAAAGCATTTTGTTTTCTAGTTTCCGCAATCATTTCTTTAGCTATTGTGACCCCGAAACCTTGGCCTTTGGCTTCGGGAACCAAATAAAGCCCCATGATATGCCCCCGAACCCGTCCATTTTCAGTGATTATAGCTAAGTGCCCGTAGCCTTCAATTTTGCCGGAATTATCGACGACCCAAACGAACTGATTTTTAATAGCATTCACTCTTTGGTCTTCACGGTAAGGACGATGCCCCCAGCCTTGAATTTCCTGCGGCGAATGATCTTTGCAGCACACTTCACGGATGGAACGCATGTGCGCTTCATGAATTCCCAATGCATCTTCAGGCAAAGCTCGTCGTACTGTCGGCATGGCAGACTCCTTCAAAGAATTCTAACAGAGTCGCGCTTCATAGAGTCAACTAATTCACTGTACGGCACTCTTGCCGTTTATATCTATAAACCGGGAAGCGCCCCCAAGAGAAATTCGTTTCAAGGTTCATTACAACTACGCTCTTTTTGTAACGTAAGTGCAGAGATGTATTGTCTATGAAAAAGAAGATCGCTAAATTTGAACGAATGCTGAAGAGTGATAAACAAAAAAACCTTTTGTACATTTTTGCCGTCGCGGTTCTTTATTACGTTACGGGAAAAGTAGGTTTGCTCTTAGCACTTCCGCCGGGTTATGCCACATTAACATGGGCTCCATTAGGTCTGAGTATTGCCGCTCTTTTGCTATTTGGGACGAACTTGTGGCCCGGCGTCTTTCTGGGGTCGTTTTTAATCAATATTCGTGAGCTCAATCAGCTCGCAGATCTCATCGTTCCATTTGGTGTCGCTATAGGAAGCACTCTGGGTATTGTCGCGAGTGTCATCCTGATTCGTCGTTTTATTCAGTTTCCCAAAAAGATCTATAGCGAAAAAGACATCTTTCTATTTTTGTTTCTGTCTTGTTTTGTTTCCTCTGTGATCACAGCAACCATCGACGTCACGATTCTTTATTGGGTTGGTGTCGTCACGGTGAAAAATTACTCCGCCAACTGGATTTATTGGTTTGTCGGAGACGCTATGGGTGGTCTTATCTTTGCTCCCCTGGCGCTGTTTTTTTCGAATCAATCGCGTAAGTATTGGCTGAGATCTGTTTCTAAAGTTCTTATTCCAGTGGGGTTTTCCTTTGTTTTATTTTTGCTCATATTTCAGTATTTGAATTCCGCTGAACAAAACAGAGGACTTTCGGAGTTTAATAAGAAGGTGGAATTCACCTTTAAAAACTTGGAAAAAGATCTTCATTCCAATATTGATGTCTTAAGCTCTCTGCGCAGTTTTTATGAAAGCTCCGAAACCGTAACAGAAGAAGAGTTTCAACTTTTTTCAAGCCAATTGCGTAAACACCGGCCGAACATTCATGCTTTAGTGTGGACCCCGGTGAATGCAAAAACACCGGATCTTTTTCAGATGAAGTACGCCGAGCCGGGAGAATTTCATGCACGTCTCCTCCCCGACCTTTCTTCTCTCTATAAAGCATCCTTAGCCACTAAAAACGTCGTTGCTTCCGAACCTCTTCAGACAGCGGCCGGCCCCAGAGTCTTTTTATTTTTGTCTTTAGAAGATCCATTAGGAGTTCTTAGCGAAGTCGTCTATACGGATCAAATTTTAAAAGACCTCGAAACTGCTTTGAATGATAAGAGTTATCGAGTCACAATCTCGGATATCACTCAACAGCCTTTCAAAATCGTTGCGCAGACTTCGGGCGAAAATAATTTTAACAACAACTATGATTTTGAACGGAGCGCCCGCTTTTCCGTCGGCGATCGTATTTGGGAAGTCACGATCAAGCAGGATTCTGCAGTCCACGGCGGAAGTTTCTTAGACGCGCAAGTATTCTTGTTGATCTCGTTGACGTTTACGTTCCTTCTTTGTGCTCTTTTACTGACTATCGCGAATCGCGTAATTACAGTCGAAAAAATCGTCGACGATAAGACCCAGCATCTTCTGGATCTCAATGCGCAACTCAAGAAAGCTTCTGAAACGAAGTCCGAGTTTTTAGCGAACATGAGTCACGAGATTCGCACGCCTTTGAACGTCATTTTAGGAATGTCAGACCTGCTGGATGAGTCGAGCTTAAATGAAGAACAAACTCAGTATGTCGACATCTCCCGCAAAGCGGGACAAAATCTACTTGATATCGTTAATGACATTCTTGATATCTCTAAAATTGAATCAGGATTGATCACTCTTGAAAACACACCGGTCGATCTGCACGAAACCGTTCGTGGAGTTTGTGCGATGTTCTCGATCAAGGCCAAGAAAAAGAATCTCACGCTCAACGTAAAATTAAGTGACGATACAAAGGGCCTGTACATGGGAGATCCGACTCGACTGCGCCAGATTCTGGCGAATCTTATTGGCAATGCGATTAAGTTCACAATGCAGGGATCTGTTGACGTTCAGCTTGCAAGAAACACTCGCACTGAGTTGCCTGGCAATCTTCTTTTTGAAATAAAAGATACAGGTATTGGCATCTCCCCAGAAATTATTCCTGATCTGTTTCAACCATTCACACAGGCGGATTCTTCCATCACCCGAAAGTTCGGCGGCACTGGTTTAGGCCTTTCCATTTCGAAGCGTTTAGTGCAAATGATGAATGGCGAGATTCACGTTGAAAGTGAACTTGAACGCGGAAGCCGTTTTTATTTCACACTCGATCTGCCTGAGTTGCGCGGAACAAACTCACAAGAAACCAATCCGGGTTCTAAAACAGCGGCGTCGGAAAAAACGACTCTTGCGGGCAAAAGTCTTTCGATTCTTATTGTCGATGATACCGATGACAACCGTGTCTTAATCAAAGCCTATCTGAAAAACACTCCTCACAAAATTGACGAAGCTTCGAATGGTAAACAGGCTTTTGAAATGATCCAGATTAAAAGATATGATTTAGTTTTGATGGACATGCAGATGCCGGTCGAGGACGGATTTACGGCGACACAAAAGATCCGTCAGTGGGAACAGGAACATCAAAAAACACCGACAGTGATTTGGGCTTTGACGGCTTATGCTTTACAAAATGAAATCGAACGCAGCCTCGCCGTTGGCTGCAACCTGCATCTTGTAAAACCTTTGCGCAAAGCAGATCTGTTGCAACACATTGCTCGGCTGGAACCAAAAAAATAATTCGCTCAAAGCCTCAGTGGTTATCACGCTTTGTCCGCAAGCCAAGGAATTAATTCTTAGCGCATTCGACTTTGTCGGGCTCGCAAACGGAAAGAAGTGTTCGGTCCTTACATTGAGCGATCACTTCTTTGCGAGCCTCTTCTTCGGTTTTTGCGACAGCAGAGAAACGATTTCCCATCGACTTCAGTTTACAAGTATAAGTGGCAACCAGCTTGGGGCTGCCGCCACTCATATCTAAAGCCAAAGTTCCTTTGTTATCGGGCTCATTGGGATCGATGACTTTCATTCCAGCACAACCAGCCATCGCAACAGACAAACAAAGAACGGCGAACCCTCTTTTAAACATTTTTACCTCGACCTTAAGACTCCATACTAAATTCACTGCAGAAACTTCGCAATTAAATCCAGTATAAGAGCTTCTTGTTCCCGATGTGGGACATGCTTACTTACGAGTGAATGTTCCCTGTACATTTCCATCTAAAAGATCAACCTTAAAGCTTGTGGCCTTTCCATTCGGACCAACACCGAAATGAACAAGAGAGTTTTTTCCGGCCATGGTGAACTCATTCACATGAGTCATCAGGAATGTGTCTTTTTCCCACGAGGTTAAAGGAAATTTCAATTTGCGAGGGCCTAATGTCAAAACAAGACCTTTTCCAGAAAACGTAATCCGCGCATCACCATAGTATTTGTTTTTATAAATCCCCACGTAAGCTGAAGCCGGTTTGCTGGATTTAATTGGCTTTTTGCGATCATCAGCCACCGGCGGAATCGGTTTTGCGGCGTGAAGTTCGTGATAATAAGAAAGCCAGTCTTGAGTTTGTTTTTTCTCGAACACTTCATCTAAGAAAGAGGCCGCCACAGCTTCAGGCAGGCCTACAGGCTCTCCGTTCGTTAAGACAACGATACCTATCTTAATGTCAGGTACAAGAACAACTGTGGTCGAAGCTCCAGCATCGAAAATTCCGGAATGGCTAAGACGAATTCTTTGCTGTGAATCCGTCGTGCTGAAAAATCCTAAGGAGTAATAGTTTTTATGTTTCGCAGACGATTCGGTTTTATCTTCAATACGCGGAAGAAACATGTCATTTAAAACATCCGCTTTGATGATCTCTCTATCGTCGTATTTTCCAGACGCCAAGATCATCCGCATCCATTGAGCGAGATCCTGAACGTTGGACGAAATGCCGCCTGCCGGAGACTGCGCATCAGGATTTCGTTTAAATGGCGACACCTGCCACGTGTCTTCGATTTTTTTATGGAGTGTCGCGCGATTTTTTTTCTCGATAAAATCCGCATAGCGCGAGCTTGTCGACTTCATCCCCAATGGTGCGAAGACTTTCATTTGCGTGAGATCTTCCCATTTCTGACCAGACGCTTTTGCCGCCGCCTCCCCGCCTGCGGTCATACCAAAGTTAGAGTAAGCAAAAATACCTCGGAACTCGTGCAAGTTTTCGTAACGTAATTTTGAAAGCACATCAGCACGCTCGTAACCGAGAATTTCCAGAATATCGCCGGCGCCACCTGGCAAGCCGCTGCGATGCGAGTACATATCTTCAATCGTCACTTCCTGGCTGATCTTAGAATCCGCAAGTTTAAATGCCGGAAGATGTTTCTGAATAGGATCCTGCCATTTTAGTTTTCCTGCACTAACAGCAGCCGCGATAGCGGAAGCGCCGAGGGGTTTTGACATGGAGGCTAGTTGAAATACGGTTTCTGTGTCCACAGTCTCTGGCTTACCCAGTTCGCGCACCCCATAACCTTTGGCAAAGACAACTCGATCATTTTTAACAACAGCGATCGCCATGCCGGGAACGCCTGTTTTTGCCAGATAGTCTTGCGCAATAAGGTCTAATTTTCCTAAAGGAGAAAGCCGAGGCGTCGTTTCTGAAGGCTTCGTCGCACAAGCACCGATAAGAATTACGGAAAAAAGAAGGATGTATTTCATATTCTGATGGTTGCCCCGAATTTATTCACGGTCAATCTTGAAAGAATTTGGTTCCCTGGCGTTCCAGGAGACGGTATATCTCTTTTCTATGAGCGCAAATGAACTGAAGATCACCGATACACACGAAGGAACAGGCACAACCGCGGAAAAAGGCGCGCTTTGTTTTTGTCATTACGAAGGTTTTCTTGAGGACGGAACGAAGTTTGATTCCTCTTACGACCATGGTCGTCCTTTTGAGTTCGTTGTCGGATCCAAGAAAGTGATTCAAGGCTGGAGCCTCGGTATCATGGGAATGAAAGAAGGCGGGAAACGCACGATCTTTATTCCTTCTCATCTTGCTTACGGTGAAAGACAGATCGGAAAATTTATTAAACCTCATTCCAATCTGATCTTTCACGTCGAGCTTTTTGAAGTTCGACCGCGCGAGTAGTTCAGCTTATCTTAGCGTGCTTAGATTTTTCGCTTTGCACGTGATCGCAAGACAGTCGTTTTGTTGGAAAACGATTCCACCAACCACAATCTTATTGTGAGGACCGCAGATCTCGCCTTCGTACTTGCCTCGACCTGCTTTGATTAAATTCATAAACACGACGTCGGCTTCAACAAACAGGTCGCCGGTAAACTTGCGGGATTCCCAGTCTTCTGACTTTCCATCAAGATCGGCAAGCGCCGCATTTTTACTTAAAGTCTTTACACCTTGCGAAGTTTTAGCACGCAACAAACCGCTCACGCCCAATGTGGAACTTTCCGGCAACATTTGCACTGCAAACTCCGCCCCGGAGTCATCGATGCCCGTGCAAAGAATTTGCGCCTTTCCCGCTTGAGCGATATTTGCGAAACCTAAGACAAGAGCAAACACCCAAGAAATCTTTTTAAATGTTTTCATTTTTCATCCTTTGCCGACTCAAAGAGGCCAGCTCGGATTAGGTTATAAGCAATGCCTGTGCCTTATAAAAGAACGACAGGAAGAAATTAAGAACCATTAGAGAGCTGTTCTTAGAGCCTCTCTATGACAAAAATCACCGAATGACTAACGGCTCGCACATTGTTCACGCTTTGTGAACGCAGTTTTTTAGAACACATTTTTGATTTCAGAGAGGTGTTTTACTTCGAATTTCGCCGGGGGCAACATTCCTGCAGACTCCCCTTTAGGATTGAACCAACAAGAGTCGATCCCAAAATTCTGTGCGCCTAAAATATCGGTCTCCATGCGGTCGCCAATCATAAGCGAAGAGGCTTTTGCAAACTTCTGGGCCTTCTTTGCGCTGTACTCAAAAAAGCGCACGTCGGGTTTGGCATATCCGCACTCTTCAGAGACCGCCATAAAGCTAATATAGGGAGCAATGGGCGCTCGCTTGAGCCTTTGCGTTTGGGTTGCGTGAATTCCATTTGTAATAATGCCGATCTCGCCGCGATGACTGAGGTGCTCGCAAATCTCCACGGCGTGATCAATCAAAACGACCGTTTCAGGAAGAGCGTCGAGGTAGCGATTGCTTGCGACTTCAGGATCAATATCGATTTTGTGCGCTTGAAAAACACGGCGAAAACGCTCAACCTTGAGATGATCTTTCGTTGTTTGACCTTTTTCAAAGGCCTCCCACAATGCGCGGTTTTCCGTCTGATAAAGCTTAAAGAGACCCGCCATGTCGGCCTGGATTCCCAGACTTTCCATCGCCAATGAAAAAGAAAGACGCTCGGATTCTTTGAAATCCAAAAGCGTGTCGTCGAGGTCGAAGAGGAAAAGATCGTAAGACATGGTTTTATGTAACACAGTTTTAAAGACTTCGCAAAATCTGCAACGCAGCCTTGGCCTTTTTCACCCTTAAGGTCTTCCAATCCGCGCCAGCGACACCTTTAGCGCGGTCTGTGAGAAAGGCCCATTCTGGATGCTCTTGATCTTCGTCGGCTTGAGCACGCAGCCAGGCCTTTGCAAATCGTGATAATGTCGGCGCTTGCCCCTTGGTCCAAAAATCGCGCAGGACTTCGCGAGCGATAGAACCGTCTTTGAACTGCCCTGCAGTAAGATCTTTAAGCAACTTCATAAGCTGACGATCTGTTTTGTCATAGTGACCGTAGAAAATGCGATCGGAATTTTTAGTGAAGTGCGCCGCCTCATTAAGACGCACCACTTTTTCACTCAATACGGTGGCTTGAGGCAGCTTGCCCGTCAGCAGATATTCTTTAATCCGTCCTATGACGATGCCCTTACGATCGCGAACCGAAGTCTTCTTAAGACGGCCCCCGGGAAGCTCGATATGAAGATGATAGGGAATTTTGAACTTATCGCAGACGGATTTATATTCCGCCATGTTCAAATAATAAAGTTGCTCAAGAAGCTCTTTACGCTGCGACGATGAGAGATACGAAATCAAAGAGGCCATACCCACCTTAAGAAATAAAATGCGCGCCCACAACAGCAATCACCATTCCTAAAAAAGAAGCCATGATCGCTGTGGGAATAAGAGCCTTACGATTTCTAAAAAAGACCGTGATCATTGTCGGTAGCATTCCCAAAAAGCCCAAGAGCAAACCTTTAAGCCAAGGCGCTATATCCCAGTCGACAAAGGGAATAACAAGTCCGATGAAAATCCACTGAGCGAAAGTGGAATAGACAGAAAAACGCGGCACATTTGGATTCTTCAGCATTGGAAGAGCGTCAACAACGCCCGCTAAAACGCCCAACAATAAAGCTATGAAAATACTCATTGATTACACCCTCGTGCAATCAAGCCTACCTGAATTTATGGAACAGGACAAAGGCGATCTTTTTGGCAGTGAATGATTTGATCGCGCAATTGAGACATTTCATCCAGAGAGTGCTCAAGCTCGTAATCAAACCCGACAGCGCGGCCGCCTTTTTGCGAAATCGAAACGAATTGAGTCACGTATTGGAATTGCTCGTAAGCGTATTTCTCGCCCGTACTGGTGTTGACAAACTCAATCGGTACGCCGGAACCTAAAGTCTGTAAGAAACGCTTTCTTTGTTGTTTGGCTTTCTTAAGACCATTCTTCAGATCGGTATAACATTTCACTTCCCCGACCATTGCGACCTTTTGCGTATTCTTGTCCATAAGAACCATATCCAGCTCACCGACTGTGCGACCCTTAACATTGTAAGCAACCCCGACAATCACTTCATATTGGGGAGCAGGATATTGTTCCGAGAACTCGACTTGTGCGACTTCCTCACAGACGGCACCGGGGTCACGATAGTGGCGCGCATGCGTTTTAATCTTCTCAAAGCTTTCGGCTAGATCCGCAAAAGCGCTGGATGTGACAAGAAGAAGACTGAGTGAAACGAAAGCTTTAAGCATGGGACCCCCATTTGGATAGCGGCACTTTGCCACAAATCAGGAATCCCAACCAGTGCCACCCAAATCCAGAATAAAAAGGAAAGGTCCGTTTAACAATTAGACAGCTTGTCGCGACCCAAAAGCCTTTCTAGAATGAATATATGACGACTGAGAAAAAACCTTTCATTAAAGCCAGTGCCGCTCCATTAAGAACAACCCCTTCAAGCTATCCTCCCGAATTCGCCAAGAGAGTCGAAAAACGTGAAAAGCGCCCCCTCGGAGATCTTTTTGGAATTAAAAAGTTCGGCGTAAATCTCACCACACTTCTGCCGGGCGCCGAATCCGCCCTTCTTCATCGCCATACGAAACAAGAAGAGTTCGTCTATGTGATATCGGGGACACCGACGCTTGTTCTTGATAAAACAGAGTACCTGCTTTCCCCGGGAGATTGCGCGGGATTTGCGCCATCGGGAGAAGCGCACAAGCTTATTAATAAATCCTCAGAGCCTGTTGTTTATCTGGAAATGGGCGATCGGATCAGCGATGACGAGGCATTTTACCCCGAAGATGATTTACAAGCCGTGATGGGTGAAGATGGTAAATGGAAATTCCAACATAAAAACGGGACGCCTTATTAACGGCCGACATGGATTTCCGCGATTTTGAATGATAGTTATCAAAATCAGAAAAGTTTTTTTCAGTTCCTTGAGACATTTGGTTAGCCTGGGTCCATGAAAAAACTATTACTCACATCAATCATTTTATTGGCTGTTCTTGGTTGCTCTAGCGGAAGTGACGACTCAGGAAATCCCGGACAACCTGGAAATAATAAACCTGACACAAGTCTCGACGAGGCGTCCGTAGAAGAACGTAATTTGATTACGGAGAATCTGGACCTCATCAAGAGATATGCGGCGGAGTTCTCTGCCGACATTGATCTTAGTCGAATTCCGATTGTGGTGACTTCAAAACCAAATCTGATCGAGCCTTTGAAGTCGTCTTCTTGTGTGCAAGACGGAGGAAATGCACGCATCACGCTGCAGAAGTCTTTCTTCACGCAAAGAGTTTACGAAAGAGACACCGGCTTTGCCTCGCCTCTTTTCAATCTCTTGATTCATGAAATCGGCCACTGTTATTTCAACCGCGATCACGAAGCGATCGTCTTAAGAAAAGAAGGCTATAAAGCGCAATTCTCTGTGGAAACCGCACAGGGCGTTCGCACGGTGTCTTATCCATCTATTCAAGCGACGATGATGCATAACGTGTATATGCCGATCCCGCACTTGCTTGAAAAATACTATGTGGGTGAAATCCTGGGCCGCTGGCGCGCTAAAACGCTTGATGAGCTTCGCGAAAAATACGGTTTTGACCTAGTTCGCGATTAATTAACCACTAACTTAATAAAACAACTCGCCGGAAGAGAGGGAAGCCTCTCTTCTTGCATTTGTGGTTTTTGCTGGCTGATAAAGATAGGAATCTTCTTTTGCAAACTTCGCGAAAAATCTTTCCCGCTCACAAACCATGATCGCGGATCTTCTTTCGGGGAGATCTACGATTTCTCTTTGGACAAAGCAGTTGGCTTCGGCGTAGCGCAGAACCTTGATATTGCGAACGTCCGGTTCACCGATGACATTCATTGTTCTGGCGTCGCTAAAAATCATTTTTGTGAAAGCGGCAATGGAAGCCGACGTATGCGTGCGCCCCAAGTATTCTTTTTCACCAATCAAAAAATGCAGGCCCTGATCGTAAGGAGACGTTTTGATATACTGACTTAAAACGTCTTCGTTCAGCCAATACTTCTCCCAATACCCTACGGGTTTTCCGTCGATACAACCGATGAAAAGCTCTTGATGTGTGTCTTCAAGTTCAGAAATAAGCTTGCGGGCTTTTTCGTCGCGGGTTTTATTCAAACCCCACCATTCCGCGATGTAAGGCGTATCCATCCATTTGCAATAGATATCGAAATCTCTTTCAAATGAGAGAGGATGGAATGAGTAGTAGCTGCCGTTTTTCGAGTTATAGACCTCGAACCCTTCACTTCGCATGGGTTCTATTTTTAAAAGCCGACTCCCCCCAAGACAAGGAAGGGGAGTATTTTAGGCTCTAGTTGAAAGGGTAATGAGGTCTAAATGAAAACATATTGGGAATACCCAAAAGAAGAGGAATTGACTCCCCGCCTTATACAGGAATTTCCACGATCGAACGAATGCCGGTTCGTGCTGTCATCGCATGCACCACCGCACGCAGACCCATGATCGTTTTACCTTGGCTTCCGATCACTTGACCAAGATTTTCTTTCGCGCAGTTCACACGATACACCGTTGTCTTAGGACCGACGTATGTGCTCACAGTGACCGTCTCAGGCTTATCCACAAGAAGACGGACGATGTGCTCCACCAACAAACGAATCTCTTCACGATAAAGCTCTGGATCGATGTCAGCGCCTTTGCTACGGGTTTCATCATATTTGTAGGATTCCATGTCATTCATCGATCAGTCCCCCATGATAAAATTTGCGGATGTTCCACGATCAAAGGCACAGTGACCTCCAAAAACCGGAACCCACCAGAACCAAAACGAATCGTGCTGAGCTAATTTATAAAGCTCTCGAGAGCCTTCTTGGAAACCATATCCATCAGCCATGCCGACAGACAGATACATTTTCGGTTTGATGCGACCTTTAAAATTGCGCATTAACAAAAGAGGATCATGCTGCTCCCAATCTTTTTGATTTATAAAAGCTCTTTGCGAGATCTTTTGCATTTTCCTGACAAAGAAAGGAATCGCTTTTGTTCTGAAAATATACCGCCACACTTCGCGATTGTCGGCAAAAGGACTGATCGTCGAAATAGCCGGACAAAGCAGAACGACTTTATTAAAGAGCGTTGGGTTTTTAAGGGCCAACTGCAAAGCATTGAAACCGCCCATCGATTGTCCGATCAGGTGACGCTTTCCTTTTTTAAGACCACCGACTTTCTTTTCAAGATAAGGCATCGCGACTTTCGTGAAAAACGGCAGAAGCTTGTGGCGCCTGTTATTTACAAGAAGCCATTCCTTTCCAAAAGAGACCGTGATGACCATGGGATAGTATCCGTTGCGTTTCCAACGGTGCTGTATAATTCGCGTGCTGAAAAGTTGTCTGAACCAGCTTTTCTCCGATCCGCCGAGACCGTGCAGGTAATAAACAATGTCTTGAGTTTGCCGACGGTCGATATCGCGCAGACAATATTTGAAACTCACCCCTTTGAGAGTCTCATGACCGCAAACGTAATCCACACTTTCGGTCTCGATGATTTCTGTTTCAGTTTCTTGAGAAAAGGCTAAGGACGTCCACACAAGGACGAACATAAAAGAAATTATCTTCATGAAGGACCCCGCTTATAAAAAGGGTCCTTCCGGCTTTAGATAAAATCAATTTGCAATATCGAAATCTTCTTGCACTCTGTGCTTGGACACGAGCACTTGTTCACCTGTGCTCAGGCATTTGAGATAGAAGTGATTGTAACCTCTATTCGTCACCATGAACTTGCGCGGATCTGTCGGCGCAAGTTTTTTGGCCAACACAGAACCAACATCGAGATCTTCGTATTTCTTCATCAACTTAGAAGCCACGCGAGCGCGAATGGCGTGAAGATACAAAGCGGTTGCACACATAAAAACAACCACGGCTGTGGAAACAGTCCAATGCGCTCTTTTCTCCATCAGCCACGTAAAAGATATCGGAGCCAGAACCGACACAAGCACCATAGAGCCTGTTAGAAGTCGTTCTTGTTTCTGATACTTTTTGAATTCTTTTACGAAAGTTGACATAGATAAAAACCTCACTGACCGCTCCTTCATGGAATCACAAAAGCAGGACGCATCCGAGTCCAGAATTGGTTAAATTTTTTTGTGGATTTAGTTTTGTTGATGACACTGTTTGGCGCCTGAGATGTGCTTACCTTAAGAGGTGCGTATGATGATACTTAGCGTTTTATTTACTGTGGCTTTTGCCCAACAAGAACCGATGTGCAAAGACGTCGTGGAACGCGGAGGCAGTATTCAAGTACAGATGCGCCCTTCCAGTAATGGCGATTGTTATCTTTCTCTGCATAACTTCAAACAAGGCGGGCTTGTTTACCGCGATTATCTTTTTACCAAAGACTCCCTCATGGTTTTTAATTCCTTCGGCGATGGTCCGATTTCGCAAAGCACCGGCGCTCGCGAGTACTACTTTTTCCCGCGCAAGAATGTCATTCCACAGTTTTCCTGGAATTCTTCAGACCGACGTCTAGAAGTGACAGCCACGGATGGAAATGTTGTCTTTTTTGACTATGAAACAACTGCGATGACCGCAGCCTCCAAGGGCGTAGTGAAGGTGGCTGACAAAGTCCACCCCAGCAATAAAGGCGGCGTCGAGATTTCCAAATACCAAGGCCTCATGCTTGATGCGGGATTTAAGGTCGGCTCTGCGCCTACGCAAAACCCCAATGCTTCTTCGACCTTCACCGATTCCTTGGGATCTACTTGCAAAGTAAAAAACAGCGAGGTCTTTGGTTATACCGCCGACCGCGATGTTTTCTTTAAATACACAGATGAAGAGTTAGCAAATTTTTTAAAGAAACGTTGCCCGAAAATTCAGTTTCAACCTTAATAAGTCTTTCAAATCCACAGAAAGGATGAATGATGAAAGAAATCACCACTTATTTAACTTTTGACGGCAACTGTCGCGAAGCTATGCAGTTTTATGCGCGTTGCCTGAATGGCGATCTTTTCATGCAAACATTCGGTGAAGCCAAGATGGGCCCGGAAAGCTCGAAAGATCGCATTATGCACGCTCGCTTAGCCAAAGGTGGTGCGACTCTTATGGCGTCAGACACGATGCCAGACACCCCTTTTCAGCAAGGCAATAATTTTTCTGTTTCAGTCGGCTGCACGACGGTCGATGAGGCGGAAAAAGTTTTCGCCGCTCTCAGTGAGAAAGGCAAAGTCACCATGGCGTTGACGGAAACCTTTTGGGCGCATCGTTTTGGAATGCTCGTTGATAAATTCGGCATTCAATGGATGGTGAATCTCGATAAGCCACACTAATTAAAAAGCCCCGTTTCCGGGGCTTCGTCTTTTTATTCTTTGAGTTTCGGCGTGATTTTGACTTCGATCACTTTGCCGTCCCGAAGAATCTTCATCATCGTTTCCTTATTCGGCTTTACAGATTGAAGCGTGTAAACGTAATCGTAAAGATTTTCGATTTTAATGCCATCAAATTCCGTAATGATGTCTTTCTCTTTAAGACCGGCTTGTTCCGCAGGACTGTCTTTCGAAGCCCCGGTAATGCGAACGCCTTTAACACCTTCTTGAGAATAATCGGGGATTGTTCCCAAATAAACGCGGAAAGTACGGCCTTCCAGTTTGTTTTGCGCGCTTGCGACCTTCACGTATTTCACCATCGGAATTTTTGAATCCGACAAAAGATCGGCGTAAGTTTTTACCCCCGCCAAGACACGAACAACACCTTCGTAGTTAATCAAATCCGCGGTGTCTTTCGGACTGTGGTATTCCGCGTGAGAGCCCGTAAAAAAATTGATTGTGGGAACTCCGGCCATATAGAAAGCCAAAGAGTCGGTTGGCAAATAAGGATCCTCTTGCGCAATCATCGGAAGAGCCGCGCGAACACCGACTTCTTCGGTCAATGGCGCCCAGTGATCACCGGAACCCAAACCTTGTACAAAAACGCGGTCTTTGAAACGACCGATCATATCCATATTGATATAAGCGGTGATATTATGTTTCAACACCTCTTTGGTGAAATGAGAAGACCCCAGATTTCCCAGTTCTTCCCCGGACCACACGCCAAAGTACAAGTTCTTTTGCACTTGGCCCGGTGCTGTCTTAACAAGCTGTGAATAGTAATGCGCCATCTCCATCACGCCCGCAACACCAGAAGCATTGTCATCAGCACCAACATGCGGCCGAGCGATGTCAGAGCCTTTCGCTAAAGAGCTTCCGAATTGTCCATGACCCAAATGATCTCCGTGCGCGCCAATCATAATACTTGCTGTGGCACCTTTCACTGGAAGTTTCGCGATAACATTTGTGCCTTGAGATTTTTTAAACTGCAAATCGACTTGCGCTTTAATGTACGCCGAAGGAATCACGATGCCTTCAAGCATATCGCCTTTATCCAGCTTCTTTTGCAAATCGCTTAAATCTTGCTTTGCGTATTTCAGAAGTTCCGCGGCGGCAGCCGTCGACATACGCAGAACCGCAAGATTGCTTTCAGACAAGGAACCTTCAAATTTGATGTTGCCGAATTTTTCGGGCAAACCACTTTCAGGTCCATTGACGAAAATGATTCCGACAGCTCCCTCGTTTTTCGCCACAGTGACTTTGTGCTGTAGGCGCGAGTACAAGTTCAAGTACTGACGACGTTGCGGCTTGATATCACTGGGCAGATCTTTAAGAGCGATCACCCACTTCCCTTTTACATCAAGACCTTTGTAAGAGTTGTATTCAGACTCTTTATCACTCGCCGGAGCTTTGATTCCATAACCAACGAAGACAACAGGAGCTTCTCTGAAAGTTCCCGCCTTCGAGAAAGAAACCGGCTCAAAATCTTTAGAAACATCGTATTTCTTTTTATAAGAACCAACGACTTCAAGTAAATTGTTAGGTCCTAGACCGACACCTGAAGTGAATTCGAAAGTTTGAAAGAAAGAACCTTGAGGTCCCGCACCGACAAGCCCCCAAGACTTAAAGAGTTGCGCGAGTTTTTCTGTGTAAACCTTTTCTTCCGGTGTGCCCGTGCCGCGACCTTGTAGATTTTCCGAAGACAAATAGTAAACCCATTTCTTTACATCCTCGACTTTCACTTCCGGAGAAAGCGCACCTGCCGCAGGATCTTGTGCAGGTAAACCTAGAAGTTTTCTTGCTAAAGTGTCGTCCCATTTCGCAATCAGGATTTGTGACTCGCCTTTTTCATTTCTATGTGTCCAAGAAAGACTGCCCCCATCCGGAGTGAAAACCGGAAGACCGTCAAACCCGTCATCAAACGTCACACGCACCGGAGCATGCTTGCCTTGCGCATCGACAATAAAAAGTTCGAAGTTCGAGTAACCCAAAACACTGGATCCAAAAATAATATAATCTCCTGATGGATGGAAATACGGAGCCCAGGACATGGATTTTAAACGCGTGATCTCTTTTTGATCTGTGCCATCCACATTCATCGTGTAGATTTCCGCTGTCGATCCATTCGGAGCAAAACGACGCCACGTGATCTTTTTACCATCAGCACTAAAGAACGGGCCGCCATCGTAACCCTTAGAGGTCGTCAGTCTTTTTACCTGCGTGCCATCGGCCTTCATGATGTAGATGTCCATCATGTAGGAAGAATCTTGCTCGAAAAGTTTTTTATCTTCACCTTCGAGCTTGTCTGTATAACCCGCCCGGTTTGAGGCAAAGGCAATCCATTGGCCGTCCGGGGAGTAAGAACCTTCAGCGTCGTAACCTTTTTCTTTCGTCAAACGAACGACGTTTTTCCCTTGCAGATCCGAACTGAAAATATCGTAGTTTTCGTCAAAGCTCCAAGAGTAGCGCGCTTTTACGGCCTTCTTGCGGTTGTCATACTCGTCTTGCGTTTTCTTTTTTGTTTCCGGATCCAAGTGAGTTGAAGAATAAAGAACCTTCTTCATCGAAGGATGAATCCAACCGCAAGTCGTCTTCCCCAGGCCCGGCGAAACTCGCGTCGTTGTCCCTTTGACCAAGTCGAGGATGTACATTTGGTAAAACGGATTTCCCGGCTCGCGTTCACTTTGAAAAATCATCTTCTTTCCGTCCGGGCTGAAGTAACCCTCCCCCGACTTCGGTCCCACGAACGTCATCTGGCGCGCTTCTCCCAGAAGAGTGTTGGGCTCATTCACGAAAGAGCCTGAAGAAGCCATAGTCTCAGAGGGGGATTTTGTCGGTTTTGCTTCCTTAAACTGGCAGGAAATAGCCGAGAAAATGCAGACACTTGTAAGAAGAACTTTCACTTTTTTCATAGTGTGTGTACGCTAAAAGAAGGGCCTAGTTAAGTCAACCCAACGGAAGGAAAAGCGACCTTATGATGCGCACGTTTCACTGGTTTATCATTTCACTTTCACTGACTGCCTGTGCAAGCACTTCACCGTATGCACTTTCTTCTCTTGAATACTCTCCCCAGGATTTGAAAAAAGCCTCTCGCACGATGGCTTCCGTCGAAACTCCTAAAAACAAATCCTACCTTTCCTTGGACTTGCCTTTCACGGCATTTGAGAAACTGCGCGCTGACGTTGAAAAAACTCAACACGTTTCCTTGCAGCACCGTGGGGAGGCGCATATCACCGTGATCACGCCGCCTGAATATAAAAAGATCCAAAAGAAGATCTCGATGAAAGAGATTCACGCATTGGCCGAGCAAATGGGTCTGAATAACAGCCCTTACAAACTTCTTTGCGTGGGTAAAGGCGCGATCAAAGACCGCGGCGAAGACATCTCGACATATTTTGTTGTTGTTGAGTCAGACCGTCTTTTCCAAATTCGCAAAGCTGTGCACATGCTTTACACTTCCAAAGGCGGTAACGCCGCGGATTTCAACGCTGAACAGTTTTATCCGCATGTGACTTTAGGATTTACGAAAAGAGATCTTCATTTCGAAGACGGCGTAACGAAGGACGCAAGTTCGTGCATTTACTCTTTGCGCCCGGATGCGACGGCGAAAAACTAGTAAGTGCTAGAAAGAGCGCGGTCGAGGGATTCACTGCCACCCGCGCCAGGCCCCAACCACAAAGTGGTTTCTTCAATCAAAGACTGATCTTCAAAACGGCAGATATTGAAAGTTTGACCTTCCGTATCTTTACCTTGAATCAACTCAGCACCGAAAGAACCGCACACGCCTCCGCGCGGAGACGACATATTTCTATCTTTGTAAGCTTTTAGTGAGTCCTGCATGCCGGCTTTCGTTTTAAAAAGAAAGAAAGTCTCAGCTCCAACGCCGGCGTCCTCAAAAAAGCACATCGCAAGCTCTTCGCTGGCGGCTTTCAGAACCCAGAACTGACCTTGGTCAATGCGACAGGCTCTCATCCATGGATTTTTGTTAGCCAAAGCCAAAGGTGAACCCGAGATAATCATTGAGATGGAAAGCAAGAAAACCTTCATCATCGCCGCAAACTCCTGCTAAAATGAACCCCAGAAATATAACAGCTAATAGGTCGGGGCAAGCATTCAATGGCAATCTTGTTTGAAAAAGTGGCATGTGCGTTCAAAGATTTTTGCTCAGGATGTCAATTCCTCGATTCGCCCTATGGGGAACAGACAGAACGCAAGAAACAGCAGCTTTCTGAGTTATTTAGGTCCTCAAATTTAACATATTCCAAGCCCCTTGAAGTCCTCTCCGCGGGCCCGGCCCACTTGCGGGATCGCCTTGATTTCAGCTTGGAAGACGGGCGCCTGGGACTTTATCGCAAAGACCGCCGGGAAATCACCGACCTCCCCGAATGTGCGCAACTTTCCCCGGCCTTACAAAACTGGCTCACAGAGTTTCGGCAGATTCGCTGGCCCTTTAAAAAAGGTTCCTTTCGTTTGCGCGTGGGTCCCCAAGGTCAAAAAGGTCTTTGGATTGATTTAGCCAACGTCGATATCAAAGCTCTTTTAGACGAACAGGCGATCTTGCATCGTCTGCAGGAAAGCGCGTTCGTCGAAATCGGCCAGCGCCGCAAAGTCCCCGTGTGGACCGGCACAGAATTTAAATTGCGCGATCCCGAACTGCACGTGTGGTTTCAAACTTGGATGAAAGAAAGAGCGATTTCTCTTTACTGCCAGGTGGCGAGCTTTACTCAACCCAGTCTGCACGCAAATAAAATCATCTGCGATGTCATCACACGCTGGGTGGAATCTTTTCCGCAGGCTCGGATGATTGAGTTCGGATCGGGTATTGGCAATCTGACTCTTCCCGCTTTGGTGGCGGCAGACAGCGTTGTGGCTTGTGAAATTGACGAGCTGTCATTGCAAGGTTTGCAGAAAACTTTAGAGATGCTTCCCGGGGATCTTCAGAGTCTGCGCGACAAGCTCACTATTCATCGCGGTGATTTTCAGAAAAAACTGACGAAAGATTTTTCCGAATTCGATGGTGTCTTGGCAAATCCGCCGCGCTCGGGACTTATGAACTTTTTAAATCCTCTGGAAAGTTTATCCGCTGATCAGCGTCCGCCGTTTTTTATTTATATGTCGTGTTTTCCAGAATCCATGGTGAAGGATATGGAGAGACTGCAAGCCTGCGGATACTCTATCGAAGAAGTTTTTATCGTCGATCAATTTCCGCAGACGGCGCACTATGAAGTGCTGACTTTACTTCAAAGAAAAAAGGCGTAAGCCCGAAAGAATGCCGGCGATATCTCGCCCCAGAATCAACGATAGAATTGGCAGTGTCACAATTCCTGTAAGCAAGATCAACGTGCTTCGCAAAGCGACTCTGAAAAGATAACCTGACTTCAGTCTTTCATGCGGTTGACCTAAGCGCAAATCACACGCCCACTCACCGATCGTCGACCCCATAAAGCTGCGTATCGCAACCATATAGACCCAGCCGCAAACGAAAAAAACTTCTGCAAAGGTCCACGCTTGATGCTGACTCTTGGCAAGACCGCCAAACAATGCGCCCACAGAAGTTTTTACGATCAAAGAAAAAGCCAAAATAAAAACACAACTCGCGGAAATCAAAATCAACGCATCAATAAAAGACGCCAACCACGACCACAACGCCAAACGGTATCCTTTACGGCGTGCCGACGGGCCGCCATGAAACCCTGTGTTCTGATCGAATTGCAGACTCTTCGAGTCTTTAAAAATCTCATTCAGCTTTGAAGGCGCAGGCGTTCCCGGAGTTCGACGACGAATCGTCGGCCCCCTTAACGGCACAGGGGCTTCCCTTTTCTGGGGAGCCCGCTGCGGAATGATTTTCTCTTTGTCTTTATCGATATGAATCATTTTCTTTTCTTACCTAACGAACCCCGCCCGCACGGCCTGGTTCATCGACTTTTGATCCCCCCTCCGTTGGTGTTGTCACCGGAGGAGGTACCACCACTGGAGGCACTGTCGGAGATGGACTTGGTGCCGGAGGTGGCGGCTCTACAGTCGGAGCCGGAGTCGCTGTTGGTTGCGTTTCTGGCTCTGGGACTGGTGGCGGAGGCGTGTAACCTGGGTCTTTGCTCTTCGCCTTGCTCTTATCTTTGAACAACCACCAGAAGAGGCCGAGTGCAAGAACACCGACGCCCACTGGGATGATCCAGTTTTTATTACGGCACCAGAAACCACAGCTGTCTTCTTTAGTTTTTACAGTCTCTTTGCCGCCAGGAAGATCGCCGCTGCCGCCTGTTTCGATGACAACGCAAGTTCCATTTTCATCTTTCTTAGAACCTTCACCGCAAACGCAGTCTTTACCTTGTTGAGTCGAGCCTGGCGTTTTGTCGTTACAAGTTTGTGTTGGCGGCTCTGGGAGCGGTCCTGGAGGAGGAGGTGGCTCTTGTTTCACCGCAAATGTTTGCAATGAGAACATGCGTGTTTGCAATTCTTTACAAGCACTGTCTTGTTCTTCGCGGGATTTCGCGATATTCGCCAACGGCGCTTTTTTACATTCTGCATCTGCAGATTTAATCAAGCCTTCCAAGTCCGACAAGAAGGGCGCGATCTCTTTTTTCTGTTCTTCAGAAATCTTGCCTTCTTCATTCAATTTCAAATCAACATTCTTACCTTCGTGATACTTCAAGTAAGACTCGATGATACGCTTTTTATCTTCACCGGAAGCTTTTGCATCCATGATGCGCAGTTTAGACTGACCGTTGCAATAACGAGTCGCATATTTTACTTCGCCGCCCGGAACACAGTAAGAAGAACCACCGTCTTTAAAGCCGTAAACAAGCGGGTTACACGCAACGCCACCACCGCAATTCGCGCTAGTCGCTGACATTTTAGAACGCAAATCTGCATTCAAAGCGCCACCTTTGCGTTCGCTACCGCAGGAATCATCAGAACCGTATTTAGAAATGTATCCGGCAATAATACAAGGTTTGCCTGTCAAAGCACCCGCATGAGCCATATCCCCGAAAAGAACATTCAATACGTACTCGTATTTGTTTTCAACTTCATAGGAAGATTGTGTTCTGTATCTGACTTCGAAAACTTTTTCCGCCGCTTGCATCGCCAGACGCATGCGAATCATATATTCCGCTCTTTGACGAGGAGAAAGCGCTGAATACTCTTTCAACGTCAAAACCGGATGCTTGCCAATGACGGATTGCTGGCCGGTTTTAAGCGCTTTACCGATAGCAGGATCTTGTTTCGATAATTTTCTCGCGAGGTCGTTGAAGCTGTTGTAATTCAAAAGCTCTTTTTGCGAGAAGGAAACGCCGTTTACTTTCAACGGATTGTCTTCGTTGTTTGTAAAAGTAAGAGTCGAAGACTGTCCGTCCTTCGTCAAAGTCAAACGCACTTGTTCTTTGCCGTCGGCATCTTTGAAACTTGTCGCTTCAATTGAAGGCATCATTTCATGACGATTGATCGCCACCCATTGATCCATTTGCTTCTGCAAAACCGGTGGATACACGTGGCGAACCATTTTCCAGAATTCACCGACCGTCATCTTCTTTGTCGTAAGACCCGTTTCTTTCAAATATTGATTGATCAACTTCCTTTGATTCGAAGCTGCCGCACCTTCAGCAACTGGAGACATTGTCATTGTAAACACTGACAATCCCGCCGCGAGCGTTTTCATCACAGAAACAGGTTTAAACTTCCATCTCATAACGACCTCATACTTTTGAGTCTTTTCGGTACACATTCTAAAAAACTTAACGAGAACCTAGACTTAACTGGACGTTTCTTGTTCCATCTCAAGTTGAGACCGAAACCAGTCCTGCAAATAACCCTTTTCCAGACGTCTAAGCTCTTTAAATTTCAAACGAAGCACGTTGTCTTCATACTCGACCACGCGGGCTTTGATCTTGACGTTGCGAACCTCAGGGAAAATCACATCCACAAAACGCAGGTTCCTGGACCCGCCCTCAAGATCTCGTTGCAAACGCACCCTTGCCCCACTGACCGAAATACTTTCGGTCACACCTTGGAAAATATCTTGGGCGACCACGTCCACCGGTGTTCTAAAAGAATATCGATGCGCCGTCGGAAACAGCCATTGCGCACGACGATCCAGATAAGGAAAGCGGAAATAAAGAGCCAGAATAAGAATGGTGAAAGTCAGAATGCTGGAAAGAACAAGCTGCCACTGCACGAGCGTGCTGTCAGGTGCAAAGTCTTTCGTAAAAAAACGATAGCAGTTGATTGTCAGAACAAAACACAGAGAAACAATCGCCAGCGTCCACGTCGTTTTGTGCGGCTTTAAAAGCAAAATCCCTGTAATGAATAAAAGACTGAGCCAAAACCAATCTAACGGAGAAACCGTCTGCAAGAACGCTTTCAGTACGGGGATCTCATACCAACCGGGAACGCCACTGGCTGCGAATGACAAGAGGAGATTTCCCAAAGGCGCTAGCATGAAAAGAAACGCTAAGAAGAATACACCTGTAGGCTTTTTCAATGTCGCCGGCTGCATCAAACCTCCCAGTTAATGCTAAACGAAAGAGGTTTGACTGAGGACGATTTATTGCAAGACAGGACCTAAGTTTTAAGTCCTATCGAACAAAAGACGAACAAGATTGGATGCAAGATTCACGCGCCATTTTTACTCGCGGCGCCGTACACTCTGCCGTGCCTTTATGACGAACCACTGAAAGAGTTCCCACGTTCGGCGTGTAAGACTTGCCGTTTACTTTCGCAAGACACGCATAGTAGGCGTACTTCTCAAGACCCGTTTTCATTTTACTGCTCGTTGGAAGATAATTGCGGGCTTCATAGTAATTGATACCAATACCGCCCTTGCTTGGCGCACTTTGCGCTACGACGAAGTCAAATTGATTGGAAGTGATCTTCTTGCAATCCGCTTCGCTTTTCGCCGCCGCGATACCGAAAGGATCCGCACCGACTTTATCAATCAAAAGAACGTGTCCATAGACGGCCACAATATCCCCGGCCTTCATGGAAACCGCCGGCGTGACAGAAATTTTATCGAGACATGTCAGACCATTTTTTTGCGGCTCTACGTAGGAGCTGGAGCCCCACGCCCAAGAGTCGGAAGCTTTCAAAGCACGTCCCGCTTTCAAACGCAGACCCGCCGTCGCCATACTCGTGAAAACGTAACCGGAACAGTCAATACCCAAAACGCTTGTACCGTCACCGTTGTTTTTAAAGAGATCAATCGGCGATGTCGTCGCCGTTGTTGCATAAGGCTTTCCGCCGTAATCGTAAATCAAAGGATTCTGACGGACGTTGAAGCAGCCTTCACCATAACTGCTCATGTCACGAATATAGTAGTGCGAGCTTTGCACCTTCGCAAGACTTGCGATCATACGCTTACTGCCGACACCGTCAGAGTGTTTACCCACGATGCTGATTCCATTTACATCCGGAGTTTGATCGTTCATCGATGGCAACTGCACGCTTTGGCAGCTTTGGTAAGCTGTCGCAAAAGCCCAGCGTCCACCAAACACCGAGAGCGGAGTTCCCGAAGCCAGCGCCTGCGCTTTATGATATTCGTAATCGCGATTTACCGGAGCTGGAGTCGGCTCCGTCACATTCGAACCCGGCTCTTCTCCTTGCGCAGGTGTTTCGGTACCAGCCGTTGTTTCGCCACCTGAAGAAGGACAGTTAAGATTAAACGATTGAACGGTTTTTGAAAGCTGCTTAAAGTTGCCGCGAACTTTGTCTTGCATGTAAGAGCGGAAGTCTGTGGAGCGGTCCCCGACGTCAATCGCTGACAAAAGGATCAAAAGCTGTTCTGGGCTTTCCACGCGCTCGCCCTGAGGCGCCTCCGCCAATAAAGACTCTACCAGTTTATCGAGATCCGCAGAGAGACGCTCTTTTTGTTCCGAAGTCATGTCAGGATTCTGTTCAGCCAGTTTATCCACATTGTCGTGCATGGCTTGCTTAAAGGTTTCAGCCGACGGAATTTCTTTTTGCTCAAGCAAATAAGTTTTCAGCCCGTCCCAAAGCTTCGTTTCCATGTTTTGGTCTTTACAAGCGATGTCCTGAACCGTTTGTGAAGCAATATTATTCACAGCCTCGTAACCTTGCGGTGCGCAGGCCGTCATCATCATCCCTAATGCAAAATATAAAGTGTGTTTTCTCATGCTGTCTTTATCGGCAGCTCTGAGAGCAGGATTGACCCTCCTCACAAATTTTAGACTCGACTAGACTAAAAAATAGTCACTATAATCGAAGTTGAAGAGGACCCACACATCATGGCAGAAAAGTTTATCAAAATTCAGGCACTCTACGGACTTCTGGAGCTCGAACCTTTTATTTTATTAGGCTGTTTAATTGCGATCACTTGGGTCTTCTACAAGTTCTTTTTGCGTGAAGCGACCGAGGAAAGACACCGCAGTATCCGCAATCACTTCCGCGCTTTGATTCGCAATTACGTGATTTTGGCTTTCTTGTTTGTGTTTTTTATTTTCTTACAAACGTCTGAACCACAATTGGGAACGCTGGCGAAGATCACGCCTTACATCGCCTTTTTAACTTTCATCTGGGGTAACGTCGTTTTAGTCAAAACCTGCCGCCTAATTGTTTTGCAGTATCTGTTCTTAGGCTCGATGAAACATGGCGTGCCGCTTTTGCTGGTAAATATCTTCTCGCTGATTTTATCGATCGTGCTTCTTTTCTGGGGCGCAACGCATGTCTTCGGTTTGCAGATCGGGCCTTTGCTGGCGACCTCGGCCGCAGCTTCGGTGATTCTCGGTTTGGCGTTGCAGGATACTTTAGGCAATTTATTCGCGGGGATTTCCTTGCAGGTCGATCGCAGTTTTGAAATCGGCGACTGGCTGGAAGTTGTCAGCGGTATTCAAAAAACCGCAGGGCAAGTGAAAGAGATTACTTGGCGATCGACAACATTGGTGGGGTTTTCTGACGAGCTGATCACTCTCCCCAACCGCTTTATGGCGAATGCAACCATTTCCAATTTCTCGCCACCTGAAAATCCGATTGTGCGCAGCCAGTTTTTCCGTCTGGCTTACGGGGAGAATGTAGAACTTGCAAAGCAGATTCTTGAACGAACGGTCGCAGGTATCGGCGAGGTTCGCGGCATTCCGGCGCCATGGGCCTATGTCAGCAGCACCAACGAGCACTGGATCGAGCTCAAAATCATATATTTCCTCGATAATTATGGCTCGCAATTCAACGTGGGCGATAAAGTGCAGGTGCGCGGGATCGAAGCTTTGCGCTCAGCGGGAGTGAAATTAGCTCGACAAGTGATTGAGCTATCAGATAAAACTCCGTCCGTATGAAGACGGTAGTAGATTTTGAACATCCCTTAGCGGTTAAAATTAGAAAGCAGATCGTACAGGCTTTGAACGACTTCAATATGATTGAAGACGGCGACAAAATCATGGTCTGCGTTTCCGGCGGAAAAGACTCCAGCGTTCTTTTGGCTCTTTTGACAGAGATTCAAAGACGCTCCGAAAGACGTTTTACATTAGAAGCCGCGATCCTCGATCAAAAACAGCCGGGATTTAACGCCGAAGCTTTTAAACTTTGGGTGGAAAGTCTTGGAGTTCAACTTCATGTCGTTGAAAAAGACACTTATTCGATCGTAAAAGAAAAAGTTCAAGGAGCGACTTACTGCTCTTTATGTTCTCGTCTGCGCCGTGCGATTCTTTATGATTTTGCTTATGACAATGGTTTTACAAAACTCGCTTTAGGACATCACCGCGATGACGTGGTTCACACGGCTTTGCTTAACATGTTCTACGTGGGAACTTCCGCGGCGATGCCGCCGAAACTTCGTTCCGACGATGAACGCAATATCTTGGTACGTCCTTTGTGTTATGTTTCAGAGAGAGATATCGAAGAACTTGCGCAAGCTTGGGCTTTCCCCGTGATTCCTTGCAATCTTTGCGGCTCACAAGACGGTCTTAAAAGACAAAGAATTAAGAAGCTCGTTCGAGATCTCGAAAAAGAGATCCCGAACATCTATGCTTCAATCCAAACTTCATTGAGCAATGTGAAGCCCAGTCAGTTGATGGATCAAGAGCTTTGGGATTTTAAAGGCCTTAAAGCATTACCTTCTTCACAGCAGGACGCGAACCCACCATTTGCGCCCAACGACGAATTGAAGGTTTAGATTCAAACCATGCGGGTTGCAGCTTAATAAAGTTTGCAATCCACGGATACGTTGCAATATCAGCAATGCTATAGTTTTTGCCCGCCAAGTATTCATTCTTGTGAAGCTGAGTTTCCATCACTCCCAAAAGACGAGTGGCTTCTTTTTCAAAACGCTGAATGAAGCCGGGATTCTTCGGCGTCAGAGTGTTCATGCCATAGTAGTAATTGCCTAGAATAGGACCGATGGCTGACATTTGAAACATCGTCCATTGCATCACGTGCGCTTTTTCATCCAAGGAGTGACCAAAAAAACGACCGCCGTGTTTTTCCGCCAGATAATAAAGAATTGCGGCACTTTCAAACACCGTGGTCTTCTTATTGAACGGTCCTTCGTGATCTATGATAACTGGAATCTTTCCATTGGGATTCATCGACAAGAAATCAGGACTTTTTTGTTCAAGCTTTCCAAGATCCACTTTGTGTTCCGTATAAGAAACACCAAGCTCTTCAAGCATGATCGCCACTTTGCGACCGTTCGGAGTGGCTGCAGTATAAAAATCGATCATAACAATCTCCTTATGGAGAAAGCATACGCCTCAAAACTTCGAGCCTTAAGAACAAAAATTATGGATGCATCGCAAATAAGAAAAAATTGGTGGTCTGTACTAGACTCGAACTAGTGACCTCTCCCATGTCAAGGGAACGCGCTACCAACTACGCCAACAGACCAAAAAGGAATCAATAAACTAGCATTGGCCCCGGACCTCGGCAATCTTGGATGCGGGGGGCCATAAGCAAGGACAAATAACGGTCAAGAAACTAAAGTTTTGTTTATCGAGCCCCGACAAGCAGTTACTCAGCGGAGGAATCGTGACAGCTTTGAAAACATCTTTGCTTTTTACAGGACTCTTAACTTTCAGCGGACTCTCTTTTGCGCAAAACGAAAGTCCTACTCCCGAAACGACGGCGTCCCCAACTGAAGAAGTCACACAAGTCCAACCGACCCCACCCGTTCCCATGGCTGCTGCCGAAGCAGAAACGTCTCAACCTGTGGCTCCCGCAAATAATGCTGCTGTCGATGAAAAACTGCAAGCTCTGCAAACGCAGATCGAAGAGTTGCAAAAACAAGTTCGCGAGAACAAAAAACAAGAGACAAATCCTGTTCCCTCCGTTGCTGCTCCCACGACTTCCGCAGCGCCTGCTGCAAAGAAAAAGGAAAACGACCCCGAAGTTTCATTGAATAACGATGCAGAACTTTTGCGTCCCCGCGAAAACGTCATGACGTGGGGTTATGACTTTTACAACACGAAAACTACGGAAAAAACCGGCGGCACTTCAACCTCTGATACGGTGGATAGCAGTCGGCTTAATATCGGATTCGCAAAAAATCTGGAAATATTCGAAGTCGGGTTCAAACTGACGTCGAGCCGAGTGAAAGATGATGACTTTGAAGGAACGCAAACCGGGGTTTGGGTTACGGGGGACTTCAATTTCGTTCCCAATAAACCAGGCAATGATGTCATTCCCTATCTTACGGCCATGCTGGGAGCTATCGGTTACACCAGCGAGTCGCTTTCTGGAAAAACGGAACTTGCAGGCTCTGCCGGCGCCTTCGGTGTGGGCTTAAAATGGTTTCCGTTTTCGGAAATCTTCGCACTTGATATGAGTATACGCGGAGAATCCGGTACCATGGAGACTGACGAAGCTCCAAAGATTGAAATCGAAGCCCGCCAGACTGTCTTTAACATCGGCTGGAGAATTTACTTCTAAAAAGTAAAACTCAATTTTCCAAAATAAACTGGGTTACGCGCTCGATGACTTCGGGCGCTTTTAGTATGCGACGATGTCCTAAGCCGGTCGTCGTCATAAGCTGTGATCCAGGCCACGTTTCGTGAATTTCAATCGCAGCTTTGTAAGACACTTCTTTGTCTTCACTGTCGTGAACAATAAGAACAGGCCCAGATACCTTCGCCCCAATAGTTCCAACATTGAGATCTCGCGGGCTCAGTCCCACTTTCTTCGTAAGAAGATCCAGAAATACTTTTTCTGCGCGAGGACTGATTTTGATAAAACTAAGATAATTGCCCACCACTTTTTCATAGCGAGAAGGGCCACCAATCAGGATCAGCTTATCAGCTTGAAGCCCCCAGTGCTTTGCTAAAACGGAAGTTCCCGCTCCGAAAGAATGTGCAATGACGGCGACGAAAGGCCCGAGCTCTTTTTGCGCATCAATCAAAGCGCGCGCATACTCACCAACATTGGTTCGTGCGCCTAGGGAAGCCCCATGCGCAGGGCCGTCAAGTGCGATGACGCGATAACCTTTTTCTGCCAGCGGTCCCGCAAACGCCGCAATCTGAGTCCCGCGACCATTCCAGCCATGCACGAGCGCAATGATGGGACCTGTGGCGGGTCCCCACTCATAGGCAGCCATCCCGTTCACCAACGTGTATTTGCGTGCCGATTCATAATACGCTTTTTCAGACTCAGGCCGTGGCACACGCGTGGGAGTAAGAAAGATATTCTGCGCCCAGCGTGCTCCCGTTTCAGGAAGCACCCAGGATGCATATCGAACTGTTAAAAACCACGCTTTTTGTGCCAACGAATTTTGCATAAAATTTACGGACGTTCGACGATAGCGACGACGCCCATTCCTCCTGCAGTACAGATAGAAATCAAGCCGCGACCGGAACCCTTTTGCGCAAGCATTTTAGCAAGGCTCGCCAAAATTCTTCCACCAGTGGCTGCGAAAGGATGCCCCAAGGCCAAGCTTCCGCCATTCACATTCAACTTGCTGCGATCAATAGAGCCTAAAGCTTTGCTTTCACCCAAATGTTTTTGGCAGTACTCGTCGGACTCCCAAGCTTTCAGAGTGCACAGCACTTGTCCTGCAAACGCTTCGTGAATTTCATAGAAATCGAAATCCTGCAGTTTCAAATTATTGCGACGAAGAAGCTGTGCGACAGCTCTTGTCGGCGCCATCAATAGACCTTCGCCATTGACGTAATCCACCGCTGCATAATCCGCATCCGTCAAATACGCCAATACCGGAAGACCTTTTGCTTTCGCGAAATCTTCACTTCCCAAAAGAACCGCAGACGCACCGTCAGTCAAAGGTGTACTGTTTCCTGCCGTTAACGTTCCCGTTCCAGTAAAATCAAATGCAGGTTTTAATTTAGCGAGTTTCTCTAAACTTGTGTCGCCGCGAACAAAGACGTCTTTTCTTAGGCCTTTGAACTCAAAAACCAAATCATCAAAAAAGCCGGCGTCATAAGCTTTCGCGGCATTCAGATGACTCTGCAAAGCCAGCTTGTCTTGTTCTTCACGCGAGATCATCCATTCTTTCACCATCAATTCACAGTGTTGTCCCATGGAAAGACCTGTGCGCGGCTCTTGCACGTTCGGGAAGCGCGGTTTGATGTATTGCGGTTTCAGCTCCGCAAACTTTTTAATTTTTTCCATTAAAGAAGGAGCCTTTTGCGCCTCCATCATAATCCACGAAAACTCATGCGGAAGAACACCGGCAATATCGCTGTTTGTATCGGTCCCGCCTGCAATACCACTTTCAATTTGCCCCGAGGCGATTTTAAGTGCGATTTGCGCCGCCGTTTCAAGACCGGTTCCGCAAGCTCTTTGAACATCGTAACCCGGCGTGTGCGGATCGAGACCCGAACTCAAAACAGATTCACGGGCCAAATTCCAATCGGAGGCATTTTTCATAACCGCACCAAGGGATACGTCACCCAACAATTCACCGCGCAGATTGGTTTTATCGACAAGATTTCTTAATGTCGCCGTCATGAGCTCTCTGTTTGACGTGCGCGAATACTGCGTGAAGGACTTGGTGAAAGGTGTTCTGGATCCGCCGAGAATTGCTACAGGTCTTAAAGTCTTGTTGTTCATAATGTATCCCTTTGTTGTATTAACCGATAAAAATGCTTGCTACCTACCTACCGATAGGTAGATAATAAAGCAGATCCGAGTTTATTACAAGAGTAAGGATTTTTATGGACACACGGTCCCGAGCACTGAGTTTGGCGCGCAACTATCTTCAAACACTGGGTTTTAACGGGTTCAGCTTCCAGACTATTGCCGACTCTTTGGGTATTCGCAAAGCGAGCCTGCATTATTATTTCGCCTCAAAAGAAGATATGGGCCTGGCTGTGTTGGAAGACTATGCCAAAGCCTATACCGACTGGTCTCTTAAGGTGGCGGATCTTCCGGCGGCAAAAAGAATCGAAAAAATGTTTGAGATGTTCAATAAGATGGCGGCGGATAACAGTAAAATCTGTCCTCTGGGGGCCCTGTGCTCGGACTACAACACTCTGCCCAAAGGAATTCGCAAAAAAGTTTTGGAATTCCATATTCTGCAACGGAAGTGGCTTATCAAAACTCTTAAACAAGGCATTGAGGAAAAATCTATCCGCAAAGACGTCAATCTCGAAGCCACGGCAGACCTTTTACTTACGAGTATTCAAGGCGGATTGCTTGTCGCGCGTCTGCGCGGCGAAGCGGAGACTTTTAAAAACGCGAACAAAGCCCTTATGAAGACATTTATGCTGTGATGCTTTTCTTACAATTTTTCCATAAACAGAAGCTAAGTTATTGATCTAACACTTGTTGTATACAGATCTGTCTCACCCTAAGACACGTTAAACAAAATTCACTATCATTCCTGGTATTTAAATCCGAAAAAGCCCAAAGCAATATGCTTATGGCACGTAACTTATTTATTTTTGTGTGGGCATCACTGAGTGTTTTTTCAGTTTCTATGCTCCATGGCTCTCATGTTTTCGATCCGCAGCCGCGAGGTCGGTGGAGCCTTTTGCATATTCTCGATCCTGAGTCCTTGCAAAGCCAAGACATTCAAAAGTACTTAATCGGGCGCGGCGCGCACGCCTCGTATGATGAAATAGTGATTCTTTTAAAGCCCGCTCCTCTTATAGAAAAAGACCTTAAAGACAAAGGATTTATCGTAACCTTGCGCTCCTCTGAGGAGGCCGAACAAAACTTTCCTGCTCTGACACCTCCTTATTTCCTGGTTTCATCTCCCCGGGGCGAGGGTGTTTTCGTGGGACCTTATGGAAACAAGATACAAGATTTAAAAATCGTCGAAAGTTTCTATTCGAATAAAACTCTTTCCACATTTCCTATTTCTGGATGCGGCAACAGCGTTCGGGCACAGAAGTTTTTCGATCCCCAAGGTATTCTTTTAGCAAACAAAGAGGGCTTATGAATTTCAGACAAAAATTCAACCGATCACGCAGTCTTGCCTTTCTGATCGCGATGTATCTGCATCTTCCGATTTTTGCGTTTCTGGCCCACTATAACGGTCACAGCCAATGGATTGCCTTGGGATTGGGTCTATTCATTCTTTCAGGCCCGACAGTGATGTATCTTTCTAAAGTCACAAGTCTGCTGCTGCCATGCATGCTCGCGGCGACGTGTATGAGCTTCTCGGGACTTCTGATTCATCTGGGCAACGGGATGATCGAAATGCATTTTCACGTCTTTGTAAGTTTAGCGGTCCTTATGCTCTTTGGCGCTGTCAGCCCTATCCTGGTGGCTACAGTCGTAATCGCCCTTCACCATCTCCTCTTTTTCTTTTTTCTTCCCCGCAGCGTTTTCAACTACGACGCCAGCTTGGGAATTGTGATTCTGCACGCGGCCTTCGTGCTGATCGAAGCAGGACCTGTCATGCTGATCGCTCGCCGTTATGGCGGTTTTATTGAACTTCAGGATACGACCGTGAAAAAACTCGACGAGATTTCGTCGCAGAATTTTGAAAGTTGCACGATTATTGATGAAACCGGAAAGAATATTTTTGATTCCGCTCATCGCGCTAATTCGCAAGTGGTCGAATCCCTGCAGGCTCTTAACGCTCTTTTAGAACAAGTGCAAAAGAACACGGAAAACTCGATGACGGCGCAGTCTTTGTCATCCGCCTCGAAAGTTTCCGTTACAGAGGGCGCTTCGCATATTGAAAATCTTTTTAATACGACGAAACTTCTGGCTCAAAGTTCTAAGAAAATCACAGAGATCGTGGACCTCATTGAGGACATCGCATTCCAAACGAATCTACTGGCCCTCAACGCCGCCGTCGAAGCAGCGCGAGCCGGAGAACACGGGCGAGGCTTCGGCGTCGTTGCCGAAGCGGTCAGAACGCTCGCGCAAAGATGCTCGACCTCGGCAAAGGATATTTCCGCCCTTGTAAATCAAAACGTCAGCATGATTAAAGACAGCGAAAATTATGCAGCAAAGAGCAAAGAGATTCTGTCACAAACGCTGGAATCGATCGACAAGCTTAATAACTTAAATTCTGAAATCGCCCAGGCTAGCGAAATTCAGTCGCATGAAATGAAAACGATTCAGAACACGATGAATCTTTTGGACGAAGTTTCAAAAACAAATCAGAACTATGCGGAAAATCTTAACGGAACGTCTGTTTCCCTTTTGGAAGACGCAAAGAAACTTTCAACATTGGTGAATTCGATGCAACAGGCGACTTCTATCAAGTCGGCATCTTAATCGCGATTAAAGATCTTCCAATCCTTAAGGTTGTATCTGCGCAGAATGGTTTCCAAAGTACCGTTCTCGCGTGATTGTAAGAACCAGTTTTCTAAATGCCGCGGAAAATACCCGAACTCGGGCTCTTTCGGAACGCTCACCAAAACCAAAGAATTAAATCCGGTCAAGGATGTCGGCAGAAGCTGCAAGCTCACCATCGGTTTGCGAGCAAGAAAATAGCGAAGCACGTTGTAGTCACCTAAGGCGATTTCAGCACGGCGATCACCGATCATTTTAATCATGCGATCAGCAGCATCGGCACCAGTCAGCTTCGTGGATCGAGAAGGCAAAACCCCTTCCCCTTCGATATTCGTCGAATCCAATCCCAGATCGGCATAAACGACTTTTTTGTCCTGAATAAAAAGAGCGTCAATCAACGGATCTTTCTTTCCGGGAGAAACCAACGCGCCAGTATAGTTCACTCCCAGCTTCGGGCCCACGATACGAATATCATCGAGATATCTCACCATATCAGCAGGAATGATCACATAATTGATTTTGCGCGTTTTTAAACTTGAAATCAGACGCGAGTTTGGAATGCTCTCAAACTCCACCTCAAAGTCTTCTTTCTGCGCGACGTCTTTGATGATGTCATAGATATATCCGCTCCACAGGCCGGGACCTTTCTCACACAGATAAGGGCACAAAGGAGCCACACCGATTTTAATAATCAAGCGACTGGCATCTTTATAAACCTGCGTCGGCTGACGTGCCGGTACGGGCAATAATTTTTTCTTGTCAGTTGAAACGATAGGGCCTTTGTCAGGATGTCCCATCCATCCCGGATAAGAGGACAAAGTCTTTTCCGTCACCGCAAACGTCGGAATCAGTTTTTTATCAGCAACTGATTCTTTATTTAGTTTTGCAATTAAAGTGCGTGCGCTTTCTCGCCCCAATTCGGCGCAAAATTGTGCGGAATCAATCACTGTCAGACGTTTGTTTTTGATGTTTTCAATAGATAACGGATCGCCATCGAATGTCGCGTGACGAATTTCAGTGCGTTTCTTTTCCCACAGCGACTTCACGATGGAAAGCCCCCCGCCGTCATTCACTGTCAATATCAAATCCACACTGCCCTTTACCGGGAAATCTTTTAAGAATTGTTTTACTGCGGCGGCACCGGAATCAGGATCGACCGCTTCATATCTTCTGAGAACGTGAAATTTACGACCGCGCGTGCGAAGCGCATCAAAAAAACCGTCGACTCTATCAATGGTCGAAGACACTTTAGGATACTCAAACACGACAAGACGAATTTCCTGATTACGATCAAAAAGACCATCAATATAATCGCCGTTATCGCGCCCCGCCTGATAGTTATCGCTGGTGATAAAAGATTCAAGAACTCCGTTAACGATGTATTGATCGTAAGCAATCACCGGAATCTTTTTTTCATTGGCGGTTTGCAGACCTCGTCCCAACGCCGAGTTGTCCGTTGGTTGAATAACAATCGCGTGGGGACTCTTTTTCAAAGCTTCATCAAACTGCACCACCTGATTGAGAATGCCTTTTCGACCTTCTCCACCGACGTAGGAGATGAGGTTGATCTTGTCTTTACCTTTTCCATTAAAGCGATTGATCTCCTCTTCAAAACCCTTGCGCATGGCTACTTGGCCTTCGATTTTCATACTCCAGTAGAGAACCGCGACGTCCCAAGTTTTTGCAAAAGCGTTGGAGGAAAAAAAAGAAAGAATAATGACCAGGGATAAGCTTGATTTCACCCGTTCAGTATACCCGAGCAAAATGAAATAACAATGAAGCTTAGGTGCATTACTATTTTGTTAAGAGTGAAACAGCAAAGATTTGTCAGGTATCTCGCGGAACATTCATTACAGAATATTTCGCGAGATCTCTTTTTTCTTAGTAGAGTTCTACGCGATCATTTTCGCGAAAGCCAGACCCAGAGTGGATCACAGCGATAGCGCCGTCGTTACCAAAGTAACTGATGACTTCCAAAGTTCCTTTGAGTCTGCCTGGAACACGACCGATATGACTGCCACTTTCAGGATCATAAACATCGTCACCGTCTTCGGTGACTTTCAAAAGATCTCCGACTTGCAAACCGGAAACGCGGCCAACATTTAAATAAATTCTATCGCCGTTGATGGCCGCAATACGACCTTCCCATGTGACTTTATCCAAAGAAGCCAAAACCTGCGGAGTGAAATCTAAGAACGCATCTTTCACGATCACTTCGATCATCTCAGGGTTGTTTGCGAGAAACTTATCTGTTTCGACTCTCTCAGCGACGCGAACGCCTTGCTCCTCAACAGTGACTGTCTTGACCGTGTTAAATACTTCGCGGCCGGCTCTGCCGGTGACGACACGCACTTGCGCTACGACTTCAAAAGCCGTTGTCAGATGACGAACAACGCCGACATTGTCCGCTTTTCTTTTAATACGAATGTCGATGATTTTCCCTTCAAGGACGGCGTTCACCCCCAAAGCTTGTGCTGCTTTGGCCACTTCTTGAAGCTTGTACTCTCCACCTTGAGTCATCTTCGAAAGATCTAAATTCAATTCACGGCTGTCCAGAGCGATCACTTCACCCGTGCGATTCAAATCCGTAATAAAAGCGGCACGCGCGCGATCACGCAAATCCTGAGGACGCTTTTCTGATGCATCCAGGAACGGCAAGACCATCAAACGTTTGCGCGGTGAAGAGTCTTCGCGACGGGCCTCATAACTAACGTCTTTGATTTCCCGGCGCATAGTCGGTGTCGTGCGATCAAACGTCGTACAAGCTGCCAAATTCAAAAGAGAGAAAAGCAAAATCCATTTTTTCACGACAGCACCTCCTATTGTGCCCACTTAAGAACGATTTCATCACGGCCTTCAGAGACTTTCGCAAGCTTCTTGCCATCGACGTCCAAAGACTCAAGCTTCGCGAGCAATTCAGGAGCTGGAACGGATGTATCCACCTCAAAACTGACAGACTCAGAACTCACCAGACGCTCGCGGATGTTTTTTACCTGAGTGATTTGTGAGCGGATTTTATCTTTCAAACCTTCCATCATCGGCAAAGTATTGCGTCCTTTGATCGTCAAACGAATCACCGAAGTTCCCAAGGAACCTCTTTGCCATGCTTCTAAAACTTGCGAAGCCAAGTCATTTGCGGTCGCTTCAGCCACTTCACGCAGTTTTTTATCGACGGCATTTTCCAAAGTGCCGCCTTCTGTTTCATAACGGCGGGAAACATCGGCGATCGCACGACCGTTGCTGACTTGAAGCGCAGTCATACGGATTTCAATTCGATAGGCGTTGCCTTTATCCGTTTTTGTCAAAAGAACTTGGCCGTCGATCAAGACAGGCGCATTAAAGAACTGCGCGAAGAATTGCGCATCTTCGCCGCTGGCCACACGTTCATTTTGAAAATCTGCAGGGACGCTTAAACCTAAATTCGATTCAATCGGACGAAGAGCATAGAAATTATTTTTCTGGAAAGAATCGCGAAGTGCTTCTTCCAACAAACGCCCTTCTTTCACCAAAAAGCCTTGCGGATTTTTCTCCAAAGGCAGCCACCAGCGGTAACTGCGACCTTGCACGCGATCAACCCAACTGATCACCGGAAGCACAACTGGAATGGCGTCGTTTTCGTTTAATAAAGTATTGTCTTGAAGCATTTGTTTAAGGTCACGCAAAGAGACCTTCATCGCCACGGACATCTTGTATTCTTCACCTTCTTGGGTCATCGCTGAAGGTTTGGAAAAAGGAATATAGCGCGCGGAATTTTTAATCACTTTGTTTTGGATCAAAGACTTATTTTTCATAAATCTTTCTTCACCAATCAATTCTTTGATGATTTCTTCAGAGACTTTTTGCGACGCTTGGTCTTGAATTTCTTTCTTCGCTCCTTGCGGTGTCGCTTCTTTCGAAGACCCTGAATACGTGCGATCAATCAGGTCCGCCTGTTGCGCATAAAGTGGAGATCCCAAGAAGAATGTCACAGCTGCAGCTACCACCATATGAAAACGCATTTTTAACTCCTCAATTCAATAAAATCAGTTCGTCCAAAAAGAGAATGAACACCTTCAAAGAACTCGTTGTTCACGTTGATTCCTTGCGCTTCCGCCATCTCCATCAAAACACGGCGGTTGACTTCAGGCATTTCTATTTCAAAGCTCACGGCTGTAGGTCCGGGATAATCCTTCATCAAAGAATGCAAACGCGGGTAATCGGCTGGATTGATTTTATCCAGACGAAGCACCATGCGCTTGGTTTTCTTAAGGACATCCTCAAGAGGCGAGACCGCATCGACCATGATCTTAGCGACCCCCTCTTCCACCTCAAGACCACCCCCGATAAGGACCGGCCTTTCATCGCGAAGCTGCATCTCAAAACGCGCGAACGAATCCGGGAAGATCACAAGCTCACAAGCTCCGGAAAGATCCTCGATCTTACCAAATGCCATCCGCGTCCCCTTTTTCGTGATCAATTCGCGAAGTTCAGAAATCAAACCTGCGACAATCACGCGCTTCTTGCCGGCGTCGCGGTTTTTCCAGTCTTTTTTCGCAGCTTTCAATGCCTCTGCCTCCGGAGAACCCGGTGGCGGCATTTGCTGCGGCAGATCCGCGACTTTGCATGTCGTCCACAACTCTGAAAGCGTATCAAAACCTTTGAGAGGGTGATCCGACAGATAGAAACCCAAAACTTCTTTTTCGTAAGACAGCGAAGCCGTTCGTGTCCACGGTTTGCATTCCTGCAAAGTCACCGTGGTTTCCGTCGATGGTCCTAAATCAAACAATGAACTTTGTCCCAGCTCACGATCTTTCTGCAGACCTTGCGCACGATCCAGATACTTCTGATAGCTCGCCATCAATTGCGCACGATGACCGCCGAAGCCGTCAAACGCGCCCGCTTTAATCAAACACTCAATCACTTTTTTATTCACGCGGCGAAGATCGATGCTGTTGAAGAACTCATCCAATGACGAAAACTTCTTTTCCGGCAACGCATTCCGAGCCTCAATAATCGCTTCAACCGCATTCTGTCCGACACCTTTGATGGCGCCCAGACCGAAATAAATTTCATCTCCGTGGACGTCGAAAAGATAATCGGAAAAATTCACGTGTGGGGATTTTACCGTCAGCCCGCGTTTTGCTGCATCCTTCGAGTACTTGACGATCTTTTCAGTATCCGACAATTCCGTACTGAGCAAAGCAGCGAAGAACTCCGCAGGATAATGACACTTCAACCATGCTGTTTGCAAAGTCACGACAGAGTAGGCCGCCGCATGCGATTTATTGAAACCGTAGTCGGCAAACTTGTACATCAAATCAAAGAGCTCGGAAGATTTCTCTTTGTTGTGACCTCGTTCCACCGCCCCTTTCATGAAGCGTTCGCGGTGTTTATCCATCTCCTCTTTGATCTTCTTACCCATCGCACGACGAAGCATGTCGGCTTCACCCAGCGAGTATCCGGCGATCTTAGAGGCGATACCCATAACTTGCTCTTGGTAGACCATGATTCCGTAGGTCTCTGACAAGACCTCGCGTGTGTCTTCCAAAAGATATTCCACCGGCGCTTTCCCATGTTTACGGTCTGTAAAATCGGGAATATTCGCCATCGGACCTGGACGGTATAATGAAGTAATCGCTGTGATATCGGCGAAGGAGGATGGACGGATTTTACGAGTGGCATCGGTGATGCCCTCACCTTCGAACTGGAACACCCCCGCAGTATCTCCTCGGGACATCATTTCAAACGTCGCCGCATCATTCATCGGAATCATCTTCGTGGTGATATCTTTGCCACGATTTTTCTTGATGAGCTTCAGCGCCATGTTGATGTGAGTGAGCGTTTTAAGTCCCAAGAAGTCGAACTTAATCAAACCGATTTTTTCGGCGTGCTTCATGTCGTACTGGACAACCTGCTCGCCATCAGCGCCTTTGTACAAAGGAGCATGTCTTACAAGCTGTCCGTCACCGATGATGACACCCGCCGCATGGATACCGGCGTTTCGCACCATCCCCTCGACTCGTTGTGCGAGGTCGATGAGCGTTGCCACCGTTGGATTCATCTCCATCAGTTCCGTCAAACGCGGCTCCATCTCGAGCGACTCTTTCAAAGTCACGCCGAGTTTATCTGGAATCAGTTTTGTCACTTGATCGGTTTCAGAAAACAACATGCCTAGAACACGACCCACGTCTTTCAACGCCGCACGTGTTTGCAATTTACCGTAAGTAATAATTTGCGAGACGGATTCCTGCCCGTATTTTTCGGTTACGTAACGGATCACTTCCTGACGACGATCCTGACAGAAATCGATATCGAAGTCCGGCATCGAGATACGCTCTGGATTCAAGAAACGCTCGAAGAGAAGGAAATTTGGAAGCGGATCCAGATCCGTAATTCTTAAACAATAAGCGACAAGAGAACCCGCACCGGAACCACGACCCGGTCCGACTGGAATGTCGTTGTCCTTCGCCCAGCCGATGAAATCCTGGACGATCAGGAAGTAACCGTTGAAACCCATGCGGTCGATGATGCCAAGTTCGTAATCAAGACGAGCGTAATACTCTGGCTTTTTTTCTTCAGGAACAGCTTCACCGCGTGCTTCGGCTTCTTCAAAGCGCACTAACAATCCTTCTTTGGATTTGCGCGCGATAAAGTCCTTCAGCGACTCCCCGGAACCTGTCGGGAATGTCGGCAAGTGATAGATCGGCTTGCCGGAATCGTCTTTGATTTTAAATTTCACATCGCAACGTTCAGCGATTTGCAAAGTGTTGCTGATCGCTTCCGGAATATCGGAAAAGATCTCCACCATTTGTTCCGGCTTTTTGAAATAGAACTCGTCCGTCCCCAAACGGAAACGCGATTCATCACTCAATGTTTTATTCGTTCCGATACAAATCAAAACCTCTTGCGCGATTTGATCGTCCTGAGTCATGTAGTGGACGTCGTTACTCGCCACCACAGGCACTCCTGTGATTTTAGAAGCCTCCAGCAAGAACGGATTGATTTGATCCCACTCGGCGACACCTGTGCGGCACATCTCAAGATACAAACGATCATCAAAGATTTCTTTGAGCTGACGGATCTTCGCCAAAGCGGCGTCAGGACCTTCGCGCAAAAACGCGTCGGCGACTTCACCGCGCAGTCCCCCCGTAAGGCAGATTAGATTTTCGTGATATTTCTGAATCACTTCGTAGTCGATACGCGGCTTCCAGTAAAAACCTTCCTGATAGCCGATTGTCGAAAGTTTACAAAGGTTGCGATAGCCTTCCGTATTTTGCGCCAAGAAAACCAAACGTCTTGGTCCCGAATTCACTTGATCGCGATCTTGTTTTTTTTCTAAGCGCGAACCCGGCGCGATATAAGCATCCAAACCAAGCAGAGGTTTGACGTTATTGTCTTTGCAGGCGAAGTAAAACTCGACGGCACCAAACATATTGCCGTTATCGGTAAGAGCCACCGCAGGCATCTGCATCGCCGCGGCTTTTTTAGCAATGGCTTTAACCCGGCAAGCGGCTTCTAAGAGAGAGTATTCAGAGTGAACGTGTAAATGAACAAAAGACATGATAATTTCATATCTTAGGGCCTTTTTTAATTCAATAAAAGGGGTCTCTAGACCCCTTATTCCTCACTGCGTTAATAGCCTCTTAAGAGCATAATCGGATAAAGATCCACACCCGCTGGAACGACGGCGTGATCCACGTCCAATTGGTCGCCTTTGACAGGGATTTTCACGATTTTATCGCCTTTCCCGCCATTAAGTGTGATTTTGAGAATAACTCCGGAAATTTCGGCGGGATTCGTGCTGCCATCGATATTCCAAAGAGTCACTTGCTCGTCATGAATTTCGATTTTATCGCTGTTCGCAATCGATGGATCCTTTTCCATCTTCACTTCCAAAACACTGGGCGCCCAGCCTTTTTCGACTTCCATATCAATTTGCAGTTTTTGTTTAAGCACGTTCGACGCATACTTCACAAGCAGCGTCGCCGTTTTTCCCGTTTGCGGAGTTTCAAAATCCCGATCGCGCGTGCTGTCACCGGAAAGCACCCCCACCCAGCGGGTTTTAAGAGACGAGTTTGGAACTTCTAAAGAAAAAGGCTGCGTGACTTTTTCACGAAATGAAAAATCATTGAAAGACATCAAGAGACGTCCATTTTCGATGTCGTAAAGTCGATAGCCTGTCATCGCAGCACAACAACCGCCCAAGCCTGTGACTAAAACCGGTTTGTTCCCATGAACATTAAGCTCGGTCGCTGTTTCAGTTTTCCCCCACAGCACGTTTTGCAACTGTGCGCCTTTGCGAACTGTCCAAGAAATCGTGCCGGTGAGGCCCTCGGCATCCAGGTAGGTTTGAACCGATTTATGACTGCTTACCAGATAAAGCTGCTCACCATCGACTTCGGTGTAGTCGCGATAAAGATCATAATTTTGTGAAGTCGTAAGCGTAGAGCGAATGCCGTTGGCATCTTTGAAAAGTTTAAAACTCGCCGTGCCTGAAGCTTCATAAAGAAGTTCCGCACCGCCGGCCATCGCGGCGATCACAGAAAGAATAATAAAGAGCGAAAGAACTTTGGATGTTTTGATAATTCTGATTGTTTTCATTCGCAGAAAGGTAACAAAAACATCCAAAGCAATGGAGTTACAAGCTCATCATGACCGAGGAGTAATTCTATTTTTTATTGCGCGGATCATCCGCAGGATTCACATAAGTAATTCCCCACGGCCCCATGCCGTTCAATTGAATGATCGCTTCTTTTTCCGCGCGCGCGAAGTGATGCGTCCCCGCTTTCATACTCGCAAAACCGCCCGTTTTAATTTCCGTCATTTTTCCTTTGGCATCGTCGCCAAGCCCCATGAAAAACGATCCGGAAAGCACCGTGATGTTTTCGTCTTGAGGATGAAAATGCGGAGGAATTTTATATTTCGCCGGCAACTTCAGACGAAGACTGAAGGGACCTGCGACAGAGGGATCTCCGTAAAGCGCATAAGATTTTACACCCGGAGGCAAAACAGCCGGCCCTTCTTTCCACTGAATTTCACTTGCTTGCAGCATCACGTGATCGGATTCATTGGCGGCCATTGATGAAAAACAAAAACAAGTTAAAGCAAGAACAGTCCAAAATGCGCGCATATTTTTCTCCTCGGAATATCTTGGACTCCTAAGATACTCTTCCGAAGTATTGACGCAAAATTTCTAAGCGTAAAAAGAGAAGATACATAAATGCCAGGTCTGTTTTCTGTTGCATTACAACTGGCAACAAACCCGGCTCTTTATTTTATTCCCATTCGATGGTGCCAGGAGGCTTTGATGTAACATCATACACGACGCGATTCACGCCTTTGACTTTGTTCGTGATAAGATTTGAAACCTCACGTAAGAATTGAAAATCAAAAGGATACCAATCCGCTGTCATACCATCACTGGAAGTCACTGCACGCAAGGCAAGAACGTGATCGTAAGTTCGTGAGTCGCCTTGCACGCCCACGGTTTTCACTGGAAGCAGAACACAGAAGGCTTGCCAGATTTTTTCGTAAAGTCCGCGGCGGCGAAGCTCAGAAATGTACACATCATCGCATTCTTTAAGAATTTTAAGTTTCTCTTTAGTCACTTCACCTAAGACCCGGATCGCAAGGCCCGGGCCAGGGAACGGATGACGCCACAACATCTCATGCGGCAATCCTAATTGCGCTCCCAAGGCACGCACTTCGTCTTTAAACAGCTCACGCACAGGCTCCACAAGACCGAGCCTCATTTTCTCAGGCAGACCACCTACGTTGTGATGTGATTTGATCGTGACACTGCCGCCAACGGAAGAAACGCTTTCAATCACATCGGGATAAAGTGTGCCTTGTGCAAGCCACTTGATCGGAAGACTGTGGTCATAACTTTTATCAAACACTTCGATGAACACACGCCCGATAGTTTTACGTTTGTCTTCAGGATCTTCCTTGCCTTTAAGAGCTGAAAGAAATTCTTCTGAAGCATCCACACCTTTCACGTTCAAGCCGATGCGGCGATAGCTTTCAAGAACATTTTCGAATTCGTTTTTGCGAAGAAGTCCGTTATCGACAAAAACACAATGCACACGTTCTGCACCCAAAGCTTTGGTCAAGAGGGTCGCCACAACCGTGGAATCCACACCACCGCTCAAACCGACAAGCACGTGATCTTTCGCGCCAACCTTTTCCTGAGTTTCTTTAATCAAAAGGTCTTTGATATGCGGAGCATCCCAGTTTGCAGGTGCCTTACACATGTCGTGAGCGAAGTGACGAAGCAAATCATTCCCGTGATCCGTATGCGCCACCTCGGGATGAAATTGCACTGCCAAGACTCCGGGACCTTTCATCGCTGCGGGATGATTTCCATCCGACATTGCGACGACTTGAAAACCTTCCGGTGCTTTTTCAACCACATCACCGTGGCTCATCCAAACTTTTTGTCGCTCGGGAACACCCGCTACGACAGAAGTCCATGTTACATAATTAAGTCCGTACTCACGATGTTCAGCGCGAGAAACCTTGCCGCCCATCTGATGAGTCAAAAGCTGCATTCCATAACAGACACCCATGAGAGGACTTATGTTACGAAGTTCCGGAATATCTCTTTGCGGAGAACCCGGTTCATAAACCGAATTGGGCCCGCCGCTAAGAATAATTCCGTAAGGATTTTTCTTACGAATTTCTTCGGTCGGATATTGGTAAGAATGAATTTCTGAATAAAAACCAAGCTCACGCAGACGACGTGCAATCAATTGCGTGAACTGCGAGCCGAAATCTAAAATAATAAAACCGCGCATTTTTAAGACTCCATACGATAGTTCGGAGCTTCTTTCGTGATGCTCACGTCATGCACGTGAGACTCACGCAAACCTTGCGCGGAAATCTGCACAAATTTCGCCTTCGCTTGAAGATCATCGATATTCTTCGCGCCGACATAACCCATACCAGATTTCAAACCGCCCACAAGTTGGTGAATGATACCGGAAGCCGCGCCTTTGTAAGCGACTTTTCCTTCGATACCTTCAGGAACAAGTTTTTCATTTTCTTCGATGTCCATTTGACCGTAACGGTCTTTCGAACCCTTCGCCATCGCACCGATGCTGCCCATGCCGCGGTAAACTTTGTATGTGCGGCCTTGGAAAAGAATTGTTTCACCCGGAGATTCCTCAGCACCTGCCAAAAGATTTCCGATCATCACGGAGTTCGCGCCCAAAGCCAAAGCCTTCGTAATATCGCCAGAAAATTTTATCCCGCCATCGGCGATAATCGTTTTTCCGCGCGCCTTTGCCGCTTTCGCACATTCGACGACCGCAGAAATTTGCGGCATACCGACGCCCGCCACAACACGTGTCGTACAAATACTTCCCGGCCCCACACCCACCTTCACGACTTCCGCGCCGGCTTCAAGCAAAGCCAGAGTGCCTTCCGCCGTGACGACGTTTCCGGCAATAACAATCACGTCTTTGTATTTCTGCGCGATATAACGAACCATCTCGATCACGTTTTTAGAATGCCCGTGCGCCGTATCCACACAGAGCACATCAACGTTCGCCGCCACCAACGCATCCACGCGGTCGCGCGAGTCAGAACCGACCCCCACACCGGCGCCTACAAAAAGACGGCCGTGCTCGTCTTTCGTCGCTTGCGGATAATTTTTTGCCTTCTCGATATCTTTGATCGTGATAAGACCTTTCAGTTTTCCTTTGGCATCCACGACAGGAAGTTTTTCGATGCGATGTTTTTGCAAAATCTTTTTCGCTTCTTCCAGGGTCGTTCCCATTTTCGCTGTGACAAGATTTTCTTTGGTCATCACATTACGAATGGGCTGATGGAAATTTTCTTCAAAACGAAGATCACGATTCGTAAGAATTCCAACAAGAGTTCCGTCGACTGTGATCGGCACACCGCTGATGGAGTATTTCTCCATCAGCTCCACAGCCTCTTGCACTTGATGATCCGGTCCCAATGTGATCGGGTCCATGATCATTCCAGATTCGTATTTTTTTACTTTTTCCACTTCGAGAGCCTGTTTCTCGATATCCATATTTTTATGAATGATACCGAGGCCCCCGTTTTGAGCCATCACTCGCGCAATACGATTTTCAGTGACTGTATCCATCGCCGCCGAGATGATCGGCGTGTTGAGATATTTTTCTCTCGCAAAGAGAGATCGAGGGACAACTTCTGTCGGCGTGATTTCTGAATATTGCGGAAGAAGAAGAATGTCGTCGAAAGTTAAAGCATAAGGGACGTCGCGTTCCATAAACTAACTCCTGGCGTGGTGGGGGTTTCCCCATCTTATTCGTACCAGGACTTATAGAGCAAATAGTTATCCGCAGATTTTTCTAGCAACTCGACCTCTTCATCTGTGAGGGATCTTTTTACTTTCGCAGGGCGTCCTACGACCAGACTGCGCGGAGGAATCTCAGTGCCTTCAGTTAAAAGTGAGCCCGCGCCAATAAGGCAATGCTCTCCCACCTTCACACCGTCCATAAGAATGGAACCCATCCCCACCAAAGTGCCGCGACCGACTTCGCAGCCGTGCAACATCACCAAGTGCCCGATTGTTACGCGGTCATGCAGTGTCGTGCCCCATTTTCCGTAAGTTCCATGAATCACGGTTCCGTCTTGGACATTCACTTCTTTGCCAATACGGATCGGCATAACATCGCCGCGAACAACGACATTGTACCAAATCGAGGATTTATCGCCGATCTC